>CAVXUV010000010.1:0-8801 GCA_963765095.1 uncultured Alphaproteobacteria bacterium
TGTGAGCTTCAAGACATCCTTGCGGATCATGAACCCCGCATTGTTGATCAGCACATCGGGCGTGCCCAATGTCGCAGAAATGTCTTTCATCCAGCGCGTGACATGCGCCGGCTTTGAAATGTCACCGGCAAGAAAAATTCCGTCGGCGCCTTTCTCCCTAATTCCGGCCGGCGCTTCGTGTCCCGCGGCGCGATCCCTGTCGGTGATCGCCACTGCATAACCCTGATCGGCAAAGTACCAGGCGAGCGCGCGGCCGATGCCCTGACCACCACCGGTGATTGCGACAATACGCATGCAATGCCTCTCGTTAACGATTGTGGCTTGTTCAGTATGCGGAAAAATCTTGACGTTAACTATTTTCTTGCGTTATTAACTGTTTATTAACTCTTGAAAGACGCGGCTGGGTCCCATCGACTAAAAATGCCGCCGAGCTCGGGTGATGGCCGTCGTGCGCGTGACGGTAGGGGGTGGCGTTCAAAGGAAGCATCGAGCACGAACAACCACATTGGATGCCAACATGCTTGCCTATGAAGAACTGAAGGGCTCCAGCGGAAAAGAAATCTGGTTCCGCCCCACTCGCTTCGACGCGCGAAAGCTCTTTCCCAACAACCCGCCCAAGGTGCGGGTGAAATCCTCCAGCTATCAGCTTCACAATATCAGCCTCACCGGCATCGCCGTGGTTGCCAAGCAGGCGGCCGAGGAAGAACTCTCGCTTGGCGAAACGGTGCCGATCGTTTTCCAGCAAGCCGGCCTTTCGATTTTCGAGGGCCGCGCCAAGATCTGCCGCAGCGAGACCACCCCCTTTGGCTCCAAATACGCCTTCAGTCTGGTGGATTCCTATGTGGATTTCGATCGGCTGCTCAGCCGCAACGTCCAGGCCCAGATCGCCGCCAGCGGAAGCTTTCTCACCACCGAGCGCAATGGCTTGGTGCCGCGCGAATACCGCACCTTCTGTTCGGACGTGCTGGGCGTGTTGCGTTCTTATCGCGCCCTGCTGGACGAGAATCTCCGCCTCACCTCAGTTTCCCCCACACCTTCGATCATGTGGGCGCTTATGAAGCCTGCGAAGGCCGGCTGATCGAACAGTGGCGCAGTCTCTGGCTCACCGGCAACGATATCGTGCGCGGCGTGATGGGAAGCCGCGACGAGCGCGAAGCCACCAAGGAATTCACCGAACTGGTGCTGACGCCGGAGATGCGCGCCGGCGCGATCTGGGACCGCTCCTATGCCAAGCCGCTGGGCTATCCCGGCGACTTTCAGATCATGAATCAGGTCTATGATTGGGAGCGGGTTGGCGACGGGGTCTATCAGCAGCTGATCCACCGTTTGGGCCTGGAAGTGGCCGAGTGCATCGGCACCCGCATGCATCTGGTGCGGAACAAGATCGCCGACGTGGTGCGCGAGAAGGGGCAAGACCGTCCCGCCCGCATCCTCAGCCTGGGTAGCGGTCCGGCGCGGGAGATCGAAACTTTCCTGGAAAATCCCCATGGCGCATTGGGCAAGGTCGAGTTCACCTTGGTGGACCAGGAAACCCAGGCGCTGGGTCATGCCTATGACCGCATCTATCCCATGCTGATCAAGTTGGGCGGCGCGGCACGGCTCAACTCGCTCAACATCTCCTTCACCGACATCTTGCGCGCCAATGGTGGCCTGAAGCAGGTCCCGCCGCAGGACATGATCTATTCCGTCGGCCTCTTGGATTATCTCAGCGACCGGCGGGCACGGCTTCTGGTCGGCCGGCTCTATGATGCGCTGTCTCCGGGCGGCCTCTTGATCATCGGCAATATGAACGAGACCGCGCTCTCCAATCTCTGGCCGATGGAATTCATCACCGACTGGACCCTGGAATACCGCAATGACGCCGAGATGCGGGGATGGGCCGAGGGCCTGGGCGCTCAGGAATATTGGACCGAGACGGAAAAGACCGGGCGCGTGCGGCTTTTATTCATCCGCAAGCCTTGAATTTCAGATCGCGACCCGGAGATTGTCGGGCACCTGCCGGATCGCGATGAAACGATCGCGCGGCAGCGCCACGGTCACGGTGGTGCCGACATTGACCTGGCTTTCGACCCATAACGTGCCGCCATGGAGCTCGGCCAGCTTGACGGCGTAAGGCAGCCCCAAGCCGGTGCCGCTGTGCTGGCGGGTCAGAGAATTCTCCACCTGCTCGAAAGGCCTGAGCACCCGCTCGATATCCGCGGCCGGAATGCCGATGCCGTCGTCATGCACGCGCACCAGGACCGAGCGGTCGGACATGTCGATGCTCACATCCACCAAGCCGCAATCGTGACTGAATTTGACCGCGTTCGACACCAGATTGAGCAGGATCTGAAGGATCAGCTTGCCGTCCGCGCGCACAATCACCTGGTCGGCGCAGGAGCGGAGCTTGAGCCGGATGCCGCCTTGCAGCGCCTTGGGCGCGCACATGCGGATGCTTTCGCCCGCCACCTGGACCAGGTCCATCTCGCGCTCGTCCAAAGTGAGCTTGTTGGCCTCGGCCTTGGCGAGGTCGAGGATGTCGTTGATGATCGAAAGCAAATGATGTCCGCTGACCGCGATGTCCTTGACGTAGGCGGCATAGTGCTTGTTGCCGAGCGGGCCGAAAGTCTCCTTGTCCATGATATCGGAGAAGCCGATGATCGCGTTCAAGGGCGTGCGCAATTCATGGCTCATATTGGCCAGGAACTCGCTCTTGGAATGATTGGCCTTGTTCGCCTCCACCAGAAGAAGATTGGCGATCTCGTTCTTGGCTTCAATGGTGCGCTGGGCGATATAGCCTTTGCGGGTTTGGGTTTCCTGGATGTAGCTCGACAGCAAGCCCACCGCCGACGCCATCGACAGGAAGAAATTGTTGGAGATCAAATCGGTCATCGGCAGGGGATTGATGATCAGTGCCGAGACCTCATAGGCCAAGACCAGCAGCACCGAGATCGCCACGCTGGCGATGAAATCCACCCGGATCAGGCTGTCGCAATAGATCACCACCATGATCAGGCCGGCATAGTAATTGCTGTTGAATGGCGGCGGCATCACCGCCGTCATCGCCACCACGCCCAGCCCCGCCGTCGCCATGGTGAAAGCGAGGGCGAAATGGCTGATCTTCTCGAACGACCGGGTGAAAGTAAGCCCGAACACCAGCAGCAGGATCGGACAGACGATGACATAGCGGATGATGAATAAGCTGGGCACCGCCTGGCCGCCCAGACGCGAATCCAGCACGCCGAACGCCATGTAGAGTGCGATGCCGGCAATCAGATAGGTGCGGATGAACACCATGGATTCCCGAAGCGCGCGGCGCGCGAAACGCCGTTCGGTTTCGGGATCCATGAAGCGCAGCCAGAGCCGCGAATATGCAAGCTCATCGGCCGCCATGTTCTTGTCCGTCATGGCCAAATTCGGATCCCCAATCCCGCCAAAGCTAATTCATGTGTGTAAACAATCTGATTAGATGGCGCCGTTAACAAATCCCCCCAAAAACAGCTTTAAACATGGCGAAGCAGACAATAAAGACATGGTATATCAATAGTTTGGGGGGAAGTCACAAGGGGGGACGCTTTCTCGCGGCAACCCAGTCAACCGCCCAATTCCTTAACTTCCGGGAACTTTTCCCCCAAAAAGGCGTTTCATTTCGCTAGCGGGCCGTGGGGAAACGGTTGTCGAAAAAAATAAGAGTTTTGTCAGCCGCGGCATCTTTGCTGGCCCTGGTCGCGCCGGCGTCCGCCCAGCAATTGGCGCAGAACGACATCAACCAGATGTCGCTCGAGCAACTCGCCGATGTCGCCATCACCTCGGTGTCCAAGGCGGCGGAACCCCTAAGCGACGCCCCCGCCGCGGTTTATGTAATCAATCACGACGACGTGATTCGCTCAGGCGCCGACAGCCTGCCCGAGATGCTGCGGCTGGCGCCCAATCTGGAAGTGATGCAGACCAGCCCCAGCAATTACGTGATCACGGCACGGGGCTTCAATGGCAACGCGGCGGACCAGAATTTTTCCGACAAACTGCTGGTCCTGATCGACGGACGGAGCGTCTATACGCCCGCTTTATTCCGGCGTCTATTGGGACATGCAGGACGTGCTGCCGGAAAATATCGAGCGCATCGAAGTGATCAGCGGCCCGGCCGGCACGTTATGGGGCGCCAATGCCGTGAATGGCGTGATCAACATCGTCACCCGCAAGGCGTCCGATACCCGGGGCGGCAATCTGGATCTGGGCGCGGGCGACCAGGAAAGCAGCGCCGCCCTGCAATATGGCGGGAAGCTGGACGGCGACCTTGCCTATCGCGTTTATGCCAGGGATTTCTATCAACGCGCCTTCAATTCCACTCCCCGCGTGAGCGCCCATGACGGCTGGAGCAAACCACAAGGCGGTTTCCGCCTGGACTGGACGCCCCAAAATGACAGCCTCACCCTGGAAGGCGATCTCTATGGCGGGGCCGAAGCGCAGCTGGGCACACCCAACCAGGTCATCGGCGGGGGCAATCTGACCGCCACCTGGCAGCACGCGCTGGAGAACAACTCCAACCTGCAGGTGCTGACCTATTATGACGAGACCGAGCGTTCGACGGTGAATGGCGGCGCCTTTACGCTCAACACTTATGATTTCGAATTCCAAAATAATTTCAGCCTGGGCGGCTGGAACAACATCGTGTGGGGGGCGGGGGAGCGCGCCGACCAGTACCGCATCACCGACCGGATCTCACCGGCCAGTTCGCTCCTCTTCATACCGCCCGCTCGCGTGCTCGAATCTGGGCGATATTTTCGCCGAAGATCACATCCCCCTGGCCGACCGGCTGCAGCTGGTCCTGGGTCTGAAGATGGAGAACGACCCCTATTCCGGCTGGTCGCCGATGCCCAATGCGCGGCTGTCCTGGAAAGTGACGGACAAGGATCTTCTCTGGGCTGCCGTGTCGCGCGCCATCCGTTCGCCCACCCCTTTCGATGTCGATGTGTCGGAGAAACTGGGGGCCGCGACTTTTCTCAGCGGCAATCCTAATTTTCTCCCCGAGGAGATTACGGCCTATGAAACTGGCTATCGCAGCCAACTGACGTCCGACCTGAATGTCTCGGTCTCGCTCTTCGACAATGAATACGAGCATCTTAAGAGCATCGAATTCAATTCCAATCCGGCCATCCTGCTGGAGTGGGGCAACATGATTGAGGGCCATGTCTACGGCCTGGAAAGCTGGGCCACATATCAGGTGAAGGACTGGTGGCGGTTGAGCGCGGGCTTCAATCTCCAACACGAGCACCTCACGTTCGCGCCCGGCGCCACCCAGTTGCTGGGCGTCGCCCAAGAGGGCGACGATCCCCATCACCAGGCATCGTTGCGTTCCTCCATGGATTTGCTGGACGGCGTGAGCTTCGACGCGGATTTCCGCGATGTGGGCGCGCTTCCCAATCCGGTGGTGCCGGAATATGTCGAGCTCAATGCGCGGCTGGCCTGGCATGTCACCGAGAAGCTCGATCTGTCATTGTCCGGCTTCAATCTTCTCCACGGGCATCATCTGGAGTACGAGCCCGGCGACGAGATCAGGCGCAACTTTTTCCTCGAAACCAGATGGCGCTTCTAGAGAATAGCGGTTTCAGGATCAGGCCCCCCGCGCGCGCCATGGCGCTCCTGTTGGCGTTGCTGGGAGCGGGCATCGCGTGGCCCGAGGCCGAGGCGCAAACCTCGCTCGAATATGCCGTCAAGGCGGCCTATCTGGTCAAATTCGCCCCCTTCATAGACTGGCCTCAAAGCGCCTTTCCCTCGCCCACGGCGCCTGTCTCGATCTGCGTGGTGGGGCATGATCCGTTCGGCGACCTGCTCGATCGCGCCGCGGCCGGGGAACGCGACGGGGAACGGCCGATCGTAATCCGGCGGGCCGCCGCGCCCGGAGCCGATTGCCAGATCGTGTTCGCCGCCAATGACGCCACGGCCGGCCAAAGCACCGAAGAGGCGGTCAAGGGACGGCCCGTGGTGACGGTGACCGATTCCGGCAATCCCGCACGCGGCATGATCAGCTTTGTCATCGCCGACAACCATGTGCGCTTCGATATCGACGAGGCCGCCGCCGACGCCGCCTCCATTCACATCAGTTCCAAATTGCTGGGCCTTGCCCATGCTGTGAAGAAGGAGGGGCGGCCATGACGTTGAGGCCGGCCCGCTTCGGCTTGCCCATGCTGGCCGCGCTCCTGGCCGCGGCGATGCTGCTGGCGGCCGGCTTCTGGATGGCGCGGTACGAAGATCAGCTCTACAGCGACCAGCAATTCAGGGATGTGAGTGAACAGGCGCGCATCCTGGCCGCCAGTGTGAGCGCGGCCATCGCCTTCGACGACCACGTTGCGGCGCAGGAATATGTTGGTGCCCTGGCGGTCAACCCGGAGCTCCAGGCCGCCGGGGTCTATGACGGCAAGGGCGCGCGCATCGCGCAATTCATCCGGCCTGGCGCGAACCTTCCTCCCGCGCCATTCGCCGATAGCGGGCTGATCGGCGATCATATCGACGTCACCCAGCCGGTGATGCAGAACGGCCAGCTGCTGGGAAGCGTGTCGCTGCGCGCCAATGCGGAACCGCCCCAGCGGCGCATCGCCCGCTATGCCGGCCTGATGCTGCTGGTGACGATGGGCGCGCTGGTGATCGCGGTCCTGAGTGTGAGCCAGGCGGCGCTGTCGCAGCGCGCCGAGGAACTGTCGGGTGTCAATGCGCGCCTCTATGCGGAGATGACGGAACGTCAACGAACCGAGGAAGCGTTGCGCCAAAGCCAGAAGATGGAAGCCATCGGCCAATTGTCAGGCGGCATCGCCCATGATTTCAATAACCTCATCATGATCGTCAAAGGCAATCTGCGCCTCTTGCGCAAGCGCGTCGAACCGACCGCCATCGACACCGGCAACTATATCGGCGCGGCGGAAGAAGCACTGGACCGCGCGGCCTATCTTACCCAGCGGATCCTGGCATTTTCGCGCCGCCAGCCGCTGTCGCCTCAGCCGGTGCGGCTGTCCGAGTTGATGGGCGGGATGCGCGAATTGATCCGCCATTCCGTGGGCGAGAAGATCGAGATCGAGATGCATCTCAACGCCCAATGGTGGACGCGTTGCGACGTCAACCAGATGGAGAATGTGTTCCTCAATCTGGCGATCAATGCGCGCGACGCCATGCCTCAAGGTGGACGGCTTGTCATCGAAACCATGGACCGCCGCCTGGACCATGCGCCGCCCGGGGTCGCCGAGTTCACCCGCGGCGACTATGTGGTCCTCAGCGTGCGCGACACCGGCATCGGTATGAGCGAGGATGTTCGCGAGCGGGCGTTGGATCCCTTCTTCACCACCAAGCCGCTGGGCAAGGGCACGGGGCTTGGCCTTTCCATGACGTTCGGCTATGTCCGTCAATCGTCAGGCTATTTGACCATCGAAAGCCGCCCCGGCGAGGGAGCCGCCATCACCATATTCATGCCGCGCACGGAAGAGGAGGTTTCATGAAGCGCCAGATCCTGATCGCGGAAGACGAGGTGATGCTGCGCGTGGTGGCCGTCGAGATGCTCGAGGATGCGGGTTTCGAAGTGTTCCAGGCCGGCGACGGCGAAGAAGCGCTGACCTTGCTGAAACTCAATCCCGGCATCGGGCTTCTGGTCTCGGACATCAAGATGCCCCGCATGGACGGCTATGCCCTGGTCAAGGCGGGGCTGGAATTCAAGCCGGACCTCAAGGTCTTGATGATGACGGGCTATGCCCAGGATCCGCCGCCCGACCTGATCCGGGAGAAGCGGATCGAAATCTTGCGCAAGCCCTTCAATCTGGACCGGCTGTGCCAGATGGCCAATTCCCTGACCAAGAACTGACACGCCGGCAGATAGGCCATCGTCAGATGTCACGTGTCACGGGGGCGCGTGCGTGGCCGTCAGGTAATCCACGATCAAGGCCGCATCGGCGTCGTTCACGGGAGCCTTATAGACGTTGCGCATCTTGGTGACTTCCGCAGCCCAGGTCGCGCGCGGCAGCAGCGGCTGCTCTAGCACCATATCGGCGGAGTGACAGGCCAAACAATTCTGGCTCGCGACTTTGACATTCGGCCCGTCGGGAAAGGCGGCGGCGTCGGCCGGAAGATCGATCTGAACCGTCTTGAAGACGGGCTGGGCGGAAGCCGCCGACCCCGCGAGCAGGAAAAGTCCGGCAAGGGCAATTTTTTTCATGGCGTCACACCAGCTTGACGGGAGTGCGTTCGATCACGTTGCGCATATAGCCGCCCGCGTTCCAGTTGGGCATATCCGGCTGCACCTCGCCTTTGGTGTTGGTGCAGCGCACCGCCAAGGCGGCGCCACCCGGAGCGCCCATGGCAAGTTCGGCGGTCCACTGCCGGAAGCTATAAGGGCCCTCGTCGCGCCCCAGCTTGGCGGATTGCCAGCTCTGGCCGTCCGCGGACACTTCGACCTTGGCAACGCCGCAATCCCCGCCCAGCGCCAAACCCCGCAGCCTGGCCCGCGCATGCGCCTTGAGGCTGGCACCGGCCCCAAGATTGGTGATGAAGGAACGCGGCACCATGCGGTTGATCGGCACCATGCTGACGCCGGTCTGTCCGGGCTTCATGTCGGCATGCGGTGTGTCCGGGATCAGATAGGCCGTCTTCATCCAGTAATTGTCGTCAGGCGCGTCCAGCACCTCGATATCGCTGAGCATCTTGATCCAGTAGGTCGAATACCAGCCGGGCACCACCAGGCGGATAGGATAACCATTGAGCAGAGGCAACGGCTTTGCGTTCATCGCATAAGCGATGATGACTTCGGGTTGGCGGGCGTGATCGACGCTGAGAGATTTCTTGAA
>CAVXUV010000011.1:0-9214 GCA_963765095.1 uncultured Alphaproteobacteria bacterium
TGCCCATTCCCGTGTGGCTGCGCGACAAGGGCCTGGCGCTTGTCCTGGGCCAACCAGCGCCTTCCTTGCTTCCACCGGCGCCGCCACGCATCGAAACCGCGCGCAGCAACTGGCAGCACGCTGGACAAATCCGAACGCGACCTGGCCGCCACGCGCGCGAAGCCAGAACACGGTCTTGGAAGCCAAGCGCTTCGCCCGTGATCGGCGGGCAGCGCGCCGCGCCATCACCTTCACCGAGATTCCCATGGGCGATGCCGGCATCATCGGCACCGCGAGCGGACGTGACCGATGTGGCCGCGGCGCGAAGCCAAGCTGCAGCAGCATATCGACGCGCATGCCGACACGCTGGACAAGCTGGCGACGGCGGTGGCGATCTTCGGCGCGCGAGCAGAAGCTGACCTTCTTCAACCGCGCCTTCGTCGCGGCTGTGGGGCCTGCCGCGAACGCATGGCTGGAGCTGCCATCCCGCCGACGGCGAAATCCTGGACCGGCTTGCGCGACGGCGACGAAAGCTTCCCGAACAGCGCGATTACCAAGGCTGGAAGAAAGGCCGCCTCGACGCTGTATCGAGACCGCAGGCCGCGATTATCCCGCCGAGGAGCTTCTGGCACGTGCCCGGCGGCAAGACGCTTGCGCGTGGTGGCCCAGCCCCATCCCTTCGGCGGCCTCACCTTCCTCTACGAAGATGTGACCGAGCGGCTCGCATCTGGAAGCTCAACTACAACACGCTGATCAAGGTTCAGTCCGCGACGCTCGACACGCTCAACGAAGGCGTCGCCGTGTTCGGCCCCGACGGCACGGCTCAAGCTGCACAACGCCGCCTTCGCCAGCATCTGGGACCTGAAGCCCGAGGATCTGGCGGGCGAGCCGCATGTGCGCGCGTCTTCGCCGCGGCTGCGCCGCGCAACGTTCGGCGACCGCGCGATCTGGGACAAACTGATTCAGGCCATCGTTTCGGACGGAGGCGCGGCCAGGGCGCTGGGCGAAGTCGAGCGCAGCGACCGCACCATCCTGTCGCTCGGGCTGTCGCCCTTGCCCGACGGCGCGATGCTGGCCACCTTCACCGACGTCACCGACCGTTTCCGCATCGAAAGCGCGCTGCGCGACCGCAACGAGGCGCTGGAGGCGGCCGACCGGCTCAAATCCGATTTCATCAAGCATGTGTCTATCAATTGCGCACGCCCCTTTCCACCATCATGGGCTTTGCCGAGCATCTGGCATCGGGCGTGCCCGGCGCGCTCAACCCGCGCCAGGCGGAATATCTGGAAGCCATCATCTCCGGCTCCAACACCCTCAAGGACCTGGTCAACGACATTCTCGACCTGGCGCTGGTGGAATCCGGCGCGCTCAAGCTGGAATTGGAGCGGCTCGATCTCTATGGCCTCCTGGCCGATGTCGCCAACCATGCCGGCGGCTGGGCGGCCAAGTCGGAATTGACCCTGGAACTGGATTGCAAGCCGGGCGCGGGCGTGTTCATGGCCGACCAGCGGCGGATGCGCCAGATCGTCTATAATCTTCTTTCCAACGCCTTCAAATTCACACCCCGCGGCGGCGTGGTGCGGCTGTCGGGCCGCATGGTGGGAGACGATGTGCAGATCGCGATTTCGGACAATGGGCCCGGCATCCCCCCTGACGTGAAAGCCAATGTATTCGAACGCTTCTCGGCAGGGCCGTTCGGGGGCGAATGGCGGGGCGGGCCTGGGCCTCGCCCTGGTCAACCGCTTTGTCCAGCTGCATGACGGCTGGGTCGAGATCGAAAGCGACAATGGCACGTTGGTGCGCTGCCACATTCCCCGCCGCATCGCCGTCACCGAAGTGACGCGCGAAAAAGAGAAAAACCGCTTCGCCTATTGGTGAGATTTTTCCGCCAATGCTAAGGTTCAGGGGGCAAACGGGGAGCCAGCCATGAGCGGGGAACGCAAGAAACTTCCGGCTGAAGCGGTCGAACTTTACACGCGCTTTATTCATGGCGAGATCAGCCGCCGTGCCTTCGTCAACGGCGTCAAGCGTTTTGCCGTGGCCGGGCTGACCACCAGCGCGATCATCGACGCCCTGATGCCCAATTACGCCGCGGCGCAGCAGGTGCGCAAGGACGACGAGCGCATCAAGGCCAGCTATGAAACCGTGCCCTCGCCCGACGGCAATGGATACATCAAAGGCTATTTCGTCCGGCCCTTCAGCGCCGACAGCCGCGACGCCACCCCCGCGAAACTGCCCGGCATCATCATCATCCATGAGAACCGGGGGCTCAATCCGCATACGGAAGATGTCGCGCGGCGCTTCGCCCTGGAGAATTTCATGGCCTTCGCCCCGGACGGGTTGTCATCGGTGGGCGGCTATCCGGTGACGACTATAAAGGAGGCCAGCTCTTCGCCAAGATCGACAAGGCCAAGATGACCCAGGATTTCCTGGCCGCGGCGCGCTGGCTGAAGGCGCGCCCCGACTGCACGGGGAAAATCGGCGCCACTGGCTTCTGCTTTGGCGGAGGGATCGCCAATACCTTGGCGGTTCTGATGGACCTGACCTGGCGGCGGCGGCGCCCTTTGATGGCGCGGCGCCGAGCCGGAAGACGTGGCCAAGATCAAGGCGGCAATCCTGATCAACCATGGCGCGCTGGATAAGCCGGCGGTGGACGGCTGGCCCGCCCAGGAAGCCGCGCTCAAGAAATACAATATCCGCTATGAGGGCCATATCTGGCCCAATTCCGTACATGGCTTCTTCAACGACGCCACACCGGAACGCTACAACAAGGTCACCGCGCCACAGGCCTGGACCCGCACCATCGAGTGGTTCAACCAGTATGTGCGTAACGCGCCGGCCTGAACGTTACTGCGCCGCGGTCACGTACAGTTTCTTCTGGCCATAGACGACAAGAGATGAAGCTGGCGCAGCACGTCCATGCCCAGCGTCAGATCGGGGAGACGCGCGTCGGTTGAACGCGCCCAGCTTCCCAGGACCATCTGGCTGTTCAGTTCGTGGGTCAGGCTGTTGGTCATGATCAGCGCGGGAACATTGTTCGCGGTGACGCCGCCGGCGAAGGAAATCTCGGAAAAGGTATGGCCATACACCGGCTGACCCTTTCCGTCCTTGAGGTCGCCTTCGGGTTTCATCTCCGGCGCATCGGCTTTGAGTCCCACCATCAATTCGGCGATGTCGCGGCACATCACGGTGCGCGAAGAGCTTGTGTCGATACGGCGTTGATCTGATGGCCCTGGACCGACACCGGCACGCTGATCTTGCCGTCCGCCATGGTGATGGGGATGACCGCGACGGCGGAATGCGGCCAGAGCACCACCTGATTGGGGTCGGTGCATCGTGTGGGCGAGAGATAGTTGATCTGCTTTCCGCCGAAATCCAGCTCGACATCATATTGCTTGAAGAAATCGCCGGTCAGCAGCCCGTCATAAGGTTCGGACTTTCCCATTTCCGCGTCGTTGGCGACCAAGAATATCAAATGTGGCCGGTGGCGCGCCCGAGGGTGAAGGCGCCGATGCGAACCCGGGTCTCAGTGGCGCCACGGCCGATATTGTCCCGGACGTCATGAATGGAGACATTCCCCAACCCGCCATTGGTGAGCGCCGATAGATTGCCGCCGCTCGGCTGCATGTTCGAGCCGTTATTTGCCCCGATATTTTCGTTCCCCTTGGTGTTTTCCGGCAGCCCCAATTGGGTGACCGCCGCTTGCGAGACTTCGGTGGGATTGGTGCCGATATCGAGCAGGAATTGCTTGGGCGTGCCATTGATCGCCACCGGCACCAGCATCAGGTTGGTGCCGGGCAGCGGCGTCATGTCCACCGTGTCCGCAAGAGCGGCAAGCTGCAAGTCTCCGCCGCGGCGGTTCCATGCCAGCCCACCAGCGCGATGAAAGCAGTCAATATTTTACTGCATAATTTTATTGCGCTTGATTCTATTGCACATGCGAACCCCTCGCCCGCGACGGGCAATGCACTGCCTGTTCGAAAGAGATGTCAAGCAGGGCCTCTAGTGTTGCGAAGGCGGGAGTGCACGGTGAGACCGTCCAGTTCCGACGTCACGCGCAACTGGCACGACAACCGGCTGTTGGCTTTGGGCTGGATGGCGAAATCCAGCATGGTCTCTTCCATCTCCGATTTGGGCGGAAGCTTGGCCAGCCAATCCTTCTCGACATAGACATGACAGGTGGCGCAGGCGCAGGCGCCGCCGCAATCGGCGTCGATGCCCGGCACCAGGGCGCGCACGGCGCCTTCCATCACCGACCAGCCGGATTGTATCTCCACCGTCTGTTCGGCGCCGTCCGGCTGAATGCAATGTAATTTTCGCCATCAGCCGAAGCTTTTCATGGGAATGGCGGCGTCCGCCAGTCTTTCCGGCGGATTTTCGCGTTCGCCGCGATCAGTTTGCGCCCGACCAGATATTCCGGCGCGGCATTGACCGCTTCCACCGCCGCGACCGCGCCGTTGCGCAGATGGAAGACGGCGAATTTGCGGGCGGCCGGATCGCCCCGCACCACCAGCGCATCGCCGGGCCACGCCAACCCCGCGATCTGGAGTTTCAAATCATACTGGTCCGACCAGAACCAGGGCACTTCGCTGTAGTCTTTGGGCCGTCCCATCATCGCCAGCGCCGCATGCTTGGCCTGATCGATGGCGTTTTGCACGCATTCGAGCCGGATCTCGACGCCTTCGCGGCCATAATGGCGGGTGCAATCGCCGGCGGCAAAGATGGCGGGGTCCAAGGTCCTGGCATGGCGATCCACCACGATGCCGTCACGGCAGCAAGACCCGCTTTGGCCGCCACTTCGTCATTGGGCACAACGCCGATCCCCACCAGAGCCAGGTCGGCGGGATAGAGTGTGCCGCCGACCCGTACCTCTTCAATTTTGTCCGTTCCCTCGAAGCCGTTGACGGGCGTGTTGAATTTGAGGGTCACGCCCGCCTTGTGGTGCTCGGCGGCGAAGAAATCCGACACCGGCTTGGACACGGTGCGCGGCATCAACCGGTCGGCGGTCTCGAACACCGTCACGTGCAGCCCGCGCTTGGCTCCCACCGCCGCCACTTCCAGGCCGATATAGCCACCGCCCACGATGGCGATGCGTGCGCCCTCCCGGAACGCGGCCTGAAGCCCGTCCACATCGGCGATGTCACGGAGATAGTGAATCCCCGGCAGGTCCGCGCCGGGACAGGTGAGCTTGCGCACCCGCGTGCCGGTGGCGATGAGCAGCTTGTCGTAAGCGAGCGTGCGCCCATCGCTGAGCACCACCGTCCTGGCGGCGCGGTCGATCGCCATAGCGCGCGTATTGAGGACGAGCTCGCACGCCATCTCGCGATAGAATTCGTCGCCTTTCAGGAAAAGCCTTTCGCGCGCGAAAGCCCCCAGCAGATAGGCCTTGGATAGTGGCGGGCGCTGATAGGGCGGATAGGCCTCGTCCCCCACCATGGTAAGTCGGCCCTGGAACCCTTCGGCGCACAGGCTCTGGACCGCCTGCACCGCGGCCTGACCGGCGCCAATAATGACAAATTGTTCGGCCATGATTTTTCCGCGAAATCCGGGCGCGGGCTAGCATGACCGAGGCTCCAGCATAGGGCTTTCGCCAGCGGCGCGGCGCGGGCTAGAAAACTCCATGGCGGACAGATTTCGCATGCGTGTGGCGCTGCCGGACCTGGCGGCGACGGCAAAACTGGGCACGGCGATTGCGGCCCGGCTGGCGCCAGGCGATGCGGTGCTGCTGAGAGGCGACCTGGGCAGCGGCAAGACCACCTTGGCGCGCGCCATCCTGGCGGCATTGGGTGTGACGGAGAATGTGCCTAGCCCGACCTTCACTTCGGTGCAGGCCTATGAGACGCCACGCCTCAGGGTGAGCCATTACGATCTCTATCGCCTGAAACGCGAAAGCGAATTGGAGGAATTGGGTCTGGACGAAGCATTGGACCAGGGCGCCGCCTTGATCGAATGGCCGGAGCGGGCGGAGAGGCGCCTCCCCGCCGACGCGCTGATCGCGGCGTTGGATGCGGACACGGAACGCCGGGTCGTACTGGAAGGGCCGGCGCGCTGGAAAGTGTTGGAACAGGCCTATGTCTGATCCCCGCGCATTCCTGCAACAGGCGGGCTGGGGCGAAGCCGAGGTCGCACCGCTGAAAGGCGATGCCTCCACTCGCCGCTACGCCCGGCTGCGTCATGGCGCGCGCCTTGCCATGCTGATGGACCAGCCGCAGGGCGCCGAAAGCGCCCTGGCCGCGCCGGACGCGGACGAAGCCACGCGCCGCGCCCTGGGCTACAACGCGGTGGCGCGGCTGGCGGGTGCCGATTGCCGCCGCTTTTCAGCGGTGTCGCATTATCTGCGCGCGCGCGGTTTGTCGGCCCCGGACATTCTGGCTGCCGACTATGCCCACGGCCTTCTGGTGATTGAGGATCTGGGCGACGATCTCTTCACGGAGGTGGTGAACGGCGCGAACGGCGAAGCCCTTTACGGCGCGGCAGTGGAAATCCTCGCCAAGCTTCATACCGAGCAAGCACCGGAATTTTTAATTTCCCACGACCAGGACGCGCTGCCGCTCTATGTCTATGACGAAATCGCGCTGATCGCCGAGACCGACCTGATGCTGGAATGGTTCTTTCCACTCGCGTTAGGACGTCCGGCAAGCGAGAGCGAATATAAGGAGCATCGCGCGCTCTGGAAGGCGGCGCTGGATGCCATTGCCGGTAGCCCGCGCGTCTTTGTGCATCGCGATTATCACGCCCAAATCTGCTGTGGCTGCCGGAACGCGAGGGCCTTGGCCGGGTGGGCCTGATCGATTTCCAGGACGCGGTGGCGGGCAGCCGCGCCTATGACCTGATCTCGCTGGTCGAGGATGCGCGCCGCGACGTGCCCCGCGACTTGGCCCAAAGCGCCACCGCGCATTATCTGTCCGCGGCGAAACAGTTCGGCGTGGCGCTGGATGACGATCAATTCCGCGCCGAGATGGCGGTGATGGCGGCCCAGCGCAACACCAAGATCGTGGGCATTTTCGCCCGTCTGTTCCTGCGCGACGGCAAGCGCCGTTATCTCGATTATCTGCCGCGGGTGTGGGGCTATCTGGAACAGGATTTAAGTCATCCTTTGCTCGCCAATCTTAGACATTGGTACGACCGCGTGCTGCCCACATCCAAGCGCGCCATGCCCCAACAGGTCCGCGCATGATCCGCCGTGCCATGGTGATGGCGGCAGGCAAGGGCCTGCGCATGCGGCCCTTGACCAATGACCGCCCCAAGCCGCTGGTCGAGGTGGCGGGCAAGACGCTGATCGATCACGCGCTCGATCGCCTGGTGGCGGCCAAGGTCGAGCTGGCGGTGATCAATCTTCATTACAAGAGCGAGATGCTGCGCGCCCATCTGGCTAAGCGCCGCGACATCGAGATCCGTTATTCCTCGGAAGAAGAGACACTGCTCGATACAGGCGGCGGGGTGGTCAAAGCGCTGCCCCATTTCGAAGACGAGCCTTTCTTCATCCTCAATTCGGATTCCATCTGGGTGGAAGGCTATAATTCCGCGCTCGACGCGATGAACCGGACCTGGGACGCGGCGCGCATGGATGGATTGCTTCTGCTGGCCTCGATGACGACGGCGCTGGGTTACGAAGGCTGGCGGGGCGATTTCCGCCTTTCGCCCACTGGGCATGTGAGCCGGGTGCCGGAGCGCATGGTCTCCGGTTTCGCCTATCCCGGCGTGCAGATCGCCCATCCCCGCCTGTTCGACGATCCGCCAGGGGAAATCTTCTCCACCAATGTGATGTGGGATCGTGCTATCGCCAAGGATCGCCTGTACGGCATCCGGCTCGAAGGCGCATGGCTGCATGTGGGAAGCCCCCAGGCACGCAATGACGCCGAGGAATTCCTCGCCAAGCTGGAAAGGTCTTGAGCGGCATCTTCACCATTCCCGCCTCGGCGCCGTTCGGCGAGACATTGGCGCGCGGTCTGATCGAACGGGCGGGTACCGGCGCCTTCGCGCTATCCGACGTCACCATCTATCTGCCTACCCGCCGCGCGGCGCGGAATTTCGGCGAGGCCTTCGCCCGGGTGTTGGGCGGCGCCGCGCTGTTGCCCGAATTCCGCGCCCTGGGCGACAGCGATGACGACGATCTGTTCGACCTGGTGCATGACGGTCTGGAATTGCCGCCCGCCATCCATCCCATCCGCCGGCAATTGCTGCTCGCCACGCTGATCCGGCAATGGGAGAAGGCGCGGGGCGAAGATGTAAGTTTTGCCCATGCCGCGGCGCTGGCGAGAGTTTCGCCCAAGTGATGGACGATGCCGAGCGCCAGGGCGCGGACCTCACCCGCTTGGACGAGCTGGCGCCGCTGTCGCTGGCCGCGCATTGGGAAAATGTCGCGCGCTTTCTCACTTTGATCCGCGATCAATGGCCCGCGCTGCTCACCGCCGAAAAGGCGATCAATCCGGCCGCACGGCGCAACCGTTCGCTGGAATTGCTGGCCGAACGGCTGAAGACCCGCCCGCCCGGCGGCATGGTGATCGCAGCAGGTTCGACCGGCTCCATCCCCGCCACGGCGCGGCTGCTCACCACCATCGCAGGGCTGCCCAATGGCGCGCTGGTGCTGCCGGGTCTGGATCGTGGACTGGACGAGGAAAGCTGGCGCGCGCTCGATCCCGGCCACCCGCAATATGGCTTGAAGCAATTGCTGGATGCGGCGGGTGAAATCCGTGCGGCAGTAAAAGATTGGCACGGCGCCTCCAGCAACCGCGCGCGCGAAAAATGTCTCAGCGAATGTTTGCGCCCTGCTCCCACCACCGATCATTGGCGCGCGTTGGCGGACATGCATGATAGCGACATCGCCGAAGGCTTGAATGGCATTCAACTTATCGCCGCCGCCGATCCAGCCGAAGAAGCGCTGGTGATCGCGCTGGCCTTGCGCGAGACCCTAGAGCATGACGGCCGCACCGCCGCGCTGGTGACCCCGGACCGCGATCTGGCGCGGCGGGTGGCGGCGGAGCTTTCGCGCTGGGAGATCGCGATCGACAATTCTGCCGGCCGTCCCCTGGCGCACACCAGCGCGGGCGCGTTCTTTTGTTTGTTGGCCGAAGCGGCGGAGACGCAATTCGCCCCCGTGCCGCTTCTGGCATTGCTCAAGCATCCCTTCGCCAGCCTGGGCGAGGACCAGGCTGCGTTCCGCGCCATGGCGCGCGCGCTGGATCGCTTTGCCTTGCGCGGTCCCCGTCCCGATCCGGGGCTGGATGGCATCGCC
>CAVXUV010000012.1:0-87973 GCA_963765095.1 uncultured Alphaproteobacteria bacterium
GACTACACGCCGATGGAGTTCGTTGTGCATATCCTGGAGAAATTCTTCGCCAAAAGCCGCGAGGACGCGGTAGAGGTGATGCTCCATGTCCATCGTCATGGCGTGGGTATATGCGGCGTGTTCACATTCGAGGTGGCTGAAACGAAAGTGGCGCAGGTCATTGAATTTTCGCGCCGGCATCAACATCCTCTACAGTGCACCATGGAGAAAGAGTGATGCCCTCATTGTCGCGCAGCCTGGAACAAGCCCTGCATAGGGCGATCAAGCTGGCCAGCGACCGTCATCACGAATACGCCACTCTCGAGCATCTGCTGCTGGCCCTGATGGACGATGCCGACGCCTCCCAGGTGATGAAAGCCTGCAATGTCGATACCGAGGCGCTGCGCCGCGCGGTTCAGAAATATGTCGATGAGGAACTCGTCACCTTGGTGATCGAGGATGGCGAGGAAGCCAAGCCCACCACCGGGTTCCAGCGCGTGGTACAGCGCGCGGTGCTGCATGTTCAGAATTCCGGCCGCGACGAGGTGACCGGCGCCAATGTGCTGGTGGCGCTTTTCACCGAGCGCGAAAGCCACGCCGTCTATTTCCTGCACGAGCAGAACATGAACCGGCTGGATGCGGTGAGCTATATCAGCCACGGCATCGCCAAGCGCCCGGGCATGAGCCAGCCCAAGCCGGTGCGCGGCAACGAGGATGACGAGCCGGAGGAGAAGCCCAACAAGCAAGGCACCGACGCGCTCGAAGCCTACTGCGTCAATCTCAACGAAAAGGCCAAGTCGGGCCGGGTCGATCCCCTGATCGGCCGCACCGCCGAGGTCGAACGCACCATCCAGATTCTTTGCCGCCGGCAGAAGAACAATCCCTTGTTCGTGGGCGATCCCGGCGTGGGCAAGACCGCCATCGCCGAGGGCCTGGCGCGCAAGATCGTCAACAACGAAGTGCCGGAAGTGCTGCGCGGCTCGACCATCTATTGCCTGGACATGGGCTCGCTGATCGCGGGCACGCGTTATCGCGGTGATTTCGAGGAACGGTTAAAGACGGTGGTGAAGGAACTGGAAGGCGTCAAAGGCGCCATCCTCTTCATTGACGAGATTCATACCGTGATCGGCGCGGGCGCTACTTCCGGCGGGGCGATGGATGCCTCCAACCTGCTCAAGCCGGCGCTGGCCGCCGGCATCCTGCGCTGCATCGGTTCGACCACCTACAAGGAATACCGCCAGTATTTCGAGAAGGACCGCGCCCTGGTCCGCCGCTTCCAGAAGATCGACGTGGCCGAGCCCACGGTTCCGGACTCGATCAAGATCCTGATGGGCATCAAGTCCTACTTCGAGGATTACCACAAAGTCCGCTACACCGCCGACGCGGTGAAGGCAGCAGTGGAGCTGTCGGCCAAATACATCAACGACCGCAAGCTGCCCGACAAGGCGATCGACGTGATCGACGAAGTGGGCGCCTCACAGATGCTTCTGCCCGAAAACCGGCGCAAGAAAGTGATCGGCGTCAAGGAAGTGGAAGACGTGGTCGCCAAGATGGCCCGCATTCCTTCCAAGTCGGTCTCCAAGGACGACACCGAGGCGCTCAAGTCGTTGGAAAGCGATCTGGGCCGGGTGGTCTACGGCCAGGAGAAAGCCATCCATGCGCTCGCCAGCGCCATCAAGCTGGCCCGTGCGGGTCTGCGCCAGCCGGAAAAGCCCATCGGTTCCTACCTGTTCTCGGGCCCCACCGGCGTGGGCAAAACCGAGGTCGCCAAGCAACTGGCCCGCATCATGGGCGTCGAATTCTTGCGCTTCGACATGAGCGAATATATGGAACGCCACACGGTGAGCCGCCTGATCGGCGCGCCGCCGGGCTATGTGGGCTTCGACCAGGGCGGTCTTTTGACCGACGGCGTCGACCAGCATCCCCATTGCGTCCTGCTGCTGGACGAAATCGAAAAGGCGCATGGCGACTTATTCAACATTCTTCTGCAGGTGATGGATCACGGCAAGCTCACCGATCACAACGGCAAGAAGATCGATTTCCGCAACGTGGTCCTGATCATGACCACCAATGCGGGCGCCTCCGATGCCGCCAAGGACGCCATCGGCTTCGGCCGCGGCAAGCGGGAAGGCGAGGACGAGGAAGCGATCAAGAAATTGTTCACGCCCGAATTCCGCAACCGGCTGGACGCGACCATTCCCTTCGCGCCGCTCTCGCGCGACACCATCGACAAGGTGGTGGAGAAATTCGTGCTGGAGCTGGAAGCGCAGCTGGCCGACCGCGACGTCACCTTCGATCTGACGCCGGAAGCGACCCGCTGGCTGGGTGAAAAGGGCTATGACAATTCCTTCGGCGCCAGGCCGCTGGCGCGGGTGATCCAGGAGCACATCAAGAAGCCGCTGGCCGATGAAATTCTCTTCGGCAAGCTCAAGGACGGCGGCACGGTGCGCGTGCTGCTCGACCGCGAGAAAGACAAGCTCGCTTTCGAGTTCATCACCGCCGCCGAAGCCAAGCCGCGCGCGCCGCAGAAGCCGGCCAAGGGCAAGAAGCCGGCGACGAAAGAAGACGTCTGAGGCTGCCTAAAGCGCGGCTCTGATTTTCGCCGCGATCGGCTCCAGCGTCTTGGCATCTACCATGGAACGGGCATGCAGGCCCAGATCCACGCCATGCGCGCGGGGGATCACATGGAAATGGATATGAAAGACGCTCTGGCCCGCAGGCGCACCGTTCAACACCGCTAGCATGATGCCGGGCGTGTTCAATCCCTTTTTTACCGCCTTGGCGATCTTTTGCGTCGTCGCCATCAAAGCGCTTGCGCCCTCCGCCGAGAGATCGAGAATATTTTCCGCTTTCTCTTTGGGGATCACCAGGGCGTGCCCTTCGGCCTGCGGCATCACATCCATGAAGGCGAGCGTCTTGTCGTCTTCGTAGAGCTTCACGCAAGGGATTTCGCCGCGCAGGATTTTCGCGAACACATTGTTGTTGTCGTAAGTCATCAATTCTCCCTCCTGAACGGGCCATGCTTGGCCAATTCATCGATACGCTCCGTCACCGCCGCGCGCTCGGCCCCTAAAAATTGCTCCACCGCGCGCCTGAGCCCCTTATGGGCGATGTAGTGGGCGCTATAGGTCTCTTCCGGCATGTAGCCGCGCAGCAATTTATGCTCCCCCTGCGCGCCAGCTTCCACCTTGGCGAGGCCGCGCGCGATGGCGAAATCGATCGCCTGATAATAACAGGTCTCGAAATGCAGGAAGGGGACATATTCCACCGCCCCCCAATTGCGTCCATACAGAACCTGATCGTCCATCAGGTTCAGCGCGCCGGCAATATAATGGCTTCCCCGCCGCGCCATGATCAACAGGATCTGATCGGCCATTGTGGAGCCAATGCGGCTGAAGAAATCGCGGGTGAGATAGGGATGGCCCCATTTGCGCCCGCCCGTGTCCATGTAGAAATCGAAGAACCGGTCCCAATGGGCTTCGGTGATGCCGGATCCCGTCAGCCAGTCGAATTCGATTCCTTCCTGCGCGACTGCCGCGCGTTCCTTGCGCAGATTTTTGCGCTTGGCCGAGGACAGGCCGCCCAGGAATTGCTCGAAATTCTGATAGCCGCGATTGCGCCAATGGAATTGCCGGTCGGTGCGCAACAGGTAAGTTTGTTCGCCCGCCGCCTGCCATTCTTCTCTTGTCAGGAATGTGATGTGCAGTGACGAGGCGCCGATCTGGTCCACCGCCGCTTTGCCTGTCTTGAGCAGCAGCGCGCGCCGTTCAGGCCCACGCGTGAGGATGCGTGGACCCGTCACTGGCGTGAACGGCACCGAGGCTTGAAGCTTGGGATAATAATCGCCGCCCGCCCGTTCCAGTGCGTCGGCCCAGGCATGGTCGAAGACATATTCGCCCTGGGAATGGCTCTTGAGATAGGCGGGCAGGATGCCGGTAACGGCGTCGTCCTCTTCCAGCACCAGATGCGCGGGCTGCCAGCCGGTTTGCGCCGATGCCGAGCCGGAGGCTTCCAAGGCGTGGAAAAATTCAAAGCGGGTAAAAGGGTGGGGCCTGGCCGCACCCTCGGGATTGGCGCAGGCGTTCCAGCTTTCGGCACCGATGCCGGCAACACCGTCCGCGATCCGGACCTTCATGCGATTTCGAACACACCATCCACTTCGACGGCCACGCCACGAGGCAGCGAGCCCGCGCCGGTGGCGGCCCGGCTGTGCTTGCCGGCATCGCCCAGGGCGGCCACGATCAGGTCCGAAGCGCCATTGCCCACTTCGGGATGCTGGGTGAAATCCGCCGTGGCGTTGACGAACACGCCCAGCTTCACGCAACGGCGCACCCGGTCCAGATCGCCGCCACAGGCCGCTTTCAACTGCGCCAAAAGATTGACCGCGCAGAGCTTGGCGGCGGCCTTGCCGTCCTCCAACGAAATCTCCGCGCCCAGCTTGCCCACGAATTTCAGGCCATCGGGCGCTATCGTCACCTGGCCGGAAATGAAGACCAGATTGCCGCTCACCACATAGGGGACGTAATTCGCCACCGGCGCGTTGGGGGTGGGCAGTTCGATACCAAGTTCTTTCAGGCGGGATTCGATTTTGGACATGGGGACCTTCTGGTTCGATCCGTTATAAGACCGCATGGCGCTCGATTTTTCCATGCCCGCGGAGTGGATGCCGCATGTGCGCACCTGGATGGCCTGGCCTTGCCGCCGCGAGGCCTGGGACGGCCGGGAAGGGCTCCTTCGCGCCAAGAACGCTTACGCCGCGGTAGCGCGGGCGATTTCCCGTTTTGAGCCCGTTGTGATGGCAGCGCGGCCGGAGGATGCGGACGAGGCGCGGCAAGCCACGGCGTGCGAAATCTTCGAAGTGGCGCTTGACGATAGCTGGGCCCGCGACATTGGTCCCACGTTTGTGACAAGTGCCGGTGGGCTGGCCGCGGTGCAATGGCGGTTCAATGCCTGGGGCGGGAAATATGCACCATTCGATCAGGACGCGCGCTTTGCCACGCGTGTGGCGGAGAGGGCGGGCGTGCCCGTGATCCCAGCCCCGATTTTCTGCGAAGGCGGCGCAATCCATTCCGATGGGCAGGGGACGCTCCTCACCACCGAGCAATGCCTGCTCAATCCCAACCGCAATCCTGATTTGAGCAAAGATGACGCCGAACAGGTGCTGCGCGATTTTATAGGTGCCAAGCGCGTGATCTGGCTGGGCGACGGCTTCAGCGACACCGAAACCGACGGGCATGTGGATAATATCGCCTGTTTCGCGGGCGAGGGCCGGGTGATCCTGGGCGTGCCGGACTCCAAGTCTCATCCCGATCACGCGCCGGTAATGGAAGCAAAAAAGCGATTGCAGGAGGCCGGGCTTAACGTTGTGAAACTGGCTCAACCGAAAACCATCCGCCATGATCGCCATGGGCGATTGCTCCAGACCAGCTATGTGAATTTCTATCTCTGCAATGGCGCTCTGGTGATGCCGTCTTTCGATGATCTCCATGACGAGAATGCCAAGGCCATCCTGGCGGACTGTTTTCCCACGCGCGCAATTGTGACAATCCCGGCACTGGACATCGTCGCTGGCGGTGGCGGCATCCATTGCATCACCCAACAGGAACCGGCATGAGGGCGCTATGAGAAAAGTCACCTTCGCCGCCAGCCAATTCGCCTCAGGCGACGACAATCTGGCCCGTGCCGAAAGCCTGGTGCGCGAGGCGGCGTCCAAAGGCGCGCGAGTGATCCTGATCCAGGAACTGTTCGCCTCGCTCTATTTCTGCCAGGACCAGAAGGCCGAACATTTCGCCCTGGCTCAGCCCTTTGAAGGCCATCCCGTGATCGCCTTGATGGCCAGACTGGCGAAGGAATTGAACGTGGTGCTGCCGGTGAGTTTTTTCGAGCGCGCCGGCCAAGCCCATTTCAATTCCCTGGCGATGGTGGATGCGGACGGCAAAGTGCTGGGGCTTTATCGCAAGTCCCACATCCCGGACGGTCCCGGCTACCAAGAGAAATTCTATTTCAACCCTGGCGATACCGGCTTCAAGGTTTGGAAAACCAAATTCGGTACCTTCGGCGTGGGCATCTGCTGGGATCAATGGTTTCCCGAAGCCGCGCGCGCCATGGCGCTGATGGGCGCCGAGGCGCTGCTCTATCCGACGGCAATAGGCTCCGAACCGCCGCCCGCGCTGCCGCTGGACAGCCGCGACCACTGGCGCCGGGTGATGCAGGGCCATGCCGCGGCCAACGTGATGCCCGTGATTGCGTCAAATCGCATCGGCACGGAAAAGCTATCCACCGAGATCACATTCTATGGCTCGTCTTTTATCGCCGACCAGACCGGCGCGCTGGTGAAGGAGATGGACCGCGTTAGCGAAGGCGTGATTACTGCCACATTCGATCTGGACGCAATTGCGCAGCAGCGCCTGAACTGGGGCCTGTTTCGCGACCGCCGCCCCGATCTTTATGGCGCGCTGGTGACCAACGACGGCCAAACCAAATATAAAATCACTTCCTAAGGCCGCGGCCTTTGTTCACGGATTCGCCGCCGAATTTGGCGCGAATGCGGTCCATGGCGCGTTCGGTCGCAGCGCGCTTGTCGGTCAAAGGATCGAGCAGATTGGCCTGGTCGGCGTCCCCGGCAGGGCTGAGGTTGGAAATTCCCACCCCCAGCAACCGGAAGCGCTGGCCATTGGCTTCGCGCTTGAGCGCGGCTTGCGCCACGCGGAAAATCTTGTCGGCCAATTGGGTCGGCGCATCCAATGAGGCGCTGCGAGTGAGAAGCCGGAAACGCGCGGTTTTCAGTTTCAGCACCACGGTGCGCCCTGCCAGGCCGTAATTCTTCGCCCGCGCCGACACGCGTTCCGCCTGGCGCCACAGAATGGCTTCCAGTTCGCCAAGACCGGCAATGTCGGTGTTGAAAGTGGTCTCCGACGAGATGGTCTTCATTTCGCCGCCGGGATCGACGGGCCTGGTGTCGTCGGCGCGTGCCATCCGCGCCAGCCACAGCCCCGTTGCGCCATAGCGATTGGCAAGGTCGCGGGGATCGGCGTCCTGCAATGTGCCGATGGTGGCAAAGCCGTCGCGCTCCAGCCGCAGCGCCAAAACCTTGCCGGCGCCGCGGATGATGCTCACGGGTTTGTCGCGCAGGAAACTCTTGGCCTCGCTCATGCCGATCACGGCAAAGCCCCGCGGCTTGTCCAGCTCGCTGGCGAGCTTGGCGAGGAATTTGTTGCCGGAAAGACCGATCGAGACGGTGATGCCCAGCGTTTCTTCGATGGTTCGCGCCAAACGCGCCATGGTCTTGGCCGGCGCCATGCCATGCATGCGCGCCGTGCCGGAGAGATCGAGATAGGCCTCGTCGAGCGACAATGGTTCGACCAGGGGCGTCAGCTCCCGCATCAATTTTCGGATCTCGCGCGCCACTTCGACATAAAGGCTCATGCGTGGCTTGATCACCACCGCTTGGGGACAAAGCTTCCTCGCCTGGAACATCGGCATCGCCGAGCGCACGCCATAGCGGCGGGCGATATAGCAGCAGGTGGAGACCACGCCTCGGGTGCCGCCGCCCACGATCACGGGAAGACCGGCCAAAGAGGGATCGTCGCGTTTCTCGATAGAGGCATAAAAGGCATCACAATCCAGATGCGCGATGGACAGGGTGGCCAGTTCGGGATGCGCCACGATCCTGGTCGAGCCACAGGCTTCGCAGGGTGCGTCGGGCGCCGCGTCTTGAAGACAGTCGCGGCAGAAAGCAGGCCAGTCCTCGAGCGTCATGCCCGCCCTCAAGTAGCGAAGCGGCAGGGCATCATAAAAACCATTATAGTGGCCAGAGCCAGGCCGCGCCCCGAACGCCGCTCGAATCCCCGTGGACATTCTTGACGATCCGCGGCGGGCTTTCCGGGCAGAAGCCGTGGCTTTCCACCAGGCCGGGAAGCTCGCGATACAGCGTCTCGATGTTGGAAAGACCGCCGCCCAGCACCACGGCATCGGGATCGAGGATGTTCATCACCGAGGCCAGCGCCCGACCCATGCGCTCCATCCAGCGCGCCAGGGCGGCGCGGGCTTCGTTTTCGCTCGAGCCGGCGATCTTGGCGGCGGTCCAGTCGAGACCGGTTTTCCGTTTGAAATCAGCGGTAAGACCGGGACCGCTCAACCATTGCTCGATGCAGCCAGACCCGCCGCAATAACAGGGCGTGGCCTCCGCCCATTCGTCCCTGGTCATCCCGGGCAGGGGATTGTGGCCCCACTCGCCGGCGATGCCGTGCGCGCCTTCCAGCACCTGGCCCTTGACCACCACACCGCCGCCCGTGCCGGTGCCCAGGATCACGCCAAAGACCACATCGGCGGCTCGCCCGGCGCCATCGGTGGCCTCGGATAGCGCGAAGCAGTTGGCGTCGTTGGCGGTGCGGACGGGCCGCTTCAACGCGGTCTCCAGATCGCGGGCGAAAGGCTTGTCGTTCAGCCAGGTCGAGTTGGCGTTCTTGGCGAGCCCGGTGAGGCGGCTGATGGTGCCGGGTATGGCAAGCCCAACGCTGCCTTTTTCGCCCAATTCGTCTTCCGCGCCGCTCACGAGCGCCGCGATAGTGCGCAAGGTTCCCTCGTAGCTCCGCGACGTGGGAACCCTGCGGCGAAGCAACTCACGGCCCCGATCATCCAGTGCAATGATTTCGGTCTTGGTTCCCCCCAGATCGACACCCAGTCTCATCGCGCATCCAGCTGGTGGCGGGCGACATGAACTGCTTGCGGCTTGAGCGAAGCGCTCTCGCAGAACTCCAAAAGCAAGGCTTCATGGGTCAGAAGATAGTCCAGCACGGAACCTTGAAGGCCCGAATCCCCCACGGCCTGGCGCAGGTCCGAAGCGGCCAAACCCGACATAGTTAAGAATTGCGCGATGGCCTCTGGCTGCCCCGCCAGCCACGCAAGCGCTTCCAAAGCCAGGATTTCCGCCCGCTCGCGGTTGAGAGGTTCTTTCAATTATCAAGACCCCGTTAAGACCTTCGACCGCATACTGGGGGAAGCTGAAAAACCTGTCACCCCCCGCTATTGGGCCGGAGAGACGTCATGGACGCCAAACTGAAGACCGTGCTGATCGTGGAGGACAATGAGCTGAACATGAAGCTCTTCCACGATCTGTTGGACGCCCATGGCTACAATATCCTGCAGACCAAGGACGGCATGGAAGCGCTCGACATCGCGCGCGAGCATCACCCGGACCTGATCCTGATGGACATCCAATTGCCGGAAGTCTCGGGCCTGGAAGTGACCAAATGGATCAAGGAAGACGAGTCGCTCAAGGCCATCCCCGTGGTTGCGGTCACCGCTTTCGCCATGAAAGGCGATGAGGAAGTGATCCGCCAGGGCGGTTGCGAGGCTTACATCTCCAAGCCCATTTCGGTGACCAGCTTTCTCGAAACCGTTCGACGTTTCATCGGGTAGGTTCGATGACCGCACGCGTTCTCGTCGTCGATGACATCATGTCCAACGTCAAGCTTCTGGAAGCGAAGCTGACGGCGGAATATTTTGATGTCGTCACCGCGTATAACGGCGTGGATTGCCTGAAGCGGATCGAGGAAAATATCCCGGACATCGTGCTGCTCGACGTGATGATGCCGGGCATGGACGGTTTCGAAGTCTGCCGCCGGATCAAGTCCGATCCCAAGATCGCCCATGTTCCCGTGGTGATGGTGACCGCGTTGGACCAGCCGTCCGACCGCGTGGCGGGGCTCGAAGCCGGCGCCGACGATTTCCTCACCAAGCCGGTGGACGATCCGCCTGTTCGCCCGGGTGCGCTCGCTGGTGCGGCTGAAATTGATGACCGACGAACTCACCATGCGCGAGGCCACCGGCCGCAGCATGGGGCTGATCGATCCCGCCGACAACCTGCTCGACACCAATCCGTCCGGGCGCATCCTGGTGATCGAGGACCGGCAGGAGACGGTGACTTGGTTCAAGTCGGCGCTGTCGCCCTATCACGAAGTGGCGACGGTGGACACCTTCGAGGAAGCCCTGGTGCGCGTGCGCGGCGGCGATCCCGACCTGGTCGTGGTGAGCCTGGGCATGCGCGGCTTCGACGGCCTGAGACTCTGCTCGCAACTGCGCTCCTTGCCGGAAGGACGTTATGTGCCGATATTGGTCGTGGTCTCCGACGGCGACCGCCGCAAGCTGGCACAGGCGCTGGAAATGGGCGTCAACGATTATCTCACCCGGCCGGTGGACAAGAATGAATTGATCGCGCGGGTGCGTACCCAATTGCGCAAGAAACGCTACGCCGACCGCCTGCGCCACAATGTGCAGCTCAGTCTGGAAATGGCGATCACCGACCAGCTCACCGGCTTGCACAATCGCCGCTATATGAGCCGGCACCTGGACAATCTGGTCGCCAATGCGAAGAAGAACAACAAGCCCATCGCCTTCGTGATCATGGACATCGACTATTTCAAGTCGGTCAATGACAGCCATGGCCACGACATCGGCGACGAAGTGCTGAAGGAATTCGCCAGCCGCATTGCCGCCAATGTCCGCGGCATCGATCTCGCCTGCCGTTATGGCGGCGAGGAATTTGTGGTGGTGATGCCCGACACCGACGTGGCTTACGCCTATGCGGTGTCCGAGCGGCTGCGCCAATCGATCGAGACCACGCCGTTCCAGGTGAGCCGCGCGCCCCATTCGCTCAATCTTACCATCTCCATCGGCATCGCCGGCGCCGAAGGCGAGAACGACACGGTGGACGCATTGCTCCATCGCGCCGACCAGGCGCTGTACCGGGCTAAGAAGACCGGCCGAAATAAAGTGGTGGCAGACGCGGCCTAGTTTTTTGTTCACCCCCTCTGCCTACGCACGCCCGAGGGCGTGCTACGGCATCTCCCCCTCCAGCGCGCGCTTCGCGCGCGCAGGGGTGAGACGCGGTTCGCCGCAAGGCGAACGAAAAGGTCCAGTGGACCTTTTCGAGCGACGAACGCCGCGAGCTTAGGCGAGCGGCAGGCTGCCGGGTCCCGACCAAGCTTCAAGACAGCTTAGAACTCCTCATGCTGAGCCTGTCGAAGCATGAGAGCGCAGAGATCGCACTTGTTGTGTACGTCCTGCGTGATTGCTGGCGTCCCGGAATGTTTTGGGCATTAAGCTCGCTCAGACGGCGACAGCCGTAACCATCGGTAGAGAATGCGGCTGACAGCGCGTTCGAGGCAGAAGCCGCCAGGCAGACTGTCCCGGACGCGGGCAGGCGCATTTTACCGTGGATTGGGCTGTCGCCGGGCGCGCCGACGGCCGCCCATGGTGGGATGGCGGGCGCACCGGAAAAGGAGTGCGCCTTACGCGATGAATTTCAATGTCGAAAATCCAGCCGCCGAACCGCAGCGTCTGGCCTGTGCGGAACTGGAAGAACGGGTCGCCGGTTGGCTGTTGCGCGAAGCACCCGGCGTGGCCGAAGCGGTGGCATCGGAGCTGCGCGGCGAGGTTTTTTCATCACCCTACAACCGGATCTTGGGCGCCATCTTCAGCGCACGGGCTGAAGGACGCGCGGTCACTGTCCGCGCCATCGCCGCCGAGCTGCAGCAATGCGAAGCGCTTCAGGCCATCGGCGGCGCGGATTATCTGCAAGCCATCGCCTTTGCCGCGCCTACTGTGATTTCCGAGGCGGATGGCAAAAAACAGGCAGGCGAGGCGATCCGCGCGTGGAAGAAGATGAAATCACCCCGTTGGCCCGGGGTGGAATTGCTGCGCGCCGACCTGATCAGGCCCGGGCAGGTCGAATGGGTGTGGAGGGATTGGATCGCCAAGGGCAAATTCCATTTGATCTCGGGCGCGCCGGGCACGGGAAAGACCACTCTGGCGCTGTCGCTTGCCGCCACCATCACGGCGGGCGGGCGCTTTCCCGATGGTTCGCTTGCGACACGCGGCAGCGTGTTGATGTGGTCGGGTGAAGACGGCGTCGAGGACAGTCTGCTGCCGCGCTTTCTCGCCTGCGGCGGCGAACAGAGCGGCATGCACTTCGTCCATGCCACGCGGGGCGACGATGGCGTGGCACTTCCCTTCGATCCGGCTTGCGATATGGAAGGCTTGGCAGCGGCGGCGCGAAGCATCGACGATGTGCGCCTGCTGATCCTGGACCCGGTGGTTTCGGCGGTTCAGGGCGACGGCAACAAGAACAACGAGGTGCGTCGCGCGCTTCAGCCGCTGGTCGAGTTCGCCGGCGTCAGCGGCGCGGCGGTGTTGGGCGTGACCCATTTCACCAAGGGCACGGCGGGGCGCGATCCGCTGGAGCGCGTCAATGGCTCCATCGCCTTTGGTGCGTTGGCGCGCATGGTGCTGGCCACCGCCCGGCCGGAGCGGGATGGCGAGCGGCGACGGCTGGTGCGCGCCAAGTCCAACATCGGCCCTTCGGGCGGTGGTTTCACCTATGACCTCGAGCAGGGCGCTGTGCCCGGTCACCCCGATCTGGTGGGTCAGCGCGTGGTGTGGGGCGAACCCTTGGAAGGCTCGGCCCGCGAGTTGATTGGCGAGGTCGAGACGCCCGCAGGAGAAGATGGCAGCGCTGTGGACCGTGCCGCCGAATGGCTGGCGGCGTTTTTGGGCCATGGCGAGGGCGCGGCGGCTTCGGCCGTCAAGGACGCGGCCAGCGCCATGGGCCATTCCGCCATCAGCCTCAGACGGGCAAAAGCCGCCCTGGGCGTGGAAGCCGTGAAACAGGGCCTCCACGGCGGTTGGACCTGGCGCATGCCGAAGGTGATCAATGCCGGTGCCGAAGGTGCTCAACACAATTCCATGAGCGCCTTCGAACAGTTCGAAGATGATCATTCCAAAGTGTCTGAGCATCTTCAGGAGCGCACGCGCGAAGGCCCTTAGAACTTTGGCGCCCCCCGGATATGGGTGCGGATTGTTCACAACCGTCGATTGGTCTAACAATTCCTTGGGCAATTAAGGGCTGGGGAGTTCAAACATGAAGTTTTACGCATTCGCGGCCACGGCCGCGCTCGGCATTGCTTTGTCTGGTTGCGCGACGATCGTAGATGGGGTTCACCAGTCTGTATCGGTTACGACAACGCCGGTAGAGGGGGCCAAATGCACGCTGACGAACTCCGAAGGGACCTGGTACTTGACCTCTCCGGGCAGCGTCGATGTCCACAAAACGAAAAACGATCTTACGGTTTCTTGTGCCAAAGACGGCTTTGAGACCGGTAGCCAGGTGGCGGTTTCCAAGTTCGGCGGCGCCACATTCGGGAATATCGTGGCGGGCGGCCTGATAGGTGCCGGCGTCGATGCGGCAAGCGGCGCGAACTACTACTACGACAGCCCGATCACGGTCCCTTTGGGTGAGCCGAAAAGCGCCACGCAAGCGCCGTCATCGAATGGTGGCAAACCGGCGGTCTGAGGCTGGCGTCTGCCCAAGGGTGCGGTGAAAGAGCCGAAGGTGCTCAACATAATTTCACCTTCGAACAGTTCGAAGATGATCATTCCAAAGTGTCTGAGCATCTTCCGGGTGAATGAGCGCCTTCACGTGGTCCATCTACGGATTTTGGGTCGATTGACTTTTAGGGGATGTCCTCGCTCGCACGTATGGGGTCATGAGAAGGCGACCCCGGTCCGCGACATGTACCAGTTCCCACGCGGGTGGGGTGCGGAGGCCCCGTCGTGCGCGGACGCTTGGGGGCATGAATTGGCGGCGAAAAAGAGACTGGCTTGGGCCGGCCTATATGCAGGCCTGGGCCCAACTTGCGGGGCCTATTTTAGGCGCTCTTTTCGGGGCGGTGCTTGCGCGGCTTTGGCACTAACGGCTCTTCTCGGGCTTATGGGGACGCACAGGCGTCAGGTCGCGTGATTGAGAATGTGAGCCTGCGAGAACCTCACTTCGGCATCCAGCGCGAGGTTTTGTTCTTCAGCGGCAATCAGTTTTTTGGTGTCTTCAGGAATGATGTACGAGCAGTACTCGCTAATACGCTTACGACCGAAGATATCTCTGTAATGCGCCTCACCGGCGACATAAATAGCGGCCTTCGGGATTTTTTCTTTCAGTGCTGCGATTTCTTCTGCGTTTAGGGCTTCTACCCCAACCGCATCGATAGATGTGGAGGCCCCAGGGAAAAGAGTACTTCGGCTGTATCGACTAATCGGGTCTTCTTTCGGAGCGGGGAACTTAGTTTCGTCCGGCAAAGGAAAGACCGCAACGAAAGCTACGGAGTGCGTCATAAAATATCTAGCGGGTGTCTGCCCGGTATTTTTCAAACTAACTTGCACAACGATGGGTTCGGTCAGGCTAAAGAATTTAACAGCGCTGATCGCTGGAAAAACTTACATAAGCCCGCAATTGGCGGATGGCGACAAAGGCCATTACGAGAAAAGTTATTACCAAGGCCAGAGTTTGGAGGATCCAATACAAATGCTCCAGATGCCAACTACGCGCGTGTCCTGAATCGCCGTCTTTTGCTGTTGATATGTAGCATCCTGATTGGCTTTGCGGGGTGGAGTGCGTCTCGACTACGAGAGGCCGCTCTTTAGTGCCGCGATTATCAGCTGGGCCCTGTTGCTGCCTTTGGGTGGTTATTTGCTGGACCGCACTATACTGTGGCGAAGCACGTGGAATTGGTGGCTGCGATGCCAATGCAACCGTTAATACCAATGCAATGAGCATACCGTATAGCCCCCCAACGATGCCCGGGTTGAGGCGGTTATTATACCGGAATTGTACGAGCGTTCCTACACAACGAGCGACACAAGCCTCGTGAGACAGCCGAGGCCCGCCGCCCCCGCGCATGCGAAGCATGCTGGCGGGGGAGGTGCCCGTAGCAGCGCTCGCAGGCGCTTAGGCGTAAGCCGTAGCGCCAAGAGCAAAGCTGCGAAGGGCGGAGGGGGAAATCAAACTTGACTGACCATCTCAAGCGCCTTATCGATCACCATCGCCAGCACTTCGGGTTCGCGCGCGCCGGAAACCGCGACCTTGTTGGCGAAGATCATGGCGGGAACGCCGGTGACGCCCATCTCATGGGCGAGCTTGTCTTCGCGCTCCACGAGTGTGACATCCTGATCGCTTTCCAGCATGTCCGCGACCTGGGCGCCATCCATGCCGCAGACATCGGCGATGTCGGAGAGCACGCGGATGTCACCGATATCCTCGCCATTCTCGAAATAGGCGGCGAACAAGCGCTCGACCACTTCGTCCTGGGCTCCGGTGAGGGCAGCCCAGCGGATCAGGCGGTGCGAGTTGAGCGTGTTGGGGGTTCTGAGGATGGAAGCGAAATCGAACTCGATGCCTTCCTTGGCGCCTTCGGCCGCGATCATGCGCTGTGCGTCGGCGATCCCGCCGCTCTTGCCGAACTTGGCGGCCATATAGGCCTCGCGGTCCATGCCGCCCTTGGGCACGGTCGGGTCGAGCCGATAGGGCCGATAGCGCACATCGAAGGACATGTTCGGCCGCATGGCGATGGCGCGGCCCAATCTGCGCTTGCCGATAAAACACCACGGACAGACGGTGTCGGAGATGAAATCGATTTGCATATTGCCCTCAAGTAGCGAAGCGATAGGGCATAAAAAGTCCCTCAAGTAGCGAAGTGATAGGGCATAAAAAAGTCCCTCAAGTAGCGAAGCGGTAGGGCATTAAATAAACACTCTAACGCAAAATTTGCGTCGTGATCTCGTTGGACGCCGAAACCGCGCGCACCGAGACGACGCCTTTGCGGGTTTTGACCTGGATCGTCGCGGTGACGGGCAAAAGGCCCGGTATCACCGCTCCACCGGGCTCGGGCGGTTCGGCCAGGAAATCCATCACCAGCACATGGGCGTCGCCAGCAGCGGCGGATTTGGCGGGTTTGAGGGTGGCATGTTTCCAGCCGCCACCGGATACCGCGCCCTTGGCCTGGATAGTGATCCGGCCGCCTTTCTCGGTGGCCATCAGGCTGTCGATGCGCGAGACCGGCTTGGGCGCCTGGACCGTGGCCATGGCGGGCGCGGGCAGGAAAAGCAACGCCGCCAACAAAAGTCCTACGCCGCGCATTGAGGGTCCGGTCAAATAACGCGCGGGACTATAACGGCAAATATGGCGATTTCAGGAGCGCCATAGCGTCGCGAAATGCGGGGGCCGGGTTATAGATCCAGTTCGCACCACACCGGCACGTGATCGGAAGGCTTGTCGCCTTCGCGCATATGCTTGTCGATGCCCACCGCCTTGAGCCGATCGATTCCCTGGGGCGACAGAAGGATATGGTCGATGCGGATGCCCAAATTCTTCCGCCAGGAACCGGCCTGGTAGTCCCAGAATGTATATTGCCCTGCCGCCCGGTTCTTGGCGCGGAAGGCGTCGCTGTAGCCCAGATACTCGATCTTGCGCAGCGCCGCCTTGGACTGGGGCTGAAACAGGGCGTCATTCACCCATGCCTTGGGGTCGTAGCAATCCTTGTCTTCAGGGATGATATTGTAATCGCCCACCAGCGCCACGGTTTCCTCGAGCGCCAAGAGCTCCCTGGCATGGGCATGAAGCCGTTCCAGCCAGGACAGCTTGTAGGTGAATTTGTCGGTGCCCAGCGGATTGCCGTTGGGAGCATAGATCGAGGCGATGCGGAGCGTGCCCTTGTCGCCCATTACCACCGCCTCCAGATAGCGCGAATGGTCGTCGCCGTCGCCGCCCGGAAGCCGTGGGGTGACATCCTCCAGAGGCCGCTTGGAGAGGAGGGCGACGCCGTTATAGGTCTTTTGTCCGTGTACGGCGCAATTATAACCCAGCGCCTCGAACGAAGCCGTGGGGAAATTCTCGTCCACGCATTTGATTTCCTGCAGCGCGACGATGTCGGGCTTGGCCTCCTTGAGCCATGCCAGCGCCGTTTCCAGCCGGACCTTGATGGAATTGACATTCCAGGTGGCGATTTTCACGCTAGTGTCCCGATTCCGAAATTCGCATGTCTCTATATCGGTCCTTGGCCGAATTCCGGAATCGAAAGGACACTAGCCAATATGGATTCCCGGTGTCGTTTTGGTTTCGAAATTCGCCAAGAGCCCTATATCGATGGCAAGCGAACTTCGAAACCACGACACTAGCCGGTCAGACGGAAAAGCTGGTGCCGCAGCCGCAGGACGAGGCGGCGTTGGGATTGTTGACCTTGAAGGCCTGCCCGATCAGGCCGTCGGTGAAATCGATCTCGGCCCCGGCGAGGAAATCCAGCGACACTGGATCGATAAGTATCTTGGCGCCGCCTTCCTCGATCAGAAGGTCGTCGTCCATGCGGGTCTCATCCAGGGCGAAATTATACTGGAAGCCGGAACATCCTCCACCGGTCACCGCCAGTCGAAGCATGGCCTCCCGGCCTTCACTGGCCAGGATGGCGGCGATGCGCTGGGCGGCGCGGGCGGAAACGGTGACGGGCAGGGTCATGTGGGAACTCTAGGAATGGCACGGACTAGGTCTTATGTAGTCCTGGTCATGTCATCCGCAAAGGGCCAGATCGAAGCGCCGCCAGGCCATCTGCTGGGCCCGGTTTTCGCGGCTCCCATGCCGCTGGCCCCCTTTGCCACCCGCCCTGAAGACAGCAGGGGACGCTTCTACCCCGAATATGAGAGCGCCACCCGCACCTGCTACAGCCGGGATAGGGACCGCATCATCCATTCCTCGGCCTTCCGCCGGCTGAAACATAAGACCCAGGTCTTTGTGCAGCATGAAGGCGATTATTACCGCACCCGGCTTACCCACTCGATCGAGGTGGCCCAGCTGGCCCGCAGCCTCGCCAGAAGCCTGGCGGTGGACGAAGACCTGGCAGAGGCGGTGGCCCTGGCGCACGATCTCGGCCACACGCCGTTCGGCCATTCCGGCGAGGAAGCGCTGAATGCCGTCACCAAGGATATCGGCGGCTTCGACCACAACGCCCATGCGCTCCGCCTGGTCACCAAGCTGGAGCATCGCTACGCCGATTTCGACGGCCTCAATTTCACCTGGGAGACGCTGGAGGGCCTAGTCAAGCATAATGGCCCCATCGGCGGCGTCGTGCCCGGCCCGATTGCCGGCTTTGACCAGCGTTGGTCCCTGGATCTGCAGAACTGGCCGGGACTGGAAGCCCAGATCGCGGCCCTGGCCGACGACATCGCCTATATCAATCACGACATCGATGACGGGCTGCGCGCGGGGTTATTCCCGATCTCTGACCTCGTCAGCGCGCCGCTGGCCGGGGTCCATGCGGAGCACGTGATCGCGCGCTATGGCGACTTGGAACTCTCCCGCTTCATCGGGGAATTGATCCGTACCCTGATGAGCGCGCTCACCGACGATGTCTTGGGCGAAACCAGGCGCAGGTTGGAGGCGACGGCGCCTGCTTCCGCCTCCGCGATCCGCCATCACCCTGGCGCCTTGGCGGGCTTCTCAAAGGAGATGGCGGGGGAGGTAAGGGCGCTCAAACGCTTCCTCTTCGAGCGCATGTACCGCCATCCCCGCGTGATGGGGCCGATGGGCAAGGCTCAGATCGTGATGACGGGTCTATTCGAGGCGCTGGTGGCGAACCCCGCGTTGCTGCCGTCCGACTGGCTGAGCCAATGCGGGGCGGCGGGCGATTCGGCCACGCGCCGCGTGGTGCGCGACTATATCGCAGGCATGACCGACAATTACGCTTTGGCCGAATATGGCCGGATTTTAAAAACCAAAATCACTCTTTGGGGCGATGATTCGACCTCATCGGGGTGATAAACTGGTTCCCGAGATTCGGGATCCACCCCATGCCCCAGTTTGAACGCGGCCTCTATGAACCCGGCGAAGACGTGCGGGTCTTTGACGGGTCCGAGGAAGAGGAAGACGTCGAAGGTTCGCGCCTTCCGCTCCTGATTGTGCTGGCGCTTCTGGTGCTGGCGATGTTCGCGGGTTTCGTCTGGCTGGCCTACAGCGAAGGCGTGGCGCGCGGACGCAGTGAAATTCCCGTGGTGGCGGCGGAATCCGGTCCCGCGCGGGTTGCGCCGGCCAATTCCGGCGGTGCGGCAGCACCCTACAAGGGCTTCAAGATCTACGAGCAGCCGGCTCCGCCCGATGACCAGGTGGCGCAGGATGTCTCGCCGCGTGTGCCCGCTGAGGCGAAGCCCGCACCCGCCACGCCTGCGCCCGCAGCAAAAGTCGAAGCCCCCAAGCCTGTACCAGCTGCAAAGGTTGAAGCGCCCAAGCCTGTAACTCCGCCGGTGAAAGTGGCCGCCGCGGCACCAGCTCCGGCGGCAAAGCCTGCTGCCATCGCCAAGGTCGCGCCGACACCGGCTCAACCTTCCGCGCCTGCAGCACCCGCGACCGCGCCCCCCAAGCAATTGGCCGCCATGACCGCAAAAGCGCCCCCGGCGGCTCCGGTTGCCGCCGCTCCCGCGGATAGCGGGGCCTATGTGCTCCAGATTGGCGCCTATAAATCCCAGGCCGAGGCCGACGCCGCCTGGGCGGCATATAAGACCAAGCATGCGGCGTTGCTGGCGGGCTATTCGCCCAATGTCGCTCAGGCCGATCTGGGCGATAAAGGCACCTGGTATCGCCTTCGCATCGCCGGCTTCTCCAGCAAGGATGTCGCCTCAGCGCTGTGCGATCGCCTGAAGGCGGATGGCGGCGGCTGCTTCTTAGGCAAATAATGCGTCGTTCCCGTGCGATCTATGGCTGCAGCGGACCCGTTCTGTCGGCTGATGAGCAGGCTTTTTTCCGCGAAGCGCGGCCGTGGGGCTTCATTCTTTTCGCCCGCAACATCGAAAACCCCGAACAAGTGCGAACCTTGGTCAAGGCGCTGCGCGAGACCGTGAACGATCCCGCCGCGCCCGTGCTGATCGATCAGGAAGGCGGACGGGTAGCGCGGTTGAAGCCGCCCCATTGGCGCGCGCGCCTTCCTGCCGCGCGGTTCGGTGCCCTGCATGACGTCAACCCGGAAGCGGCGCGTGAGGCCACATATCTCAATGCCCGCCTGATTGCCCATGAGCTCACCGAGCTCGGAATCAATGTCGATTGCCTGCCGGTGCTGGATGTTCCCATCAAGGGCGCCCATGACGTGATTGGCGACCGCGCTTTCGCCCATGATCCCTCGACCGTGATCGATCTGGGCCGCGCCCAGATGGAAGGGTTGCTGGAAGGCGGCGTGTTGCCGGTGATGAAACACATTCCCGGCCATGGCCGAGCCGGCTCCGATAGCCACCACGCGCTGCCCCAGGTGACCGCGAGCCGCGAGGAATTGTCCGCCAGCGATTTTGTTCCCTTCCGCAGTCTGGATACCTGTCCGATAGCGATGACCGCGCACGTCGGTTTATGATTCGATTGATCCACAGCGGCCTGCGACCGTGAGCCCGAAAGTCATTCGGGAAGTGATCCGCGGTGAGATAGGATTTGACGGGCTCCTGATGTCCGACGACCTGTCGATGCAGGCGTTGGAGGGCTCCCTTGGCGCCCGCGCCCGGGCAGCCCTGTTCGCGGGCTGCGACGTGGTGCTCCACTGCAACGGCAATATGGATGAGATGAAGCAAGTGGCGGCGGAAGGAAAAGCCTTGAACGGGCAAGCGCTCAAGCGCGCGGTCCATGCCATGGCGCAACTGGATTTGGAACGGGCGGACGCCTCGTTCGAGCCTGGGGCGGCTGAGGCCCATTTGCAGCAATTGCTGGCGGGGACCCTGTGACCGAACCTGCTGAAGACTTCGGCGATTTCGAAGCGACCGCGATCGTGGCCGCCGAGGATGCGCTGGTGGTCACGGTGGATGGTTTCGAGGGGCCGCTCGACCTTCTGCTCACCCTGGCGCGCAACCAGAAAGTCGATATCGCCAAGATCTCGGTCCTCAAGCTGGCCGAGCAATATCTGGAATTCATCGAAGTCGCCAAGCGCATCAATCTGGAGCTGGCCGCCGATTATCTGGTGATGGCGGCCTGGCTGGCCTATCTCAAATCCCGCCTGGTCCTGCCGCAGGAAAAAGGCCCGGACGGCGAGCCCACCGCCGACGAGATGGCGACCCGGCTGCGCTGGCGCCTGCAACGGTTGGATGCCATGCGTGCCGCCGCCACTCGGCTTATGGGGCGCGAGCGGCTGGACCGCGACGTCTTCGGCCGGGGCGATCCCGAGCCCGTCAATGTGATTAAGCTCAGGACCTACAAGGATACGCTTTACGACCTGCTCACCGCCTATGCCACCGACCGGGCGCGGCACTTGGGCGGCAAGGCCTATCACCCCGTCATTGCCCCCGTGCTCCAGATCGAAGAGGCGCGGGAGCGGCTGGAGCGGATGCTGGGCCGGATCGCCGACTGGAGCGCGCTCACCAGCCTCCTGCCGCCGGATTGGCAGGGCGGCCGGCGGCGGCGTTCAGCCACGGCCTCGACCCTGTTGGCATGCCTGGAGCTGGCCCGGGACGGGAAGCTGGAATTGAGCCAAGGAGCGCCATTCGAAGAAATTTATGTGCGCGACCGGGCAGGCGGAAACCCGCCACTAGAACCGGAAACGGGGGCATGACATGAACCGCGTAGCAAAGTTGATAGCGACAATCGAAACCGAGATGGAAGCCCAAAGCGACGATGAGACCGGCGAAAAGCCTGGCGTAAACCCCGAACATCTGAGGATGGTCGAGGCCCTTTTGTTCGCGGCAGAGGAGCCACTCGATGAAAAAGCGCTGTCAACATCCTTGCCAGAAGGCGCCGATCTGCCGGGCCTGATTGCCGCGCTTCAGGAAACCTATGAGAAGCGGGGCGTAAACCTTTGCTGCGTCGCCGGAAAATACCAATTCCGTACCGCCAGCGATCTGGCCTTCCTGCTGCGCAAGGAACAGCCCGAGCAAAAGCGGCTTTCGCGTGCGGCGATCGAGACCTTGGCCATCGTCGCCTATCACCAGCCGGTCACCCGCGCTGAGATCGAAGATATAAGGGGCGTGGCCCTGTCCAAGGGCACCATCGACACCTTGATGGAAGTGGGCTGGGTGAAGATCAGGGGGCGCAAGCGGACGCCGGGCCGCCCTGTCACTTATGGCACCACAGAGGCCTTCCTGGTCCAGTTCGGGCTGGAAAGCGTCTCCCACTTGCCGGGCCTGGACGAGCTCAAGGCGGCGGGCTTCCTGGAAGCGATCCCGCCTTCGGGCTTCGACGTGCCCAACCCTACCGATACCCTGGGCCCCGACGAAGACCCCTATACCGGCGAGGAAGAGAACGACCTCGCCACCGGTGGGCCCGACTTAGACCAAGCCTGACTGTCATGGCCCGGGAATCCGGGCCATCCAGGTGACACGCAAACCGTCACAGCGATGGCGCGAGATCCTTCCACTCCAGATTATTCTGCTGAATGAGATTTAATTTCCACTCGCGCTTGTACTTTTTCAGCTCAGTCTCGCGGTGAATGGCGTCGTGAATATCGTTGAAGCTCTCGTAATAGACCAGGAGCCCGATCCCATATTTTTTTGTAAATCCAGGTACTGAACCTTCGCGGTGTTCCAATGCTCGCCGCGCCAAATTGTTGGTGACGCCGACATAGAGCGTGCCATTCCGTTTGCTGGCCATTATGTAAACGTAATAGGTCTTTTGCATCAGCACTGCGCCAAGTTTCACCTGGATGGCCGACACTCCGGTCGGCCATGACAATGGTGTGCGGTATTCCTATCGCGCCATGATGTCACGGCCTGCCCCGGGTCCGCGCGCCGCTCCTGGCCACCGACCAAAATCCCTCGCGCCTAATTTTGGCGGTCAGACCGCTCCTCTAAGCCGCTGCACTTCTCCAGCCTTAGGTTGGGGCCCCCGCCCTGGATAATTCCGCCGTCCAAAACTTCTATTCGCTCGCCGGTCTTTGCGCGCGCCCTTCTTACTGCTGCCTCCGCTTCGGCAGGCGTCGGATAACCGGCAATGTAAAGGGCGGTATCGTAGGCTGGATCATCGGATTCTTCTTCGCCGACCCAAACCCGAACGTACCACCCTACTGGAACGGTCATTTCGCTTTCTGATCGCTTAAGGCGATTCAGCCATCGCCTTCATCTTCGCCAACGCCTGATTGAAGCGGTCGGTGCGCCCCTGGCGCGCTTTCGCCTTGGCATCGGCGTCGCCCAACGGCTCGGCATCGTAGAGGAATGTGTAGGTGATCTTGCTCTTTCCGGCGCCGTCGGGCTCGACCGCCAGGGTGCCGTGATAGAGGTTCGCGTAATTCAGAGGCTGGATGTAGGTGTAGGAGAATGGGGTCTTGGCCACCATCATCTCGGTCACTTTGCCGTCATTGATGGTGCGAATGCTGCCCACATCGCCATTGCCGGTGAGTACGCAGCTGGTACCCAGCCAGTCGTGAATGGCGCAAAAGCCGCCAATCTTCGCCCACGCCTTTTCGGGCGAGGCATTGGCGGTGGTGGACAAAGTAAAGCTCGTGAAATCGGAAGCCGCTGCCGGCCCCGCCAACAGCGCCACAAACGCAGCGCCGATCAGAATCGTTTTCATCTTTCTTCCTCCAGCTCGACAACCACAGCTTCACCGTTTTCGAGCGCGATGGCGAGGTCCCCCTTGCGCAAAGCCAGCGCATCCTTGCCGAACACCTCCGCCCGCCAGCCATGCAGGGCGGCGACGTCCTGGTCCTCGAAAGCGGCCAATTTCTCGATATCTTCGGCATTGGCGATCAGGCGGGGCGCCACATTGGCTGCCTCGGCTCTCAGCCTGAGCAGGGTCTTGAGCAGGTCGATGGCCGCGGGCGACGGCTCGCGCCGGCGCCGGACGGGGGCGGCCTGCGGCACCTCGGGTGGGGCCGCATGGCGTCCGGCTTCGACCGCGTCCATCAGGCTCTTGCCCAGCTTGGAATTGGCGAAGCCCTTGGGCACGGCGCGGATGCGCTCCAACCCTTCGCCATTTTCCGGCGGATGCGCAGCAATCTCGGTCAAGGCCTCGTCCTTCAGCACCCGGCCGCGGGGAATGTCGCGGGTTTGGGCCTCGCGCTCGCGCCAAGCCGCCAGCGATGCCAGCAGGGCGAGAAAGCGTTTGTTGGTGGTGCGGGGCTTGAGCCGCTTCCAGGCGAGCTCCGGGTCCAGACGATAAAGCTTTGGGTCCTTGAGGGCGGCGATCTCTTCTTCCACCCAGGCGGCGCGGCCCGACCGGGCCAGCTGCGCCGACAATTTCTCATAGATCACGCGCAGATGGGTGACGTCGGCCAGGGCATATTCCAGCTGACGTTTGGACAACGGCCGGTGGCTCCAATCGGTGAAGCGGGCGGATTTGTCGATCTCCACGCCCGCGAGCTTGCGCGCCAAGGTCTCATACGAAGCGGCATCGCCAAAGCCGCAGACCATGGCGGCCACCTGAGTGTCGAACAGAGGATCTGGGATCACGCCGGCCCTGAGATAGAAAATCTCGATATCTTGCCGGGCCGCGTGCAGGACTTTGACAATGTGCGGGCGTTTGAGAAGCTCGAAGAAGGGCGTGAGGTCCAGGCCTGGCGCCATGGGATCGATGATCCCCTCGGCATGGGGGGCGGCCACCTGGATCAGGCAGAGGCGGGGATAATAGGTCTGGTCGCGCAGAAACTCAGTGTCGAGCGCCAGATAGGGCGCGCTCGCGAGCTCGTCCACAAAACCGGCCAAGTCCTGATTGGTCTCGACAATCCGCATTATATCAGGTGATAGCGGATTCGGCCCCGGCTGGTCTTATTTTATTGCGTCCTGAGGCCCACGGTTTTGCCGGCAAAGCCGGCAGCGTCGAAATAGCGCTCGGTTCCCACGGTCTGGTAGTCGAGTACGGTCTGGACGCCGTCCGGCCCCGGGGCCGATTTGGCCATGTCGCGCCGGAAGGGCGTGTCGGCCCCGCCCTGGAGCGCCTCGCCGGCCACCCGGCCTTTCAGCGTTCCCTTGGCTGGCCATTCGAGCCCCATCACGTGCGCCAGGGTGGGGGCGATGTCGGCGTTGGAGATGGGCGCGGGATCGGCATAGCCGTTTTTGAAATCGGGTCCGATGGCGGCCATGAAATTGCGGGTCTCGGCTCGGCTGAGGCTGCCGTGATTGCCTTGCCCGGTGGCCAGCGACGTGTCGGAAATTTCCACTGTGCATTGCAATTCATTGGCGCAGCCGCTGGAAAAGGAGCGGAAATTCACATAGAGGGCGGGCTGCGGGGTTCGCGCCTGGCCCATCAATCCGACATCGCTCATCGACAGTGCGCCGGGGAATTTGCCCAGCCGGTCATTGACGAAGATCCCGCTCACATAATCCTGGGCAGCGAGGAATTTGACGATGCTGGCGGCGGTCTCTTTCGCCGGCGCGGAGTTTTTTGCGTTCATGGCGGGCAGATAGATCAAGTCCGAGCCGCCATTGGCCGCCACCACGATATCGGGATGACGGGGATCGGTCCCCAGCATTGCGGAGCCGCCGGGAAGCTCGGCGCCGTTGGAAAAGTCCAGCGGCGCGCCGGTCTCGCCGGGGGCGCGCAGCGGCATGCCCAGGCTGGCGGCGAGGTCGATGGCAAGAAAGCCGGACGGCAAATCCACCAATGGCGCGGCGGGATTCAAATGCGCCGAAGGGCTGGTGGCGCTGGAATGGTTGACGGTGGCGAAGCCGTGGTCGGCGGTGACAAAGACGTCGGTCGTCTTGTCCATGCCCGACGCCTTCAGATAGGCAAGCAGTTCGCCCAGCATGGTGTCGGCATCGCGTGTGCCCGCCAACCCGCTGGGGCCGTTGATGCCGGGCACCATCTCGCCGATGCTGTCGCGGCCATTATGCTGGCTCATGTCGGGATCGCGCGACCAGAACAGCAGCACGAATGGCTTTCCGCCGCTTTGGAAATGCGGCAACACGATCCGGGTGGTCGCCTTCATCAGCCAAACTTCCTGTTCGATATCGGGGACGCTGCTCTTGGGTGCGGCGCCGGCAACAAAAGCCTGGCGCATATTGGCGCTGAACCAGTTGGGCAGGCCGATGCCGCCTTCATGTCCCGTGGAATCATCCACGATCAGGGTTTCGTTGCCGTCTTCGTCGGCGGTGGAGTCCTGAATGCGGGCAGGGCCCTCCTTGCCGACGATGGCGGTCTGCCAGCCCTTGGCGCGCGCGGCGGCAATCAGCGTGGTCTCGTTGAGATAATTGCCGCTGAATTTCTGGTTCATTTCGGCAAGCACGGTGTCGTTCTCGAGAAAGCCCAGGGTCGAGCCTTTCAGGCTCACCATCGGCGTCGCCACATAGAGCGTGTTGCCGAAATCGCCGGTATCGCCAATGCCATGCCCCGTCGCGATGGCAGAGGCGTTGACAGTCGTGACGGTGGGATAGAGCGAATGGCTGTTGGTGAAATCCACGCCTTCGCTCTTGACCCGCGCCATGTTGGGCATGTTGCCTGGCTCGACGCTGCCATAGCGCAGCCCATCGGCCACGAAGATGATCACATTGTGCGGCTGCGGCTGGGCCCAAGCTGGTGGGGCCACGGGCAGTATCAAGAGGCCCGTCGCGAGGGCCCAGGCGGTGCGTTTCACGATCGATTCCTTCGACAGGCGGCCACGTTAGCCAAGGCGTATGACAGGAAAAACCCGCATCGCCAAAGCCTGGCCCGGGCATATGGAAGCAGATTTGCCCGCCCTTGACCCGTCCCCTATAAACCGCCAAAAACCCGCTTTCCTCAAGGGTTTGTCATGCACGCCTATCGCACCCATACCTGCGGCCAGCTTCGCAAATCCGACGTCGGCCAGACGGTCCGGCTGTCGGGTTGGGTCCATCGCCGCCGCGATCATGGCGGGCTGATCTTCATCGATTTGCGCGATCATTACGGCATCACCCAATGCGTGATCGAGCCGGACGCCCCGGCGTTTGCCACCGTGGACACGGCTCGTTCGGAATGGGTGTTGACCTTGACCGGCAGGGTGGTGGCGCGCACGCCTGAAACCGTGAACAGCGAACTGGCGACCGGCGAAGTTGAGATGCGCATCGAAGAAGCGGTGGTGCAGAGCCAGGCCCAGGAACTGCCGCTGCCGGTGTTCGGCGACATGGATTATCCGGAAGAAACGCGGCTGACTTACCGCTTTCTCGATCTTCGCCGCGATCGGCTGCACAAGAACATCATGCTGCGCTCGAACATCATCCGTTCGCTGCGCAACCGCATGTATGCGCAGAACTTCAATGAATTCCAGACGCCGATCTTGACTGCCTCGTCGCCCGAAGGCGCGCGCGACTTTCTGGTGCCGTCCAGGCGCTATCCGGGCGAGTTCTACGCGTTGCCCCAGGCGCCGCAGCAATTCAAGCAGTTGATCCAGGTGGCGGGCTTCGACCGCTACTTCCAGATCGCGCCATGTTTCCGCGACGAAGACGGCCGCGCCGACCGCAGCCCAGGCGAATTCTATCAGCTCGATGTCGAGATGAGCTTCGTCACTCAGGACGACGTCTTCGCCGCCATCGAGCCGGTGCTTCAGGGCGTATTCGAGGAATTCGCCGATGGCCGCGCGGTGGACAAAGCGCCATTCCCGCGCATGCCGTATGCCCAATCCATGCTGGAATTCGGCACCGACAAGCCGGATTTGCGCAATCCCATCCGCATCGCCGATGTGAGCGCCGTCTTTGGCAGCGCCGATGTCGAGTTCAAGGCCTTCAAGAACAAGACCGTGCGCGCCATCCCCGCGCCGGGCGCGGCCAGCCAGCCGCGCAGTTTCTTCGACAAGCTCAATGAATGGGCCCGCACCGAAGGCGCGCCGGGGTTGGGCTATATCGTGCTCGAAGAAGACAATGGCACGCTGACCGGCAAAGGCCCGATCGCCAAATTCATCCCGCCGGCCGCGATCGCCGAAATGGCCAAGCTGGCCAAAGTGAAAGCCGGCGATGCCTTGTTCTTTGCCGCCGACAAGGAAGAACGCGCCGCCACCTTGGCGGGGCTTGCCCGCACCCGCATCGGCCGCGAACTGGGACTGATCGAGGAAGGCCGTTTCCGCTTCTGCTGGGTGGTGGACTATCCCATGTATGAGTGGAACGAAGACGATAAGCGCATCGACTTCTCCCACAATCCCTTTTCGATGCCGCAATATGACCGGGATAAATTCTTAGGGTTCACCTCCACCGACAAGGACGAGATCCTGGGGCTGAAGGTCTTCCAGTACGATATCGTCTGCAACGGCTATGAGATGCTGTCGGGCGCGATCCGCAACCGCGATCCCGAAGTGATGCTCAAGGCCTTTGAGATTGCGGGCTACGCGCGTGAAGAGACGGAAGCCCGGTTCGGCGGCATGTTGAACGCCTTCCGCTATGGCGCGCCGCCGCACGGCGGCTTGGCGGTGGGGCTGGAACGGGTGGTGATGCTGCTGGCGGGGGAAGAAAATATCCGTGAAGTCACCATGTTCCCGCTTACCCAGCAGGGCCAGGACCTGTTGATGCGCGCGCCCAGTCCCGCGTCGCAGAAACAGCTCAAGGAGCTGCACTTGAAAGTCGTTTATCCGGAAAAGGGCTGAGCATGAGCAAGACCTGGGAAGCGGTTGACGAGTATTACGCCAAGGCGTTTGGTGCGTCCGATCCGGTGATGGCCAAAGTTTTGGCGGCGTCGAAGAAGGCGGGTCTGCCCGATATCCAGGTCAGTCCCCTGCAAGGCCGGCTTTTGATGTTGCTGGCGCAAAGCATGGGCGCCAAGCGCATTCTGGAAGTGGGCACATTGGGCGGTTACAGCACCATCTGGATGGCGCGGGCGTTGTCTGCCGACGGCAGGCTGGTCACGCTGGAATATGAAAAGCTGCACGCGGAAGTAGCCACCAAGAACATCGCGATGGCCGGTTTTGCGGACAAGGTTCAGGTCCGCCAAGGCGCGGGCGCAGACAGCATGGCGGCGCTGGTGAAGGAAAGGGCCGAACCCTTCGATTTCGTCTTCATCGATGCCGACAAACCCGGCTATCCGGAATATCTCATCTGGGCGCTCAAGCTCACCCGGCCCGGCAGCCTGATCGTGGCCGACAATATGGTGCGCAAAGGCAAGGTGGCCGATGCCAAAAGCTCTGATGCAGCGGTCCAGGGCGCGCGCAAATTCAATGCGCTGGTGTCGAAGAATCCAAAGCTGGAAGCCACCGCCGTGCAGACGGTGGGCAGCAAAGGCTATGACGGTTTCGTCTTGGCGCGCGTAGTCGGGTAGGGCGCGAAGCCTTAGTTCAGCTTGCCGCCCAGATCCCTGATCGACTCCGCGATCATGTGACCGGCGCGCTGGTCGTCCATGCGCGCCAGGATCAGTTTCTGCGCTGCCGTCACCGCCGCATCGGCGGCCATAGCCCGGATTTCTTGCATTGCCGCGGCTTCCGCCTGGGCGATCTTGTCTTCCGCCGTCTTGGCGCGGCGCGCGATCTGGCTGGTGAGGTCGGCGCGGGCCAGTTCGGCAAAGCGCGCGGCTTCGGCGCGGGCTTCCGTCAAGATGCTTTCGGCTTCGCGTTCGGCGCCCTCGGCCCTGGTGTGATAATCGGCCAGCAGGCGCGCGGCTTCCTCGCGCAGCCGCCGGGCTTCGGTCAGTTCGGCGGAAATCACCGCGGCGCGGCTGTCCAGCCACTTGGCCATCATCTTGGGCACGCCTTTCCACACTAGAAGGGCGATCACCAGGACGAAGCCAACCCCAACCCAGAATTCCGGCTCGCGCAGCATATCCATGGGCCTCAAGCCTCCTTGACGGCGCGGGCGGCATCTTCGGGCGAGACAGTCTCGCCGGTCAACCGCGCCACGATGGCGATGGCGGCTTCTTCCGCCGCTTTGATCATGTGGCCCTGCGCCGCTACGCGTGTGGCGGCAATGCGGGCATCGGCATCCGCCATGGCGCGGTGAGCGTCGGCTTCGGCGTCCGCCTTGGCCTTCGTGATTTCGCCATTCAGCTTCTGGCGGTTGTCCTCGGCCATGGTCTGGGCCCGGGCGCGCGCGCCGGCCAGCGCCGTCTGATAGGCGGACGAGGCCGACTTCAGCATCGCCACGCGCCCTGTCGGCGGCGGCGATGTCGGCGTTGATCTGGCTGCGCCGGCTGGTGATGACGCCATTGATGCGCGGTCCCGCCACCCGCCATAACACCACGAACAGGAACGCGAAAGAGACCACCAGCCAGAAGAACTGGCTGGGGAATGTTTCGGTCTTGAACGGCGGAAAGCCCGCGGCCTGATGCTGGGCCGGAACGCCGGTGGTCGTGGTGGTGGCGTCGGCCATCTTAGAACGCGAAGAGGATCAGGAGCGCGATGACCAGGCCGAACAGGCCGGTCGCTTCGCACAGCGCGAAGCCCAGGAGCAGGTTGGTGGTCTGGGTCGCGGCGGCGCCCGGATTGCGCAGCGCGCCGGAAAGATACGAGCCGAACACGTTGCCGATGCCGATACCGGCGCCGACCAGGGCGATGCAGGCGATGCCCGCGCCAATCATTTTTGCAGCTGCAAGATCCATGAGAAAATTCCCTTCTTAATGATGATCGTGGAGGTGAAGCGCTTCGTTGAGATAGATGCAGGTGAGGATGGCGAAGACATAGGCCTGCAGGAACGCGACCAGCAGTTCCAGCAGCATGATCGCCACGATAAGCAGCATGGGCGCGATCGAGAGCACCGAAAGGATGCCGCCTGCGCCGCCCAGCGCCACGACAAAGCCGCCGAACACGGCCAGCATGGTGTGGCCCGCCAGCATGTTGGCGAAGAGACGGACGGAGAGGCTGATCGGCCGCGTCAGGAACGAGATCACTTCAATCGGCACCAGCAGGATCAGCAGATACCAGGGCGCCTTGGGCACGAAGAGGTGAAGGAAATGAAACCCATGCTTCATGAAGCCCACCACGATCACCAGCAGGATGACCAGGGCGGCCAGCGCGAAGGTGACCGCGATCTGGCTGGTGACGGTGAAGCTCCACGGGATCATGCCGAAGAAATTGCAGAACAGCACGAACATGAAGAGGGTGAAGACGAAGGGGAAGAATTTAAGCCCGTCTTCGCCGGTCGCCGAATGGATCATGTTGGCGACGAATTCGTAGGACGCTTCCGCCATGGATTGGCCACGCGTGGGCACCAGCCGGCCCGGCTTCACCGCCAGGGTGAGGAACAGCGACGCCGCAATCACCACGACCACCATCAAAAGCGACTGGTTGGTGAAATAGATGGGATGGCCGCCGATATGGAACAAAGGCGAGGGCCAAATCGGCTTGACCTCGAACTGCTCCATCGGATTGAGCGACATCGCCACGGGCTTTAATTCTCCAAATCCTTCGACGCCATTCTGGCGTTGATCTCGGTGGCCGCGCGCATCACATTGCGGATGCCCGCCGCGGCGCCGAGTATGAAAAACACAATCAGGAAGACCGGCTTGGTGTGGAAACCGAACCGGCCCAAAAGCCAATCCAACCCCCAACCCAGTCCTCCGCCTACGACCAGCGCCGCGACCAGTTCGGTCGCAAACCGCCCGGCGATGCCCAGTTGATTGGGCGGCGGGCCTTTGGCCTTGACCGCATTCCTCTTCTGGACTTCGTCCAGGCGCGCGCCCAATTCACTGAGCCTGTCGGGGTCTTGAGACGGCATGATCGTCTCCCAAATGCCGAAAACAGGGCTGAAAACCGGGCTTTCGCTGGGTGCGAAGCGCGCGGACCATAGGGACGCGCTTATAGGGTGTCAAGAAAGACAGATTGACCCTAAGCGACTGGCAAATAACGAGTTTCAGGAGGCGCGGCGAAACGCGCAGAGAGATTTAGCTGGGAATCATTCCGCGCGCAACTTTTTCCGCCTCCGCCAGGCTCACCGAGACCAGCTGGCTTATCGCCGCGCTCCGCCATGGTGACGCCGAACAGCCGATCCATGCGTGACATGGTGAGCGCATGGTGGGTGATCACCAGGAAGCGGGTGCCCGACATTTTGGTCATCTGGTCCAGCATGTTGCAGAAGCGCTCGACATTGGCGTCGTCCAGCGGCGCGTCCACTTCGTCCAGCACGCAGACCGGCGCCGGGTTGACCAGGAACACGGCGAAGATCAGCGCCATGGCGGTCAGGGCCTGTTCGCCGCCCGACAGCAGCGCCAGCGATTGCAGCCGCTTGCCGGGCGGGCGGGCGAAGATTTCCAAGCCCGCTTCCAGCGGGTCCTCTGACTCGGTGAAGGTGAGGCGGGCTTCGCCGCCTTCGAACAGCTTGGTGAACAGATCCTGGAAATTCCTGTTCACCTTCTCGAAGGATTCCAGCAGCCGCTCGCGGCCTTCGCGGTTGAGGCTCTGGATGCCGCGGCGCAGCCGCTCGATGGCGCCGGTGAGGTCGTCGCGGTCGGCGGTCAGCGTCTTGAGGCGGGCTTCCTGTTCGGCGGCTTCTTCCTCGGCGCGCAGATTGACGCCGCCCAACTGCTCGCGTTCCTGCTTGAGCCGCTCGACCTTTTTTTCGGCCTGTTCCAGCGGCGGCAATTCCTCGCCGTCCTTGATCTCGGCGCGCTCTGCCAATTCTCCGGGTTCGCATTCCAGTTCATCCCGGATGCGGGTGCGCAGTTCCTCGATGCGGGTGGCGGCGCTTTCCGACAAGGCCTGGGCGCGGGCGCGTTCCTCGCGCACGGCCGACAAGCGCGTGATCGGCAGCCTTGGCATGCTTGTCGGCATCCGCCAGCACGGCTTCGGCGGCGACGCGGGCATCGGCGGCCTGATTGCGCGCGGTTTCGGCTTCGGCGATGGCGTAGAGCAAGAGCATTGCGCCGGTCGGCCATTTCCTCGGGCACGCGTTCGGCGGCGGCCAGTTCGACGGTCAATTCGTCGTGGCGGCGGCTTAGTTCGGCGATCTGGCTGGCGGCGGCGCTGCGGCGGGCTTCCCAGCGCGCGGCTTCGTCGGCGATGGCCGAAAGGCGTTGGCGCGCGGATTTCGCCTTCGCGCTTCAAGGTTTCAAGCGCGGCGCGCGCTTCGCCGCTCAGGCTGCGCGCATCGGCGGCTGCGGTGCGCGCGTTGGCCGCGCTTTCGCGTCAAGCGCCGTACCGTCGCCCAATTCCGCCAGTGCCGCTAGCGCGGCTTCGCGCGACTCGTTCGGCCGCGGCCACCGACTGCTCCAGGCGGCGGATTTCCGCTTCCAGGTTGGCCAGCTGGCTGGCGCGTTCGGCGGCGGCGCGGGCGGCGCGGGTGCTTTCATCCTGGGCCGCGATCAGGCTCTGTTCGGTCTTGCGTTCGGCATTCTCGGCTGCGCGCGCCGCTTCGCGCGCGGCCTGGCCGCGTCCTTGGCCTGGGACCAGGCGGCGAATTTCTCGGCCCGGATTTCCTTGGCGGCGGCGGTTTCGCTGTTCCAGCTCGCTCAAGCGATTGCGCTGCGACAGGCGCACGGCGGCGGGCGAAGGCGCGTCGGCGGACGCGGCATAGCCATCCCAGCGCCAGAGATCGCCGCGCGCCGTCACCAGCCGCTGGCCGGGCTGCAATTGTTTCTGCAGCGCCGCGCCCTGATCGGGAAATACCAGGCCGGTCATGGACAGACGGCGCGCCAAGCGCGCCGGGCGCCTCGACAAAATCGCTGAGCGGCTTGGCGCCGTCGGGCAGCGGATGCGGCGGCGTCGAAGCGCGCCCAGATCGCGCCAATGATGCGGCGCTGGCTTCGTCCAGCGGCGCCTGCAGATCGTCGCCCAGGCGCGGCGGCCAGCGCCGCTTCATAGCCGGACTGCACCGTCACCGCGTCGATCAGCGGCGGGAACAGGCCTTCGCCTTCGGGATGCAGCAGGTCGCCCAGCGCCTTTGACTTCGGCGGACAGGCGATGGACTTCGCGCTCGGCGTCTTCCAGCGGCTCGCGCGCGGCGAGTTCGGCGGCTTCGGCGTCGTCGCGCGCGGGCGCGCCTCGTGCAGCCTGGTCGCGCGGCGCCTTCGCGATGCGGCGCGGGCGGTTTCGGTGACGCTGTCGGCGGCGGCGACATCGGGCGCGGCATGGGCGCGTTCCATGGCGCGGGCCAGCCGCGCCTGCGCATCGGCCAATTGCCCGGCGCTGGCTTCGGACAAGGCCTGCGGCCAGATCGCGGCCGCGTTCATGGCTGGCCTTGTTGGCGTTCCAGTCCGACAGCTGGCGGGTCAGCGTTTCCAGCAGCGTTTCGGCTTCGCCAGCTTCTCGCTCAGTTCGCGGGCTCGTGCTTCGGCCGCGGCGATGTCGGCGGCGGCATCGGCGGCGGCGCGATCCAGTTCCTCGCGCTCGGCCGACAGCGCGCCGAGCGCCGCTTCGGCGTCCTGGTCCAGCTCCTGTTCGCGGGCGATATCGGCGTCGCCCTGGGCGATCAGCTGGCGGAAGCGCTGCGCCGCTTCGCGGGCGCGGGCTTCCTCGGCTTCCAGCTGTTCGCGCTGCCACGATCAGGCGGTGATGGGCGGCGGCTTTCTCGGCCTCGGTCCTGGCGCAGCGGCGGCAGCATGGCGGCGGCGTCGCTTTGGATGGTGGAGGCGCTTGGCCGCGTTCGTCGGTGGCGGCGGCCACGGCGGCGGCGGCTGCGGCCAGATGCGCTCGGCGGCGGCGGCGGCGCGGCCACGCCTGCGGTCCAGCGCAGGAAATGCGCCAGCGCTTCGGCCTTGCGGATATGGCCGGAAAGATTGCGATAGCGCGAGGCCTGGCGCGCCTGGCGCTTCAAGGCGGCAAGCTGGCCTTCGACTTCGCGGATCACATCTTCCAGGCGGCCGAGATTGGTTTCCGCCGCCTTCAGCCGCAGTTCCGCTTCATGCCGGCGCTGATGCAGCCCGGCAATGCCGGCGGCTTCTTCCAGGATGGCGCGGCGCGCCAGCGGCTTCTGGCTGATCAGAAGGCCGATCTGGCCCTGGCGCACAAAGGCGGTCGAGCCCGCGCCGGACGAGGCGTCGGCGAAGAAAATCTGCACATCGCGCTGGCGCACATCGCGGCCATTGATGCGATAGACGCTGCCGGCTTCGCGCTCGATGCGGCGCGAGACTTCGATCGTGTCGAAATCGGCATAGGCGCCGACCGCCTTGCGGTCGGCATTGTCGATGAAGAGCGTGACTTCCGCGACATTGCGGGCCGGACGGCCGGCGCTGCCGGCGAAGATCACATCGTCCATCTCGCTGCCGCGCACCGAGGTGGGGCGGGTTTCGCCCATCACCCAGCGCATGGCGTCGAACAGGTTGGACTTGCCGCAGCCATTGGGCCCGATCACGGCGGTGAGGCCGGGCTCGATGTGCAGCTCCGTCGGTTCGACGAAGGATTTGAAACCGGAAAGCCTGAGACGGGTGAACTTCAAGAAAAATGCGCCGCCTTACGCGTTGATACGCGATGCCCGCTTATTTCTTCTTGGCGAGCTCGGCATCGAGAGTCTTCGCCATTTGTCGTAGGGAATGTTGCCCGGCGGTCTGCGGCACGCCGTCCAGGATGAAGGTGGGCGTGCCGTTGATGTGGTATTTCTGCTCCGCCTCGGCCGCGACCTTGTTGATGCGGTCGTCTTCCTGCTTTGTTGTTGATGCATTGATCGACCTGTTCGGCGCTCATGCCCGCGATCCGGCCCAGCTGGACCAGCGCGGCATGGGCGTCCGGTCAATGCCCGGATATTCCGCATCGTCCCATTTGGGTTGATTCCGCCACAACAGGTCAATGAACGCGAAATACTTATCCTCAGGCAGGCAGCGGGCGATTTTCTCGGCCGCGCCGTCGATTCGCGCAAGGGGAAGACGCGGAAGACGTAAAAGATCTTGCCGGTGTCGATGTAGTTCTGCTTCAGCTGGGGAAAGGTGTTGGCGAAGAAATAGGCGCAGATCGGGCAGCTGGGCGCGCCATATTCGATCAGGACCACCTTGGCCTTGGGATTGCCCATGGTCGCGGTCGGTCGGGACCAGGCGTATCCCGGCGCGCCGCGGCGACGATGGCGTCGCCGCCGCCGCTGTCCATCACGTTATAGGCGTAAGCGATGCCGATGATCGGCCAGGACGACCACCAAAGCCGATACCGATCAGGGCTTTGCGTGACACGGCGATTCTCCGTCAGTCCCTTCTGCCGCTTGTGGCAGAGGAAAGGGGTCAATTGCTCAATCCCGGCTGGCCCGCCAGCGGGCCAGACTTTTCAGGGCGGTTTTGAGCGCCTCGGTCCCCGGTAATTGTTCACAGGATCGTCGCTTTTGGGCCGGTTCCGGGCCGAAGACGGGGCGGGCTGGGCGGCGGCGGCTGGTCAGCGGCGCCCTGCACGAATTTCACCGCGGCGACCGCGTCCCGGCCCAGATAGGCATTGATCGCCCCGCCAATTGCGCGCGACGTCATGGCCCAGGAACAGGGCGGCGCCGGGTTCGGCCAGAAGGGTCAGGAGCGCCGTCCTTTTCCTGAAAAGCGCAGCGGCCGGGCGATGCGCGCGACTTCGGGCCCGGCGATTTCCGGCCAGTGCAGGACCAGGCTGGGATCGGTGAAACCGGCGCGGGCGAAGGCGGCATGCGCGGCGTGGCCGCATCGCCGCCCACGGCATGGCGCGGCCGCCGCCGGCGGGAATCGGCGGCTCTGCGGTTGTTTTTGGCAGGCGGTTCGGGCCATGGTCGGACTATGCCCGCGCGTCTATCCAAGAAGCCCGGACCAGAAATCACCGCTTGGCGGCGCAACTGCTCGCCTGGTACGATGTCCACCGCCGGGTACTGCCCTGGCGTGCGCCTAAGGGACAAGCGCGCCGATCCCTATCGGGTCTGGCTGTCGGAAATCATGCTGCAGCAGACCACGGTGCAGGCGGTGGCCGGCTATTACCGCAAATTCCTGGAACGCTGGCCCGATGTGAAGGCGCTGGCGGCCGCCGAGGCAGGACGATGTGCTGGCCGCCTGGGCGGGGCTTGGCTATTACGCCCGCGCCCGCAATCTGCATGCCGCCGCCGAAAATCGTGGCGGGCGAGATGGGCGGCAAATTTCCCGCCACGGCGGAAGGCCTGCGCGCGCTGCCGGGCGTGGGCACCTATACCGCGGGCGCGATTGCCGCCATCGCCTATGACGAGCGCCAGGCGGCGATGGACGCCAATGCCGAACGGGTAATCGCGCGGCTTTATGCCGTCGAAACACCCATGCCCAAGGCCAAGATCGAAGTTGCACGCGCTAGGCCAGGCGCTGGTGCCGGAACGGGCCGGGGATTTCGCGCAGGCGCTGATGGATCTGGGTTCGGCGATCTGCACGCCCAAGCGGCCGGCCTGCGGCAATGTCCGCTGGACGGACGATTGCCTGGCCCGCGCAAACGCGGCATCCAGGAAGCGCTGCCGCGTCAAGGCGCCCAAGACGCCACGGCCCTTGAAACGCGGCGCGGCTTTTGTGGCGCGCGACCGCATCGGCGCGGTGCTGCTGGTCAAGCGTCCGGACAAAGGCCTGCTGGCCGTCCATGCTGGAGCCGCCGCTTGGGCCCTGGGCGCGAGGATTTTCCGTCAGCCGCCAGAGCGCTGAAGCAGGCGCCTTTTCCAGCGAACGTGGAAAAAACGTCCCGGCCTGGTGCGCCACGGCTTCACCCATTTCGAATTGGAGATCGAAGTCTATGTCGCGCAGCTGGCGAAACGGCCCGAAACGAAGGGCCAATGGATCGCGGCGGAAAAGCTGGGCGCCGTGGCGCTTCCCACGGTGATGCGCAAGATCATCGAGCACGGTGGCCGCGCGACTGAACGGCGGTGCCGCTATTCGCTGCGGCACGGCCTGCGAACAGCTCAGACCAGTTCCGCCCGCAAGCGCTGACGCAGCACATCGATCGGCACCAGCGCGCCGTTGGTCTCGAATTGCCAGAAGGTCCAGCCATTGCAGGCATCCAGCCCCTGCACATGCGCGCCGATGCGATGGATGGAGCCGGTGGCGTCGGCGCAGACAAGCGTGCCGTCGGCGCGCACCTTGGCTTTCTGGTTGCTTGCGCGTGCCCTGCAGCACCGTGCCGGGCGGCAACAGCCCGCGCTCGACCACCCAGCCGAAAGGAATGCGCGGTTCGGAGCGCTTGGATCTGGTCACTTCGAGCTATCGTCATCGGCGGGCACGATCTCGGCGATGCGGGCGCGCGCCACATCGGCATAGGTCTTTTCGCGTTCGATGCCGATGAAATGCCGGCCCAGCCGTTTGGCCACCGCGCCGGTGGTGCCGGAGCCGAAAAAGGGATCCAGGATCACGTCGCCAGGCTTGGTCGAGGCCACGATCACGCGATGGAGCAGGGATTCCGGCTTCTGGGTGGAATGGGCTTTCTGGCCGGCGGCGTCTTTGAGCCGCTCATGGCCGGAGCAGATCGGCAAGGTCCAGTCCGAGCGCATCTGCAGCTCGTCGTTCAGCGCCTTCATCGCTTCATAATTGAAGGTGTAACTCTGCTTGGGATTCTTGGTCGCCCAGATCAGGGTCTCATGCGCATTGGTGAAGCGCTTGCCCCGGAAATTGGGCATGGGATTGGTCTTGCGCCAGATCACGTCGTTCAGGATCCAGAAGCCCAGATCCTGCAGCACCGAGCCGACGCGGAAAATATTGTGATAGGAGCCGATCACCCAGATCGAGCCGGTGTCCTTCAACACGCGGCGCGCGGCGGTGAGCCATCGCGGGTGAAGCGGTCATAATCGGCGAAACTGTCGAACTGGTCCCAATGATCGTCCACCGCGTCCACCTTGGACTGGTTGGGACGGAGCAGATCGCCCTTGAGCTGGAGATTGTAAGGCGGGTCGGCGAAGATGAGATCGGCGCAGCCTTCCGGCAGCGCGTTCATGCGCGCCACGCAATCGCCCTCGATCACTTGGTCCAGATTATTGGGTCCAGTGTCAGCCCGCTCATGATGCCCGCCCGAATCATCCACAGGCGGTCACAGTGATTCGGCGCGAATCGCTCTGTCAGAAGTCGAGCGGAATCAAGGAATTAGGCGAGACTCCCAGTTAAGTCCCGATTATTCACCACCAGATGTAGTGACTGCCCGGTGGAGCAATTGAGTATTCCGCCGCGGTGAGCGCGGCCTCAGGCATCACGTCCCCCCGAACCAATCTCAGGTTCGTCACCTGGCCGGTGAGAATGGCGTGGATGGGCGCAAAGCTCCGGCGGTGATGCACGGTCACGCCATGCGCCTTCAGCCCCACATAATGTTCGGGCGTGCCATAGCCTTTGTTGCTGCGCCAATTATAGCCGGGATGTTCTTCGTGCAGCGCGGATCATCATGCGGTCGCGCGTGACCTTGGCGATGATCGATGCGGCGGCGATGGAAAGCGAACGCGCATCGCCGTCCACCAGCGTGTCGCAGCGGCAGGGAAGGGCGGGCGCGTCATTGCCGTCCACCAGGGCGAACTCCGCTGCGACCGGCAGTGCGCGCACCGCCCGCGCCATGGCCAGATGCGTGGCCTGGCGGATATTGACCAGATCGATCTCGCCCACAGAGGCTTCGCCCACCCCGACGGCCACCGCCATCTCCATGATCTGGGGAAAAAGTTCTTCGCGAACTTCTTCGGTCAGCTGCTTGGAATCGTTCAGCCCCTTGGGCATGCGCTTGCGGTCCAAAATCACCGCCGCCGCCACCACCGGCCCTGCCAGTGGCCCGCGCCCCGCCTCGTCCACGCCGCATATCGGACCGCTCAGGGTCTTCAGCAGGCGCGAACTCGTAGATGTAATGGGGCATCCCCCTCATTCAGTTGAGGAGCAGGCGTTAATTGATCGCCAATCCGGGGAGGGCGCCGGAAGCTGTTGATGACCAGGGGTTTCGAGGGCTGGTTGAGCCCCAGTTTCTTCACCGCCAGATGGAAGCGCCGCGCCATCATCTCGGCATAAGGCCCGGTTCCCTTCATGCGGGTGTTCCACTGGCTGTCGTAATCCTTGCCCCCGCGCATAGAGCGGATCAGCGCCATCACATGCTTGGCGCGGCCCGGGACCTGGGCCTCCAGCCACTCGCGGAACAGATCCTTGATCTCCAGCGGCAGGCGCAACAGCACATAGCCGGCCGAACGCGTGCCCACTTCCGCCGCCGCCGACAGCACATTCTCCATCTCGTGATCGTTGAGCGCAGGGATCGCCGGCGCGAACATCACGCCCGCGGGAATACCCGCCTGGACCAGCCCCTGGATCGCCTGCAGGCGCCGCGCAGGTGTTCCCGCGCGCGGCTCCATGGCGCGGGCGAGCTTGCGGTCCAGCGTGGTGATCGAGATCGCCGCCTTCGCCAGGCCCATCGACGCCATCTCGGAGAGGATATCGATGTCGCGCAGGATCAACGGCGATTTGGTGACGATGCCCACCGGATGGCGGAAATCGCGCAGCACTTCCAGGACTGGGCGCGTGATGCGCAGCTTTTTTTCCAGCGGCTGATAAGGATCGGTGTTGGTGCCCAGCGCCATGGTGCGCGGCACATAGCCCGGCGCGCTCAATTCCTTGGCCAGCAAGCTCGGCCGCATTGGGCTTGGCGAACAGGCGGGATTCGAAATCGATCCCCGGCGACATGCCCAGATAGGCGTGAGTGGGACGGGCGAAGCAATAGATGCAGCCATGCTCGCAGCCCCGATAGGGATTGATCGAGCGGTCGAAGGAAATGTCCGGCGAGGTGTTGCGGGCGATGATGCTGCGGGTGGCGTCATGGATGACTTCGGTACGAAGCGGAGGGGGCGCATCGTCTTCCGCGCGCCAGCCATCGTCCCACCCGTCGTCAACGAGGACCCGGGTCTGTTTCTCGTAGCGCCCGACATGGTTGGAAAGCGCCCCGCGCCCCTGGAGCCTGTCTTGCCGGATGGTGGAATTCGAGGACCGTCGTCATGGTAATAGGACGGTAGCCCTATTATAAGAACAAAACAAGTACAAATTGGATAACGGCACCCCCGGCCGTTAATGTCCGATTTACCATTCGAGGCTCAGTCTGGATGCCACGGAAGGAAAGTCGCAACAAAATGCCGGCGAAAAATTGGATCGCACGTGCGGTAAAGGCGCGGGAGGCTGCTGACAGATTGTCGGGCCACGATGCCCGGGTCGCGAAGCGTTTTGCGGCGGAATGCGAATATCGCGCCACCTGCCTCAGCGAAATTCAGCCGTCGGCGCAGGACTGCGACTCTTGCCCGTTTGTCAGGTTTGGGAAATGCGAGGACTATGAGGCGGCCGTGAGCCTGCCTCTCAGGTCGGCCGCGTAAACCCGTTCCGGGCGGATATCCCTCCCAACGCCTTCAGCGATGTTCCCGGCCCGCACAAGCCTTTCGGGACGGCTATAGTGGCGGACGCGAGAGGGACAAAATGAACCTATGGCAAAAGCTCACGATCGATCGGCCCTGCGCCCTGGGTGACTGGCTTTGGGCGAATTTGGTTGTTGCTCCGGCGACATTTCTGGACTGGCTGACCTTTCGCCGCGCCGCGCGGATCATCCTGCAGATCGCGCTGGTCGTGGCGTTCTTCTTGTTCTTCGAGCAGATCGCCTCGCTCCACCTCGCATCCTTGTTTGCCGTGGACGCCAATGCCTATCTGGATCTTTTCGTCGCGCTTTTTGTTTTCGTCGCGCGCGGGCAGTTGCGCCAGGCATTGCAAATCGCGGCGCGAAAAATCTCGCAGTCGCTGCGAGCTGGTCTAAAAACGCTCACACGCTTCGCCGCGCGGCAGCACCGCAACGCCAATGCCATGCGGCGTAAGCTTGGGGCCAGCGCCAAGAAATCCGACGACGAACCGGCTGCGTGGGACGCCTGGATAGCCGCCTGAGCGGAAAATTTCATGGCACATTTGAAGTTTACCAAGCTGCATGCGCACGGGGTGCTCGTGCGGAGCTGCTGTTGCCGCCATCCGGCGTGGCCTGACCGATGAAACGGTGACCGTCGGATGCGATGGCGGCAGGTTCGCGTCCGATGGAATGGCGCCGATGGGCGTGCAGCTTACCGGCAGCGTCGCCACGATCTTCACGGGCGAGATGGAAATCTGCCGCCGCCTTCAGCGGTGGCCATTCGCCTTGGGCGCCGGTTGGATCAGCGAGCGGATGCGCTCGGCGTCCTTGGGCGTCGCGGGATTGTAGATCACCATCGAAAGGTCCGGCCGCCCGTCCACGGTAAAGGACGAGTGCTCAAGCGTGATCAGTCCGGCCAGGGGATGCGCAAATGCTTGGCCACTTCGCCATAGGTGCTGCGCACGTCATTGTCGCGCCAGATCGCTTCGAATTGCGGGCTGAGCCGCGAAAGCTCATCCACCAGCGCCTTCACATTGTTCGCGGCCCCGGCGCGCGCCGCATCGGCGCGGAACGCCGCCACCGCGTAGCGCGCCACGCCTTCCCAATCCGTCTGCGCCGCCTTCACATGCGGATCGCAGAAGATCAGGCGCAGGATGTTGCGTTGTTCCGGCGCCATCGCGCTGTAGTCGGTGAGCAGCACGGTGGCGGCCCGGTTCCAGGCGACGATGTCCCAGGTAGAGGTCTTGATGATGGCGGGGCTGAACTCCAGCAGATCCAGCACCCGCTGCAGGCGCGGCGCGACCCCTTCCGATGCCTGGTAGCGGACTTCCGGCGGACGGCGCAGCGCCAGCAGGAAAAGATGCTCGCGCTCGACTTCGGTGAGCATCAAGGCGCGGGCGATCCGGTCCAGCACGTCGGGCGAGGGGGCGCCGCCCCGGCCCTGTTCAGCCAGGTGTACCAGGTGGGGCTGACATGGGCGCGCTGGGCCACTTCCTCGCGCCGGAGCCCGGGGGTGCGCCGCCGCGACATCGAGAAACCGAACGCCGAAGGATCCAGTTTGGCGCGCCGGTCCTTGAGGTACGTCCCCAGCAGATTGTCGCTTGTGGCGGGCATGGCGGACCCTGTTAGTCGTTATACCAGGATAATATCACTACTTTACCCCGATAAAGGGCTGGTGACTATAGGACCGTTCAAATCTGGAGGATTCGATGCGTGTTTTCGTACCGGCGCCACCGGTTTCATCGGTTCGGCCATCGTCCAGGAATTGCTGGGCGCGGGGCACAAGGTTCTGGGGCTGGCGCGTTCCGACGCGGGCGCCGCCTCGCTCAAGGCGGCGGGCGCGGAAATCCATCGCGGTGCGCTGGAGGATCTGGATAGCCTGGCTAAAGGCGCCGCCGCCACGGATGCCGTGATCCACACCGCCTTCATCCATGACTTTTCGAAGTTCGCGGAGAATGGCGCGGTGGACCGCCCGCGCCATCGAGGCGATGGGTTCGGCGCTGGCGGGCAGCGGACGGCCGCTGGTGGTGACCTCGGGCACCGCACTGCTCGCGCCCGGACGTGTTTCCACCGAGAATGACCGGCGCGATGCCACCGCGCATGCCATTCCGCGGGTGTCCGAAGAGACGGCCGTCTTGCAGATCGCAAAGGGCGTGCGCGCCTCGGTGATCCGCCTGCCGCCATCGGTGCATGGCAAGGGCGATCACGGTTTCGTCCCGCGCATGATCTCGATCGCGCGCGAGAAAGGCGTCTCGGCCTATATCGGCGACGGCGCCAACCGCTGGCCCGCTTTGCATCGCCTCGACGCCGCGCATCTCTATGGCCTGGCGCTGGACAGGCCCCGGCGGGCGCGCATTATCACGGCATCGGCGACGAGGGCGTGCCGGTGAAGGAGATCGCCACGGTCATCGGCAAGCATTTGAATTTGCCCCTGGTGAGCAAATCGCGCGAGGAAGCGGCCGAGCATTTCGGTTTCCTGGGCGCGTTTCTGGCGCTGGATTGTCCGTCATCCGCCGCGCTGACCCGGGAGCAACTGGGCTGGCGTCCCACCCAGCCCGGACTGATCGCCGATCTCGACCAGGGCCATTATTTCGAGGGGTGAGGGCTGTCTTGCCGGATGGTGAAATCAAGGACCGTCGCCATGTCTCGCAGGATAAAAGGCCCATGAGAACAAATTTACCCCCACCCTATTGTTTCTCTCCGACTCGAAACTGGATTTGTCCCGACGGTATGGAGGGATTGAGATAGATCGCATCAGTGAATTCAACCTAACAAGCGTTTGAACGAGCTGTGGCGCGCCCGTTGGAAATCTACCGGCGTGTCCGTCGTCCGCGTTTACCGTGACTTGTATGCCCTTGGGCTGATCGCCATTGAACACGCCCAGTCCTGGCCCATCAACTTTCCATCCAGCGGAACGGAATATGGTGGCAAATTCATTCATCAAACCCGGTGCATCAGCCACGCCTGTTGGGCTGATAAAATCCACGGTTTGCCCCGCAAATGGCGTAAGCGCGAGCAAGAGGGCGGACTTTTGTGGCTCTGTAAGGTGCCGGTCGGCCTGTTTCCGCTCTATTCCGAGCGTTCTAGTTTTGAGGCCAGTAATCTGGGTGTTTGCAGCGCTCAAGGCATCCTGAAGCTTGTTATTTTCGTCATGGAGCACTTTCTGGGCGGCGGCGTCTATACGTAAGGCCGCTTGGAGATTAGCTGCTGCTCTGTTGGCTATATCCGCAGCTTTCACGGCGGTTCGTGCCGCCCCATTGGCACCTTCGATCTCCGCTGTTTGGTGGACACCTAAGGTCGTGTCCGCGGCGAATAGAAAAAACCCGAGCGCTGTTTCAGCAGCAAGTCCCCGAACAAGGATACGCCAGCCCTTGTTCTGGGTTTCTTTTGGTGCGGAATCCCGTTCGAGCCATACGCCGTACCAAACCGCTACGTTGGCAGCGACCAATCCCGCTCCAAATACGAACCGCGCGACTTCAAGGGCGGTACCAATATTCATGATCGGTGTTGGCCTCTTTATCCCCGCGGTGCCACAACCACACGTAGGATCTGCGGCGGCGGGCTTATCGGGCCATCCAAGTTCATCTGCACTTTACCCACACCAGCGCGAATGGCTTCTTCGAGGGCTTTCAAAGATGTTTCCGATGTTGGCCATGTGCCGGGCGCGGCTGTCGTATGGACAATCGTAATGCCAGTTGGTTGGCCGCCAACGAAGCCAGCCGTGGATTCTACTTGGTCAGAATTTCTTGCAATGGGCGCGCGTGCCGGTTTAGGCCAACCGGCTGCCTCAATCGCAGATGCTATATCTTGGGATAGCGCAATCGAATCGGAATCATCGGGAAAATACAGGACTTCTACATCGAGCGAGGGCTTCCCGCGCAGGGCTGCAATGAACGCTGCTCTATTGAGTTGGCGCGGGCCCAGCTCCTTTCTTAGCCGCAAGTTGTCATTCCGTAATTGCTCGGTTTCGCGAGTGATCTGGGCGGTGTCCCGATGAAGCCGCGCAATCTCACCGTCGCTGGCATCCTTTTCTGCTTGGCGTTGCTGGGCCAGCAACGTGTCATGGCGCTGCCCGTAATAGTGAGAAACAACTTCAGCCATGCCCAGCAACACCAGAGCGAAAATGCTGACCCAAAAAAAGAAATTGCTCATCCATCCCGTGGTTTGAATGGAAGTCCATCCCGGCATGATCATAGCGATGATCTCTGACTGGATTTACCGCGATATGATCGTACGCCCGCCCTCGACATGGACGATCACTTGCGGCCTGGGCGCCGATGACAGCGCCCAAACCAACGCGACGATCCAGCCGATCCCCGTCCAGCCAAAGAAGAAGTTGACGAGGGCAATGCCCGGAGCGGATGGCGCATGCCGGACCAGCGCGATGATGGTCGGCAGCCAATACAATCCAAACCAAATCAGCATGAAGTGCATTGTTCAGCCTCCGAAGCTTCGAACAGTATGCTCCTTCGGACCAAATGACGCCAGATACATCATCTCCTCATGCTGAGCTTGTCGAAGCATGCGGAGCACGCCGATGGACCTACAGTTCTCACCCTTCGACAAGCTCAGGGTGAGGATGGATAGGCTGATCAATGCAGCATGATCTTCTGCACCCGCCAGTTCACCAACTCTGCCGCGAACAGCGTGTGCTCGTCGGGACAGGCGAGCCCGTGGATCCAGCCGAACTCCTTCAAGCCTTTGCCTTCGCCGCCCAGCCAGCCGATCACATGGCCATTCAAATCCATCTTGAAAATGCGAAACGCGTCCGCGGCAAAAAGATATTGCGGCGATCCCGCCTTGGGCGGGGTGATGCAGACCGACCAGGGCGCGCCGGGGAAGAACAATGACAGGTTGGAATTGGGCCCGCGCAAATCCTTGCCGTACATGATCAGGTGTTTGTTGTTGGCCGGGATGTCGATGGTGATGATGCGCTTCACATGGCCGTCGCCGTCCATCACTTGAATCCGCCGGTTGCTGCGGTCGGCGACATAGAGATTGCCGTCCTTGTCGGCGGCAATCGCATGCACGGTGCGGAATTGGCCCACGCCGCTGCCGCGCTCGCCGTATGACGCCAGCCAGTTGCCTTCCGGATCGAACTTGGCGACACGCGAATTGATGTAACCGTCGCTGACATAGATGTTGCCCGCCGGGTCCCAGGTCATGTCGGTGACCTGGCGGAACATACCGTCTATCGGCGGCAGCGGCGGGTTGGGATGTTCCCAGGCATGGGCATTTTCGTCAGACGCTTCGGTCTTGCGCCCCAAGACCAGGGTCACGCGGCCCGCCTGGTTGAAGCGGATCACCATGTCCGAGCCCTTGTCCGCCACCCAGATATTGTCGTGGCTGTCCACGCGCACGGCATGGGCAAAGGACCAGGCATAAAGATTGTGCCCGATCTCGCGCATGAATTTGCCGCTGGCGTCGAATTCCAGAAGCTGGGACGCGGTCGCGCCATAAGCGGGGCCGATGGAATTGCCCCGGCTGAAGACGAAGACATGACCCTTGCTGTCGGTGGCGACGCTCGAGGCTTCGCCCATGAACAGGTTGGGCGGCATTTGCCCGAACTCGACCGAAGTGAAGGCAAGCTCCGGCGCTTCGGTCTGGTGCCCATTGGTGGGCACGTCCTGCGCGAACAAGGGCGCGGTGCCCAGAAGCAAAAGCGCAAGCATGGTGATGGCATTTTTGATTGTCATTGTTTCCCCCAATATTGATCTCCTCATGCTGAGCTTGTCGAAGCATGAGGTTGCGGCGGATTATACACCAGGTTCGGCAAAGCTCACCCTTCGACAAGCTCAGGGTGAGGATTTGTGTTCGTTTATTTTTCCGTCAACCGCGGCATGATCTCGACGAAATTGCAGGGCCGGTGCCGGTTGTCGAGCTGCCACCTGAGGATGCCGTCCCAACCATCCTTTACCGCGCCGGGCGAACCGGGCAGGGCGAACAGATAGGTACCACCCGCCACGCCGGCGCAGGCGCGCGACTGCACCGTCGAGGTGCCGATCTTGGCGTAGGAGAGCTGGTGGAAGAGGACGGAGAAACCGTCGATCTCTTTCTCGAACACGCTCTTGAAGGCTTCCACCGTCACGTCGCGCCCGGTCAAACCCGTGCCGCCGGTCGAGATCACCACATCGCAGCGCGGATCGGCGATCCAGGTCTTGAGCTGGGCGCGGATGCGCGCCTCGTCGTCGGGCAAAATCGTGCGGGCGCAAAGAATGTGCCCGGCATCCTGCAGTCGCTTCACCAGCGTGTCGCCGGAGACGTCGTCATCCTTGGTGCGCGTGTCCGACACAGTGAGCACGGCGATATGCACCGGCATGAAGGCGATGCTGGTGTTGATCCGATCTGAATCAGAAAGTTGAGACATCTTGCAGCGGCCCGGTTGAAGCCTGGCTGGGCGCCGGCGCCTGGGGAAGGGGCACGGGCGCCAGGGCCGGGTGATAGACCGGCCATTGGCCCCGCGCCGTCTCGTCCAGGCTCTTGGCGTCTTCGCCGAAGCGGCGGCGATACATCCATTGATACTCCATCAGGCGGCGCACGTAAGAGCGCGTCTCGGCCATGGGAATGCTTTCGATGAAGAGCAGGGGATCGTCCTTGCCCACCCGCGTCATCCAGCGCGCCGCGTTGCCGGGCCCTGCGTTATAAGCGCCGCCCAGCGCCAGCAGATTGCCGTTCAAACGATCGAGCAATTCGGAGATGTAACGCTGGCCCAGCGACATGGAATAAGACGGATCGTCGAGCTGGCCGGTGGCGCCGGGGCCCGCGATCAGCTCGGCGGTCCTGGGCATCAGCTGCATGATGCCCTGCGCGCCCACCCTGGAGGTGGACCCGTTCTGGAAACGGCTTTCCAGCCTGGCGAACGCCAGCACCAGCGCCTTGTCGATGCGATAGCCATTCTGCGGCTCGTAAGGAGGCACCGGGAACAGCCCGCTGAGCAGGAGCCCGCGCGCCACGCTGGCTTCGCTGGCGCGAAGTTCGATGTTGGTCACGCCCAGATCGCGGGCCAGCGCCGCCATCGCGGGATCGAGCGTCTCATTGTTATAGACAAAGGCGCGGTTGAGTTCGCTGCCGACATGCTCCTTCTCGCCCACCTGCCACAGCGCGACCGCGCGGTGCGCCGCAGGTACGGTCATCAGCTTGGCGAAATCGGCCTGGGGCAGGACCGGATCGGAAAAGCCGGTCTGGGTGTCCATGCCCAGCGTGCGTTCGGCGATCAGGCCATAGAAGCTGGGTTCTTCCTTGGCGGCGGCGGCGAGCAGGCTCACCACCTTGTCCGGCTCGCCCGCCTGCATATGGGCGCGCGCCGCCCAGAACGCGGCCTGGGCGCGGAGCTTGCCTTGGACCCCGCCATTCTGCGCGAGTTTCTCCAAATGACTGGCCGCGTCGGCGAAACGGCCCAGGCGATAGGCGGAAAAACCTGCGTCCCAATCCAGCTGTGGCGCCGCATTGGTGTTGGCGACGCTGGTGGCGAGTGCAAAGGCCGGGGTGTCCATGCCTTCGGCCAGATACGAAGCGGCAACGCGATGGGAAAGGACGGCCACGTCTTCCGCCGAGGCCGACGCGCGCACGCCATCCAACTTGGCCTGGGCTGCCTGGGGCTGGCCGTCCTTAATGTCGGCCAGGATCGGACCCAGCACGGCGCGGGCGGCGCTGCCGCTGGGGCTGGGCTCGGGCAATTCCTGGTCTTCATAGCCGCCGGTGCGCCGGGGCACGGTGGTGGGTGGGGGGATGTCGGTCACCACCGCGACCCGGATGGTCTTGTGATGGCGGCGGACCTTCTTGGTCGAATGGTCCACGGCCAGGCGATAAATGCCGTCGGCCACCGACAGGTCGCGGTATTTCTCCAACCAATCCATCAATTCGCCGATGGTGACATGGGGATCGGATTGAAGCCGCACGGCCTCGGCATAGCCTTCAAGCGTTGGATCGGAAATCTGCGCCAACAGCCTCTTGGCTTTGGAGATTTGAACATCGCGTTCGGCTGTAAACAATTGCCGGTAGAGGCTCACATCGGAGGCCGACAGGACCTCGGGTTTGACGGATGGGACAGGCAGCGGGGTTCGCACCGGCTCGCGCGGATCGGCGGGCTGGACCGGGGCGATAACGGGGACGGCAGGGTTGTCGGCGGGCACGCTGACACTCTGGCCAGAGGCGTTCTCTCCCCACGCGGCCTGTGTCAGAAGCAGGCCAAGCCCAACCGTTAATGCCAGCCGCATGTCACTGTCCCTTCGACGCAGGCGAATCCTAGTTAGCTTGGGTTAACGGTTCCGGCAATGGTGAGGTCATGGCAGGCGAATGCGCGCGAGCAGGCCCGGTGGGCCTGCGAGAATGACCGAACGCCACGAGCTTGGGCGAGCGGCGGCGGTGGCAAGCTCAGGTATCCGCCAATTGCTCTAGCCTGGCCGCCACGGCTTGAAGGTCGCGCCAGGCGAGCTTTTTGTGCGCCGGCTGACGCAGCAGATAGGCGGGATGAAGGGTGGCCATCACCGGCACCATCCGCTCGCCCACCCGGTACTCCAGCCAGCGTCCCCGCGTCTTCATGATGCCGTCGCTGATGCCCATCACATGGCGGGCCGCCACTGCCCCCAGGAGCACGATCAGCCTGGGATTGACCAGCTCGATATGCCGCCTGAGGAAGGGCAGGCAGATCGCCGCCTCTTCCGGCGAGGGATCGCGATTGTCGGGCGGGCGCCAGTTCATCACATTGGTGATGTAGCAATTCCGCGCGCGGTCCAGTCCGATGCTGGCCAGCATCTTGTCCAGCAATTGTCCGGCGCGGCCAACGAATGGCTTGCCAATGCGGTCTTCCTCGCGGCCCGGGGCTTCGCCGATCAGCATCATCCGGCTTTCGGCCACGCCATCGGAGAAGACGGTGTTGGTGGCCATGCGTTTCAGCGACGAGCCCTCGAATGCTTCCAGCGCCGCCTTGAGTTCGGCCAGGGTGGTCGCGGACGCGGCGGTCGCCATGGCGCTGCCGATGGCATCGCCCGGGACTGGCGCGGGCGCGCTTTGGGGCTGGCCCGGTTGATCCTGCTTTTGGGCGCGCATCGGCGTGACGGACGCGGGCGGCGGCGGCGCGGCGCGTTCCTTCAGCCGGTTGAGGGGCGTCTCCTGGATCGCCTCATCGGCGCCGGATTCCACCAGCCAAGCCAATGTCGCCAACGGGTCCTTGTCCTGCATGGGGCATTGGTAGCGCAAGGCTTCGTCCCGCGCGACAGGGAAGGGGATGAGGTATAAAAAGCCCCTGAAACACCACGCGATTCCTGAAATGGCAGAGCCCGCACGCGAAAGCATGACCTATGACGTGGTGATCGTGGGCGGAGGGCCGGCGGGGCTTTCGGCCGCGATCCGGCTGAAGCAGCTGGCGCAGAAAGAGAATCGCGAGATCAGCGTCTGCGTGCTGGAGAAGGGTTCGGAGATCGGCGCGCATATTCTCTCGGGTGCGGTGCTGGACCCCGGTGGGCTCAATGAACTGATCCCCGACTGGAAGGAAAAAGGCGCGCCCCTCGAGACCGAGGTGACGCAAGATCGGTTTTATTTTTTCACCAAAAGCAGCGCGATCCCAATTCCCAATTTCCTGTTTCCGCCGCTGATGAGCAATCACGGCAATTATGTCGTGAGCCTGTCCAATCTCTGCCGCTGGCTGGGGGGCGAGGCGGAAGCTTTAGGCGTGGAAATCTATCCCGGCTTTCCCGCGCACGATCTGATCATCGAAGGCAATGTGGTCAAGGGCGTGATCACGGGCGACATGGGCGTGGCCAAGGACGGCCATCACAAGCCGGACTATCAACCGGGCATGGGACTGCGCGCCAAATACACCCTGTTCGCGGAAGGCGCGCGCGGATCGCTCACCAAGATACTGGGGAAACAATTCGGCCTGCATGAAGGCCGCGATGTGCAGAAATTCGGCATCGGCTTGAAGGAATTATGGGAGCTGCCGAAGGACAAGCACAAAAAGGGCCTGGTGGTGCACGGCTTCGGCTGGCCGCTGGCCGACGACACGGGCGGCGGCCTCTTCATGTATCACTGGGGCGAGAATTATTGCTCCATCGGCTTTGTCGTGCATCTGAATTACAGCAATCCCTATCTGGAGCCGTTCAGCGAATTCCAGCGCGCCAAGACCCATCCCGCCATTTTGCGTTATCTCGAGGGGGCCAAGCGCGTGGGCTATGGCGCGCGCGCCATCACCGAAGGCGGCTACCAGTCGGTGCCGAAATTGGTATTCCCGGGCGGCGCGCTGATCGGCTGTGGCGCGGGCTTCGTTAATCTGCCCCGCATCAAGGGGAGCCATAACGCCATGCGCACCGGCATGATGGCGGCGGACGCGGCCTTTGCCGCGGTCAAGGAAGGCCGTAGCGGTGATCTATTGGATGATTATGAGACAGCCTATGGCAAAAGCGCGGTGGCTCAGGATCTGAAACTGGTGCGCAATGCCAAGCCGCTATGGTCCCGCCTGGGAACTTTGCTGGCGCTGCCCTTTATCGGGCTGGATCTCTGGACCAACCAGCTGTTCGGGTTTTCATTTTTTGGAACCCTGGCCCATGGCAAACCCGACTATGCCACCCTGAAAAAGGCGGCGGATTCAAAGCGGTTGGCCTATCCCAAGCCTGACGGAAAAATCACTTTCGACCGGTTGTCCAGCGTCTTTATCTCAAATACCAATCATGAAGAGGATCAGCCGGTGCATCTGCTGCTGCGCGATCCCTCAATTCCGATTAGAGTGAACCTGCCGGAATATGCCGAACCGGCGCAGCGCTATTGCCCCGCAGGCGTGTATGAGGTGGTTGAAGAAGCGGGCACGCCGCGATTCCAGATCAACGCGCAGAATTGCGTTCATTGCAAAACCTGCGACATCAAGGATCCGGCGCAGAACATCACCTGGGTCCCGCCCGAAGGGGGCGGCGGTCCAAATTACTCGAATATGTGAGGCTTCGTTGAAACGTCATTTGATCCCCATTGCGATGTTCCTGGCCCTGGCCGGCTGTTCCGCCATGCCGGCGCTGGATGAAGTCCCGCCGACAAGGAAGCCGACCGCCAAGCCAGTGCCTTCTCGACCTATCTCTCCGCGCGTTTTGCCGCCGGCGAGCATGAGATGCCGCAAGCCGCGCGCTATTACGCCCAAAGCCTCAAGAATGATCCCGGCAATGCGGCCGTGCTGTCGCAGGCCTTCTTTTATGCCAGCACCTCGGGCGACATGGAGGGTGCGGGAAAATTCGCCGCCGAGATCGTGGCCAAGGCGCCGGACGAACGCGCCGCGCGCCTCACGCTGGCGGTGGTTGCCTTCAAGCATAAGGACTACGCCGAGGCTCGGAAAAATCTGTCGCTTTCGGCCAAGGGTCCGTTCCAGAGCCTGGTGGTGTCGCTTTTCGATGCCTGGGGCGCGGCGGCCAGCGGTGACGCGGCAGGGGCCATGTCCGACATGAAGACGCTTTCGGCGCAAAGCGGGGTCGAGGGATTGGCCGCGTTCCATACCGCCCTGATCGCTGATTTCCATGGGCCAGGCCGACGCCGACAACGATTACAAGAAAGCGGTGGCCGCCAACCGGGCGAGCCCGCGGGTGGTGGAAGCCTATGGCGTCTATCTGGAGCGCGCCGGACGCGCCCAGGACGCGCGCACGCTTTACCAGAAATATCTGAGCGAAGCGGCCGTCGCCCCCATCGCGCGCGCCGGGCTGGCGCGGCTTGCCGCCAACCACAAGCCCGAACCCTTTGTGCGCAGCGCCGAGGACGGCGTGGCCGAAGGATTGTTTGGCATTGCCGCTTCGCTGAGCGATCAATCCAGCGCCGAAGTCTCGATTCTGTATCTGCGCATGGCGCTTTATCTCAGGCCCGATCTGGCGCTGGCCAATCTGCTTTTGGCCGACCGGTTCGAAGGCATGGGCAAATATCAGGAAGCGGTGTCGATCTATCGCGAGATCGACAAATCCTCAGCCTACTACCGCATGGCGGCGACCCAGGCGGCGGTGGACGAGTCCCGGTTGGATCACAAGGCATCTGCCATCGCCGATCTCAAAGCGCTGGCCGAGGCCTACCCTAACGACAGTGAGAATTGGATCGCCTTGGGTGACGCTTACCGCGACCAGGACAATGACGACGGCGCGATCGCGGCCTATGACCATGCCGAAAAGGCACTGGGCGAGCCGCAGAAACGTGACTGGCCGCTCTTCTATGCCCGGGCCATGGCCGAAGACCGGTCCAAGCACTGGGACAAGGCGGAGGCGGACGTCAATCTGGCGCTTAAATTGTCGCCCGATCAGCCCGAGCTGCTCAACTATCTGGGCTATTCCTGGGTGGACAGGAACGAGAAAATTCCCGAAGCGCTGGCCATGCTGGAAAAAGCGCGGAAGCTTCGTCCCTATGACGGTTATATCGTGGACAGCGTGGGCTGGGCTTTTTACCGCTTAGGCCGCTATGACGAAGCCGCCAAGACATTGGAAGCCGCGGTGCTGCTGGTGCCGGGCGATCCCACCATCAACGAGCATCTGGGCGATGCGCTGTGGAAGGCCGGTCACAGGATGGATGCGCGCTTCCAATGGAACCATGCGCTGACATTCGCGACAGATGGCAGCGACAAGACTGAAATCGAACAGAAGCTCAAGAACGGGCTGGCGAGCTGAGCATGGCACCCGGCGTGTTGGCGACCAATAAAGCGCGCGCCAAGATCAACCTGTTTCTGCATGTGGGCGACAAGCGCGACGACGGCTTTCATCCCTTGCAGAGCCTGGCGGTATTTACCGATTTTGGCGACCAGTTGAAAGCCGAGCAGGCTGACGATCTTTCTCTTGTGATCGAAGGACCTTTTGCGGCGGGGCTGGAAGGCGACAACAATCTTGTCTTGCGCGCGGCACGCGCCCTGGCGGAGCGGACGGCGGCCGGCCGAGGCCCGGATCACGCTGACCAAGAATTTGCCCCTGGCGTCGGGGATCGGCGGCGGCAGTGCCGATGCCGCGGCCGCGCTCAGGCTGCTGTCGAATTTGTGGCAGCTCAAGCTGGACGAGAAGGTCCTGCGCGATATCGGGGCGTCACTGGGTTCCGACATTCCGGTGTGCGTGGCGAGCAGGCCGTCGTTCATGGCAGGACGCGGCGAAGTTCTCACGCCGGTGACGAGTTTGCCGCGTTTGCCGCTGCTTCTGGTCAATCCCGGCGTGGCGATCCCCACCAAGGAGATTTTCGCTTCGCTCGTCGAACGCCACGGCGTGGACATGAAACTGCCCAATGGCGGCGTCACCGACCTTGCCGATCTGCTGCGTTTCCTCGAGACCACCAGCAACGATCTGGAAGCGCCGGCCAAGGCGCGCGCGCCCGTGATCGTCGAAGTGCTGAATGCGCTCAAACGCATGCCGGGCGCGTTGTTCACCCGCATGTCGGGCTCGGGCGCGACCTGTTTCGCCTTGATGCCGGACGAAGGCGGCAGCGCCCGCGCCGCTTCCTGCTGAAGGAAAAATATCCGGGCTGGTGGGTGCAATCCGCCTTCGGTCCCCGATGTGGGGCTCACGCGCGAAGTCGCGGGCCGGGATATCGGACCTACACCGGATGGGCAGCAGGGCTCGGGCTATTCCTGTCGCGGCCCTCGCCTTGCAAATTCCAAATAAATCTGAAACGCTTGCGCGGAGTACCCGAATTCCCCTAGTTGGCGGCGTTACCGGCGATCGAGCTAATATGCCCGTTCGACGCAGAAATCGGCGATGTCCGATAAGGCACTGCGGATGTCGCTGCCGGGCAGCGCGGTGAGCGCGGCCTTGGCGACATCGGCATAGGCCCGGGCGCGCCGCATGGTTTCCTGGATGCTGCCGGTCTGTTCCACCAGGCTGATGGCGTGATGCAGATCGGCTTCGGTCTGGTTGCCGGTCTCGATCACCCGTTTCCAGAAAACCAGGCTTGTTTCGTCGGCGCGGGCCACCGACAGGATGATCGGCAACGTCATCTTGGCTTCGCGGAAATCATCACCCACCGACTTTCCCATCAGGGCCTGGCGCCCGGAATAGTCCAACGCATCATCCACCAGCTGGAAGGCGATGCCGAGATTCTCGCCATAAGCGCGCATGGCGTCCACGAACGCGCCGTCGCGCGCGGCCAGAACCGCGCCGCCTTCCGCCGCAGCGGCGAACAAAGCCGCGGTCTTGGCCGAAACCACTTTCATGTAATGCGCTTCGCTCACGCCAAGATTGTTGGCCGAGCCCAGCTGCATCACTTCGCCTTCGGCGATTACAGCGCTGGCGCGTGAAAGGATGGCGAGCACGGTGAGATTTTCCGTCTCCACCATCAATTGGAAAGCGCGGGAAAAAAGATAATCGCCCACCAGCACGGGAGGCTTGTTGCCCCACACCAGATTGGCCGAGACTTTGCCGCGCCTGAGCGTGCTTTCGTCCACCACATCGTCATGGAGCAGGGTGGCGGTATGGATGAACTCCACCGCCGCGGCCAGCCGGATATGACCGTCGCCGCGATAATTGCCCGCCTTTGCCGCCGCCAAGGTGAGCAGCGGGCGCAGCCGCTTGCCGCCGGAATCGATCAGATGCCGAGCCAGATCGGGAATCAATTCCACGCTGGACGCCATGCCCTTGCGGATCAGCTTGTCGGCCGCGTTCATGTCGGCGGCGACCAGAGAATTCAGCCGTTCGACCGGAGAAATACCCTGGCGCGAACGTTCTTTGCGTGAGCATATGAAGCCTTGGCTTTTGAAGGGCTTTCCGGGGGCGACATTAAGAACGGCGGCAAGCCAGGGTCAAGCAGCGTGGCCCTGTCGCAGCGACGTGGGCTTTCAGTCTATAACTTTTGTCATGCGTGTGGTGCTCAAATCCAACAATCCCGTGGTTCTATCTTATGCCACGCATGTGCTGGAGGAATCCGGCATAGCCGCCATGATCTTCGATACCCATGCTAGCATCATGGATGGCAGCATGGCGATGGTGCCGCGCCGCCTGATGGTGGCGGATGAGGATCATGCGCGCGCCGAGAGGTTGCTGCGCGAAGCCGTGCCGGAAGCGATGCCGTGATTTTTTTGTTTCCCCCTCCTGTCCAGGACCGAGAATTACAATGACGGCCGAACGATTCCTCGGCGGCAAAATCATCGTCGGTCAACCCGTGAATGGATTCCGCGGCGGCTTGGATGCGGTGATGCTGGCGGCCGCAGTGCCGGGTGGTGCCCAGGCGCTGGAATTGGGCGCAGGTGCCGGCACCGCCAGCCTATGCCTTGCCGCGCGCCTGCCGGACATCTCCGTCAGCGGTATCGAGATCGATCCCGCACTCTGCGCGTTTGCCAACAGGAACGCCGCCGCCAATGGCATGGAGGCGCGGGTGCGCTTTGTCGCGGCTGATATTTTCGCCCTGCCGCTGGAATGGAAGCGTGAATTCGACGCCGTGCTGATGAACCCACCCTTTCACGGCGAAGGCCAGGTCTCGCCCGATCCGTCCCGCGCCCGTGCCTTGATGGACCACGGCGCCTTGCGCGACTGGCTGGAAGCGGGCCTGAAACGCACAGTCTCGGATGGAAGCTTTACCGCCATCGTGAAAGCCGACCGCATGCCGGAAGCCCTGGCCGCGTTGCCCGAGACGGGCGTCTGCGTCTTTCCGCTTTGGCCCAAGGCGGGAGAGCCGGCGCGGCGGGTCTTGGTGCAAGTCCGCAAAGGCTCCAGGGCTCCGTTCCGGCTTCTGGCCGGGCTGATTCTGCACGACGCAAGCGGGGCTTATACCAGCCACGCCGACGCGATATTGCGCGGCGAAGCCGCGCTTGCCCTGGGGGGGACCCGCCTATAGTTTCCGGCGCAATTCCGGAGACCCTGAGTGCCCACCCCCGAAGGACCAAGCAAGGCCAAAACCTTTCAGGACCTGATCCTTACCCTGCAGCAATTCTGGGCGGGGAAGGGTTGCCTGATCCTTCAGCCTTACGACAGCGAGATGGGCGCGGGGACCTTTCATCCCGCTACCACCCTGCGGGCGCTGGGACCCAATCCCTGGAAAGCCGCCTATGTGCAGCCGTCGCGGCGTCCCAAGGACGGCCGTTATGGCGAGAACCCCAACCGCCTGCAGCACTATTATCAGTATCAGGTGATCCTGAAACCCGCGCCCGAAAATGTGCAGGAGCTTTATCTGGAGTCGATCAAGGCGATCGGCCTCGATCCCAAGCTGCACGATATCCGTTTTGTCGAGGACGATTGGGAGAGCCCCACTTTGGGCGCCTGGGGCCTGGGCTGGGAAGTCTGGTGCGACGGGATGGAAATCACCCAGTTCACCTATTTCCAGCAGGTGGGCGGGATCGACTGCGAACCGGTGTCCGCCGAGATCACCTACGGTCTCGAGCGCCTGGCCATGTATGTGCAGGACGTCGAGTTCGTCTACGAGCTCCAATTCAACGACCAGTTCCGCTATGGCGAAGTCTTCCTCCAGAATGAGAAGGAATTCTCCGCCTTTAATTTCGAGCGCGCCGACACCGAGATTTTATTCCGGCATTTCACCGAGGCGGAAAAACAATGCCGCGAATTGCTGGAAAAGCCCAAGCTGGCACTGCCGGCCTATGACCAGTGCATCAAGGCCAGTCATGCCTTCAATCTTCTGGATGCGCGAGGCGTGATCAGTGTCACCGAGCGCGCCGCCTATATCGCCCGGGTGCGCGCGCTGGCCAAGGCCTGCTGCGAAGCCTGGCTGGAATCGCCGATGGGGCAATATAAGCCCCGCGAGGGCCGCTGATGCCCGACCTGCTGCTGGAATTGTTCAGCGAGGAAATCCCCGCGCGCATGCAACAAGGCGCGGCGCGCGACCTTGAACGTTTGGTGGTGGGCGCGCTGTCGGATCGCGGGCTATTGTTCGAAGGCATCAAGGCCTTTGCCGGGCCCCGGCGTCTGACCCTGGTGATCAGCGGTCTTCCCGCCAAACAGGCGGATGTGCGAGAGGAATTGAAGGGGCCCAAGATCGACGCGCCGGCGGCCGCGATCGAAGGCTTTCTCAAGAAGACGGGCCTCACCAAGGACCAGCTCAAGATCGAGAAGACGCCAAAGGGCGATGTCTATATCGCCGTGATCGCGCGCGAAGGCCGCGACACGGCTTCGGTACTTGCGGAAATTTTGCCCGAGGCGATGGCGAAGCTGCCTTGGCCAAAATCCATGCGCTGGAAGCCCGGTGTGGCGACACGCTGGGTCAGGCCGCTTCACTCCATTCTCTGCACCTTCGAAGGCGAAACGGTGCCGTTCTCCTTTGCGGGCGTGTCCAGCGGACGCCACACCAGAGGTCATCGCTTTCTGGCGCCCGGGAAAATCGAAGTCCGCCATTTCGATGACTACGCCGCCGCGCTGAAGAGGGCCTTTGTCGTCCTCGATGCGGACGAGCGCGCTGCCATCATTTTCGAAGGGGTCAAGCAGGCGGCTTTCATCCATCAGTTGGAAATGATCCCGGATGAGGGGCTGCTGGCGGAAGTGGCGGGCCTGGTGGAGTGGCCGGTGATTCTGATCGGCACAATCGAAGACCAGTTCATGGATGTGCCGCCGGAGATCCTTCAGACCTCCATGCGTACCCATCAGAAATATTTCGCGCTCCGTGATCCCAGAACCGGCAAGATGGCCAATCGTTTCGCCCTGGTGGCCAACATGGTGCCCGAGGATGGCGGCACCGAGATTGTGGCGGGCAATGAGCGGGTGCTGCGCGCGCGCCTGTCGGACGCCAAATTCTTCTGGGACGAGGATCGCAAGCGGACATTAGAAAGTCGGGTCGCCGATCTCAAAGGCATCGTCTTTCATGCCAAGCTGGGCACGCAATACGACAGAATGGAAAGAGCGGATTTGCTCGTTCGAGATCTCGCATCCAGAATTGGTGCAGATGTCGAAGATGCAGCACGCGCGATCCTACTTTGCAAAGCTGACTTAACCAGCGGCGTCGTAGGTGAATTTCCAGAACTACAAGGAATAATGGGGCGTTATTACGCCCTGCATGACGGCGAAAAGTCGACTGTCGCTGACGCTATTCGTGACCACTATCGGCCAGTGGGTCCTCGGGATGTGATTCCGACGTCTCCCATATCCATCGCGGCGGCTCTCGCGGATAAATTGGATGTTTTGGTTGGTTTCTTTTTCATCGGTGAGAAGCCTACAGGATCAACTGATCCGTTTGCTCTTAGACGTGCGGCTCTCGGAGTGATTCGGGTAATTCTCGAAAATGGTTTGCGAGTCCCGTTGCGCGATCTTTTGTGGAAGCCGTTTGTGCATGTTGCCGTTGGCATTCGAGTCTCTCGCGAGGCGACAGCCCTTGAGCGAGCGGAACCGGAAATGAAAACTCTCGGATTTGAGAAAGAATTTATTTCGCTGCGAGATCAGTTGGATTACAGCGAAGAAGCTATCGCTGCCGACCAAGCTGAGATGGATGCGGCTAGCGCTGACTTGCTAAAATTTATCGCCGACCGCCTCAAAGTTGCCCTTCGCGAGAAGGGTATCCGCCATGACATGATTGATGCAGTTTTCGCCCTCGGTGATGAAGACGATCTGGTACGCTTGGTGGCGCGGGTCGAGGCGCTGCAGGCTTTTCTTAAGACCGATGACGGGGCCAATCTTCTGGCGGGCTACAAGCGCGCCGCCAATATCCTTCGAGACGAAGAGAAGAAGGACAAAAAGACCTTCATCGGCGAAGTGGATGAAAAGCAACTCGCCGAGCCCGCGGAAAAAACTCTATACGCCGCCCTGACAAAAGCACGGTCCCAAATCACACCGGACTTGGCGAAGGAAGATTTCGCCGGCGCCATGCGCCACATGGCGGCCTTGCGGGTTCCCGTGGATGCTTTTTTTGATGCGGTCAAAGTCAATGTAGACGACCTGAAAATCCGGGAGAACCGGCTCCATCTCCTGGCGGCTTTGCGCGCGACAGTGCATCAGATTGGTGATTTTTCGAAAATAGAAGGCAGTTGAGGCATGACGAAGTGGGTTTATGCGTTCGGGGACGGCAAGGGCGAGGGCCAAGCCGGGATGAAGAACCTCCTGGGCGGCAAGGGCGCCAACCTGGCCGAGATGAGCAATCTGGGCCTGCCGGTGCCGCCGGGCTTTTCCATCACCACCGAAGTCTGCACGCACTACTACACCAACAAGGAAACCTATCCCGCCGATCTGAAGGACCAGGTCGCGGGCGCCTTGCGTCAGGTCGGCTATCTCGCCCATGGCAATTTCGGCGATCCGGAAAAGCCCTTGTTGGTTTCGGTGCGCTCGGGCTCGCGTGTCTCCATGCCCGGCATGATGGACACGGTGCTTAATCTGGGTCTCAACGCCGTCACCACCGAAGGCCTGGCCAAGCTCACCGGCGACGCCCGCTTCGCCTATGACAGTTATCGCCGCTTCATCCAGATGTATTCCGACGTGGTGCTGGGGCTGGAGCATGCCCCCTTCGAGGAAATCCTGGACGACGAAAAGGCCGCCAAAGGCGTTGAGCTGGATACCGATCTGGATGCGGACGACCTGAAGCGCATCGCCAATCTGTTCAAAGAGCGTGTGGAAAAGGAATTGGGCAAGCCGTTCCCGGAAGACGTGCAGGAGCAATTATGGGGCGCGGTCAGCGCCGTGTTCGGCTCGTGGCAGTCGCCCCGCGCCAAGACCTATCGCAAGCTCAACAATATTCCGGAGGAGTGGGGCACCGCGGTGACCGTGCAGGCGATGGTGTTCGGCAATCGCGGCCAGACCTCGGCCACCGGCGTCGCCTTCACCCGCGATCCCGCCACGGGCGAGAAACTGCTTTATGGCGAATTCCTCATCAATGCCCAGGGCGAAGATGTCGTGGCCGGCATCCGCACGCCCCAGCCGATCTCCAAAATGGTGCGCGAGCGCCAGGGCGGCAAAAAGCCTTCGATGGAAGAGGCGATGCCCAACGCCTATGCCGAGTTGAAAGCCATCGGTGAGCGGCTGGAGCAGCATTACCGCGACATGCAGGACGTGGAATTCACCGTGCAGGAAGGCAAGCTCTTCATGCTGCAAACCCGCAGCGGCAAGCGCACCGCCGAGGCGGCGCTGAAGTCCGCCGTGGACATGGTCAAGGAAGGGCTGATCGACGAGAAAATCGCCGTCGCCCGTGTCGATCCCGCGGCTTTGGACCAGTTGCTGCATCCCACGCTCGATCCCGACGCCCCCAAGACCATCATCGCCCACGGCCTCGGCGCCTCGCCGGGCGCGGCCACAGGCGAAGTCGTGTTCACGGCGGATGAGGCGGAAAAGCTCGCCGCCGATCACAAGAATGTGATCCTGGTCCGCACCGAAACCAGCCCGGAAGACATTCACGGCATGCACGCCGCCAAGGGGATTCTCACGGCGCGCGGCGGCATGACCAGCCACGCCGCCGTGGTGGCCCGCGGCATGGGCCGCCCCTGCGTTTCGGGTGCGGGTTCACTCAAGATCGATATCGCCAAGGGCGAGATGGTGAGCGGCGGCGCCACCATCAAGCGCGGCGAGATCATCACCATCGATGGCACCTCCGGCTATGTCTACAAAGGCGCGGTCAAGATGCGTCAGCCGGAATTGACCGGCGATTTCGGCATTCTGATGGGTTGGGCCGATCAGATGCGCACGCTGAAAGTCCGCACCAATGCCGACACCGCTACCGATGCCGCGACGGCGCGCAAGTTCGGCGCCCAGGGCATCGGCCTGTGCCGCACCGAGCACATGTTCTTCGACAGCGACCGCATCATCGCAGTGCGCCAGATGATCCTCGCCGACACCGAGGCTGAACGCGAAGTGGCGCTGGCCAAGCTTCTTCCCATGCAGCGCGGCGACTTCGAGGAGATCTTCAAGGTGATGGAGGGCCTGCCGGTCACCATCCGCCTGCTCGATCCGCCCCTGCATGAATTCCTGCCGCACAAGGAAGAAGAGATCGAGGAAGTCTCAAAGGCGAGCGGCGTCACGCCGGAGAAATTGCGCGCCCGCGCCGCCGCCTTGCATGAAACAAATCCCATGCTGGGCCATCGCGGTTGCCGTCTCGGCATCACCTATCCCGAGATTTATGAGATGCAGGCGCGCGCCATTCTGGAGGCGGCGGCCAACGTGATGGAGAAAGGCGGAAAACCCGTCCAGCTCGAGATCATGATTCCCCTGGTGGGGTTCAAGACGGAGTTGGACAGGCTGGCCGCGCGCATCGCCCAAGTCGCTGAAGACATTAAGAAAACCCGCGGCAAAGTGCCGGATTATCTGATTGGCACCATGATCGAATTGCCCCGCGCCGCGTTGCGCGCGGCCGAGATCGCCGAGACCGCGGAATTCTTCTCCTTCGGCACCAATGATCTCACCCAGACTACTTTGGGTTTGTCGCGCGACGATGCCGGCATGTTCATCAATGAGTACCTCAACAAAGGCGTGATCGCGCGCGATCCGTTCGTATCGATCGATGTCGATGGCGTGGGCGAATTGATCCGCATCGCCGCGGAACGTGGAAGAAAAACTCGCAACAGTCTCAAACTCGGCATTTGCGGCGAGCATGGCGGCGATCCGGATTCCATCCGTTTCTGTCATGACACGGGACTGGATTACGTCTCGTGTTCCCCCTTCCGCGTGCCCGTGGCGCGGCTTGCCGCGGCGCAGGCAGCCTTGGCGCGCGGCAAATAAGCCTAATTCTCCACAGGATTAACGGGGAAAAAGTCTTGAATTTCCAAGGGTTCCCGGAAAAGTAAAATTTTTCGTGAAAATTTTTATTTGACAATTCGGGTTCCGTTGAGGCAAACGGGCGCTCCCCGCAGACGGGTTGTGGGCCATTCGGAATTTTTTGAGGACGTAGCGAAATCGAACCAGCCTAATCGAAATAGCAAAAGCGTTGCGCTGCCGACGAAGGGGCAGGGAAGCGCGGAAGCGAAATAGACCAAAGCCAGATAGACGAAGCGAAACCGAGAACCGAAAGAGTCTGATTACCCAATGACCAAGAAAACCAATGACGCGTTATCGCGGTCGGACCGCGTGCTGGTCGCCGCCTTGGCGATCGTGCTCGCCACCGCCAGCGCCGCCATCGGCGCGTCGCTCACCAATCATCCTAATTTGCTGAAGGCGTCGCTGGCCAAACCCGCCGCCATTCAGACGCGCGTCATTGCCGCCGGCGCTCCCGGCCCCGACGCGGTGATGACCCAGCTTCTGGCCGAACATCGCTGCCTGTCGGAAGTGCTTTATTACGAAGCCCGCGGCGAAGGCGCCCAGGGCGAGAAGGCGGTGGCGGAAGTCGTCTATCACCGCATGAACACCGGCAATTACGGCCATTCGATCTGCGCCGTGGTCTATGAAGGCGCCGGCCGTCCGGGTTGCCAATTCTCCTTCACCTGCAATGGCGACTTGCATCGCCGCAAGGAAGTCCGCGCCTGGGATCAGGCGGAACAACTCGCGGCCCAATTCTCACCGGCCAGGCCTGGCGCAAGAACGCCACCGAAGGCGCCACCAATTATCACGCCGTCACGGTGATGCCGGGCTGGGCGCCGACCCTGGAGAAGACCACCCAGATCGGCAACCACATTTTCTATCGCGGCGGCTTGCACACCAGCTAGAAAGCCGACCGGTTAGATATCCAATCCGATGTCTAGATTGGGGGCGCTGTGGGTGATGGCGCCACGGAGCATCGGCCAGGAAAAGTGGACTTCCACTTTTCCGTCCGGCCGCGCGACAAATTAAAGATCCAATCCGATATCGAGATTGGGTGCGCTGTGGGTAATGGCACCCGAGGAAATATAATCCACGCCAGTTTCGGCAATGGCGCGCACGGTTTCGAGCGTGACATTGCCGGATGCTTCCAGCACCGCGCGGCCCTTGGCCATCGTCACGGCGCGGCGAAGATCCTCCAGGTTCATATTGTCCAGAAGCACCGTGTCGGCGTCCAGCGGCAAAGCCTCTTCAAGCTGACCCAGATTATCCACTTCGATCTCGATCTTGACCATGTGGCCCAGACCGGCGCGGGCGCGCTGGAGCGCCGGCGCGATTCCGCCTGCCGCGGCGATGTGGTTGTCCTTGATCAGAACCGCGTCATCCAGGCCGAAGCGGTGATTGAAACCGCCGCCGCAGCGCACGGCATATTTCTCGAGAATTCGCAGGCCCGGAAGGGTCTTGCGGGTGCAGACGATGCGCGCCTTGGTGTGCGCCACCGCCTCCACCAGCTTGGCCGTGGCCGTGGCCACGCCCGAAAGATGGCCCAGGAAATTCAGCGCCACCCGCTCGCCGGTGAGGATGGCGCGCGCCGATCCGCTGACGGTTGCCAAAGTCTCGCCCGCGGAAACCTTGCTGCTGTCAGGCTCGACGACCGTGAAGGCGAGGGTAGGGTCGATCAGTTGAAAGGCGAGTTCGACGGCATTGAGTCCGGCGATGGCGCCGGGCTTGCGCGCCACGAATTTGGCGGCTGCCCTCTGGCCTGCGGGAAGGATCAATTCCGAGGTAATGTCGCCGGCGCGGCCCATGTCTTCTTCCAGCGCGGCCCTGATCTGCGGTTCGATCAAAAGGCGCGCGGGCGGCCGGATGAATTCGCTTGCGGTCATGGACCGGCGCGGCGCAGCGGCGCCCGTTCGATCCTTCGCGCGTCTTCCAGAGTCATATAGGTGCGCGCGCCATCCTTTGCCGTGAGGGGATAATCCTTGCGCCAATGGCCGCCGCGGGATTCCCGCCGCGCCAGCGCGCCCGCCACCAGCAGCCGCGCCGTCGCCAGCATGTTGAGAAGCGCGGGTTCTGCCGTGTCTTCCAGGCGTCCGATCACGTCCAACACTTGGCCAAGCCCTGCTTCGTCACGCTCGAGCCCGGCATGGCGGCTCATGGCGGCGCGCAACACATGGGGCGGGGCAGGCAAGCCGAATGCTTTGGGCGCCGGCGGTTGGCCCCGCGCCGTGCCCATCGAAACACTGTTCCTGATGTCGTTCGCCACGCGCGCGCCCAACACCAAGGCTTCCAGCAGAGAATTGGACGCCAAGCGGTTGGCGCCATGAAGCCCGGTGGCGGCGCATTCGCCCGCCACCCAAAGGCCGGGGAGAGATGAGCGGCCCAGCGCATCCGAAGCGATGCCGCCCATGTGATAATGCGCCGCCGGCGCCACCGGAATGGGCGCGTTGGCGGGATCGAGCCCGGCGGCAAGGCATGCGGCATTCACGGTGGGAAAGTGCGCGGCGAATTTCGCGCCGATGGCGTCGCGGCAATCGAGGAAGACTTTCCTGCCGGAGACGATGCGGCGGTGAATGGCGCGCGCCACCACATCGCGGGGCGCCAGCTCGGCATCCGCGTGCACGGACGTCATGAAACGCTCGCCATGATCGTCGATCAGGACCGCGCCTTCACCGCGCAGTGCTTCGGTGGCAAGCGGCGCGGGATCGCGGCCGATGGCGATGGCGGTGGGATGGAATTGCACGAACTCCGGATCGGCGATGAGGGCGCCCGCTCGCGCCGCCATGCCCAAGCCTTCGCCGCGCGCCTCCAAAGGATTGGTGGTGACGCCATAAAGCGCGCCCAGTCCGCCCGTGGCGAAGATCACGGCGCGGCCCTTGAACAAAGTGACCCGCGCATCGGTCCCCACGCCTTGGCGGGCGAAAAGTCCGATCACGCGACCGTCTTCCATGGCCAATTCGATGGCGTGGAAGCCTTCGACGATACGGATCGAGGGCGTCGCCAGCGCGCGTTCGGCCAAGACGCGGGAGATCTCCGCCCCGGCGCGGTCGCCCGTGACATGGACGATGCGGGCGCGGGAATGCGCCGCCTCGCGGCCCAAGGCCAATGACCCGCCCGGCAAGCGGTCGAACGGCACGCCCAGTTGCAGGAGATCGGCGATACGGCCCGGCGCTTCGCCTGTCACCAGATGGACGATCTCGGGATCGCAAAGGCCCGCGCCGGCCGCGATCGTATCGGCGGCATGGTTGCGCCAGTCGTCATCCGCGCCCATCGCCGCGGCGATGCCGCCTTGCGCCCAGGCCGAGGAGCCCGAGAGGCCCGGCGTCGAACCGGCCAGCACCAGGGCAGGGAAGGGCGCAAGTTTCAAGGCCGTGAACAACCCGGCGATGCCCGCACCCAGGATCAGCGCGCCGTCGGTTTCGATCACGGTGGTGGCGGGAGCCATCGTCAGGCTTTCAGAGCCAGCATGCGCGCGATGGCGACGCGGGCGCGGGCGGAAACGGCTTCGTCCACCATGACTTCATGGGTCATGGTCTGCAGCGAGTGAAGAATGCCTTCCAGGGTAATGCGTTTCATGTGCGGGCAAAGATTGCAGGGGCGCACGAATTCCACATCGGGATATTCCACCGCGACATTGTCGCTCATGGAGCATTCCGTCACCATCACCACGCGGCGGGGACGATGTTCGCCGACATAGCCGATCATGGCGGCAGTCGAGCCGGCGAAATCGGCTTCCGCCACCACATCCGGCGGGCATTCGGGATGGGCAAGGACCGTGACGCCGGGATGCTGCTCGCGAAAGCGCCGGATATCCCCGGCGGTGAAACGCTCATGCACTTCGCAAGCGCCGCCCCAGGTGATCACCTTGATGCCGGTCTTGGCCGCGACATTGCGGGCGAGATACTGATCGGGAATCATGATCACCGTGTCGGTGCCGAATTCCCGCGCGATGGCTTCGACCACGCGCACCGCATTGCCCGAGGTGCAGCAGATATCGCTTTCCGCCTTCACCTCGGCGGAGGTGTTCACATAGGTGACGATGGGAAGACCGGGATGTTTCTGGCGCAGCAGCCGCACATCCGCGCCGGTGATCGAGGCAGCAAGCGAGCAGCCAGCTTTGGTGTCGGAAATCAGAACGGTCTTTTCCGGCGAAAGGATTTTCGAGGTCTCGGCCATGAAATGCACGCCGGCCTGGACGATGACTTTCGCTTTGGTGCGTGCCGCTTCGCGCGCCAGGGCCAGGCTGTCGCCGGTGAAATCGCTCACACAGTGGTAGATTTCCGGGGTCATGTAATTGTGGCCCAGGATCACGGCCTGACGCTGCTGCTTCAGCCGGTTGATCTCGGCGATCAGGGGGGCGTGGACGGGCCACTCGATCTCGGGGATGACCTTGGCCACCCGGCCGTAAAGCCCGCTGGTGGCCTTCGCCACGGCGTCCGTATAGGCAAGTTCGACACCCATCTCCGTCTCCTTCGGGCCTGCCTCCCAGGCGCCGTCCCATAATGCTCATTTCGAGCATATATCTGGGGCAAAAAACCCGGCCTTCAAGGCCGGATATGAAGTTTATGCTACACCTGAGCATAAGGAGGTCAAGGTAGGGTTAACTAGCGAATTCGCGTAGCTATCCTGCCTTTTTGGCCTAGGCGAGGCGCTTTCCCTGGACTTGGTAGCCGCCCCCCGGCCATTCCCATGCGGCTTCGTAGCGCGCTCCGTCTTGGCTGAACCGTCCCCGCATCCGGTTGTCGGAGCCTTTGTGCCGGAACCAGATGGAGAGCAGGTCACCTTCCATCTCGTAAACATAGTCCAGCGTGAGCCCGCTGGTGAAATGATAGGCCCGAGACCAGATCTCGGGCGAGGGTGCTTCGTTGACCTGCTGAAGATGCCCGATCACTTCCAGGCCCTTGTGATGACGCCCACCCTGGGTGATATCGAAATCCTGGAACAGGAAGCGCTTGCCTTCGGCCCAGCGCCAGCGCGTTTGCCCCTGCGCATCTCCCTCGATGGACCAGCTGCCCACCAATTTTTCCAGGCTTTCGAGAACTCATGTTCAGGCCTCGACCAGGTGGGCGAGCTTGTCCAGGCTCTGGCTCCAACCCTGGTCCATGCCTTTGAGCATGGCGATCGCCTCTGGCCTCAGCGCCTTGGCGCTGGTCGCCACCTCGATCATGGTGCCGTCGGGATGATCAGCGAAGGTCACAGTCGTAAGGCCTTCCAGCGGCCTTTCGCCATTGGGGCCGACCGGCTCATTCTCGAACACCAGTTTCCTGCCCGGCACGACCTCGCGATAGCGCTTGACCATGGGAAGATCGATATCGAAGGGCGAACCTTTGGGTCCGTGCATGGTGATGTGCATCACCGCGCCCACCCGCACTTCGCCTTCGACGCGGGGATTGGTGAAATGCTCCGGCCCCCACCACTGCTTCAGCATGGCGGTATCGGTCCAGGCCTTCCACACCAGGTCGCGGGGCGCCTTCAGTACACGGACAAAGGTGATGGAGCGTTCGGTCTCGTCGGTGCTGGCGGAGGTCATGGTGTCTTGCCTTTTTTCTTCTTCGGTTGCTGCAATTTGGTGAGATAGGCTTCCAGGCGGTCGAGCCGCGCGTCCCACAGGCGGCGATAATCCTCCAGCCAGGCGTCCACGCTTTTCAGTGCCTGGGGTTCAAGCCGGCAGGGGCGGTATTGCGCCTCGCGCGTGCGGGTAATCAGGCCGGCGCGTTCGAGGACCTTGAGATGCCTGGAGATGGCGGGCTGGCTGATAGCGAAAGGCGCGGCCAAGTCACCCGCGGATGCTTCGCCCGAGGCCAGCCGGGCCAATATTGCCCGGCGCGTGGGGTCGGCCAAAGCCTGGAAGGTGCTGGAAAGGGCGTCCATATAACCATCAAGTTAAATAGCGACTTGGTTATATACAGGCCGTGACCTGAGTCAACCGGAGCGGGGCACAAATTTTATCAGGGCGCCGGAGGCGTGCGGGGCGCCGATGTCCCCATGCTCGAGCCGCTGGCGGAGGAGGGCTGCGTTGTCTGTGCCAGGGGCGCGGAGGGGGTGTAGTTCACTTGGCCTACGACCTTGGGCGGGTTGACGCTCGCCTCATAGGTGCTGCCGCCATTGCCGATATAGGCATCGCCGTTGGGATTGCCCGCGCTGGGGCGGTAAAGGGCGCAACCCGACAGGGTCAGGGCAAGAGCGCCGACAAGGATGAACCGCGATGTCATGATCGTCTCCGTGAAGCAGAAAAACAAACTCGCAAATACCGGGGCGTAATTCAACGCCGGCCTCCCAGCCTGAGACCGGGGGCAGGACGCTCGCGCAAAACTTCGCGCCGGAAGCGGAAAAGCTCCGCCGGGCGCCCCCGCGCCGAAGGCGCGAATTTCCCCATGCCTTCGACCAGACCCTGTTCGGCCACCAGCCGGCGGAAATTCTGCTTGTGCAGGCGCCGGCCCAGAAGCGCTTCGACCGTGCGCTGCAATTCCAGCAGGGTGAAGGACGAAGGCATCAATTCGAACACCACGGGACGGTATTTCATCTTGCCCCTCAACCGGGCGATGGCGGTGGCAAGGATGCGGCGATGGTCGTACATCATCGCCGCGCCCATCATTTCTTCGGCATTGGCGATGGATTTTCCGCTGTCGCGGCGGGCTTCCTGAACCAGGCCCGCTTCATAAAGAAGTTCATAGCGCTCCAGGACTTTCTCCTCGTCCCAGGTAACGCCGTCGGCGCCGAAGGAAAGGCGCATACGGTCGCGGCGCAGTTCGACCGCCTGCGGGGTGGCAGTCGCTTTCACGAAATTTCTCAGCTTGGGCAGGATCACCGCATCGATCATCGCCGGCTTGGCGCCCCGCCAATCCTCCCACGGAAAATAGTGATACCAGCCGCGCCATGGCGCCGTGGCAGCATCCTCGCCCTGGCGGGTGAGGGCGAGATAACCGACCGAGACCACGCGCGCGCCGTCTTCGCCTGCCGGCGCGGATGACGGCAAATGACGGCCGCGATCGCCGAAGGTATAGAGTTGCTCGGTATAGCCGAGATTAAATCGGGTCTGCTCGGCCACCCATTTGCGCAAACCCTGTTCCAGCGTGCGCTGCGAGTCCGGATCGAAGGGACCGAAGGGCAGTGCATCGTCGCTGCCTTCATGCGTCACCACCAGGGCGCAAGGTTGCTCCTTTTCGACCGAGACGATCGCCGCCGAAAGACCGATGCTGATGGGTGTCTGGCTCACAGGTCCGCCAAAGGAAACGCGGTGGGGACACCTTCCGCCATTATCAAGGCCGGTCCCATCTGTTCCAGGGCCGCGACCATGCGGCCGCCGCGCTCCAGAGCCGCATCGGCATGGCGGACCAAAAGGGCATTAGGACTGGCGTGGGGCGCGCGCCGGCGCATCGCCAGGGCGATCTCGATTTCCCGTTCGGGTCCCAGCCGGTCGCAAAGAACCGTGAAGGCAGATGCCATGGAACGGCTTATTCCCGCCCAGCAATGGATCAGCAGGGGCGCCCTCATGTCCCAGTCGCGCGAAAAGGCGATCAGCCGGTCGATATGTTCGCGGCCAGGAGGGAAATCGGCGGCTCTGGGATCGCTCACATCGTCCAGCGCCAGCTGCAGATGCCGGCGGCGGTCGAAGCCTTCGGGCGTGGGAATCATATGAGAGGGCGAAAGCAAGGTGATGAGGTGGGACGGCCGGTGAAGTTCCAAAGCGTCGCCAAGGGCGGAAAGCGGGGTAACCAGAAGCTGAGACATGGTGTCATTCTACCATCTAGCGGATGGCGAGCCTGTGAAATCGCTCGAGGAACTGGGCTTCGGCCTCGGCGGTGGGGAGTGGGACCAGCCTGGGTGTCTTGGTTTCAGCGGGTGGGGTGCCGAACAGCCTGCGGGCCTCTTTTTCCTCGAAGCCGGCCAGCTGGGTCGCTTCGTAAAAGGCGGAGAGGTGGTCGGCTTTCTTGAACAGGGCGGCAAGCGGTTTGGGGACCAGGGCCGGCAGACCAAAGCGCAAGTGGATGGCAGCCTGAAGTTTCACCTCCAAGTCCTTGTAATTGACCCCGATCGCGGCCTTGAAAGGACTGATGAGGTCGCCGACAACATATTCCGGCGCGTCGTGCAACAAGGCCATCAACCGCGCTTCCCGCGTGAGGCGGGGATTGAGCTCCGCCACCAACCGCTCCACCAGCACGCAATGCTGGGCTACCGAGAAGGCGTGGGGCCCTTTGGTCTGGCCATTCCAGCGCGCCACCCGGGCCAGGCCGTGGGCAATATCCTGGATCTCGATGTCCAGGGGGCTGGGCTCCAGCAGGTCCAGCCGGCGGCCACTCAGCATGCGCTGCCAGGCGCGGGGACGGGTGCGGTCTGCCATCAGCCGAGCAGGCGCAGGCCGCTGATTGTGAGGGTCGCCGCCAGCAGCAAGCGCAAAGCCAGGTCCGGCAAGCGAGGGGCGAACAGGCTGGCGATGACCACGCCCGGCAAAGAGCCCATCAGCAACGACTCCAGCACGGTCACATCAATCCCGCCGCTCATCAGGTGGCCCAGCCCCGCCACCAGGGTGAGCGGCACCGCGTGGGCGATATCGGAGGCCGCGATTCTCACGATCTTGATTTCGGGATAGAGCAGGATCAGGGCGGTGACGCCCAAGGCGCCCGCGCCCACCGAGGAGATCGAGACCAAAACGCCCAGGATGACCCCGGTGATCACGGTGAAACGCAAGGTGAGTTTTTCCGACAAGGCGCCCACGCGGCGGGCGTAGGACTCGAGAAGATATTTCCGGAACACCAGCGCCAGCGCCGTGGCAAGAAGCGAGAAGCCCAGGACCCGCGTGACCACGATATTGAGCGTCTCCTGGTCGACCTTGAAAAGATAGAAGGCCAGGAGCGTGAGCAGCGACGCTGGAATGGAGCCCGCCGCCAGCCGGATCACGATGCGCCAATCGATATTGCGGGTGAAGCCATGCACCAGCGAGCCGCCGGTCTTGGTGATGCTGGCGAAAATAAGATCGGTTCCGACCGCCGTGACGGGATGGACATGAAACAACAGGATCAAAAGCGGCGTCATCAATGCGCCGCCACCAACGCCGGTCATCCCAACCAGAAAACCCACGGCGAAACCGGACAGGACATAGAGGGGGTGCAGGGCCAGCGGCATCTCGGGACGTACAATCTTGTGTTGGGAAATGTCGGAATAAGCGCGGCCCCAATCTCTCATATTGCGCGCCGAGCGACAATCGAAGGTCCGATAGTGTGTTTTCAGGGGGATTGGTTTAAACAGCGCCCCCATGACAAAAACTCAGGCAAATACTCAGGCCTTGGTGCTTTTTTCCGGCGGGCAGGATTCCACCGTCTGCCTTGCCTGGGCGCTGTCGCGGTTCGATCATGTGGAGACCATCGGCTTCGACTATGGCCAGCGGCATGCCGCCGAACTGGCGGCGCGGCCGCGCATTCTTGCCGCGCTTGGTCGCGTCACGGAATGGCGCGCCAAGCTGGGCCCGGATCATCTCATTGCGCTGAGCGCACCAAGTGCGATCGGTGGCAGCGCGCTCACCGAAGATATGGCGATCGCAATGGGGAAAGACGGGCTTCCCAACACCTTCGTGCCGGGCCGCAATCTAATGTTCCTCACCGCCGCCGCCGCATTGGGTTATCGCCGCGGCATCGCCGATTTGGTGGGCGGGATGTGCGAGACCGACTTCTCCGGCTATCCCGATTGCCGGGACGAGACCATCAAGGCCACGGCCAAAGCCTTGTCGCTGGGACTGGCGCAGGAGGTGCGCATCCACACGCCCCTGATGTTCATCGACAAGGCTGAGACCTGGAGATTGGCGGAAAAATTGGGCGGGCCTGCGCTGGTCGATCTGATCGTGGAAGAGAGTGTGACCTGCTACCAGGGCGACCGCACGCACAAGCATGCCTGGGGTTATGGCTGCGGCCTTTGCCCCGCATGCGATCTCCGTGCCAAAGGCTTCGAGAGATTCAAAGCCGCCGAGTTCGCCGCAAGCCATGACCTATAGCGTCAAGGAAATCTATTACACGCTGCAAGGTGAGGGCGCCCAGACCGGACGCGCCGCCGTCTTTCTGCGCTTTGCCGGCTGCAATCTCTGGAGCGGACTGGAACGGGATCGCGAAAAGGCTGTGTGCCGCTTCTGCGACACCGATTTCGTGGGTACCGATGGTCCGGGCGGCGGCAAATTTTCCGACGCGGCTGCGCTGGCCAGGGCGGCGAAAGAGAAGTGGCCACGCCACGCCGCGGGAACGCCCTATGTCGTCTGCACCGGCGGCGAACCTCTGCTGCAATTGGACGAAGCGGCCGTGCAAGCTCTCAAAGCGGAAGGATTCGAAATCGGGATCGAGACCAACGGCACCTTGTTGCCGCCGCCGGGCATAGATTGGATTTGTGTGAGCCCCAAGGCCGTTGCCGAACAGAAGCTTGTGCGCGGCAACGAACTGAAGCTGGTCTATCCCCAAGAGGGCGCGGCGCCCGAAAAATTCGCGGGCCAGGATTTTCAGCATTTCTTCCTGCAGCCGATGGATAATGCCCAACGCGCCCGCAACACCGAGGCGGCGACGGCCTATTGCCTGGCCCATCCGCAATGGCGCTTGTCGCTTCAAACTCACAAAATGCTGGGAATCCCCTAGTTTGCACAGCTGGCCAGACTGCCGTGTGTATGGGGCATGCGGGATTTCGATGGATTGCAATTGAAATCTGCAGGGCGAGGGCCGCGTCAGCGGATAGCCCGAGCCTTGCATTACGGGGATATGCGCCTAAGGCATGGCCATTGCGCGTCCCTGGGGGTTTGTTCCACGTCCGGGAATGGCCATGTCACGGCCTCGTTGATCGAGGCCGCTTGATGAATTCCTGGTACGTGACGTCCATTCCCGCATTCCTGGCTCTGGCCACGGTCGGCTACAGCCTTTATCTCGTTTACGCCTGAGTCCGCGTCCTCAGAAATAGCTGACGATCTTTTCTATGTCCGGCCGGGGCCGCTCCTCCAATTCCACGGACGACGTGCCGATATAAATAAAACCGGCGATGCGTTCGCCGGCTTTCAACCCCAGCGCTTCCTTCACCTTGGGATGATAGGCGTACCATTCCGTGATCCAGTTGGCGACGAAGCCCGAGGCGTGGGCGGCGATCAGCAAATTCTGGCAGACCGCACCGGCGGACAATTCCTGCTCCCACACGGGAATTTTGATCTGCTCGCGGGCGGCAGAGATCACACCCACGACGACAGGCGCGCGCAGGAAACGCCTGCGTTCTTCGTCGATCTGCTTTTCCCGCTCGCCTTCGGCTTCCAGAATATCTCCCAGCATGCGGCCGAACCGTTCCCGCGCCGCGCCTTCGAAAACGATGAAGCGCCAGGGAAAGAGTTTGCCGTGATCGGGCGTCCGCGCGCCTGCCTGAAGGATGGCGGCCAGCTGGTCCTTGGCGGGGCCGGGCTCGCCCATCGCCTTGGCCGAACCTGAACGGCGGGTCAGAAGCAAGTCCAGGGCCTCTGGCGCCGGCTTGTTCAGAACGGGTTTGTCGGATGCCATATTTTTCACTTTCGCGCCGAATGAAGCCGGAACTTAGAGAAAGCCCGCCTGTTTTGAAAATGCCCAAATGCCTGTGGTAAACCTTCCCCATGGCGATCCTGCACGAGAAATTGACGAGTTTTGATCCGGTCTGGGCGCAATTGCGCAATGAGGCCCAGGCGATGGCGGATGGCGAACCGGCCTTGGCCGGCTTCATCCATGCCACCATCCTCAAGCATGACCGGCTGGAGAATGCCTTATCCTATCACCTGGCGCGCAAGCTGGGCGGCGAGGACCTCGATACGCTTCTGGCGCGGGAGACGTTCGAGGAAGCGCTGGTGAGCGATCCTTCGATCGGCGAAGCGATCCGGGCCGATCTTTCGGCGGTGCTCGACCGCGATCCCGCCTGTCATTCCTTTGTCGAGGCCTTTCTCTATTACAAAGGCTTTCACGCGCTCGAAAGCTATCGCATCGGCCACTGGTTGTGGCGGCAGAACCGCAAGGCCCTGGCGCTGTTCTTCCAGAGCCGGATCTCGGCCTTGTTTGCCGTGGACATTCATCCCGCGGCCAGGCTGGGCCGCGGCATCATGATCGATCATGCCACCGGCGTGGTGATCGGCGAAACCGCAGTGGTGGAAGACGATGTCTCGATGCTCCACGGCGTCACCCTGGGCGGCACGGGCAAGGGCGCGGGCGACCGCCATCCCAAGATCCGGCGCGGCGTTCTGCTGTCAATGGGGGCCAAGATCCTGGGCAATATCGAGATCGGCGAATATAGCAGGGTGGGCGCGGGCTCGGTGGTGCTGAAATCGGTGCCGCCCGGCTGCACCGCGGTGGGCATCCCGGCCAAGCTGATCAACTGCGCCGGGCCCGAACGTCCGTCGCAGGAAATGGACCATTTGATCGACGACCAGGACACGACTGGCTGAGGGGCTTGGCGCGCTTGACCGCGGCTTTCGGTCATGCCACGTGAAGCCAAGCATGAAGAGGACAGCATGACCCGCGGCGAGCTTTGGCGTCTGGAAAAATACCTGCGCAGCCTGTTCCGTCTCGACACCATCACTGTGGTCGAGCGGCCGAAGCAGCAGGATTCCGTCGAGGTCCATGTCAATGGCGAATTCATCGGCGTCCTGTTCAAGGACGAAGAAGACGGCGAAGTCTCTTATGCCTTCAATATGGCGATCCTCGAGCAGGACCTGCCCGAAGCGCCCGCCAGCCGCGCCACCTGACGCTTATCCTTTTTTACGAAAGCCTTCGATCAAGCGGTTCACGCCGCTGTCGATGGCCTGCCAGCTTGCGAGTTGCGCGCGCTTGAACCGGTAGGAGAGGCTCACGCCGGGCGCGATGGGCCGGTCGATCGCCAGGCAATTGGGACTGGGAAGATCCTGCGCGTCCCGCTCGCACAAGAAAAGCAGCGCGCCGTTATTGCCGGAAAAGAGATCGTCCTCGCCATAGCCGGTGTTGGCGCGAAAGGAATAGTGGGTGAGGCCGAATGGTCCGCGCTTGCCTTGCGGGACGGCGATATAAGGCATGTAGATGCGCGCCAGCCGGTTCTCCGCGTCAAGGCCGCCGGGAGCGGCGCGGATCAGGACATGCACCAAGGGGGAATCCGGCTGGTTGCCGGCGAACAAGCGCGCGTCGCTGTCGCTGAAGCCGCGCATGTCGGGGAGGGCCGCCTCCAGTGCCACCGAATTTTTGTCACCTCCGGTTGTTCCGCCGCCTTCGAGATAACGCGGCGGGACCGACAAGCTTAACCCGTTCACGACGAGTGGAACCGACGGGCCGCTGTCCCTGAATGGGCCTGTTTCATTCCGGCCCAGCGCGAATGGCCGCAGGTAATACAGCATCATCGCGGCGCAGAGGAGCGCGACCACGCTGATCACGCCCAGCGGGATGATCCAGCCGGAATGTTGGCGGATTTCGCCTTCTTCCCCCACGTGCCTGCCCGGTTTCATGGCGTAACCAATTTACCATCAGAGGCCCCGTGCCAGCAGTCGGCTTGGCACGGCATTGCCCAATTCTTGCAACGCGTGACCAGGAAACATCACGCCGCATCAGGTTGGGACATGATTGGATTTGTTGGTGAACATTTTTCGCGCGACCTGGTCGTGTTCCTGTTTGCGGTGGGCGGGGGAATCACCTTTTCCGGCATCATCGCCAGTGTTTACCGCCTGGCGGCGGGCAAGCCCCAGAGCAAGGCCGCGACTGTTCTTCACTATGCCGTGATGGCGTTTGCAGGTCCCAGCGTGCTTCTGGAGAATGCCACGCGCTCCTACCGCAAAGACGGCTGCTCCAACCTGGCTTATGCGATCGCCGTCGCAGTGGCCAGCTATTGGGGCTTTGTGCTCGGCATGGGACTGCTCAGCGCCTACAACGTCGTAAGGTAAAAAAGCACTCCGGCTTTCTTCCCCCGCGCGGCGGAGCCGCTGGCGGGGGAATGAGGCGAACAGCCAAGTTCGCCGGACGTCTCTGAGCGCTTGTGCGAAAGAGACAGATGGGGGCTTTAGAGAACCGTCAGCATCGACGCCACCAGCGGATGGCGCACGATATCGCCATCCGAAAGCCGGACCACGGGGATTTCCGCGATCGGCTCCAGCCGGCGGGCGATCTCGCTCAAGCCGGACATGCCTGGCAGCAGGTCGGTTTGATCGGGATCACCGGTCAGCACCATGGTCGAACGCCAGCCCAGCCGCGTCAGCAGCATCTTGATCTGGCCATAGGTGCAGTTCTGAGCCTCGTCGATCACCACGAAACATTCGCTCAAAGTGCGGCCGCGCATATAGGCGACGGGCGCGATTTCGATCACGCCTTCGGCGAGGAAAGTTTTCAGCCGCTTGGTGCCGAGCCTCTCGGTGAGGGCATCGTAAAGGGGGCGAAGATAGGGTGCGAGCTTTTCATTGAGATCGCCGGGCAGGAAGCCCAGGGATTCGCCGGCCTCCACCGCGGGCCGCGACAGCACGATGCGCTGAACCTTGCCGGTTTCCAGCGCCTCGACCGCCTTGGCGATGGCCAGATAGGTTTTGCCGGTGCCGGCGGGACCAAGCGCCAAGACCACGCTTTGCGCGTCAACGGCATCCATCAATTGCTGCTGGGCCGGGCTCATCGCCCGGACATTCTTCACATAGCGGCGATCGCGACTTTCCTGGTCGCGGTCGTGCGGACTCCAGGGACGGTTGGGAAAGAGTGCGTGGACATTTTCTTCGGGAGAATAGGATTCACGGTACTTGGTACGCTGTGAGCGCTTGGCCATACCTGCTCCATGTGGTGAATGTTTGAAGAAGCGCATGTGCCGCGGAGGGGGCTAATCTGCCCCTGACGGCGGGATAGAACCACGGTGCGATGTTGCACTCCGATCGGCCCCCTCAGCGAATCACTGCGCTTATCCACAGCCTATTCTTTTTTCGACTGAGCCGGAGAGAAATGCGCGAACTGCAGCAACAAGCTTTTGCAACAGCGCGGAGCGGCGCGGGCAAAGCCCGCGTGAGCATGTCCAGTGGACATGCGATAGCGACAAGCGCCGCGAGCTTGGGCGAGCGGCCGGCGATTAGAAGCGTGCTCGCCGATACGATGGTACGTCTTGGTCGAGACTTTCTCCCCCCGCATCGCGAAGCGATTGGCGGGGGGAGATGTCTTACGAGGGTTTATCCCGAGGAAGACAGCGGGGGCCTATAAAATCAATCAAAGCGCCAGTTGCCGTCCATCTGACGGCACGCGGTCCCGGTGCGTGTGAAGCTCCGTCCGTCAGGCGTGAACGACGTCTCGGTGAATTCCCGGCAACGCAAGTCGCCGCGGCGGAATTCACGGACCGGGGTGAAATAGCCATAGGCCCGGTCATGGCGCCATTCATAGCGCCGGCCGATATCGCCATTCAAGCCATCGGCATAGACGCGGTAGGCATAGGGCTGGTCGTCGCAATCGATGTCGCGCGACACTGTGTTGCCCAAAAGGCCGCCCAGGATCGCGCCGCCAACCACCGCGCCGCCATTGCCACGAGACGCCGCGCCGCCGATCAGGCCGCCTGCCAGGGCGCCGAAGATGGTGCCGGCCGCGGCATTGCCGCGGTGACAATCCTGCTCATAACGGCCTTGCTCGTAATAGGCGCCCTGAGGCGGAGGCGGAGGCGGAGGGGGCCCGTATCCTTGGTCCGGCCCGCGGTCGCGGTCACCGCCCCGCATGCGCTGGTAATGACCTTGGCGGTCATAATAACCGTCGCGATCATACTGGCTGTAATAACCGTAAGGATCATTGCCCGGCGGCGGCGGCATCGGTTGCGCCATCGCCACGCTGCTCACAGCCATGACGGCTGCCGTGGCCATCAATATAATGCGTTTGGTGATCATGAAAGTTCTCCGTAAATGCTGTTGCTCCACACATGTCCAGCTTGGGTAGGACCTCGTGAACACGATCTGAACGGATCGAGGCGATAATGGGCCGAATTGTCAGAGCATGCTCGTCAATTGATCGAATAGGCGACGACAGACCAGGCGCTGTTCTCCGACACCAGGGTCACCGATTCCACGGCCGCGGCCTTATGCGCAAAGGCCGAATCTAGCGCACCACGGCATATTGCCCATTGCGCATGCCCGGAAGCGTCTCGGTGAGCTTCACGTCCTTCAAGGTGCGCGACGACATCGCGCCCAGCGGCGCACGCGTACCGCCAACCCGCCTGGCAAACGCTTGCTCAGACTCCTTGCTGCGGGCTAAGGCACCCAGCTGCTTGTAGGCGTCGGCGTAATTCTGATCGTCAATCACGGTGAGCCACTGCTTGGCACGGTCATCCGGAGTGGGCGTCATCGGCGTCGATGGGCCCGCGGCAGTTTGCGCCAGCGCAGGCACTGCGAACGCCAGGGCAAATGCCAACAACAGCGATTTCATACGATTGCTCCCGGCGCTCTACACCGAAAGTCAAACGCCTTAGGGGAACAAAAGTTCCCGCCGTGCCCGGTCTTGCGTATTCAAGGCGTACTCAATAAGTGCGCGCCTTCGGCGGAATATAGTCCACGTCCTGGGTGAGGGTGTAGCTGTGTACCGGGCGGTAATCGATTCTGGTCTTGCCGGTCTCGGGATCGAGCCAGATCAGCGTGTGCTTCATCCAGTTTTCATCGTCGCGCTGCGGGAAATCTTCGCGCGCATGAGCGCCGCGGCTTTCCAGCCGGTTGGCGGCGCTTTCGATGGTCACCACCGCCTGCTGGATGAGATTGTCGAACTCCAGCGTCTCGACCAGATCGGTATTCCAGATCATGGAGCGATCCGAGATGCCCAGATCCCGGCGCTGCGCATAGATTTCGTGAATGCGCCTCTTGCCTTGCTCCAGGGTTTCTCCGGTGCGGAAGACGGCGGCGTCTTCCTGCATGGCTTTCTGCATGGCAGCGCGCAGCTTGGCGGTGGGAAGGGGCCCTTGGCGTTGCGGAAATGGTCCAGCCGGGCCAGCGCCTCGATCACCCGCGTCTTTGGGCAGATCCTGCTGCGGCTGGTCGCCGCGCAATTCCTTGGCCGCCTGAAGCCCGGCTGCCTTGCCGAAAACCACCAGATCGATCAGCGAATTGGAGCCCAGGCGATTGGCGCCATGGACGGAGACGCAAGCCGCTTCCCCCACCGCCATCAGGCCATGCACCACACTGTCGGGATTGCCGTGGGCCAGTGTCAGCGCGTCGCCGTATAGGCGCACGGGATGCCGCCCATATTGTAGTGCACGGTGGGAAGCACCGGGATCGGCTCCTTGGTCACGTCGACGCCGGCGAAGATGCGCGCCAATTCCGAAATGCCGGGCAGGCGCTCATGAATGATCTTGGATCGAATGCGAGAGATGAAGATTGATGTGGTCCTTGTTGGGCCCGACGCCGCGGCCTTCGCGGATCTCGATGGTCATGGCGCGCGAGACCACGTCGCGTGAGGCGAGGTCCTTGGCGTTGGGGGCATAACGCTCCATGAAGCGTTCGCCTTCCGAATTGGTGAGATAGCCGCCTTCGCCGCGTACGCCTTCGGTGATCAATACGCCGGCGCCGAAAATCCCGGTGGGATGAAACTGCACGAACTCCATGTCCTGTAGGGGAAGGCCCGCGCGCAACACCATGGCGTTGCCGTCGCCGGTCTGGGTATGGGCGCCAGTGCAAGTCATGTAGGCGCGGCCATAACCGCCGGTGGCCAGGATCACGCGATGGGCACGGAAGCGATGGACCGTGCCGTCATCCAGATTCCAGGCCATCACGCCGCGAACCGCGCCGTCTTCCATGTGGACACCCTGTAAGCAACAATTTCGCCGTCAATGACTGTTCTCATCCGGCATCGACGTCAGTGCTTGCGGATCGCTGGGTAGCGTCCACAAAATATTGTATTCAGCGAACGCAGACGAACCCTGCCACTGGATTTGAAAGCAAGAGATCTAAAACCGTAAACTTTCAATGGAAAAGTTGCTGCGTTCCGGAAGGCGTGAGCTGGCCAGCAACAGCGTAGGTCGCATGAAATGCCGGGCCGAAGTTGACGGAAGGACCTAGAGTCAGCCAGGCAAACAAAAGGCGAAGTGCTATGCTTTTCGTGTGAAACTCTGCCAAGTTTCCTACCGCGACATCGAGGGAATCCGGCATCAATGCGAGGTCCAGGCCAACAGCTTATTTGAAGCCGTAGCCGCCGCGGCCACCGTTTTCCGCAAAACCCTCTGGGAGGGCCACCCACCTGGCTCGGGCTGCGAGTTCACCGTTAGGCTCGCACCGGAAAGCGCGCAGACATACACCGTTCCCCTTCACCAGGTCGAAAAATTCGCAAAACACGGTGTCGCCAAAGGACCCAAAGGAATACTAGCCAAACAGAAGCTGAGAGAATGCTCGGGATTACGGATTGACCTTATAAAAGCCCGATTAGGCAGTGAAAGATGTTGTGATGAATGAGCATAACGAAAAAGAAAGCTCAGAAGGCACTGCTGGGGCCCGCCAGCCATCGCTCGTTAGAACCAATGTCATGGTGTCTTCTCGCGGTCGATCGAACGGTTCCAGTTGCATGCTAGCCGCATACGCTTTAGTCACATCCGCGTCTCTGGCCCAACCTGGCACATTCGTCAGCTTGTATGTATATGTCACCTTTGTCATCATTTGCCCCATGTTCTGGGAAGGTTCGGTGTAACGAACGACCGCGATGAATTGCTTCTTTCCAAAACACAATGTCTGCGCTGGAAACCTAGCAACGAAGCCGAAGAGCTCGTGTGCTCGTTCTTTCCCAGGTATTGTTTACCCTTGTCGGTAAGGTCATAATGCAGTCCTCATACAACCCGCGGCGGCGAACCTTTTACAACAGCCGCCATATCACGTTCGGTCTCTTGCATTTTGGCAGTGATTTACTGACTAAACCCACGCGAACGAGGGCGCAGAACGGGATCGACCAGCTCGATATAGTCGTTCGCAACGGGATCAACCAACGAAAATGTCCAACGCGGTGACGGTTTTGGAGGTCATACGTGTCGGCTTCCGCCGAAAGTAAAAGTATTTGTCACGTCTGCACCGGCGACGATTCTCTAAGCACGTTGTATGCCGGAAAAGCTACGCCGGCTGTCGACAGCATCGTGATTGCCAACGCGATACGAGATGCAATCATCAGCGAGCGTCATCTGCCGTAAGGGCACGATGTGGGAACCCAAGGAAAATGTCCGAAGCCGGACAGACAATCTTCGTTTCCGGACAGTTCTTCTGTATCGTTTGCGAGTATTTATCGCGACGTCCGCATTGTACTGCGCCACCGCGAACCTGCAGCGGCAGGGGTATGCGGTGCGGGCCTGGCGCTGTTTGCCCTACCCTTTTTTAGGCGGGCAGCCGCGCTGCACCCGAAGCACGGGGAGCTCCAGTTGCGTGATCTTGCGAAGAAGCTGTTGGCGGGAGATATCCAAGAGCCGGGCTGCCAAACTCTGGTTGTAGCCTGCCTTTTCCAAGGTGCGAAAGATATCCGCACGCTGGGCATCGGCCAACGTCGGCCAGCAAGTGGCTTGAGAGTGGGAACGGGCGCTCGCAGCGGCCATCGCATTTCCGGAAGCGTCGCTGCTATCCGGGGCAGCACAACTTCGCCGGGACAATCTGGCTGTGCGACAGGAGAAATACGAGCGGGCGATGCGGGCAGCGGCTCCACAGAGCTTTCTTGATCGTTGCCCAACAATATGGTTCGCTCGACGTAGTTTTCCAGCTCGCGGACGTTGCCCGGCCAATCCGACGAACGCATACATTTTAGGCAGCGCTGCGAAAGTTGCCGTCGCCCGCATCAAAGAGGCCAATCGGTCGAGGAAATGCTCGATCAGGTCGTCGATATCCTCGCGTCGATCCTTGAGCGGCACCGTCTGCAGCGCAACCACGTTCAGCCGGTAGTATCGATCCGCGCGGAATCTCCCGTCGCACACCATCTGTGCGAGGTCGCTGTTGGTGGCAGCGATAACCGCGCACGTCGATCGGTATCTCCTCTTGGCTACCCAAGGGCGTGACGACCCGCTGTTGCAGTACACGCAGCAGCTTGGCCTGAAATTCGGGCTCCAGTTCGCCGACCTCATCCAAAAAAATCGTGCTCTGGTCGGCCACTCGGAAACATCCTAGCGCAGCATGGTTGGCTCCCGTGAAGGCACTCGAACGTGCCCGGAACGTGGCTGGCGAACAGCGGGCCGCTCACAGCGGCGAGATCGACGGCAACGAAAGGCTTGTCGGCACGGTTGCTATGGTAATGAATGGCGCGGGCTATCAATTCCTTGCCCGTGCCAGAAGGGCCGGTAATCATCACGCTGAGCCGAGATGGGGGGCGACCCGCAGAATTCGGCGCAAATGGCGCTTCACCACGATGATACCCCGACGATACTGGCAACCCCTTCTTGCATCTTCCTTTCCGTCGCGGCGATATCTCCGGTCGTACCGGCCACGGCAGCAACGGCGGGGCTTCGAGGCCTTACTAAACTGACACATCGCTGTTTGCACGCTCCCCCCGCGTCTACCATACATTAATGGGTTTGCGGCCATTATAACGTCCTGCAGCGACAAATTGGGTGCGGAACATTGCTCGTACTGTAAACCCTGTGTGACATGGGCCTTATGGAAGTGGCCGCAATGGTGGACACATCCCTTAGGTGGCCGATAGCCCGCAACGGGCCGAAAGTTTGAGAATTCGAAATTCGAAACCGACTTCAAATCCGAAACCCGAAATCCCAAACAATGCCCAATCCACCGAAGTTTGGAACATTAGTACTTCGAATTTGGGATTTGTTTCGGATTTCGTGCTTGGAGTTTAGCGTTTCCAACCTTTGAGTTTTGACCCACCTCGATTCACAACCCACGCCACTTCCCCGGCTACGGCTGTTTGCCAAGCAGATCGCATCTCCCTCACCCGCGATTGATCGCGAAGGCACGGGGTAATTGTCCCGAGGCAAAGGTCCACATGGTGGAATACGCCTCTTCTAGATTTCGCGAACGCGGCGGCATCGAACAACGAGCTGCCGGCTCGATTGGCTGCCAACCGTTTTCTGAGCTGGGCCAGCAGCTCACCGTCCTGGCCGCCGAGTCGCAATGCCGTCGCCGTGTATTCTTCTCGACTACTGGTGATCAACTCCGGCAAGCCGATATTGCAAAGCAGGCTTCCTGCCACTCGGGAGGCGAAGGTGTCACCAACAAGGGTGAAACAGGGGGCAGCCTGCCCAAAGACGTCGCTGGCCGTGGTATGCCGCTTGCACGGAAACGTATCGAGAAACAGGTCCGCCAAACGGTGCCGCGCCAGATGTCGCAGCGGGCAGCGCAGCGGGCAAATACCAGTCGCCCCCACGACACTCCGCGCGCCTCCGCCTCACGCCGCAAATTGGCCGGGGCCACCTGGTTCCCCTCCAGGAGCCACAGAACGCTATCGGGAACCGCGGTCAGCAGTTCCATCCACACGCTGAACATCGCCGGAGTAATCTTGTAGTTACTGTTGAACGAACAGAACACGAAGCCCGTTTCCGGCAGGCCGCATGCCGACCGTGATGGCACCTGTGGCGAGATCTCACGGCGGCTGTCGTTGACCTGATAGCAACCGGGCAGATGCACAAGCTTTTCCGAAAAATAAAGTTGCTGGTCCGGGGGAACGACAAAATCGTCGACGAGGATGTAATCGACGAACTCGGCCCCCATCGTGCCCGGATATCCCAGGTAATTCACCTGAATCGGTGCAGGACATAGCGCAGGATTTCGGTGCGGGCGTCTTTGGTATAGCCTTTGAGGTCCACGATATCGACACCGTCGTCGGCAATGCAGCGGGCCGCTTCCTGAAACGATCGTTCCCGTAGATCTCTGAAGCCGTCGAAAGCCCTGACCAGTCGCCGCCGCATTGCACTGTCGTCGTCTCGACCGTAAGAGTAGCCGACAATCGAAAATCGCTCATGCTGGTGTCGCTCAAACAGTTCCGCAATCAGGAAGGCGGTCGCATGCACGTGAAAGTGGGCTGAAAGATAACCGATGGTCAGCTTGTCCTTCGATCTGGCCGCGCGAGCCAGCGGCGGATTGGCGCCCATTTCCGTGGCCGCCTTCAACTGCCGGTCCACCCAACGCCGGGCGCACCGCAGTTGTTGCATGGCGGAGGTGGGCGTTGCCAGCGTCAGGAAGGAAAACGGCGATGCCGCCGAAGCGGTTTGTGTCGGAGGGTCACGATCAATTTCCTCGATAACCCGGCGACACAGGTCGTCGATGCCTCGCCAACTACAGGCATGCTGGAGCTGGTGGACCAACGAGATCATCGCCGTCAGGTAATCGGGCTTCACTGCCACTGCCCGGCGATAGCAGGAGATCGCATCGTCGGGCTGCCCCCGCTCGTTAAGTGCCAGTGCCAGGTTGGCATCTGCTCCGCATAGTCGGCATTCAGCTCCACCGCCCGGCGGAAGTGGCCAATCGCCTCGTCCAGTTTCCGCTGGCCCTGCAGGGCAACTCCCAGGTTGTTGTGTGCTTCGGCGTAGCGGGATCGATCGCCACCGCCCGGCGCGAGCGGACGATCGCGTCCGTCAATTTTCGCTGCCCTTGAAGAACAGCCCCCAGGTTGTTGTGCGCCGCGGCAAGATCGGGCTTCAACGCCAACGCCCGATGACAGCAGGCGGTCGCCTCATCCAGATTCCCTTGTTCCCGCAGGGCATTGCCCAGATTATTGCTCTGCACGGCATACTGGGGCTGCAATTCCAGGAACCTGCGGTAGCAGGCAATCGCTTCGCCGAGTCGTCCCTGGCCATGCAGCACACTGCCAAGGTTATTGTGCACCTCGGCATAGTCGGGCTTCAGATCCACCGTGCGGCGATAGCAGACGGCGGCTTCATCCGGCCTTCTGTGAGCCTGGAGACTCGCGACCAAGATTGAACAGCATTTCGGGCCAGTCGGGCTTGATGGCCAGCGCACGCCGGAGACAGTCAATTCCCGTTTCCTTTTCTCCCAGTTGGGCGCTGGCCACGCCCAAGAGGTGCCAGGCCTCCGGCTGTGTCGGCTCAACGGCGAGCACCTGCCGATAGATCTGCTCGGCGACCTGCAAGCGTCCCGCCTGATGGTGTTGAACCGCAACTGCCAGCACCTCGGAGATCGTTGCCATGCTGAAGATTATTGTAATAGAACCTGCAAGGCAAACGGCTTCAGGAACACGCCGAACATCAGTCATGTCCGATATTAGGATCTTCCCATGGACTCTCAATTCGATCTGGTCACAGCGGAACGGTTGCTGGATGGGTTCTGGTAGGCTCATCTGGAGAACCCTCTGCCTCCCGGACTCCCGTGAGTCGTGGCTAGAATCAATGACAATCTTGATCGCTGGTGCCTATGTGCGATGGGGCGACTGATCTGTTCCGGTCATTTCAGCAGTTGCGGAGATTTTCCAGCCCCACAATTCACCTCCGCCGATCCGGTGCAGTAAGTTTCCTAGCCTTGCAGACTGGGGATAGCTGCAGACTTGAGCGGGAAACCAAGGCAGATCCTGGAAACTCTAGCGTAACATCTGGTATTATTACCGGGGGCAGGTCAGTTCGCAGGGGGCCCGTCTGCGGAGCGAGCCATAAGTATCGTGAGCGGGGTGACCACCCAGTTTCGGGGGAATTCGCCACCTCCCGTTGGCCTGTGCCAGATATCGAGCTTCGGACATACTTTGACTGTATCTGAGGTTGACGCGTTGTAAGTCTTTTGGTAATAAGCCTTTCCTTGGTTTTTCCAAGGAAAGGAGGAGCCGATGGAACGGCGATTTGAGGTGCGAATGGAAGAGCTTTTGGAGGGTGCGGTCTTGGATCCCCGAATACCTGACGGGATGCTGGATCGCCTGGAACAGTTTGTCCAACCCTTTGCCGCGATCATGGAGAGCCCCAGCAGCAACAGCATCTCTGGGAGTACGTCGCCGGGCTGTTCTCGGACTACAAGCGGGAACGCCGAGAGCATCGCCTATTTTCACGACCAGGATCGGCAAGCGTTGCAGAAGTTCGTCGGGCAGGTGCTTTGGGACGAGGCCTGTGATCGGGGAATTGGCGCGGCAGGTCGCGGGGAGTTGGGCGAGCCCGATGGCGTGCTGGTGTTCGATCCTTCGGGTTTCAAGAAACAAGGGCAAGGCGTCGGTCGGTGTCGCGCGGCAGTGGTGTGGCCGTCTGGGAAAGATCGAAAACTGCCAAGTGGGCGTTTACCTGGGTTACGTTTCCCGCAAGGAACACGCCTTGGTGGACGTGCGTCTGTATCTGAACAAGGAGTGGGCGAAGGACAAGCAGCGGCGGAAGAAGTGCGGCGTTCCCAGTGACGTTCGTTTCCAGACGCGGCATGCCTTGGCCCTGGAGATGCTTGCCGAACATGGCGCGACGTTGCCTCACGCTTGGATCGCGGGCGACGACGAAATGGGGCGTAGCTCGGCATTTCGCCGGGATTTGCAGGCGTTGGGAGAACGGTATCTGTTGGCCGTGCCATCGAACACGTTGGTGCGAGACCTGGAGGCATCGCCGCCGGAGTATCGCGGTCGTGGGCGTCATCCCCAGGTTCCTTTCGTCCGGGTGGATCGTTGGCGCGAGGCGTTGGCACACGGCCTGGACGACCATCGATGTCGCGATGTCCCGCGGCCCGCTGGTGGTGCAGGCCGTGAAGACCCGTGTGCAGGCGAAGACGATCGGCGCCGCAAGGGTCCGGAAGAAATCTTGGTGGTTGTCGGGAAGAGCAGAGCGATGGAACGATGAAGCACGATTACTATCTTTCCAACGCCACTCTTGAAACGCCTCTGGCGAATTTGCCCGCGTGGCCAAGGCGGAGCATCGGATCGAGGAGTGCCTTCAGCGGGCAAGAGCGAGGCGGGAATGGCTGAATACCAGGTTCGCAATTGGATCGGCTGGCATCACCATCAAACGCTTTCGCTGCTGGCGGTGTGGTTCCTGACGCAAGAAGACGTGCGGGGAAAAAAAATACACTCCGGCTGTTGACGGTCCCGACGGTCCGCACGATCATTGCGGCGATACTTTATCCGCGCCCTCGATTGTGGTTCTCCCGCTTACATCGACCGCAAAAGCACCCGTCGATATACGGCGGAACGAGTCGCCTATGCGTACCATTGGAAATCACATAACCGTTTGCCACCTTTGAGGTTCAAACAACGGAAGTAGTGGATACAGTCAAAATACTTGGACACATTTATACGATGAACGAAATGAGTGGCACCACACGGCCCGAGCTAAATAAATCAGGAAAAGTGGGCATAATAAGTTGGATTGCGGCCAGATAGCTCTGAACGTCCTTTGGGACTCCAACACGAATGGCACTTGGACTTGTGAAGGCACTAACGTTCACATACTCCGGCTTGAAGTTGCTCGGCGTTCGGATGTAAGTTGAAATTGGTCGCAACAGGTCTTGTCACCGAGATACCATGCCGTTCACCGCTGTTGTCGTGGTGGCACCCCGATGATGCAGAAGCAAAAGACGCCTATAACCACACGAGGTCGGGAAACTTCTCCGCAGGTCGCCGACGAACTGGCCTCGCAGGCGTTGCGAGTCAAACCATGGGTTTCCGCCGATCGGCTGTGGCAGCGGGTATTGAGTGAGGAAGACCAACAGCGGCTGGGCGGCAATCTGGAGGAGTGCTACCGCCGATTGAGCACCGCAGGTATGTGGATGGAGCTTCGTGGTGTCTG
>CAVXUV010000013.1:0-35943 GCA_963765095.1 uncultured Alphaproteobacteria bacterium
ATCTGCTCCGGCCGCAGCACCAGCCATGACAGGGGCTTCCTGCTGACGGGGATGGGCACGAAAGCGCGTTTCCACAGTGCCTCGACTTGAGGCCTCAATTCGATCCGCGCGATCTGGCCGTCGAGCATCCGCCAAAGCGGTTGGGCGAGCGTCTGGCCGCTTTCATCCCACAGCTCTTTCACATTGGTGACCAGCGGACCCACGCGCAGATGCGCATTGCCGAGCGCGACCGTTCCGTTCAGATGGGAATGAAGCGTCCAATCGGGTGCGATCGATAAGGGTGTTCTGGCTTCGGCCAGGCCCTGGGCATCGCCCTCAGCCTTGGCGAAGGCGAGGAAGCCTTGCGCCTTCAATGCCGCATCGACCTTGAAAGGAATCCGTATCGCCAACTGTCCGTCCTCGGCGAAAATCGCGGCGGGCCCGGTCCTGAGCGCCGTGACATCCAAGCGGCAGCGCCCGAACGGACATTTGACCTCCTGATCCTTGAAATCGGCGATCCTGTCTTCGGTTCTGCCGTTGACGGCGCGCGCGATCTCGCTTTGCGGGATCGTCAGCGTGACCGACAGTGTGGACAACGGTGGCGGAGGCGCGGGTCTGGGCGGCGTCAGCGCGGGCTTTGGCGCATCAAAGCCACAGCCTGCGAGAATAAGCAGCACCGCCAGCGTCAATACCGTCAGGCCGGGCCGCGAAGGGGACATTTATGACTTGCTTCCGCACATGGGGAGTGAAAAATACGAACAGGATCGGACCCGTTTCAACCCGCGCGATCCTTGGTGGATTTGTCGTGGCGACAACCTTCGCGAGGAACGCAATGCAAGAGGCCGCGGAATGATGAAATCCTTCTTTATTGCAGGCGTCGCGCAACTGGCGCTTGTCGCAGTCGCGTCCGGGGCGACGCCTCCGGCTGCCTTGCAAGCCCCGGCAACGGTTACACGCGTGTTAGGTTCCGCCAACTCACCCTATACCGCCAGCAGTGCAAAGGAGTTCGCCGAGGCCTGCAAGCAGGATCAAAGCAGCTGTTCCGCCATGGTGGGCCAAGTGATGATGGATCGTATCCAATTTTCGCCCACTTCGCATATCTGTCTGCCAGGGGTGACCTATGCCAATGCGGTAGGGCCCTGGATCGCCGCGCATTCGGAAACGGCGAACATGCGTGTCAACGACGCGATCTATCTGGCACTCACCACCATATATAAATGTGGCGCGCCGAATAATTATTGAGCGACCTAAGCGGTAATTCCTGAAGAGGGAAAAAATAAGGGCCGGCTGCTCTGGCAACCGGCCCTTCTTACTTTTGCGCTCTAATTAAGGCGTCACGTGAAGGGTATTTCCCCACGACGCTTCGATCTGCTTCACCACATTCTCGGGCATCGGCACATAATCGAGCTGGCGCGCATCGGCCTGACCCGACTTTAGCGCCCAGTCGAGGAACTTCAGCACTTCCTTGTTCTTGTCCGCCGGATAATCATCGCGCAGCAGCATGTAGGTTGCAGCCGTGATCGGCCAGCTCTTCGCGCCCGGTTGGTTGGTGAGGATCTCGTAGAAATCCTGCACCTTGGAGAAGTCCGCATTCGCCGCCGCGGACTCGAAGGCTTCCATCGTGGGAGCTACGCGCTTGCCCGCCGCATTGACCATGTCGGTCCACACCAGGTTCGACTGTTTGGCATAGGCATATTCGACATAGCCGATCGAGCCATTGGTCTGCTGCACACTGGCGGCAACGCCGGCATTGCCCTTGCCGCCAATTCCGCCCGGCCAGGAAACGGCCGTGTCGGCGCCGACCTTGCTCTGCCATTCCGGATTCACTTTGCCCAGATAATTGGTGAAGTTGAAGGTGGTGCCCGATCCGTCCGAACGGTGGACGGTCAGGATGGCGGTCGAGGGCAGCTTGACCTTGGGATTGAGCTTCTTGATCGCGGGATCGTCCCACTTGGTGATCTGACCCAGGAAGATCTTGGACAGCGTCATGCCGTCCAGCACCATCTGGCCGTTGGCCACGCCTTCATATGAATCACCGGCACGATCGAGATCACCACTTCGGGGAACTGAACCAGATGGTTCTGGGCGATTTCGTCATGCATCAGCGGCTTGTCGGAATTGGCGAAGTCCACTGTCTTGGATTCGATCTGCTTGATGCCGCCGCCCGAACCGATCGCCTGATAATTGACCTGATCGCCGTTCATCTGCTGGTATTTCTGCGCCCAGACCTGCAGCACCGGATAGATGGCGGTGCCGCCGGCGCCGGTGAGATTGGCGGCCATGGCCGCGCCCGAAAGACATGTCGTGGCCAAAATTGCCGCTAGGATGGTCGTAGAGGATTTCATTGGTGTCCCTTTCTGGCGCGTCAGACGCGCAAGGATGAATGACGTCAGAGATGGCGGAGGCGCGGAAGGATTTCCGCAAAGTCAGGTGCCCCACAAACCCGGCTCCGATTAGGGCCATATTATTGCGGCTTGATGACAAAGGCAGGGGAAATCCGGCATCTTAACCTTCAGGGTAGGAAGTCCGGGGAACCGGGGCATCCCCACGCCAGGGCACTGTGGATAACGCGCCACAGGGGCTCTCAATGGAAGCGGGCCGTAAAAGCGTCTTCCAGCTTTTACAAATGTGTCACAGAACCCGATTACAGCCTCCGCACCACGGCCGCTCCTGGCCGAAGGGGTAGAGGGTCAAATTATGAAAACGAAATTCATGCTGCGCTCCGGCGCGGCCATTGGCGTGCTGATTGCTGCGGCTTCGGCTGCGCCGGCTGCCTGGGCGGATTCGACCACCGATGTGGGCCCGGCTACCGTGACTTTGGGGGGCTTCCTGGCGGCGGAAAGCGTCTATCGCTCGCGCAGCGAGACGGCGGATATCGGCTCGAGCTTCAGCGGCGTGCCGTTCCCCAACTCTCCCAACGCGCATGAATCGGAATTCCGCATGACCGCCCGTCAGAGCCGGCTTTCCGTCCTGGCCCAAGGCAACGCGGATGCGGACACGCATCTGGCCTATTACGGCGAGTTCGACTTTTTGGGCGATGCTCAGACCGGCAACTCCAATGAGAGCAATTCCTACAATCTGCGCATCCGCAACGTCTACGGCACGATCGACTGGGATGCCGAAGGCGTAGAGCTGTTGGCCGGCCAGAACTGGTCGCTGGTCACGTTGAACAGTCATGGCATCACGCCGCGCAACGAAGTGTCGCCGGCCACCATCGACGCGCAGTACTCGATGGGTTTCGTCTGGGCGCGTCAGCCGCAAATTCGCATCGTCAAGAATTTCGACCATCAGATCTGGCTGGCGGTTTCGGTGGAAAATCCCCAGACCACCTTCGCCGGCGGTCCCGGCGCGCTGCAGGCACTGAGCGGAATCACCACCACCTTCAACCACGCTGGTGGCTCACTGCTCAACAGCGTCAACAATTTCTCGGTCAACCATGTGCCGGACGTCGTCGGAAAGGTGGCGTGGGAACCCAAGATCGGTGATTCCCAGCCCCTTCATATCGAGGCGTTTGGCATCTACCGCTCCTTCTATGACCGCGTGGACGTCACCGCGGCCACCAATCCGCTGGGCCTGCCGGTCAGCAACAACAACTACAATGAAACGGGTGGCGGCATCGGCGGCGGCATCACCTACAGCGTGATCCCGAAGATGCTCGACCTCCAAGTCAGCGGCCTGACCGGCACCGGCATCGGCCGCTACGGCTCGGGCCAGTTGCCGGATGTGACCTTCCGGCCCAATGGCACGCTCGCGCCCATCAACGAGAATATCATTCTCCTCGGCGCCACTTGGCATGTCACGCCGATGCTCGACATCTATGCCTATGCGGGTCAGGAAGCCGAGTTGCCCAAATACTACAACCTCACCGTCGGTACGACGACCACTCATTTCGGCGTGGGCAATCCGGCCGTGGTCACCACCGGCTGCGCCACCGAGAACGGCTCTTGCTCGATCAACAACGAGGCCGAGAACCAGATCAATGTCGGCACCTGGTGGCGGGCCTATCAGGGCCGGTTCGGCAGCTTCCGCTTCGGCGCGCAATATTCCTATACCAAACTCTACTCTTTCGCCGGATCGACGGGTGCGCACGCCCCCACCGACGACAGCATGTTCTTTACCTCTATCCGTTATTATCCGTTCTAAACGGAAAGACTTGCTTCAAGACCAAGGCCGCCGCGTGCTCCGCGGCGGCCTTTTCTTTCATGCCTCGGCGTCGAACATGTAGCCAAGCCCGCGCACGGTCTTGATCAGCTTCTTCTCGTGGCCTTCGTCGATCTTGCGCCTGAGATGGCTGACATAGACGTCCACCATGCTGGTGAGGCCTTCGAAGGATTGGTCCCAGATTTTCTCTACGATCATGCTGCGCGAGAGGGTGCGGCCGGGATTGAGGATGAGATATTCCAGCAACGCATATTCCTTGGGGCTGAGCTCGATCGGCGTGCCGCCCCGCTTCACTTGGCGCGTAAGCCGGTTGATTTCCAGATCGGCGGCGCGAAGGACATCCGCCTGCAGCGTGGGGCCACGTCTGAGCAGCGCCTGAACCCGGAAGCCCAGTTCCGTCATCGCCACCGGCTTGGTGACATAATCGTCTGCGCCGGCCTGGAAATTTTCGACCTTGCTCTCAAGATCTCCCCGCGCCGTCAAGATCAAGGCGGGCATGCTGTGTCCCAGCTCACGCAGGCGCTTGAGCAGGCCCGTGCCGGTGCCGTCCGGCAGCTGCAGGTCCAGGATCACCAGATCGTAGGAATAGGCCTTGGCATATTCAAATCCTTCCGCGGCGGTGCGCACGCCGTCCACCTGATAGCCTTCCGCTTTCAGGCTGCGCGACAGGATGTCGATCAGCCTTTCCTCGTCCTCGACGATGAGAATGCGCATGGGCTTCAGCGCGCGACGGCCGCGTCCATCGCCAGTGTGACAGGATAAGGAAGCGGTGTCAGGTCCGGCGCCAGCCAATCGCGGCGCGCGGCCACGGAAAAAAGCCGCTCCCGGCTCCAATACTCCAGCAGCCAATCGGAAGTGCCCAAGGGCGACGCCAGAAGCCCCTCCAGCACCTGATCGAGCGGACGGGCGGCATGCTCCGCTGCCCACGCCCGGGCCGCCGCCAGCGAGGCGCGGGTGATGGTCTCATGATAGCCGCCGCTATCGCTGTTGGCGGTGCCGGTCGCCTCGTTGAAGGCGCGGATCAGGCCCGGCATCTCCCGGTCCAGATCGAGTGCCGGGCGATGGCGCATCAGCCATAAGGCCACGGCGAAATGCGCCGCATGGGTCCATTCCGGCTTGGGCAGCGAGCGGTTGAGGAATTTCTCGCCCGCGCGCCTGATATCCGCCTCGCTGGAAAATTGCCGCGCCGTCATGCACGGCAGATTAGCGGAAAAAGCGCGAGGGGGAAGCCTTCAGCGGGCGCCGGCGCCGGTGATATAGAGCTTGCCTTCCCGGTAGGCGATATAAAGGTGGAGTTGGCGCAGCACATCCATCCCCAGCAGCAAAGACGCGAAATCATTTTCCAGGAAATTCCGCCCCTCGCTCAATCTTACCCTGGGATTGTTGACGGTGACGCCGCCCATGATGAGTGTCTTGAACGGATAGCTATAGCTTTTGACTTCTCCGCCGGAGCCGCCGGACAATTTTCCCGTCTCCTGCACATTCGGGCTGGAGGCGTCCAAGCCGAACATATGCGCCGCAGCCTGCATGCTGATCACCGACGTGGGCGCGCCCGTGTCGATCACGGCATAGGTTTCCTGTCCGTCCAATGTGACGGGCACGCGGATATGTGCGCCATTCATGACCCCGCCCGCATTGGCGCCGCCGCCCAGGGCGACGCCATTGTGGACGACGCTGAAAGGAAGCACCGCGTAAGCGCCGGTCCAATAAACCGCGTGATCGGCGCAAGGATGAGGCCGAAACAGGCTGAACTGGCCGCCGCCGAAATCGAACTCGACATCGTAATTGCGAAGGATATCGGGCGCCATCAAGCCGTCGGCTTCCCGCAAGGTCTCCATCACGCTCAAATAGACGCCGCCTCTTTGCAGTTGCCCGATCCTGAAATTTTCCACCCGGACATACTCGTCGGCAACCTTGCCGCCTACATCGCGAATGATGACCGAGTTCATCCGATGCGACACGATCCCCAGATCGGTCACCGCGCTCCGGGAAAGCGCCGAGGCAAATCCGCCCGTGTCGACGATGAACGCCATGTCCTTGCCGTCGATGCCGGCGGGAATCAGCACATGACCGGCCTTGAACGTCATGGGAAGCGCGGCCATGCGGACCAGCTTGCAGTCCTCGGGCCAGGCGCCTTGGGCAAACGCTGGGTGAGGCGCGGCGCACAACAATCCCAGGAAGGAAATGACCGCCAGACTTGGTTTGAGCATATGCGAGGAAGGCTTGTTCGTGGCGTTCGAGGCTAACCGCTCCCCATCAATGAAATATGACAGCGCAGGGCACGGCATCCTCAAGAGAACCCGGGGTTGTATCCCCCGAATTCACACGCCCTGACATAGTGGGCAGAGCGGCGAAATCCATCCCTGTCCGCGTCCCCCATCGGCCGGCGCGGACGCGGCGCGATCTTTTCGTAAGAGGTCCGGCCCGAAGCGCCCGACAGGCGAAATTGGTTCAGATCGCGCAGATAGCCGGGATTGAAGACAAGCCCCAGCCTGCCGCAAAGACCAGCCAGGAATGCATCCGGGGCAGCGATGAAATCCTCATATTTGAGGACCAGGGCCCTGGGCCTGGCCACGAAGAACTCGCAGAATTTGCAATAGCGGCGGCAGAATTCATCGATATCGGATTTGATCGGATTCCAGGCATGATAGGTCTTGCCCGACAGGAAACAATCGACGGGATGACGCAGCAGCACCACACTCTGGCAATCTTCTTCGCCCAACATCGCAAGCAGTGATGAGCAAAAATGGTCGGCGGCGAAGAAATCGCCGTGCGACCATTCCCTCAGAAGCAGCCTTTTGTCCTCGCCCACCAGCGCGCGGATGGATTGAAGCTGGAGGCGGAAATGCTGCGCCCGAACCTCCGTGACGTCGGCATCCGAATGGTCTTTGCCGTACCGCGCCAGATATTGGTCCAGCACCGTGGTGGGCGAGAAAACCGAGTCCGCGACGGCGGAAAAATAAGGATGAACCTCGTTCAAAAGGATGCAATTGCCTTGCGCGGTGAGGGCCTTCGCAAAGACGGTGCCACCGGAGGACGCCAAATGATGAAGGAAGATCATGCCCGCGTGCGCCCAGCGATGGCATGACCATAGAGGCGTGGGCAGGAACGGTCTTGTCCGAACCCTGGCAAATCTTCGCAGAGTTCCGCCGTCAGATGAACGGCCTATTGCAACCTGGTAATCTTAACCCTGCTATCTGGGCGTGTGGTGGGAGAAATGGCGGCGGTCAGCGCCGACTTTCCGCCGCCACCTGAATCAGGTCCCCGATGGATTGACCGGCTTCTTGTGACGGATCCGGTGATGGACCTTCTTGAAATGCTTGGGCATCAGATGACGCTCAAGATAGGAGATGCGCGCATTGGCCTTGATCAGCCCGGCCTGGAGCATGCCGGTCTTTTGGTCAACTTTCTGGTCGACGGACTGCGCGGTGGTGAGCGCATTGTTGCCGACGCCATAGGCTTCATCGGCGCGGGCCTGGGCCGCCGAGGCGTGGCTGTCGGCGTTGCCGGCATGGCTGTCGGCCGCCGCCGCATGTTGATCGGCGAGGTTGGCGGAATTTTGCGCCTGCTCCACGGATTCGCGCGTGGCGCAACCCGCCAGGATGAGCGGCACGCCCAGACCGAGCACCAGCAACCCTCGGGATATCGTCTTCTTTGGCATCAATCGCTCCCTGATAATGAAAGTGCGATTGGACATTCCGCGCCGTGGCGCAATTAAGGCGGGACTTGGCCGCAATCGCGGCTTTGCAAGTCTGCGTCAGGTTTCCCGCCGCGCCGCCACTGCGGTCAGAAAGGCGGCATAGCTCCAGGCGAGATGCCGGGCGGAAGTTTGCGCGCCGCTGTTCTGGTCGAATTGTTCCGACAAATCGCCATTTTCCGGCGTGAAGGCGCGCACGGTTTCGAGATAGGCGTTGCCTCTGTCCCGATCGCCGGCGCGATAATGGAACTCCGCCGCCGCCAGGGTGGTAAAGTAATAAGCCCCGCCCGAATAATAATGGTCGCCTTGATAACGTCCCAGCGCCGGAGCGCGAGAGGACGGACGCTTGCGATTGATCGCATAGGTCGAATCGAACAGCTCTGCCAGCCGCGCCAATGTCTGCCCATAACGCGGGCCCAGCACCTTGGCGTGGTTGGCGCCCAGGATCACCGACATGTCGAGCAGCTTCTCCGGTGCGCCGCCTTCGACAAAGCGGGAGCGCATATGGGCCCGCTCCGCCATCCAGAAATCGTCCAGCGCCGTGTCCAGAAGGCGGGCCTCCTCGCCGCAGCGTTGCGCCAGGGCGGCATCTCCGTGCGCCAGAAGCCAGGCGGCGCCCATCTCAAGTGCCGCCGCGGATACCCGCAAGGTGTAGGCGTGCAGCCCCTTTTCCTCTTCCCAGATGTCGAAGCAAGGCAGGCGCGCATGCGCGAGGACAAAAGCAAGATCCCGGCGCAGCAGATCCGCCGCCTCGCCTTGCGCGCCCCAGCGCATCAGGCAAAGCGCGCGCAGCGCGGGTCCGTCATGCTGGGGCCTGGGCCAATCGGTGATGTCCAGGCTGCCATCAGGATTGACGCGGGTATCAGCTTGGATCGCCGCGCCATGCGCCTGCCCGGCATCGGTGCGCAAAAAGCGCCTGAATTCCGGGTGCACGGCGTCGCGCCAATCCGGCGGCAGGCTTCGCCCATCGAGCGTGTCCAGCGCGCGCGAAAAATGCACGAAATCCTGGAATAATTGTTCCGCCTGCGGAAGATCGCTCTTCAACAGCCGGAGCGCGTCCATCACCAGGGCGCTGTCGCGGTACCAATGGAAGAAATAGTCCGGTTCCGGATCGTAGGCGGCGAGCACCGGCGAGGCCACCACCGAGCCGGGCTTGGGCACGATCACCTGGCCGAAACGCGCGCGTTCCTTGACGACATCGGTGGCGGAAATGCTTTTCAGCATCATCTCCGCGGCGTGGTCCCATTCCCGCGCGATCCAGCGCTCAAGACCGGGCATCGGGAGAACCCGTGAAGCCCAACCGTCGGAGCCCGCGCCGGACCTCCGGCACGCGCATGAACAAGTCCCACAGCAATTGGCTGCGGTAATTCTCGATCATCACCACAATGGGGCCCTGGTCGATGGCGAGGAAGGTGTCGGCCCACCAATCGCGCGTCTCGTTGAAGGCGTCGGTAAAACCGAAGCGACCCCAGATTTTCCCGCCATGGGCGGAAAGGAAATGCCGAAGCGCGGCAAAGGCCGCGTCCGGATCATAGGGAAAACTGGAAAGCGCGGCGGTGGGTGAAATCGTGCCATTGTCATGACCCGGCGCATGCGCGTCATAGCCGTCCGGATCGTCGCTGGCGGTAAGGCCCCAGCATTCCGCGCCGTAACCCTTGAAGTGGCCCGGATTGGCCAGGCAATGCGCCCGGTTGATGGCGACCTGGGCCATGTTCTGTTGCCAGTAATCGGCGTGTACGTCCCGCAACGTGCGGGGATCGAGCCCCAGAAAGGAATAATGGGCAAAGAACAATGGGCCGCCCTGGTCGGGTCCCAGCGGCAGGCGCACGCCGTCATAGCTTTTGCCATTGGCGTAGTCCGGCCCCGTGCAAAAGCCCTGCTCATAGACTTCGCGATCGATGGCGTGAGGTTCGGGCGCGCCCGCTGCCAGCACATAGGTGATCAAGGTCTCGTTCCAACCGCGGATGGGATGGTTCATCGCCCAACCCGAATTGGGGCTCCAATGCCAGTAAAGGACATTCTCGCCTTTGCGATACCAATTCCATTCCACGCTTTCCCATAACGCGGTGATGCGCAGGGCCAGGCTCCGCTCTTGGGCGAAATATTCCCGGATGGTGAGAAGACCCATCATCAGGAACGAGGTCTCGACCAGATCGCCCCCGTCATCCTTGGGTCCGAACGGGATGGTCGTGCCATCCCGCCCGTGAAGAAAGTGCGGGAAAGCGCCATGATGACGCTGGGCGCGCTCCAAAAGCGTCAGCATGCGGTCCAGTCGCGCCAGCGCTTCGTCCCGTCGCACCCAGCCCCGTTCCACTGCCGCCACCAGCGCCATCAGACCAAAGCCGCTGCCGCCTACCGCAACCAGATCGTTGGCGGGATCGGCGCTTGTGGTGGAACGGTCTCGCGCCAAGAAACTCCCCGGCTCGGCGCCGTCCCAAAAGAAACCGAACGTCTGATGCGCCACCGCGTCCAGCAAGGCATCGTTATCGAGGGCAAGAAGGCCGTCCGGCGTCATCGCCATCAGCCGGCTTCCGGCCTGGGCACGGCATCCGCCGCGATGGCATCGTATTCCAGCAGCGCGCGGCGGAAATCGGCCACGCGCAGCAAGGTCGCGCGCCAATCGGCGATGGTGGAGAAATTGTCCACGAACCAGCGCAGCGAGGATTGCACCTGGTTGAAGGCCCCTGCCGCCATCATCATGCCGCCGAAGCTCAGGCTTCCCGCGAAATAAGCCGGCGCCGCGACCAGGATGGGCGCCACCAGGGTGAGCCAGCCATACCCGGCGGTAACCCAGGTGAGTTCGGTGAGGCCAGTCACAAGCTTCCGCATCGCCTTGAGCACGCCTTTGAGATCGAGCGCCAGATGCTCGGCCGCCATCGCCTCCTCGCTATCCTGCTCGATAATTTCGATGTGCTCGCTGATGCGGTTCAAGGTGGTGCGGAGTTCGGATTCGCGCTGATAGCGGTCGGCATTGCGCCAGACCAGGTTGCGGCCACCCAATAGCTCAAAAGTGAGCCCGAACCTGCATAGAGGAAGGCGGCCCACACCATGTAGCCGGGGATAGAGAAAAAACCGTTCCCCGACATGAAAGACAAAGCTGCCGGAGATTCCCCACAGTACGTCCACGAAGGTGACGAGGAGGATGGACGATTGCACAAGCTGCACGCCCAGATCCGAGGACAATTCGGTCAAATGCCGCGCATCTTCATGCATGCGCTGGTCGGGGTTGACGCCTTCGGGGCCCATCTTCTCCAAAGCGGTAGCGCGATGGGGCTTTAGCCACTCGCCGATCAGGTCCTTGACCAGGCCTTCGCGGAATTTGAGCTTGAGCATTTCGGCCAGCCAGCGTTGCGCCACATTGAGCACCAGAAGCGCGCCCGCAATGATCGCGAACACACCCAGCTGCGTGACAAAACCGTCAAAATCCCGATGCGCCAGAGCGTCATAGAAGGGCCTATTCCAGCTGTTGAGCCGGATCTGGCCATAGGCGGTGGCCACGATCACCAGGAATACGGCTCCCCCCAGCAGAAAGAGCGTGTTTCGGACGGGCGACGCCAAAAGCGCGCGGATCATCATGGCGAGCTGGGGCACGAGCCCCGCGCCTTCTTCCCGCATACCGGTCTCGGAATTGTCGAGATACATGGCCCGACCTTGCCATTCCTGTGCGGGAAACGGGATAGAAAAAGCAGCGCACCACGCTAAGGTGAGGTCCGCCTGGCCCAGGAGCCCAAGCCGTGAGCCGAATTCGATTCCCTGATCGCCGCCATGACGCTGGCGGAGAAATTGGGTCAGATGACCATGGGCACGGGCGACTATGCCGTCACCGGCCCCGTCGCCAGCGCCGATCTCGAAGCCGGCATCGTGTCGGGCCAGATCGGCAATGTGCTCAATCTTTTCGGCGCCGCCGCGGTCCGGGCCGCACAGCGCCTGGCGCTGGAGCGCAGCCGTCTGAAAATCCCGCTCCTGGTCGGCATGGATGTGATCCATGGTCACCGCACCATCTTTCCCATTCCCTTGGGCGAAGCGTCGCTGTTCGATCCCGCCGCCTGGGAAGCGACGGCGCGCGAGGCGGCCAGAGAAGCAGCTGCCGACGGCATCCATCTCACCTTCGCTCCCATGCTGGATGTGGCGCGCGATCCCCGCTGGGGCAGGATCGCGGAAGGGCCGGGCGAAGATCCCCTGGTGGGCCGGATGATGGCGCGCGCCAAGGTGCGCGGTTTCCAAGGCGCCGATCTTGGCGGAGCCGATGCGCTGGCGGCTTGTGCCAAGCATTACTGCGCCTATGGCGCGGTGACGGCGGGACGCGAGTATGCCGAGACCGACGTCTCGCAACGTTCCTTGCGCGAAAGTTACCTTCCGCCGTTCGAGGAAGCGGTGGCGGCCGGGGTCGCGACCATCATGCCCGCCTTCACCGCTCTCGACGGCATCCCCATGAGCGCCCATCGCGCGCTGTTGAAGGATCATCTGCGCGCGCGGCTGGGTTTCGACGGCGTCCTGATCAGCGATTACAACGCCATCGCCGAATTGATCCGTCACGGCGTCGCCACGGATCTGGCCGAAGCCGCGGCACTGGCACTCAACGCCGGGATCGACATGGACATGATGGCCGACGCCTATCGCAACGGTTTGCCCGTGGCGCTTCAGCGCGGTCTGGTGACGATGGCGGATATCGACGCCAGCGTGCGGCGCGTTCTCACCCTGAAAGAACAGCTGGGACTGTTCGACGATCCCTATCGCCGCGGACACGCGGAAAGCGCCGATGTGCTCGCAGCACGGCGCGTCCTTGCCCGCGACGTTGCCGGCCGCGCGGTGGTCATGCTGAAGAACGACAATGCCGCGCTGCCGCTTTTAAACGGCCGAAACTTGCCCTGATTGGGCCCCTGGCGGATGCGGCAGCCGAGATGCGGGGATGCTGGTCAGCGGCCGGCCGCGCCGAGGATTGCGTGAGCGTGCTGCAGGGCCTGCGCAGCGCCTTGCCGGGGCAGGCCATCGCCTATGCCCCCGGTGTCACCATCGACGGCGACGATGAAAGCGGCATCGCCGCGGCCACAGCACTTTGCGACGGTGCCGACGCGATTATTTTATGCCTGGGCAAATCGGCGGCGATGAGCGGCGAAGCGTGCAGCCGCGCCCATCCCGGTCTTCCTGGCAAGCAGATGACCCTGGCGCAAGCGGTGACGGCGCGGGCCAAAGGCAAAAGACTGATTGTGATTTTGTTCTCGGGCCGTCCGTTGGTGGTTCCGGAAATCGGAGAGGGCGCCGACGCGGTGCTGGCGGCCTGGGCACCGGGCAGCGAAGCCGGCAATGGACTGGCCGACATTTTGCTGGGACAGGTCTCGCCGTCGGGCAAGACGCCGGTGTCCTGGCCGCGCGCGGTGGGGCAGATTCCCATCTTCTACAATCAGCGCCCCAGCGGGCGGCCCGGCAACCCTATGGATCACTACACCAGCAAATATCTCGACGAAGACAATGCGCCGTTTTTTCCCTTCGGCCATGGCCTCAGCTACGGCGATTTCATTTATGCCGATCTCGACGTAAGCCCATCCCCGGCCGGGGAGGGCGACGCCTTCACGGTGAAGGCGACGTTGATCAATCACGGGCTGCGCGCGGCCAGCGAAACCGTGTTCCTGTTCATCCATGACAAGGTGGCGGTGGTGAGCCGCCCTGTGTTGGAATTGAAGGCCTTCGATCGGATCACGCTGAGACCCGGGGAAAGCGGCGTGGTGACCTTCACCTTGCCAGCGCAAGCGCTCAAATTCCCGGGCCTGGATTTCGAGCCGTTGTACGAACCGGGAGAGATCGAAATCCTGGTAGGGCCGTCGGCGGAGCGTAGCCAGATGTTGTCGGTGACAGTGACGCTGGTCTGAAGCCGCCGATTCTAAAGGGGACCGGCCAGGCTTGCCGGCACCAGCGCCAGCATCAGGATCAGGCCCGGCAGCGAGTAGGCGTATTTCCCGTGATTGACCAGCGCCACGGTGCCGAAAAAGATGATGAAGCCGGCCAGGATCACGCCCCAGATGCGGGTCACCGGATTGGACAGAAACAGCGCGGTCAGCACTTCCAATACTCCGATCACGCGATGGGCATTGAAGGGAAAGCCCCAGCGCCGGTAGGCCAACCGCAGGAAGCCGGGACCCGCCAGATGAACCAGCCCGCTCGCGCCAAACAGAACGGTCAAAAGCAGCGCGTCGAGTGTGGGAATTGACGGCATAGTTGACCCTCCTGTTCGTTCAACGAGAGGTAGGGTCGCCTCCGTCGCCTGAACAGAAGCTGAAGACGAATGTCAGGCATAACCCTGACGCATAATCGCAACGCCGAAAAACGTGGCTTCAGGGCAACGCACGCAAGGAAAAACGCTGAAGCGCATTGATCAGGCGGCGCGCGCCCGTTGCCGGACGCACACGGAGACGGGGTTTTTTAAGGCTTTTCACCGCTCCCGCAGTGGCGATCAGATTGCGGCTTCCCGGCCCTCCCGCATCCCACGACCGCACGTCTCGCCACTGCCGGCGCATCGCATGGGTCAACCGGTCCGGCAAAGGATCGTCATCGCCCAAGATCACGATATTGAACAGCACGATCCCGCCCCGTTGAAGCGGCGCTTCGCCAGTCGAAGAAAGTTTGGTGTAAGGAAGTGATCGGGAATTTCCCGCCGACGAATGCATCCACCACGATGGCGTCGTAACGGGTCGGGCTGCGGCGAAGGAGTTTGGCGCCGTCGCAAATGTGACAATCCACGGATACCGGCATGTGGAAATAGCGCCAGCGCGATGGCGAAGAGGCCGGGTCGACATCGAACAGGGTCACGCGTACGCCGGCCCTGGCCGAAAGCGTGGCGATGCTTCCACCGCCGCAACCGATGACCAGCACATGGCGAAGATTCTTTTGGACGCAAGAGGCCGAACGCGGCATGGACATAAGGCGCCAGGCTCACGCCATGGCGATCCGCTACGCTGTGATGATGCCCACCCTCCCAATAGGAGCCGGCGGCCGCTGCGATTGTCATGCAATACGGCGACAGAGCCGCCGCCCTTGCGCATTCCTGTCGGATTGGGTCAGGCGCTGCGCCGGCCGGCAAGGATATCGCGGTCCACCGGCAATTGGCGCAAGCGGATGCCGGTCGCCGCGGCGATGGCGTTGACCAGCGACGGCGGTCCCGCGGTGCAGCCCGGCTCGCCGATGCCGCCCGGCGCCTCGCTGCTCTGGACGATGTGCACGTCGATCATGGGAGATTCATTGATCCGCAGCATGCGGTAGTCATTGAAGTTGGTCTGCTCGACGCGGCCGTCCTTGATCGTGATGTTGCCATAGAGCGCGGCGGTAAGGCCGAAAATCAAGCCGCCTTGTACCTGGGCGGCGAGCGTGTCGGGATTGACCACGCGGCCCGCATCCACCACCGAGGTCATGCGCCGGACATGGACCTGGCCATTCTCGTCCACCGCCACTTCGGCCACTGTCGCCATATATGTGCCAAAGGCGAATTGCGCGCAGACGCCCCGTCCTTGCCGCGCCGGAAGCGGCTTGCCCCAGCCTGATTTGTCCGCCGCCTGCTGCAGCACCGCTTTCAGACGCGGGCTTTTCTTCAGATGCGCCAGCCGGAAGACGACGGGGTCCTGGCCGATTTTCAGGGCCAACTCGTCCATCATGCTTTCGCCGGCGAAGATGGTGTTGTTGGGCGCGACCCCGCGCCACCAACCCACGCGCAATGCCCTGGGCTCGGATTCCACATATTCGATGCGGCGGTCGGCGATGTCATAAGGCGTGTCCATGGCGCCGTCGAGCGCATCTTCGTCCACACCGTTCTTGAGCGGGCCGAACATGCGCACCACCACCGAGCCGCCCGCGACGCGATGGGTCCAGCCCGTGATCCTGCCGTCGCCATTCACCGAGGCCGACATCACGTTGCGATAGGCAGGACGGTACATGTCCTGGCGGATGTCTTCCTCGCGCGTCCAGATTACCTTCACCGGGCCATCCACCTTCTGGGCGATGCGCACGGCCTTCTCGACCATGTCGGTATCGAGCCTCCGGCCGAAACCGCCGCCCAGCATGAAATTGTGGAAGCTCACTTTGTCTTGCGGGATCTTCAGCGCTTTCGCCGCCGCCGCTTGCGCGGTGGCCTGCACCTGACTTCCGCCCCACATCTCGCAGGCGCCCGGCGTGACATGGACGGTGAAATTCATCGGCTCCATCGGCGCATGGGCCAGGAACGGCACCTGATAGATCGCATCCACTCGCGTGTCTTGGCCTAAGCCCTTATCGGGATCGCCTTCGCGCTTGGCCACCGCGCCCCTGGCGGCGGCAGCATTGGCCAATTCCGTCATGATCTGTTTCGACGAACGCGCCGCATTGGCGCCGTCATGCCAGCGCGGATCGAGCGCGGCGAGGCCCTGGCGCGCCGCCCAGAAATGATCGCCCACCACCGCGACCAGATCGTCCAGCACCACCACTTGGCGCACGCCTTTCACGTTCATGGCCGCGTCCTGGTCCACCTGGGCGAGCTTGCCGCCCACCGCGGGCGCGGCCATCAAAGTGGCAATCTTGAGGTCGGGGAAGCGCACATCGATGCCGAACTGCGCCTTGCCATTGACCTTGTCGGGCGTGTCGAACCGCTTCACCGGCTTGCCGATCAGTTTGAGATCTTTGTCCGCTTTCAGTTGCGGATTTTGGGGCGCGGGCAGCTTGGCGGCAGCAGAGGCCAACAGACCGTAATCGAGCCTGCGGCTATGGGCATCGTCGATCACCTGGCCATTCTCGGTGCGCAAGGTGGCGGGATCGACCTGCCATTGTTGCGCCGCGGCCTGGACCAGCATGGCGCGCGCGCTGGCGCCGACCTGACGGAGCGCGGTGTAAAAGGCGCGGATGGAGGTCGAGCCGCCGGTACCCTGCCCGCCGCCGGCCGGTTGGCCATAGATGGTGTCGCTGGGCGGCGCGGCCTCGGGGGTCACGCGATCGAGGCCCACATCCAGCTCGTCGGCCAGGAGTTGCGAGAGCGAGGTATAGACCCCCTGCCCCATTTCCTCCTGCGGGATGATCAAGGTGACATGACTGTCGGGATCGATGCGGATGAAAGCCTCGGGCCGGAGCACATATTTGGCCGGGGCCTGAGCAAAGGCGCGTCCCACAGGGAAGGCCAGCAACATGCCGCCGCCGGCCGCCAGGGTGACGGTGAGGAAATCGCGCCGTGACGGCGCCGGATTGCCGGTTTTTTCCAAAGCGGACATGCCTTTCCCCGAACTACGGATTCATCTCGCGCCGATTCTTACGCTTTCCGCCTTGTGGGGGCAAAAAGGCAAAAAAAGTCCCATTTTGCGCCCGCCCGCGATCCCCGTCTGCGACCGGATCGGGGGTTTGAGCGTTCCCTTGCCGATTTGAAGTCTCAATTGGAAAGGGACCTATTCATGCATGTCGATATCATCATGCTGCAGCCCCTGGTGGCGTTGTTGTTCGGGATTCTGATCCTGATCCTGCCGCGGCTGCTCAATTACCTCATCGCCGTCTATCTGATCCTGATCGGGCTGGTGGGATTGTTTCCCCATCTCTTCAGCACCACCACTTGAAGGAGCGCGCCATGGCCGAACAACATCCCACCCCGGGCCCGAAAAACCCCGAGCATCTTTCGACCGACAAGCCGGCCAAGACCAAGGAAGAGAAGATCGACCGGCAGATGGAAGATTCCTTCCCCGCTAGCGATCCGCCGTCCTTCTCGGGTGGCAATCACATCATCGGCGCGCCGGACCACGACAAGAAACACTGACCCGAAAGGTCAGCTCTTGAGCGCATCCATCACGCCGGATTCGGTGAGAATCTGCGGCAGGATCACCGGCTTGTTCGCGCCGGGCGCGAAATAGAGATAAAGCGGCACGCCCGAACGTCCATTCTCGCCCAGAAGCTTGGTGATGGTGTCGTTGCGATTGGTCCAGTCCGCCACCAGATAGGCGACGTGCCGGTCATTGAATGCGGCCTGGATATCGGGCCGCGACAGCACGGCTTGCTCATTCACCAGACAGGTGATGCACCAGGCCGCGGTTGCATCCACGAACACCGGCTTGCCGCTGGCCCGCAAGGACGCCAGCCGCTCTGGCGTGAAGGGCTCGGCATTGGCGCTGGCCGCCGTGGGCGGAGGCGCGGCCACGATGCCGTGGAGCAGCGACACGCCATAAAGACCGGCCAATACTACCAGCACCGCGGCGGTGGTTCCGAGCCCGCGCCCAGTGACCTTGAGATCGCGGGTGGACGTCCACAGCCACGCCGCCAGGGCCAGCGCCACCATGGCCGCCAGCACGATGGCGACACCATTGGCGCCGGATTCCTGCGCCAGCACCCAGACCAGCCAGGCGGCCGCGCCATACATGGGGAAGGCCAGGAACTGCTTGAGCCGTAGCATCCAGGTCCCCGGCTTGGGCAGGAAGGACAGCGCCTTGGGCCACACCGCCAGGATCAGGAACGGCAGGGCAAAGCCCAATCCCAGCGCCAAAAAGATCAGTAGCGCCGACACCACGCTTTGCGTGAGGGCAAAACCCAGCGCTGCCGCCATGAACGGGGCGGTGCAAGGCGCTGCCACGGCGACTGCCAGCACGCCGGTGAAGAAGGCGCCCACGGGCCCCGATTTCTGGGCGAGGCTGTCGCCGATGGTGACCGAGCCCACTTCGAACACGCCGGAAAGATTGAGACCCACGGCAAAAATCAGCAGGGCAAAACCGGCGACCGCGATGGGCTCCTGCAACTGGAAACCCCACCCGACCACCGCGCCGCCTTGGCGGAGCAGCACGATCACCAGACCGAAAAGAAGAAAACTCCCCACCGCGCCCGCCGAATAGGCGAAGCCCTCTTTCGTCGCCTCGTGATGCGCGCGGCCGCTGTGTCCGGCCAGCGCCAACGCCTTCATCGCCAGGATGGGAAGCACGCACGGCATCACATTCAGGATCAATCCGCCGATGAAAGCAAAGAGCATGGCGAGCACCAGGCCGATCCCGGCCTCGCTTGCGCCAGCCGTTTCGCCGCCGCCAAAGACGTCGGGCACCGGTCCCGCCGGCGCGCTTACATCCAGCGCCTGGATCGAACCATCGGAGGATTTGAGCACCAGCACGCCGGTGAGCGGGCCTTTCGCCGAGGCTTTGTCGCCGGGTTGAAGCCTCAGGACCAAACCGTCCTTGCTGAAGCCCATGGTTTGCGGCGCGCTGCCATTGACGATGCCCGGCTTGTCGGGAAAGAAGCTTGCCTCGACCGGATGCGCGGCGGCGAGCGCCGGCGCGGCGGCATAGATGTCGAGCGTCTTGCTCAGGGAATAATTCAGCTTCCAGGGCGAGGCCACCGGCAAAAGATTGCGCGCGGCGGCGAAGTCCTTGGCGACGGCGGGATTGGCGGCGAGCGGCCCGATCTTGACCGGCAAGGACAAGGTCGTGTCTTCCGGCACGCAGATGTCCTTGCACACCAGCCAATCCACCGCCGCTTTCAAAGTGACGGTGTCGCCCAGCTTGGCGTCGGCGGGGACGGTGAGTTTCTGCAACAGCCAGAGCTTGCCCTCATAGCCATAGTCCATCAGGGGGCCGACCGGCAGCCGCTTGGGCGTGGGCCATTGGATGGCGTCGGCGCCCCAGCCTTGCGGCAAGGTCCATTTGATCTCGCTGGGTGCGCCCGCGTCGCCGGGATTTATCCAATAAGTATGCCAGCCGGCGCGGATATTTTCTTCCAGCGCGATCGTGACGCTGCCGCCGGGCGGCACGCTCTGGTCTTCCGCCACCAGGCGCGCATGCACCTTGGGAAGCTCGTCAATCGCTTGCGCCAGCGCCGGCGTGGCCGCGATCAGGGCGAACAAGAAAAGAAGCGAATTGCGGAGCGTTTTCATGAGGGTCCTATATCCGTTCGGGGCTTTTTTCGCTAGGTGAGGCCCGAAAGGCGAAGAGGTCCATGCGGGTTACCGGAGGCAGCTTGGGCGGGCGGCGGCTGGTTGCGCCGGAAAACCAGCAGGTTCGTCCTACGTCAGATCGGGCGCGCCAGGCCATTTTCAATATCCTGGAACATAGGGATTTTGGCATCGGATTTACTGTGGAAAATGCCAACGTGGCCGACCTCTTTGCCGGGACCGGGGCGCTGGGCATCGAAGCCCTGTCGCGTGGTGCGCGCTTTTGTCTTCTGGTGGACAACGAGGCAGAGAGCCGGGCGCTGCAGCGCGAGAATGTCGAGGCACTGGGTCTCACCGGCGCGACAAAGATCTGGCGGCGCGACGCTACCGATCTGGGTCCCTTGGGAACAGGCGCAGGCGGCCCGTTCAACCTGGTCTTTCTCGATCCGCCCTATCGCAAAAATCTGGTGGCGCCGGCACTCGCCTCATTGCGCCAGGGCGGCTGGCTGTCACCGCATGCGCTGATCGTGGTCGAGACCGCCAAGGGCGAAGGCTTCACCCACGACGGTTTCACCCAATTGGATCTTCGCAATTACGGCGACACGGATGTCGCGTTCTTAGCGGCGGCCGAATAGCCGTTCAATATCAGAGAGCTTTAACTCCACATACGTAGGCCGGCCGTGATTGCACTGGCCCGAGTGGGGTGTGGCTTCCATTTCGCGCAACAGCGCGTTCATCTCTTCGGCATTGAGGCGGCGGCCGGCGCGCACGCTCATGTGGCAGGCGAGCGTGCCTGATACCTCTTCCAAGCGCTCCTTCAGCGACAGCGCATTGCCGGTCTCGGCGATCTCGTCCGCCAGATCGCGCATCAGGCCGCGCACATCCAGCTTGCCCAGCATGGCGGGGATTTCGCGCACCATCACCGCGTCCGGGCCGAAGGCTTCGATCACCAGCCCCAATTCCGCCAGCTCGGCGGCGCGGGCGGTGACGCGGCCGACTTCGGCGGGATCGAGCTCGACCACTTCGGGGATCAAAAGCGGCTGGCGGGCGATGCCACCCCCGGCCAAGGCCTTTTTCATGCGCTCATAGACCAGCCTCTCATGCGCGGCGTGCTGATCCACGATGACGATGCCGTCTTCGGTCTGCGCCACCACATAGGTCTCATGCAACTGCGCCCGCGCCAGACCGAGAGGCAGCGCGCCCGGCGGGGCAGCGGTTTCAGCGGTTGTGTCTTCCACCCGGGCCGAGGCGGCGGCGGTCGCGCCTTGAAACAAAGTCTCCGGCTCGCGCACCGCATAAGACGATGGTTGATAAGCGGACGCGAAATTGGGCGCCTGGCGCTGAAATGCGGCGGTCCTGAACGACGTCAGCGCCGCGCCTGCCACGGTGGTCGAAGCGCGATGTCCGGCCTCGGCCAATGTATGTTTGAGCGCGCCCACGATCAGCCCCCGCACCAGTCCGGCGTCGCGGAAGCGCACCTCCGTCTTGGCGGGATGGACATTCACGTCGACGAACATGGGATCGCACTCCAGAAACAGCGCCAATGCAGGATGGCGGTCGCGTGCCAGAAAATCAGCATAGGCGCCCCTGACCGCACCGATCAGAAGCTTGTCGCGCACCGGCCTGCCATTGACGAACAGAAATTGCATCTGGGCATTGGCGCGATTGTAGGTGGGAAGTCCGGCATAACCGGTGAGGCGCACGCCCTCGCGCGCCGCATCCACCTTGGCGGCGTTGTCATGGAAATCGCGGCCCATGATACGGGCAAGTCGCGTGAGCCGCGACTCTACAAGGTCGCGTCCCGCTTCCAGGTCGAGCGCGCGGCGGCCATCCATCGTAAGGGTGAAGGCCACGTCGGGCCGCGCCATCGCCTGCCGCTTGACAATGTCGAGGGTGGCCAAGTCTTCCGAACGCGCGCTTTTGAGGAATTTCAGCCGGGCGGGCGTCGCATAGAACAGCTCGCGCACTTCCACCCGCGTGCCGGCTTGGCCTTGGGCCCGAAAGGCCGCGGGCGACGGGCCAGAGACCGCGCCGCCCTCGACGAGAATCTCATGCGCTTCGCCAGTCCTGGTGCGGCTGGCGATGGTGAGTCGCGCGACCGCGCCGATCGAAGGCAATGCCTCGCCGCGGAAGCCCAAAGTCTCGATGCGGGAAAGATCGTCTTCCCCATCGCGCTCCGGCAATTTGGACGTGGCGTGGCGTTCGATGGCGAGGCGAAGGTCCGCGGCGTCCATGCCGCTGCCGTTATCCTCCACCAGGATCAGGTCGGCGCCGCCATTGGCGGTGGCGATGTCGATGAGGGTGGCGCCGGCGTCGAGCGCATTTTCCACCAGTTCCTTCACGGCCGCAGCCGGGCGCTCCACCACTTCGCCTGCGGCGATTTGATTGATCGTGCCTTCGGAGAGGAGTTTTATTTTCATTCCCCCTCCGGACTACGCATCTTTGCTTTTGGCGCTCCGGCGCGCGCCTACGCGCCTGCAAGCGCTGCTACGGCCGCCTCCCCCGCCAGCATGCTTTGCATGCGCGGGGGAGACTGGTCCGGACCAAGACGCATTGCCCATTCAACCCTCTTTCAGATATTGGCGAGCAAGTACTTTGCCTTCCTCGACACCGGGCTGGTTAAAGGGATCGACGCCCATCAGCCGTCCCATCAGGATGGTCTCCAGCATGAAATGCATCATCAGCGCGCCCATCTCGAATTCGTCCACTTTGCCGAGATGGATCTGCCGCACTGGCCGGCCATTCTTGGACAGCGTCTGCGCGGTGGCGCGGGCTTCCGCGTCCACCAGATCGCCCAGCCTTTTGCCGGCCAGATAATCGAGTCCCAATTGTTTGGACCGCGCCTTCGGCGCCCTAGCGCCCTTGCCCTTGGTATCGATGCTCACCAGGGTGAACATGGCATTGCCGGGGCCATCGCGGAATAATTGCAACTGGCTGTGCTGATCCACCGGACCTAGCACCGAGACAGGCGTCGCGCCTTTGCCGTCCTTGCCCAGGCTCTCCGCCCACAATTGACGCCACCAGCCGCCGAACACCTGCAGCTTGTCGGCGTAAGGCCAAAGAATGGTGGTGGCGAGCTTGCCTTCGCTCGCCAGGGCCTGGTGCAGCGCTGCGCCCTGGGCTGCCGGCGCATCGGCGGCGCTGTTCACGGCAAACGTCGTGTCCAGGATCGCCTGCGCTCCGGCGCGCAATTTCTTCACATCGATACCCATCAGGATCGCGGGCAACACGCCCACCACAGTAAGCACCGAATAGCGCCCACCCACGCCTTCGGGATGATCGAGGCGCGCCGCGCCGATGCTGTCGGCGAAATCCGCCAGCGCGCTTTTCTTCGGTTCGGTGATAATGGTGAAATGCTTCTTGAGCGTTTTGACGCCAGCCTTGCTCAACGCCTCGGCCGCGGTCAGCACCTGCATCAAGGTCTCGGCGGTGCCGCCGGACTTGGAGATGGCGATGAAATGCGTCTTCCTGAGATCGAACCGCTTGAGCGCCGCATCCCAGGAAAAAGGATCGGGATTGTCGTGAAATTCGACCCAGGGGGCACTTTTCCTGCGCAGCGCGGTCAAGGCCTGCCCACCCAGCGATGAGCCGCCGATGCCCAGAACGGCTATCGTCTTCATGCCCTTGATCCCGCCTGCGAGCTTGACCGCGGCCTTGAGATCATCCTTGCGCGAGGGAATGCCTAACAGCTCCAGCGAGCCCTTCTGGCCGCGCAGCCAATCCAGTGCCGGACCGGCATCCGTCAAGGCTTTGTCATAATCGGCGCGCGGCACCGCGCCTTTGCCGGACAAAGCGAGATCGAGCGAAAAGGAAAGCGGAGAATTTTTCGAGTCGGGCATGGTGGCACTCTAGCAGAGGGTTGATGGGAACGGCCCCCGCTTGCCGGAATGATTTGGCGTCAGGGCCGTGGCGGGATCGCGGGCTTCACCGCCGGCTTGACCACAGTCTTGGTGGCTGGCGTTTGTGCCTGGCCCGGCACGACGGGCTGGCCGGGCGCCTGCGCCCCTGCCCCTTGTGCCGCGACCGCCCCTTGCTGTGGCACCACGGGCGGAGGGGTGGGCCGGACCGGCGGTTTGGGGGTTTGCGGCACGGCTTTGCCTTCCACCGGCGTGCCGGCGACGACCACGGTCAAACGCGCGGGATCGAACAATCGTTTCGACACCCGCTTCACATCGTCCAGGGTCACCGCCTGGATCAGCGCGTTGCGCCTGGACACATATCCAATGTCCAGGCCCTGGCGCTGGAAGGTGCCGAGCTGGGAAGCAATTCCGGCATTGGAAGCGAACGCCAGGGGGAACGAGCCGGTGAGGAAAGTCTTGGCGTCGTCCAGCTCGTTCTGGGTGGCACCGTTGGCGGCAAAATCGGCCAGCGTGTCCTTCACCACCTGGATGGTCTGGCGCACGGCGTCGGCGCGGGTGGCCACCGATCCCACCATCACGCTGGCTTTGCGATAGGAGGTGAGCGCGGTGGAGATGCCATAGGTGAGACCGCGCTTGACGCGGACTTCATCCGTCAGGCGCGAGGAAAAACCGCCGCCGCCCAGTATGTAATTGGCGACATAGCCGGGAATGAAATCGGGATCGGCGCGCATGATGCCGGGCAAGCCGAACATGATGGTGGCCTGAGGCACCGGCATCTCCAGCACATGCACGCCGGGGTCGCCCAGCTTGCCGATGGCGGGAATCGGCGCCGGCGCCGCGCCGGACAAGGGCTGGAAGGTCTGGGCCAGAAGCTTCTGCGCCGCCGGCTCGGTGATGTCGCCGGCGACCGCGATCTGCAAGCCGCCCTTCACCCAATGAGTTTTCACGAAATTGCGCAGATCCTCGGCCGAGATAGCGGAAAGGCTTTTCACGTCGCCTTCGCTGGTGTGGGCGTAAGGATGATTGTTGAAGAAATCCCTGGCGAAGTTGCGCCGCGCCAAGGTTGGCGGCCTGGTGTTGCCTTCCTGGATCGCCTGGATCATCTGGGCGCGCACCCGCGTTACCGCCTCGGCATCGAAGCGCGGATGGGTGAGCGCCATCTGGATGAGATGCATCGCCAAGGGCGCATTCTCGCGCAAGGTGACGACAGAGATCACCATATTGTCGCGGTCGGCATTGGCGCGAAACTGGATGGCGTGATCAGCCAGCGCTTCATGAAAGGCGCGCGAATCCAGGTTGCCCGCGCCTTCGTCGATCAGGTCGGCGGCGAAGGCGGCAAGCCCTTCCTTGCCCGCCGGATCGTATCCCGAGCCCGCCGGCAGCGAGATGTCGATGGCGATGATGGGAACGGTATGATCTTCGCTGAACCAGACTTCGACATTCTTGCCCAGATCGATGGCTTTGACGTCGGCGGCCCACGCGGCAGAGGTCAGCACGGCAGAGATCAGCGTGACCAGCGCGACCACAAGCGAGGTGAGAGGCCGCATCCTCATTTGGGCATCCCCGGCTCGAGATAGGCGGTGACGGCATTGCGCTTGAGCAGGCCCTGCGCCGCCTTTTGCACATTGGCGGGGTTCACGGCGCGAATGCGGTTGGGCCATTCATTCACGTCATCGACGGTGAGCCCGATCATCAACGCTTGGCCGTAAGCAGACGCCAGCGAGAATTGGCTGTCGCGGCGATAGGTGACCGAGGCCACCAATTGCGTCTTGGCGCGGGTGAGATCACCCGGCCTGGCTTGTGCGGCGGTGAAACCCTGGATCACCTGATCCACCGCTTTTTCCAGCGTGTCCAGCGATACGCCGGGACGCGGCACCGCATAGAACGTAAACTCGGCGGAGTCGCGCACAAAGCCGTCATAGGAACAGCCCGCGTCGGTGGCGAGCTTCTTCTCTTCCACCAGAGTGCGATAGAGCGCAGCCGTCTGATCGCCGCCCACCATCTGCGCCAAGGCCTCGAAGCTTTCCGCCTGGCCGGGCTGGGCCTGTGCATAGGACGGCACGCGATAGACGCGCAGGAACAAGGGCACCTGCACGTCGGGGCGCACCACCGTCATGCGCGTTTCCGTCAGCCTGGGCGGTTCGGCGAATTCCGCGCGCGGCTGAAGCGGCCGGGCCGCCACCTTGCCGTATTCGGACTGGGCCATCACTCGCACCTGCTCAGGCGTGACGTCGCCCGCGATGATCAATGTGGCGTTGTTGGGCGCGTAATGGTGCTTGTAGAAATCCTGGGCCGAGATTTTGTCGATGTGGCGCACTTCCTCGGGCCAGCCCAGCACCGGGCGACCGTAAGGGTGCGAGAGATGCAAAGCCGCCGACATCTGTTCATTGGTAAGCGCCTGGGGGTTGTTTTCCACCCGCATGCGGCGCTCTTCCAGCACCACGTCGCGCTCGGTCGAGACGTTGTTGTCAGAGAGATCGAGATTGGCCAGGCGGTCGGCCTCCAGATCCATCGCCAGCTTCAAGCGGTCGGCAGCGATCTGTTCATAGAAGGCCGTATAATCATGGGTGGTGAAAGCGTTCTCTTCGCCGCCATTCTTGGCAATGGTCTGGGCATAGAGATCGCCCGGCACCGCCTTGGTGCCGCGGAACATCATATGCTCGAAGAAATGGGCGAGGCCGGAGACGCCGGGCGGATCGTCCACTCCGCCCACCTTGAACCACAGCATCTGGGTCACAACCGGCGCACGGTGATCGGGGATCACCAGCACCTGCATGCCGTTTGTGAGCGAGAATTGAAATGCCTGTGACGGCATGTCTTCCGGCCCGCCTAGCGCGGCCGCCGGCAGCGCCACCATCAATAAGAGCGCGGCGAAAAGTGCCTTAGAACCAGTCAAACCAACCGCCGCTGCTCTTGGTGCTGGACGCGGCGCCTTTGGGTTGGGGCGCGGCCTTGGCGGGACTGCCCAGGATGCGATCGGTAAAGCTCGAATCCGCGCCCTGCATGTTCCTCTCGTCGGACTGAAGCTGAGCGCGAATGGTGGGATCGGCGTTCTGCACTCCAGCATTGGCGAGCAGCATCTTCTCGCCCGGCGAATAATTGCCCGGCATCTGCGCCGCCACGGTCTGCGCGTCCTGGGTGTTGAACAGCGCCACTTCCGCCGACGAGGTAGGATCGGTCTGGTTGAGCGGAGCCGCGCCCGGCGACGGCGGACGCAGATTGAAGTCCGGCGGAATGATCAGGGGCGCCTTGGTGGTGACGGCGAATTCGTCGGGCGGCTGTTTGGTGATGCCCGCCTCGTCCCGCAAGGACTGGCAGCCCTGGAGCGTGGCGAGCCCCAAGCCCAGCGCCGCCAGGGCAAAGAAAGTGGAAAACCGCATCGACGTCACTCCGATCGCTCAGGCTCTGCCGGCTTGAGCACTTCATAGATGATCGCTACCGCGCCAAAGGTGATGGCGACATCGGCGATATTGAACACATACCAGTCATAGCCGAAGGCATAAAAGTGGAAAAAATCGGCCACCCGGCCATAGACCATGCGGTCGATCAGGTTTCCCAGTGCGCCGCCGATCACCAGGCCGACCCCGATGGCCAGGGAAAGGCTGGCCATTCCCCACAGCCAGTAGCCCAACCCCGCCACCGCCCCCAAGGATACCAGCACCAAAATCGCCGTGCCCCAGACACTGGAGGCGGGAAACAGGCCATAGGAAATGCCCGGGTTCCACACCATCACCAGATTAAAAAACGGCAAGAGGGGGATTTGCTGCCCTGGCCCCATCTTAAGGAAACCCAGCCCGTACAGCAGCACGAATTTCGAGCCCTGGTCGGCAATCAGCGCGCCCAGCGCCGCGAGCAATCCCCATTCCCGCGGGAGGGTCCGCGTCATGCCTCGGCCCGCTCCAACGCCGCGTCGCAACGGTCGCAGACATCGGGGTGGTCCTTGTGGGTTCCGACTTCCGGGAGAACCCGCCAGCAGCGCGCGCATTTCTCGCCATCCGACAGCGCGGCAGCGACGGCCACGCCTTTGAGATCGGGAAGCGTGAAGGCGTCGGCCGAGCCGTCACCTTCCACGATCCGGATGCCGGACGTGATCGCCACTTCGTCGAACGGCAGCGAACGCAGAAGGGCGGCGTCGGCGGGATCGGAGAGATAGATCGTGGGGGCGGCTTCCAGGCTGGAGCCGATCTTCTTGGCGGCGCGCTCCAGTTCCAGCGCCCCCGTCACCGCCCGGCGAAGCTCGCGCACCCGCTTCCATTTCTCGATCAGGGCGGGATTGGCCCAATTCGCGGGCACGTCGAAGAAAGTCTCCAGATGCACGCTTTCGCTTTCGGGGAAGCGCGAGAGCCACGCTTCTTCCATGGTGAAACAAAGAATGGGCGCGAACCAAGTGACCACGCGGCGGAATACGTCATCCATCACCGTGCGGGTGGCGCGGCGGCGCTTGGCGGTGCGCGCGTCGCAATAGAGCACGTCTTTGCGGATATCGAAGTAGAAGGCCGAAAGATCGTTGGTGAGGAAGTTGAACAGGGTCGCGGTGACGCGGTTGTAATCGAAGGCGCGATAAGCCTCGCGCACCTGTCCGTCCAGCTCGGCCAGTCTCGCCAACATGAAGCGTTCCAGCTCCGGCATCTCCTCGATGCCGATGCGCTCGGAGGAATTGAACCCGGCCAGATTGGCGAGCAGGAAGCGGATGGTGTTACGCAGCCGGCGATAGGCTTCGACATTGGCCTTGAGGATGTCCTGGCCGATGCGCAGATCCTCGGTGTAATCCGACGAAGCCGCCCACAGCCGCAAAATCTCCGCGCCGTTCTTTTCGGCGATCACTTGCGGGGCCAGGGTATTGCCCAGCGACTTGGACATCTTGCGGCCCTGGTCGTCGAGCACAAAGCCGTGGGTGAGCACGCCCTTGTAGGGCGCACGCCCACGCGTGCCCACCGACTCCAGCAGCGAGGATTGGAACCAGCCGCGATGCTGGTCCGAGCCTTCCAGATAAAGGTCGGCCTGATCGGCGCGCGGCCAATGCGGATCGATGGGATTTTCCACGGTGAAGACATGGGTCGAGCCGGAATCGAACCAGACGTCGAGGATGTCCTTCACTTGTTCATAGTCGTGGGGGTTGCGCCCCTCGCCCAGGAAGCGCTCGGGCTTTGAGGTAAACCAGGCGTCCGCGCCTTCGGCTTCGAAGGCTTCCTCGATGCGGCAAAAGACGGCGGGATCGTTCGAGCACTTGGCCCGTTTTCTTCTCGACAAAGATCGCCAGCGGCACGCCCCAGGCGCGCTGGCGGGACAACACCCAATCGGGCCTGCTCTCGACCATGGCGCCGATGCGGTTCTGGCCGCGCGGTGGATACCATTTGGTTTCGGCGATGGCCGCGAGCGCCATCTCGCGCAAGGTCTTGTTGCCGAAACCCGGCATGGGCTTGTCGATGGCCACGAACCATTGCGGCGTGGCGCGGAAAATTACCGGCGCCTTGGAGCGCCAGCTGTGCGGATAGGAATGGCGCAGGCTGCCCTTTGCCAGAAGCTTGCCCCGCTCGATCAGGGCCTTGATCACCGCGCCATTGGCGTCGCCGTCCTTGCCTTCGGGGGTCAGGATGCGCTTGCCGGCAAAATGCGGGACCTTGGGCCCGAAACTGCCGTCAGGCTCGACCAGGGAGAAGGCCTCGGGATTTTTGGCGGCGTAGCCGGGGAACGCTGCCGTCACCAGCTCGAAATCGTCTTCGCCATGGCCGGGCGCGGTATGGACGAAACCTGTGCCGGCATCGGCGGTGACATGCGCGCCCGGAAGCAGGGGCACCTCGAATTCATAGCCCAGGCTGCGCAAGGGATGCGCGGCAACCGTGGCGCGAAGCTCGCTCTGCTCCACTGTGCGCACGCGCGAGACCATCATCTTGGCCTGCTTGGCGACATCCTCCGCGAGAAGATCGGCCAGCAGAATCTGTTCTCCCGCCCTGGCCAACGATCCGTCGGCGGCGTCGGCGATCTGATAAAGCCCGTAAGAGATCTCGGGCGAAAAGGCGATGGCGCGATTGCCGGGAATGGTCCAAGGCGTGGTGGTCCAGATCACCACAAAGGACCCGTGGAGCGGTCCCTTGGTCACGGGGAATTTCACGTAGATCGCGGGCGAGAGTTTGTCGTGATACTCGACTTCGGCGTCGGCCAGCGCGGTCTTCTCCACCGGCGACCACATCACCGGACGGAAGCCGCGATACAGCAGCCCGTTCTCCACGAACTTCATTGCCTCGCGGGCGATCACCGCCTCGGCCTTGAAATTCATGGTGGTATAGGGCCGCGCGAAATCGCCGATCTGGCCCAACCGTTCGATCTGCTCGCGCTGCACCTTCAACCAATGGCTGGCGAAGGCGCGGCAATCCCGGCGCAACTGGTCGGTGGGGACCTCGTCCTTGGATTTGCCTTCGGCGCGATATTGTTCTTCGACCTTCCATTCGATGGGAAGGCCATGGCAGTCCCAGCCCGGCACATAAGGGGCGTCCATTGCCAGCATGCCCTGGGAACGCACGACAAAGTCCTTCAGAATGTGATTGAGGCCGGTGCCGGAATGGATGTCACCATTGGCATAGATCGGGCCGTCATGAAGGATGAACAGCTTCCGGCCGCGCGCCCTCTCCCGCATTTTGCCGTAGAGATCGATCTCGGCCCAGCGCTTCAGCCATTTGGGCTCCGCCTCGGGCAGGCCGGCTTTCATGGGAAAGTCGGTGGCGGGCAGGAACAGGCTGGCGCGATAATCGTTCTGGGGCGGGTTCGACATGGTCCGCGCGCTTCTAACAGCGCCGCTTAGGCCCGTCCAGTTTCGGGGTTCTGGGGGGTTGCGGCCAGGATTTTGCGCGCTTTTTGGGCATCCGCGCCGATCTGGGCGATCAGGGCATCCAGATTCTCGAATTTGGCCTCGGGCCGGATATAGGCGATCAGCTCGACCGAGAGATATTTGCCGTAAAGATCGCCGTCGAAATCGAACAGATGTGATTCCATCAAAGGCAGGGCCGTCTGGTACATGGGACGGATACCGAAATTGGCCACGCCATCATGGCGGCCCACCGGCTTCTCATTTTCGGTGATGGTGACGCGCACCGCATAGATGCCGAAAGCAGGCGCGAAACAGTGACCCAGATTTATATTGGCGGTGGGAAACCCCATCTGTCGGCCCCGTCCATCGCCATGTTCCACCCGCGCTTCCACCGCCCAGAAGCGGCCCAGCAGGCGCGCGGCCTCTTCGGGATGCGCGGATTTGAGACTGTCGCGAATACGGGTGGAAGAAATCTTATCTCCCCCATCTGAACCGGACATCGTCTTCACCATGTCGAAAACCGTGACGGTGAAGCCGTTGGCCGCGCCCATCTCCTGCAAGGTGGCGACATTGCCGCCGCGGCCTTTGCCGAATTCAAAATCCGGTCCCACCACCACGCCGGAAAGATCGAGCCCCTTGATCAGAATGTCATTGACGAATTCCTGCGCGCTGCGCTTGGCCATGCTGTCGTCGAAAGTGAGCGCGAACATCGCATCCACGCCCAGATCGGCCAGAAGCCGCGCCTTGGTGCGCAAAGGCGTGAGCCGGATGGGGTCGGGACGGGGGCGAAGATATTCCGCCGGATGCGGCTCGAACGCCAGGACCGCCAGAGGTGCGCCGCGTTCCTTGGCCTGGCGCCGGGCCTCGGCGATCAGCGCCTGATGGCCCAGATGGACGCCATCGAAATTGCCCACGGCCACCACCGCGCCCTTGAGCGTCTCCGGCACATCGTCGAAGTGACGGAATATCTTCATTCAGCCAGGCGCGGGCCGCTTCGGTGCGATCACCAGCGCCTCGCCGGTCACCACGGGGTTGCCATTCACGGTGCAGAGGCAATCCATCACCACGCGGCGGCGCTCGCCGATTTCCTTGACCGTGCGGGTGGTGACCACCGTATCGCCGATTTTGACAGGTGCTTTGAACTCGACCGTGGCGGAGACGAAGATGGTCCCTTCACCCGGAAGCTTGGTGCCCAAAACCGCCGAGATGAAGCCGATGGACAGCACGCCGTGCGCCACGCGGCCGCGGAACAAGGTGTTCTTGGCATATTCCTCGTCGAAATGGACGGGGTTCATATCGCCCGTGGCCTTGCCGAAGGCCTGGATGTCTTCATCCGTGACGGTCTTTTCCATGGTGGCCGATTGGCCCACCTTCAGGTCTTCGTAATAGACGCTTACCATTTGAGAGCCCGCATGGATGCCTTGGCGCTGACATGATGGACGGCAAACATTTCGCCCAGGTGACGTGCGGTATAAGGCTCGATCTCCTCGCCATGCAAGCCGTCGGCGATGAATAAGGCCTCCATCCCCGCCTCCTTGGCGCCTTTGAGGTCGGTGATCAGCGCGTCGCCGATGGCGAGCGGACGCTGGGGCAGGCCCGCGGCCTTGCGCGCTTCCTCGTAAATGGCGGGATAGGGCTTGCCGTAATAGGTGACCCGCCCCCCGATCGCTTCATAGCCCTTGGCGAGCGCCCCCGCGCACCAGCAAAGCTGGCTGCCACGATAGACCTTGAGATCCGGATTGGCGCAGAGCATGAGGAGATTCCGGGCCCGCATCGCGCTCAATATATCGGAATAATCGGCCGGTGTTTCGGTCAGATCGTCCTTCAGCCCGATACAAACCGCCACATCCGCATCGGCGATGCCGGTCCTTATGACCGAGAGCCCGTCCAGCACGCCCAGGTCGGAATCGGGCCCGATATAATAAAGTGACAGCGGTCCCCGCCGGACCAGTTCCTCGCGCGTGGCGCCGCCCGAGGTGACGATGGCGTCGTAGAAATCGGTGGCGACGCCCATGCGGCGGAACTGTTCTTCCACCGATTCGGACGACCGGGGCGCGTTGGAAAGCAGCACCACCCGGCCATGTTGCCCGCGAAAGCGGCGGAGCGCCTCGGCAGCCGCGGGGAACGGCGCCTTGCCGTTATGGATCACGCCCCAGATGTCACAAATCAGGGCGTCATGATCGGAAGCGATCTCGGCAAGGCCGTCGATCAGGCGGGGCTCATGCATGCCCCGGATTTGCATTTGCGCAATGAGCCGTCAAGCGGTCTTGCGGAACGCCACCACCGGCATGCTGTCTTCCTGCGCGGGACGGGCATCCTCGCGCACCGCGCGCGGCTCGCCGAACAAATAACCCTGGGCGAAATCCACATTATAGTCGAGCAGCTGCACCACGGTGCGTCGCTTCCACTTTCTCGGCAATCAAATTGAGGCCGTGGCGTTCCAACAGCTTCTTGAAGTCCTCGGCGGCGACCTGGGCGCCGGCATTGTCCATGCCGTCGGTGAGCATGTCGGCGCGCACTTTCAGATAGCGGAAGCCCAGCATCTTGAGCTTGGTGAAATCCAGCGCCAGGGATTCCACATGGTCCATCGAGAGGCCGAAGCCCATGCTCGACAGGCTGGCGAGATTGGATTCGCCCTGCACGCCGGCTTGTCTCACCGCTTCCTGGTTGAACTCGAACATGATCTGCCCGGCCAGATCCTTGTTGGCGTGCATATAGTCGAGGAACTGGGGGAAAAATTCCTGGTCGGTGAGCGTGTCGGCCGAGATGTTGCAGAACACGCCCACGCCCTTGCTCTTGTGGGTCAGGCGGCGCACGACCTGGACGCAACGGAACAACAGAAGATTGTCCACCACGCTCATCAGGCCGGCGGGGCTCGCCAGTTTCATATATTGCAGCGGCATGATCACCGAGCCATCTTCGGCCCGAAGACGCGACAGCGCCTCGTAATAGCGCAGCTTCCTTTGCGGCAGGCTGACGACGGGCTGCAAATAGAGATCGACGCGGTTTTCTTCCAGGCTCTCGCGGATGGTCTCGAGCAGGTCGCTGCTCGCCATACTTGAGATATAGGCCTTGACCGAACCTTGGCGCGCTCCGGTGTGCATGACCTGTTCCGGCGTGATCGTGTCCTGCATCGCGCGGGCGCGGTTGGACACGCGGCCCGCGAATTCGCGCATCAAGCCTTCCAGGATCTTGAGCTCGGAAACGATCTTCTTGCCTTGCTGCTGGGCGCGCGCCTCGACCTGCTTGGAGAGGTCGTCCATGCGATGGCGCGTGGCGTTGAGCGATTCATCGGATTCCATGGTGAGCCGGCGGAGCGCGGTGATTTCGCGCTGGGCGGTGCGCTTGTCCTTCAGCCGCGCGAAGGTGCCCGCGACCTGCTGGGTGGCAAGAAAGGCCAGCGCGCCGGCCAGGATCGCGATGGGCCAGCCGGTGAACAGCGCAAGCGCCGCCGTCAAAGTGGCGCTGGCGAAAAACGCAGTAAGCGTGATCAGGAACCGGGTCATGGCCCAAATCCTTGGATGGCCGCACACTTTCGCCTGTCGCCGTTTCCAATTGGTTAACTGTGGAAATGAAGCGGGAGCGAACGGCCAATGATTGACGAATTGTAAATCCGCTTGAGACACACAAAAGAAAACGGCCCCGGTTTCCCGGGGCCGCATTCATGCACTCCACATCAAGTATCAGCGGTGGCCGTGTCCGCCGCCATGCCATCCGCCGCCATGCCAGCCGCCGCCCCAGCCCCCGATCCCGAAGGCCAGGGACGGGCCGTAGTAGCCGCCATAGTAACCGGGATAACCGCAGGGCGCGTAGTAGCTGCAGCCATAGCCATAATAAGGATAGGGCGCGGGCGCGGGGCCATAGTAACCGGGGCCGACGCCAACACCGACAACCACGCGCGCATCCGCGGGCGCTGCCGTCATGGCGGTTGCCGCGCCGGCCATCAGCAATGCGCCGATTGCGATCTTCGCGAATTTTTTCATCTCATGTCTCCTTTGTTCGAAACTTGACCGCGATGATGATCAAGCCCGCCTGAACCACACCTGAACAAAGCGCGCGCGATACTGTTTAGGTTTCACGAGCCGCAAAATCGCCATCATTGGAGTGGGAATTCCGGGGAGGATTTTTTCCACCCCCTCCGGCCCACGCATCGCAAGCGCTGCGACGTTCGCACGCGGCCGATACTCAGCCTCCACCGCCAGAGAAGGTTCCGCGCGCGCAACCGGGAAGTGCGTCTTGGTCAGGCTTTCTTCCCCGCGCGGCGAAGCCGCTGGCGGGGAAGATGTCCGCCTGCGGGCCTGCCCGCGTTCGCGGACAGTTGGGCCCATAAAAAAACCCCCGCTCCTTGACCTTTGGGGGGATCGCCATAAATACCCCGCATGGATTGGCACTCTCATATTCGGAGTGCTGCCATGTCATATTTTTGTTGTAAAACCAATCCCTTAGGAGAGGCTCCCAATGAAGTTCCGTCCCCTCGGCGACCGCGTGGTCCTTCGCCGCATCAAGGAAGACACCAAGACCGCCGGCGGCATCATCATTCCCGAAACCGCCCAGGAAAAGCCCCAAGAGGCGAAGTCATCTCGGTGGGCCCCGGCGCCATCGACGAGCAGTTGGCAAGCGCGTCGTCCCCGAAGTGAAGGCGGGTGATTCGGTCCTGTTCGGCAAATGGTCGGGCACCGAGGTCAAAATCGATGGCGAAGAGCTCCTGATCATGAAGGAGAGCGACATCATGGGCATTCTCGAAGGCCGCAAGGCGAAGAAGTAACCGCTCTCAAGTAGCGAAGGGCTTCAAAGCCCGCGCTACATCCACAAATCCAACTGAATTCAGGAGACAAACAATGGCAGCCAAAGACGTGAAATTCGGCGCCGACGCCCGCGAGAAGCTGCTGCGCGGCGTCGACATCCTCGCCGACGCGGTGCAGGTGACCCTGGGTCCCAAGGGCCGCAATGTCGTGATCGACAAGAGCTTCGGCGCCCCGCGCACCACCAAGGACGGCGTGACCGTGGCCAAGGAAATCGAACTGGCCGACAAGTTCGAGAATATGGGCGCCCAGATGGTGCGCGAAGTCGCCTCCAAGACCAATGACGCGGCGGGCGACGGCACCACCACCGCCACCGTGCTGGCCCGCGCCATCGTGCGTGAAGGCGCCAAGTCGGTCGCGGCCGGCATGAACCCGATGGACCTGAAGCGCGGCATCGACAAGGCGGTGGAAGCCGTCGTCGCCGATCTCAAGAAGCGCTCCAAGAAGGTCAAGGCCAACGAAGAGATCGCCCAGGTCGGCACCATCTCCGCCAATGGCGACAAGGAAGTCGGCGACATGATCGCCGAGGCCATGGCGAAGGTCGGCAATGAAGGCGTGATCACGGTCGAAGAGGCCAAGAGCCTGGCGACCGAACTGGACGTCGTCGAAGGCATGCAGTTCGACCGCGGCTATATCTCGCCCTATTTCATCACCAATGCCGAAAAGATGATCGCCGAGCTGGAAGATCCGCTGATCCTCATCCACGAGAAGAAGCTCACCAGCCTGCAGCCGATGCTGCCGGTGCTTGAAGTCGGTGGTGCAGTCCGGCCGTCCGCTCCTCATCATTGCCGAGGAAG
>CAVXUV010000014.1:0-33562 GCA_963765095.1 uncultured Alphaproteobacteria bacterium
ATTGAGGCTGGAGGCCAGCCTGCGGATCGTGTCGCGCGGCTCGCTTCGCGTGAGGTCCAGCTTGTCGGTCACATCTTCCTGGACGCGCAACGCCGCGCGCAGCGGCGTGTCGGTGCGGTAATGCTCCACGCTCTTGCCAAGCTTTTCGCGCAACGCCGCAAAGCGGGGCTCGATATCGGCGGGCAGGATGGCTTCCAGGCTTTGCCCGCGCGGCAGGCTGAATTTGCTGCCATTGGTGAGCAGGAACCAGGCGCCTTCGAACAGGCCGATGGAGGGGCGCGGCGGCATCACGATGGCGCGCGCGCCGTCCAGCAATTCGGCCAGATAGTCCTTATTCCATTTGAGGCCATCGGGCATGGCGCCCACCGTGCCCAGAATCGAGACTTCGGAATCACCCCGTGTGAGATGCCAGACCGCGGGACCGGGCCTGGCTTGAACCTCGACGATTTCGGGCGCGCCCCAATTTTCCGGTGTCTGCGCCTGTGCGGCCCATGGCGGCGCGGCAAGCGCGCATGACAGCACGATAATCTCGCGAAGGTGTCTTGGCCGGGTCATGCCCTCCCATTATGGTCGAGAGTGATGACAGACCTCAATGCATTGAAGCGCGCCGCCGCCGCCAAGGCGCTGGAATTCGTGGCGGACGGGATGAAGCTGGGGCTGGGCTCCGGCTCCACTTCGGAATTGTTCGTGGAAATGCTGGCGCCCCGCATCCGGGGCGGGCAAAAGCTGCTTTGCGTGCCCACCTCCGAACGCACCGCGGAAAAGGCCAGGAAGCTGGGCATCACCCTGGCCAATCTGGACGACCTGGCGCCGCTCGATCTGACGGTGGACGGCGCCGACGAAGCCGACCGCAATCTGGACTTGATCAAGGGCGGCGGCGGCATGCTGTTGCGCGAGAAGATCGTGGCGGCCTCGTCGAAGAAGCTGATCGTTATCGCGGACGAGACCAAGATGGTGCCGCGCCTGGGGAAATATCCGCTGCCGGTGGAAGTGGTGGCGTTCGGCCACAAAGTCACCGCCCGGCGTCTGGGTTTGGCGCTGGAGGCCTTGGGCTACAAGACGCCCGCGCTTCGTTTGCGCCAAGCCGATGACGCACCGTTCCAGACCGATAACGGCAATGTGATCTATGACTGTCATTTGGGGGCAATCCAGAATGCCGCCAAGCTGGGGCGGCGATCCATGCCGTGCCGGGCGTGGTCGAGCATGGCTTGTTCGTGGGCATGGCCACCATGCTTCTGATCGCGACCCCCGGCGAAGTCGAAGTGATAACCAAATAAGCGTGCAGCGCAGGTGCTTGGGCCTCCTCATCTTGAGCCTGTCGAAAGGTGAGGAATGTGCGGACGGATTGCAATCCTCATGCTTCGACAAGCTCAGCATGAGGAGATCGGGGCTGAAGACCTATGAACTACGATTTTGATCTCTTCGTCGTCGGCGGCGGTTCGGGCGGCGTGCGTGCGTCGCGCATGGCGTCGTTGTCGGGCGCGCGGGTGGCGCTGGCGGAAGAATATCGCATGGGCGGGACATGCGTGATCCGCGGCTGTATCCCCAAGAAGCTGATGGTCTATGCCAGCCAGTTCGCCGAGAATTTCATGGATGCGCCCGGCTATGGCTGGACCATTCCCGGCACGCCCAGTTTCAGACTGGCCTACTTTCATCGTCAACAAGGACAAAGAGATCACACGGCTCGAAGGGCTCTACACCCAGAATGTGAAAGCCGCCGGCGTCACCATTTTTTTCGACCGCGCCGTGTTCGAGGACGAGCACACGCTTCTTCTTCTCAATGCCGGCAGAAAAGAGTGACGGCGGATAAGATCCTCATCGCCACCGGCAACCGGCCCACCCGCGAGATGGGGACCAGCCATGTCATCCCGGGCGGCGATCTCTGCATCACTTCCAACGAGGCCTTCCATCTCGACAGAGCTGCCCAAGCGGATCCTGGTGGCGGGCGGCGGCTATATCGCTCTGGAGTTCGCCCATATTTTCCACGGTTTGGGCAGTCATGTGAGCCTGGTCTATCGCGGCGAGAAGCCCTTGCGCGGCTTCGACATGGACATGCGCGACGCGCTCTGCGCCTCGATGCAATCGCGCGGGCTGGAAGTGCTCTTGGGCTGCGAATTCGCAAAGGTGGAAAAGCGGGGCGACAGCCTTCACGCCGAAACCAACAAGGGCGCGTAGATTGAATTGAGCACCAGATCCTGCTCGCCATCGGCCGGCAACCCAATACCGACGCGCTGCATGTGGACAAGGCGGGTGTGGAGCTGGGCAAGAAGGGCGAGGTGGTGGTGGACGAATCTTCCCGCAGCTACCGCACCGAACATCTATGCCATAGGCGACGTCACCAACCGGCTGCAGCTGACGCCGGTGGCCATTCACGAAGCCATGTGTTTCGTCGAGACCGCGTTCAAGGACAATCCCGCCAAGCCCGATCACATCCATGTGCCCAGCGCCGTCTTCACCACGCCCGAGCTGGCGGTGGCGGGGCTGTCCGAGGAAAAGGCCTTGGCCATGGGCCACAGCGTGGACATCTACAAGTGCCAGTTCCGTCCCTTGCTGCACACGCTGGGCGGCCGCCCGGTGCGCACCCTGATGAAGATGGTGGTGGATTCGGTGGAAGCGATAAAGTCCTGGGCGTGGCACATGTTCGGCGATCATGCCGCCGAGATCATCCAGGTGGCCGCGGTGACGCTCAAGATGGGTGCCACCAAGGCCCAGTTCGACGCTACCATCGCGCTCCATCCCACCGCTGCGGAGGAATTGGTGACGATGCGGAGTAAGAGCTATTCCAAGATGCCCGCCTAGGCAGGCCCCGGCCGAAGTTCTCAGAATTTTAATCTTCCTGCCGTGTCTTGGAAGGGATGCAATCGCAGGTTATTCTCAAGCCGTCGTTTCGGGCTATGGGAGACACGATGACCAGGACCATTGCAACGATCACCGCCCTGTTCCTTTGCGGCGTCGGCGCGGCGCTGGCGCAGACAGAGACACAAGTGCCGGTGATTAACAGCGCGCCGCCCACCATGACTGCGGTTCAGCCTGTGAACCCGGTGTCCTCCAAGCCTGGCGGTCCCGTTATCCAGTCCATCACCGCACAAATACCCGCCCGGGGCGCATTGACGCCGAATGTCATCATTCCGGAATTTCATTTCATCGCGCCCAATGGCAACGCGGTGCTGATCCACCGGGAGATGGTGGAAACCAGCGCCAATAACATCCACATAGATCCTTCGGCTCCCATCAACATCCCAGCCGAGGCGCAAGTGAAAGGCGCGGTATTCGGGGGCGGTTGGAACTGCAACACCAATCCCTACTATGTGACGCTGCGCGCCTGGATCATGGATGCGGACGGCAGTCGCAGCAACGAGTGCAGTACACCATCCATTGCAATGGGCGCTGATTCCTAGTCGCCTTGCACCGATTTTCCCACCGGCGCGCGCGGACTTGCGCTTGGGCTGCGCCCGCTAGCGCCAACAACTCCGCCAATCATGTGAGACATTTCGTCCGAATTGCGCCATGGTCACCCCAGCGCGGCAAGACTAGCGGGCGATCGCCGCAAAATTGCCCGAGGTGGAGCTTCGGCACGACTTTCCTGCGCAATGCCCTATCTTTTCAGGGACTTGCTGGTAAAGCCCCGGCCAATCGCCTATATCCCAAGGCGTATGAAGGGAGACGAGCGTGGCCCAGGCCTGGACCCCGCAAAGCTGGCAGGACAAGCCGATCCGTCAGGTGCCGGACTATCCGGACCGGGCGGCGCTGGACCGCGCGCTAGCCCGACTCAAGACCCATCCCCCGCTGGTGTTCGCGGGCGAGGCGCGCAACCTGATGGCCGGCCTGGGCCAGGTCGGCCGAAGGCAAGGCCTTCCTGCTGCAGGGCGGCGATTGCGCCGAAAGCTTCGCCGAATTCCATCCCGACAATATCCGCGACACTTTCCGCGTGCTGCTTCAGATGGCGGTGGTGCTGACCTTCGCCGCCGGCGTGCCGGTGGTGAAGGTGGGCCGCATCGCGGGCCAGTTCGCCAAGCCGCGCTCGCGATGATACCGAGACGCCGACGGCGTGACGCTGCCCTCCTATCGCGGCGACAATATCAACGGCAGCGAATTCATGCCGGAATCGCGCATGCCCGATCCGCTGCGCATGATCCAGGCCAACGCCCACTCGGCGGCGACGCTCAATCTGCTGCGCGCCTTCGCCTCGGGCGGCTATGCCGACCTCCACAATGTCCATCGCTGGATACTGGGCTTCATCGCGGACTAGCCCCGCGGGCGAGCGATACAAGGGTTGGCCCAGCGCATCAGCGAGACGCTCGAATTCATGGCGGCCTGCGGCATCACGTCGGACTCGGTGCCGCAATTGCGCACCACCGAATTCTATACCAGCCATGAAGCGCTGCTGCTCGCCTACGAGCAGGCGATGACCCGCGTCGATTCCACGAGCGGCGACTGGTACGACACCTCGGCGCACATGATCTGGATCGGCGACCGTACCCGTCAGCTGGACGGCGCCCATGTCGAGTTCTGCCGCGGCATCAAAATCCCATCGGGCTCAAATGCGGGCCGTCGCTGGACCCGGATGAGTTGCTGCGCCTGATCGACGTGCTCAACCCGCCAATATCCCCGGCCGCTTGACGCTGATCGCCCGCTTCGGCTCGGACAAGGTGGCGGAAAAACTGCCGCCTCTGATCCGCGCGGTGAAACGGGAAGGGGCCAAGGTGGTATGGTCGTGCGATCCCATGCACGGCAACACCATCAAGCTCAAATCCGGCTACAAGACGCGGCCCGTGGACCGCATCCTGGAAGAGGTGCGTACCTTCTTCGCCGTGCATCGCGCCGAGGGCACCCATGCCGGCGGCGTGCATTTCGAGATGACCGGCCAGGACGTCACCGAATGTCTGGGCGGGGCGCAGGCGATCAAGGAACTGGATCTCCAGTCGCGCTATCAGACCGCTTGCGATCCAAGGCTCAACGCCAGCCAGGCGCTGGAGCTGGCCTTCCTCATCGCCCAGGGCATTCGCGCCGAGCGCATCAAGGATTCCGCTCTTGCCGCGTCGGCCTAAGTTCAAGCAGGATTCGCGCTGATGGGGATTGCGCGGCTTCTGGCAAAAGGCTGGATCATCTTCTGTCTCTTTGCCGGCGCGCATGCGCTGCGCATCGCGCTGATCAGCGGCCTGCCGCTTGCCTCGTCGCTGTTCGCCATCGGCATCTGCGTGATCCTGTTCACCGCCATGGGGCTTTTGTTCGCGGGCGGTTTCGGCGTGTCGGCCGGATTGCCCGGAACACCGTTCAAGGCGCGGCTGGGCCTTAGTCATTTCATGCCGGGCTTTAATGAAATAGTGTTCCTGCTCTTTGTCTGCCTGTCCTTCATCAATCAGGTCTGGTTCGCGCCCTTGCAAGTGACGGGCCCGGTGGTCCGCCCGCTGGAGCTGGCGATCTATTTCGCGGTGCCCGGTCAGCGTGCGCTGGTCCAGGCGCTGGACGTATGCAGCCTGGATGGCGGTCGGATTTTTTCCGCCGCCCTGGCATGGCTGTTGGCGGTCATCTATCTGGCTTCGGCCTGTTCGCGGCTCAAATTGCAGGCGGGCATCATCCGGCTCGAGCGCAACACCAGGCCGGAAGGACTGGGACCTTCGATCCGTGCCTTCTGCCTGGGACTGGTGGCGGTGGTGGGGGTGCAGTTCCTGTTTGTGGGCTCGGCCTATCCCTGGCTCAATTGCAGCGCCTTCGACGACATCACCGGCGCGCTGCTAATCGGCCTGGCGCCGCTGATGCTGTCTTACTTGGTCGTCGCGGCTCTCGCGACGTTATTAGCCAGTTCGCCTGAAGGTTGACCCCCTCGGCCTTCGCATGCGCTGGGGAGGCGGGTCACGACCAAGACGCCCCCGAGCCTTATCGAGGCTAGGCCGTGACCGGAAGGATTAAATAAGCAGTAGAAACAAGTATTTACCCGGGCTGTAACATCGGGAAACATCTTATAAGTCGCCCCGTAAACCATACCCGCGCAAAAGAGATTCGGGTTTGAGGCTTTAAAGGGCTAGGGCGAATGTTTTTGCGCCGTCGTATTCCGGAAAGGGGACCGCTCAAGGTCGCCGTGATTGGCACGGGCGCCTTTGGCCGCCACCATTGCGCCAAGTATCGCGGCATCCCCGGCGTCGAACTCTATGCCATTGCCGATTCCAGCGCCGAGACCCGCCGCGCCATGACCGCCCAGCACGGTGTCCTGGCAGTCACCGATTGGCGCGAGCTTCTGGGCAAGGTCGACTGGTGTCCGTCTGCTCTCCCGCCATCACCCATGCGCCCATCGTGCGCGCCTTTCTCGCCGCCGGCACCCATGTGCTGGTGGAGAAGCCCATCGCCACCACCACCGACGAAGCCGATGAGCTGGTGGCGCTGGCCAAGAAGACCGGCCTGATCCTTACCGTGGGCCATCAGGAACGTTTCGTCTTTTCCCGCACCGGATTGCTCGACCAGAAGGTCAAGCCGCTATCCATCGAATGCTGGCGGCGCGGTCCCTGGACGGGGCGCGGCGACGATGTAAGCGCGGTCCTGGACCTGATGATCCATGACCTTGACCTGGTGCATACGCTGGTGAAAAGCCCTGTGGCCCGGGTGAGCGCCCAGGGCCTCACCCAATATGGTCCGTATGCAGACGAAGTCGTGGCCGAGATCGCCTTTGCCGACGGCACGACAGCCCGCCTCGACACCAGCCGCATCGCCCAAAGCCGCAAGCGCGGCTTCCGCGCCGTCTATGTGGACGGCGTGGTCGAGATTGATTTTCTCACCCGCCAGATCGTCAACACCACGCCCCGCCCGCTGGAAGCGCTGGAGATGGGCGATCCCCTGGGCGACTCGGTTGCCGCTTTCGTGGCCGCCGCAATGGGCCAGGCCGAACCCCTGGTCCTGCCGGAACAGGCGGCCCAGGCGCTGGAAACCGCGCTCCTGATCGAGGAAGCGGCGGAAGCCTCGATGCCGGCTGCCGCGCGCGCCGCCTTCGTGCGCCGCGCCGCGATCGCCTGACCGTCCCGGCTTTTTCTTTTCCGCGTGAAAATGCTCTAACCCCGGCATGACCGGCTCGTTCCGCATCGCTTTGGCGCAGCTCAATCCCGTGATGGGCGACATCGCGGGCAACCTCCAGCGCGCCCGTGATGCACGCGCCCGCGCAGGTGCCGCCGACGTGATCCTGTTTTCCGAACTCTTCATCACCGGCTATCCGCCCGAGGATCTGGTGCTCAAGGGCGCGCTCCAGGCCGATGTGCGCGAGGCGGTGGAAGCCCTGGCGGCGGACACGGTTTCGGGCCCCGCCATCCTGATCGGTGCGCCCTGGGTGGAAGAGGGCAAGCTCTATAACGCCATGCTGTTGCTCGATGAAGGCAGGATCGCAGGCAGAAGCTTCAAGCATGAGCTGCCCAATTACGGCGTGTTCGACGAGAAGCGCGTCTTCGCGTCCGGTCCCTTGCCCGGTCCCTTGAATGTGCGGGGCGTGCGACTGGGCGTGCCCATCTGCGAGGATATCTGGATTCCCGATGCCTGCGAATGTCTGAGCGAAACCGGCGCGGAGATATTGGCGGTGCCCAACGGCTCGCCCTTCGAGGCGGGCAAGGAAGACATGCGCCTCCAGCTGGCGGCGGCGCGGGTGGGTGAAAGCGGATTGCCGCTGATTTATCTGAACCAAGTCGGCGGCCAGGACGAACTGGTGTTCGACGGCGCATCTTTTGTGATCAATGCCGACCGCGCGCTGGCGCTGGCAATGCCGCCCTGGCGCGAAGAGGTGGTGGTCAGCGATTGGACCAAGGGCGCCGATGGCAAATGGCTGTGCGCGCCCGGCCCGCGCGTGGGCGAGGAGGGGCGCGAAAGCGCGGTCTATCACGCCATGATGCTGGGCCTGCGCGACTATGTGAACAAGAACCGCTTCCCTGGCGTGGTGCTGGGGCTTTCGGGCGGGATCGATTCCGCGCTGTCGGCCGCGGTGGCTGTGGATGCCTTGGGAAGGGAGCGCGTGCGCTGTGTGATGCTGCCCTCGCGTTACACCAGCGAGGAAAGCTTCCGCGACGCTGACGAGTGCGCGCGGAGGTTGGGCGTTCAGTACGAGACCATCGAGATTGAGGGCGCGGTGAAAGCCTTCGGCGCGACTTTGGCGCCGGTATTCGCGGGAAAATCCCCCGACACCACCGAAGAGAATATCCAGTCGCGCATCCGCGGCGTGATCCTGATGGCGATCTCCAACAAATTCGGGCCCATGGTGCTCACCACCGGCAACAAGAGCGAAATGAGCGTTGGCTATGCCACGCTCTATGGCGACATGTGCGGCGGCTTCAATGTGCTCAAGGACGTCTACAAGACCGAGGTCTTCCGTGTGGCGCGCTGGCGCAACCGTCATTCGCCCGAGGACGCGCTGGGACCGGACGGCGAATTGATCCCCGAAGCCGTCATCGAGAAGCCGCCCACGGCAGAACTGAAGCCCAACCAGACCGACCAGGATACGCTGCCGCCCTATGAGATATTGGACGGCATCTTGAAATGCCTGGTCGAGCAGGAAATGAGTTTCGACGAAACCGTGGCCAAGGGGTTCGATCCCGCCACGGTGAAGCGGGTGGAACAGCTGCTCTATGTCTCGGAATATAAGCGCCGCCAGGCGCCGCCAGGCGTGAAAATATCCTCGCGCAATTTCGGCCGCGACCGCCGCTATCCGATCACCAATGCCTTTCGGGACGCACGATGAGTGAGATCATTGTCCGCGTCGCTCCGTCACCCACCGGCTATCTGCATGTCGGCAATGCCCGCGCCGCGCTGCTCAATTATCTCTTCGCGCTGCATGCGGGCGGCCAGTTCATGCTGCGCATCGACGACACCGACGACACCCGCTCCAAGCCGGAATTCGAGACCGCGATCCTGGAGGACATGGCGTGGCTGGGTCTCAGCCATGATCTTTTCGCCCGCCAATCCGACCGCCTGGCACGCTACCAGGAGGGCGGCGGGTAAGCTGAGCCAAATCGGGCGGCTTTATCCCTGTCTACGAGACCGCGGCGGAATTGGATCGCCGGCGCAAGCGCCAGATGGCGGCGGGCAAGCCCCCCATCTATGACCGCGCCGCGCTTACCCTGACCGATGCGCAGCGCGAGGAATTCGCCGCCCAGGGACGCAAGCCCCATTGGCGCTTCAAGCTCAGCCACAACAAGGTCAAATGGAACGACCTGATCCGGGGACCCGTCGAGATCGACACCGCGACCTTGTCCGATCCGGTCCTGATCCGGGAGGACGGGCGGTTTCTTTACACCATGTCCTCGGTGGTGGATGACGCGGAGTTCAAGGTCTCCCATATCCTGCGCGGCGAAGATCATGTCACCAACAGCGCGCCGCAGATCGAAATCTTCGAAGCCCTGGGCGCGCCCGTGCCGCATTTTGCTCATTATCGCGCTGTTCGCCGCGGCCGGCGGCGAGGTCCTTTCCAAGCGCGAAGGCTCGCTGTCGCTGCGCACGCTTCGCGCCGACGGGATCGAGGCCATGGCGCTCAATGCCTATCTCGCCCGCATTGGCACCTCGGATGCGATCGAACCCGCCTTGAGTTTCCGCGAACTGGCGGAAGGCTTCGCCTTCGAGAAGATGGGCCGCGCGCTCGCCCATTTCGAAATGCATGAGCTTCTCGCGCTCAACGCCAAGACGTTGCACGCCATGCCGTATGAGGCGGTGGCGCCCAGGCTGGGCGTGAGTGAAGCGCTGTGGGATGCGGTCAAACCCAATGTGGTACGCTTGAGCGATGTGGCCGCGCTGTCCTTGATGGTGACTGGGCCTGTCCAACCCGTGATCGAGGATGCGGGCCTGCTGGCCAAGGCCTTGACCCTGCTGCCGCCCGAACCGTGGGACGAGAGCACCTGGGGGACTTGGACCAAGGCATTGGCGGCGGAAACCGGCACCAAGGGGCGCGCCTTGTTTCATCCCTTGCGTTTGGCGCTTACCGGCCAAGCCTCTGGCCCGGAACTGAAAAAACTGTTACCCCTGATCGGGCGGGCCAAGGCATCGGCCCGGCTGGAAGGGACAGACCGCGTGAACGCTCGGGATTATCATTCGCCGGATCAGCATTTGCAGCTAACGCTGCAAAAATCCTTCTTCTCGCCCCCGCAATTTGCCAATTTCATAAATACAGCCCGGTAGCACTTTTTTTATGTCCTACCGCTTCGCTACTGAGGACCTCATGACCCTGCGTCTGTTCAACAGCCTCACCAAGACCAAGGAAGACTTCGCGCCGCTCGATCCCAAGGAATGTGCGGATGTATGTCTGCGGGCCCACGGTTTACGACTTCGCCCATATCGGCAATGCGCGCCCGTCCATCGTCTTCGACGTGCTGTTCCGGCTGCTGCGTCACGATATATGGCGACGCCCATGTCACCTATGTGCGCAACATCACCGACGTGGACGACAAGATCAACGCCCGCGCCGCCGAGCGCGGCATCTCCATCCGCGAACTCACCGAAGAAACCGCGCTGATTTACAATGAGGACATGGCGGCGCTGGGCTGCCTGCCGCCCACGCTCACGCCGCGCGCCACCGAGCATGTCGCCGAGATGGTGGCGATGATCGAACAATCCTGATCGCGTCGGGTCACGCCTATGAGGCGGACGGCCATGTGCTCTTCGACGTCTCGTCCAAGCCCGATTACGGCAAGCTGTCGCGCCGTTCGCTGGATGAGATGCTGGCCGGCGCGCGGGTGGAAGTGGCGCCCTATAAAAAAAACCCGATGGATTTCGTACTGTGGAAGCCGTCGGAGCCGCCGCTGCCGGGCTGGGAGTCGCCGTGGGGGCGGGACGTCCGGGCTGGCATATCGAATGCTCGGCCATGGCGGGCAAATATCTGGGCGAGACCTTCGATGTTCATGGTGGCGGCATCGACCTGATCTTTCCCCACCATGAGAATGAGATCGCCCAAAGCGAAAGCGCGCATCACGGCCATGCCTTGGCCAAAGTGTGGATGCATAACGGCTTCCTGCAGGTGGAAGGCGAGAAGATGTCCAAGTCGTTGGGAAATTTCTTCACCATTCGCGATCTTCTCGCCAATTGGCCGGGCGAGGTGCTGCGCTTCAACATGCTGCGCAGCCATTACCGGCAGCCCATCGACTTTACGTTTTCCGGCCTGCGCGAAAGCTGGAAGACCCTGGAGCGCTGGTACGATGTGACTGAACCGCTGGCCGATCCCGCGCCGGATGCCGACTTCCTGGCGGCCCTGCGCGATGATCTCAACACGCCGCAAGCCATTGCCTCGCTGCACCAGGCCGAACCTTCGGCGCTGGCGGGGGGATTGGGCTTTCTGGGCTTCTCCAATGTGGCGATGCGGATCACGCTCAAGCCCGACATGGACGAGGTGGAGATCGCCGACGCCATCGCATTGCGTCAGAAAGCGCGGGTGGAAAAGAATTTCGCCGAAAGCGACCGCATCCGCGACGCGCTTCTGGCCAAGGGCATCGTGCTCAAGGACGGGCCGCAAGGCACGACCTGGGAGGTCAAGCGGTGACCAAGGAACGACTTTATATATTCGACACCACGTTGCGCGACGGGGCGCAGACGCAAGGCGTGGATTTCTCCGTCGAGGACAAGCGCCAGATCGCGCTCGCGCTGGACGGGCTGGGGTTGGATTACATCGAAGGCGGCTGGCCCGGCGCCAATCCCACCGACACTGCCTTCTTCTCCGAGCGTCCGCCCCTGAAACACGCCCGCTTCACCGCCTTCGGCATGACCAAAAGATCGGGCCGCAGCGCCGCCAACGATCCGGCGCTGGCGCAAGTGCTGGACGCCGCAGCCGACGCGGTCTGCCTGGTGGGGAAGAGCTGGGACTATCAGGTCGATGTGGCGCTGGAAATTCCCCGCGAGGAAAACATCGACAACATCGCCCGCTCCATCGAAGCGGCGCGCGCCAGGAAGCGCGAAGCCCTGTTCGATGCCGAGCATTTTTTCGACGGCTTTAGGGCCAACGCCGCTTACGCGCTGGCGTGTATCCAGGCGGCGCATGACGCGGGCGCGGCATGGATCGTGCTGTGCGACACCAATGGCGGCACCTTACCGGAAGATGTCTATCGCATTGTCTCCCAAGTAAAGGCGAAGCTGCCCGACGCAAAATTAGGCATCCACGCCCACAACGACACCGAACAGGCGGTGGCGGTGAGCCTGGCGGCGTTGCGCGCCGGGGCGCGGCAGATCCAAGGAACGCTGAACGGTCTGGGCGAGCGCTGCGGCAACGCCAATCTCTGCTCGGTCCTGCCCAATCTAATGCTCAAGGAACCTTATGCCTCCCAGTTCGAAACCGGCGTGAGCGCGGACGGCCTTCGCCATATCACGCAATTGTCACGTCTGTTGGACGAGATCCTCAACCGCGCGCCCGATCGCCATGCACCTTATGTGGGTCCGTCGGCTTTCGCGCACAAAGGCGGGCTGCATTCGTCGGCGGTGACCAAGGATCCGCGCACCTACGAACATGTTCCGCCCGAAAGCGTGGGCAATAGCCGCAAGATTCTGGTGTCCGACCAGGCGGGACGCTCCAATGTGCTGGCGCGGCTGGCGGAGTTGGGCATCGATCTCGACGCTGCGGACGCCCGCGTTTCGCGATTGCTGGACGATGTAAAACAGCGCGAGTATCTGGGTTACGCCTATGACGGCGCCGAAGCCTCGTTCGAGCTTCTGGCGCGCCGGGCCCTGGGCCAGATGCCGGATTATTTTCAGGTCGAGAATTTCAAGGTGAGTGTGGACCGCCGCCGCAATGCGCGTGGCGATTTCGTGACGGTTTCGGAAGGTGTGGTGAAACTCGATGTCGCGGGCCAGAGCATCCACAGTGTCGCCACCGGAAATGGCCCGGTAAACGCGCTGGACGCGGCCTTGCGCAAAGACCTCGGCCGCTATTCCGCCGCAATCCGCGATCTCAAGCTGGCCGATTATAAAGTGCGCATTTTGACCACCGGTACCGAGGCGGTGACGCGGGTGATGATTGAAAGCATTGACGGGAAGGGAAACCGCTGGTCCACGGTGGGGGTGTCGGCCAATATCGTGGACGCCTCCTTCGAGGCTTTGACCGATTCCATTACCTACAAGCTCTACAAAGAGGGCGTGGTTCCCTGAATTCCCCCATGGGGATACGGGTATGTTCACGTAAAGGCCGCGTAAAGTCCAAGTCTGTGGCCTTCCGGGCGGGGGGGCAGATCGGCTATAACCCTGCGATCCCGGCGTTTGGGGAAAGGTTTAGGAGGAGGATTCCATGAAAAGTTTAACTGTGATTGCCGCCGCGGCGATGCTGAGCGCGTCGTTTGCGGGCGCCGCTCTGGCCCAAGGCATGATGTCGAAAGAGGCGCAGATCAAGACGGCAACGTCGGCGTTGCCGGCAGCGCTGCGTGATGGCGCCACCGTCATCAGCTATGACAGCAAGGGCCTGCCGCAAGTCCTGCGTCAGGGCGACAACCATATCTTCTGCGCCAATCTGTCGACCGCCGACAGCTTCAGCGTGAGCTGCCGTGGCGACTCACTGCGCGCCGCGTCGGACTTCGCCGCCAAGGAGAAGGCCGAAGGCAAAGACGCCAAGACGATTGCCGCTGACACCGATGCTGCTTATGCCTCGGGCAAGCTGACCCGCGCACCCGCGGGCTCCACCATCTATGGCCGCAGCGGCAAGACCGAAGCCGAAGCGCGCGAGATGTGGGTGGTTCTGATGCCCAATGTGAAGGGCGAGGATCTGGGTTTGCCGACCAAGCGCATGAATGCGTCGTCGCCCTGGATGATGCGTTCGGGCACGCCCGGCGCGCACATCATGATGCCGCAGACGGCGTCGATGGACGACATGCCGCCGCCTCCGCCGAAGGCTATGTAAGCTCCAGGCCCATAAGCTTAAAGACACGGCGCCCCTCAGAAGGCGCCGTGTTCCATTTCTAACGACACGGAATCCGGCTATGGTCCCCGCCGTTCAGGGGACTGCCACCAAGGAGGAATGAGAATGAAAAAAATCTTGATCGCGGCGGCGTTGATGTCGGCCGCTTCGCTTGTGCCCGCGATGGCGCAAGGCATGATGTCGAAAGACGATTTGATCGCGCAGGCGGTCTCGGCCGCGCCGGAAGAATTGCGCGCTGGCGCGACCGTGGTGAATTACGACGCCAAGGGCGATCCGGTGGTGCTGCGCCAAGGCACCAATGGCATCGTTTGCACGCCCAACCAGAACAAGGACAATTACTCGGTGAATTGCTACGCGCAGGTGTTGCGCGCGCAGCATGACCTTCAGGCCAAGGACAAGGCCTTAGGCAAGGATCCCAAAGCCACCGCCGCCGACGTGCAGGCCGGGATGGCATCGGGCCAGTTGCCCAAGGCGCCCCTGGGCACTACCATGTACTCGCTTTCAGGCAAGACCCAGGCCACAGCGCGGGGCATGTGGATCGTTCTGGTCCCAGGCATGACCGCGGAACAGACCGGTCTTCCCACCAAGCCTACCGCGGCGGGAACGCCTTGGTTGATGCGGGCCGGCACGCCGGGTGCGCATATCCATATCCCGCAGGCACCCGCAGCGGGCTAAAGCGCGCTTTTATCTAAAGAGACGGATCACGCCCTTTGGACGTGGTCCGTTTTCTTTTCCGGCGCCAAATGCCGTTCGAGAATGCGAAGCGCGGCGTCCGGCCCCTCGGCCAGATGATAGAGCTTGAAGATCATGTCCCGGGCGAAGCCGCGCTCGACGATGGCGCGCAGCATCGCGTCCAGCGCGTTGAAATAGCCGTCCACGTTCACCACCACGATGGGCTTTTTGTGCACACCGAGCTGGGCTTCGGTGGCGACCTCGAAGAATTCGTCGAAGGTGCCCAGCCCGCCCGGCAGCACCACAAAGGCGTCGGCCATCTGCAGCATCAGTGCCTTGCGCTCCTGGATGTGGGGCGTGACGATGAGCTTCTCCTCCTCCGAGATCGGCGGCTCCAGCGCCTGAAGGAAGGAAGGAATGATTCCCTGAACATCGGCGCCGCCCGCCTGCGCCGCCTTGGCGACGTCGCCCATCAGGCCATTGCCACCCCCGCCGAATACCAGCGACCAGCCGGCCTTGGCGATGCCTGTGCCCACCTCGCGCGCGGCCTCGCGGAAGCGAGGATCGTCGCCGAAGGATGAACCGCAGAAAACGCAAATGGCGTGGTTTTTCTTCTTTTCCATGCCGCTATTGGGGTTGCGTGCGAGGCGGCATCTACCTAAACAGGTCTGACGTTTTTTCAAGAGCGAAGGCCGGATGGGCCGCCGCGATATTCATAAAGATTTATCAAGGAGAGTTCCGTGCCACGTCGGCACCTGATGGCTTGGCTCATCATTCTTTGCGCGATCGCGGTGATCGCGCTCATCGCGGGTTACATGACCTTCGGTGGCGCCAATATGGGACGTTAATACAGGATGGCTCCCCGCTCGGCGGTAGAAGAAGGCGACGGCGCGCCCTCATTCCGGCCGCTCTGGAGGCTCATGCCTTATCTCTGGCCCCAGGGCAGGCCGGATTTGCGCGCGCGCGTGGTCATCTCCATCGTTTTCCTGGTGCTGGCCACCGGATTCACCAGCGTCTCGCCCCTGATATATGGCTGGGCGGTGGACCGGCTGCGCCCCACGCCCGCCAACATAGCCATCGGCACGGTGCTGTCCCTGATCGCGGCTTATGTGGTCTCGCGCGTCTTGATGCAGGCTTTCGCCCAGCTGCGCGACGGCATCTTCGCCAAGGTGCAGTACCACGCCATGCGCGAAGTGGCGGTCGAAACCTTTGCCCATGTCCATACCCTGTCGCTGCGCTTCCACCTGGAACGCAAGACCGGCGGGTTGTCACGCGTCATCGAGCGCGGCACCAAGGGCATCGACACGCTTTTGTCATTTGCCCTGTTCAGTATCTTTCCCACCATTCTTCTGCTCGCCTTCTACAGCGCGATTCTTCTGATCGATCTTAATGCCTGGGTGGCGATCTCCACCATCATCATGGTGATCGCCTATGTCTGGTTCACTTTCTGGATCACGCGCTGGCGCATCCAATTCCGCCGCGAAATGAACCAGTCCGATACCGACGCCAACACCAAGGCGGTGGATTCGCTGCTGAATTTCGAGACGGTGAAATATTTCAACAACGAAGTCCATGAGACGCGGCGCTATGACGTCTCGATGGAGAAATTCTCCAAAGCCTCGATCCAGTCGCAGATCTCGCTGTCCTATCTCAATACCGGGCAGGCGGCGATCATGGCGCTGGGCCTGGGCGCGGTGATGATGCTGACCGCCATCGGCATTTCCAAAGGCCAATTTTCCATCGGTCTGTTCGTGGCGGGCAACGCCATCCTGATCCAGCTTTATCAGCCCCTGAATTTGCTGGGCACGGTCTATCGCGAGATCACGCAAGGGTTGGTGGACATGGAGGCGATGTTCCGCCTTTTGAATCAGCCGCAGGAAGTGACGGACAAACCCGGGGCCAAGCCCCTGGTCGTGAGGGGCGGCGAGATCCGCTTCGACAATGTCGTGTTCAATTACGATCCCGAACGCACCGTGCTGAAAGGCATCAGCTTCACCGTGCCGGCCGGCAAAACGGTCGCGGTGGTGGGGCCATCGGGGGCGGGCAAATCCACCATCAGCCGCATCCTCTATCGTTTCTATGACATCCGCGAAGGCAGCGTGACCATCGACGGGCAGGATATCCGCGACGTCACCCAGGCGTCTTTGCGCGCCGCCATCGGCATTGTCCCCCAGGATACGGTGCTGTTCAACGACACGGTGCGCTACAACATCGCCTATGGCCGCATCGGCGCCAGTGAGGCCGAGATCCGCGAGGCGGCGGCGCTGGCCCAGATCGACAAATTCATCGTCGAACTGCCGCAGGGCTATAATTCCATGGTGGGCGAGCGCGGCCTGAAATTGTCGGGCGGCGAAAAGCAGCGCGTCGCCATCGCCCGCACCATCCTCAAGAATCCGCCCATCCTTTTGTTGGATGAAGCGACTTCGGCGCTCGACACCGGCACCGAGCGCGAAATCCAGGGCGCGCTCAGCGATGTCTCGCGCGGGCGCACCACTTTGGTGATCGCCCACCGGCTTTCCACCGTGATCGACGCCGATGAGATATTGGTCTTGGATCATGGCCGCATCATCGAGCGGGGCCGGCATTTCGAACTATTGGCGATGAACGGCCATTATGCCTCGATGTGGAACAAGCAGCGCGAAGCCGCCGCGGCGCGTGAGAAGCTCAAGGAAGTCGAGAACGACCCGGATGTTGCTCCGGGCATCGCGAAAGCTGTGCCTGCCTAGGGAACGGTCAGCCTTTTCGCAACAAAGCCAAAGGCAGCAGCGGCAATGGGCCCAACAAGGCTGCAGCCAGCATCCAATTGACCGTGTTCTTGCCTCTGCTGCGCGCCATGCGCTGCGCGGCCATGACGCAAAACAAAGTGAGACCCGCGGCGATTGCGAACATGGTCATCGACATGACGTTACCTCAGATAATCTCGACCCGGTCGACTTCCACGCCCTTGTTGCCTTGGCGCGTGGAATAGCGAATCCGCTGGTCCGGCTCGACCGATTGCACACCCGAGCGGCGAAGCGCCGAGGCATGCAGATAAATGTCACCCGAACCGCTGTCCGGCATCACAAAGCCGAAGCCCTTCTGGTCGTTGAAGAACTTGATTTTGCCTTCGACCATGGGACCGGCCGGTCCGCTGTCGCGGGAATGACCACGGCCGCCGCCGCCGAACCGGTCACCGCCGAAACGATCGCCGCCGCCAAAACGGTCTCCACCACCGAAACGATCGCCGCCACCGAAACGATCGCCGCCACCGAACCGGTCACCGCCGCCGAAACGGTCGCCGCCGCCGCCGCCGAATTCGCGCCGGGGTCCCCGCGAAGGCGCCTCCGCGGTGGACAGATCCACGCTATGGACATTGACCACCTGCAAGCCGCGCTGGCTGTCGGCCAGATCGCAGACGATGGTGGCCCCCTGGGGAACCTCGCTGTGGCCCGCCGCCTGCAGGGCAGAGGCGTGACAGAACGCGTCGCCGCCGCCATCCAATGTGATGAAACCGTACCCTTTGGTCGCGTTGAACCACTTCACCTTGCCCGTCGCAGAAGTCTGCGCGAGGGCCCGGGACCCTTCGTTGTCGTAATGTGCCATTTGAACCGACGCCACACCCAAGCCGGTTGATGAACAGACGCCCCCACGTCCGGCCGCGAGCGGGCGTATCGATGTATGATGACTACAGAAACAGGAAACTCGCAAGCGACCCCTATCTCTCTGGTTGCACTGCAGAAATAGCCCGCGGGCTTACGCTGCAGTGCAAAAGATGCTTGACTTTCAAGGCCGAGGTCCCGATATACCCCATGTCACCGGGCGACCGCACAGGGCTTTTGGCCTCATCGCCGGGACTTTTTTTGGACCCTCCGTTCCCTCCAATGTGCGTGGAAGACGGCAACAGCCGTACCCCGTATGCGCTCTTGAATGAGCCTTGCGGGACTTCCGGTTTTAAGGACTACCGTGACTGACATGAATTTTGCCGCGCTTGGCGTTGCCGAGCCGATCCTCCGCGCGCTTGCGGAGGAGAATTACACCAACCCGACCCCGATCCAGGCCCGCGCCATCCCGGCGCTGTTGGCTGGCCGCGATCTGCTTGGCATCGCCCAGACCGGCACCGGCAAGACCGCCGCGTTCGGCCTGCCGCTGCTGCAGAAACTTTCCATCGGCCATGTGCCGCCCCGTCCGCGTGAAACCAAGGCATTGATCCTGGCGCCGACCCGCGAATTGGCGGTGCAGATTGAGCAGAGCCTCAAAACCTATGGCCGCTTTCTCAACCTCAAGCGCGCCGTGATCCTGGGCGGCGTCAGCCAGAATGCCCAGGTCAATGCGCTCAAGCATGGCGTGGATATCCTGGTGGCGACGCCGGGCAGGCTGCTCGACCTGGTGCAGCAGAAACATATCCGGCTGGACGCGGTGCAGGTGCTGGTGGTGGACGAAGCCGACCGCATGCTGGACATGGGCTTCATCCGCGATGTGCGGAAGATCGTGGCGCATCTGCCCAAGGACCGGCAGTCGATGCTGTTCTCGGCCACCATGCCCGACGATGTCGTCAAACTGGTGGGCGACATGCTGAAATCGCCCGAACGCATCGAGGTCGCGCCGCAGAGCAAGACCGCCGACCGCATCGAACAGAAGCTTTATTATGTTCCCGCGACCCAGAAGCGTCAGCTTCTGGTCGAGCTGTTGAAGGACCTGGCGCTCAACCGCGTCATCGTCTTCACCCGCACCAAGCATGGCGCCAACAAGGTGGCCGAGCATCTGTCCAGAAATAAGATCGAGGCCGATGCCATTCACGGCAACAAATCCCAGAACGCGCGTCAGCGCGCTCTGGAGGCGTTCCGTGCCGGCAAGATCCGTGTGCTGGTGGCGACCGACATCGCCGCGCGCGGCATCGACATTGACGATATCTCGCATGTGGTGAATTTCGAGCTGCCCAACGAGCCGGAATCCTATGTCCATCGCATCGGCCGCACCGCGCGCGCCGGCGGAGCGGGCATCGCCCTCTCGTTCTGCGACGCTTCGGAGCGCGGCTATCTGCGCGACATCGAGCGGCTGATCCGCAACAAGATCAACGCGGTGCCGCACGAGTTGCCGGAATTGACCGAGGCCCAAAAGGCCCAGGCCGAAGAGCCGCGCCGCCCGCATGGGCATCGTCATGGCAAGCCGGGCCATAAGCCGGGCGGGCACAAGCCCAACCATGGCGGCCACAATCACGGCGCCGCAGCCGATGGCGCGGCCCCGGCCAAGAAGCGCAACGGTTCGCGGCCCCATTGGCACCGCAAGCGGGACGCCGCCTGATCAGCCATGACGGCGATCTTTGTCGATGGCGACGCCTGCCCGGTGAAAGCCGAAGTCGAAAAGGTCGCCGCCCGGCATGGCTTCACGTCACCATCGTCAGCAATGGCGGATTGCGCCCATCGGCCAATCCGCTGTTGCGTCATGTCACGGTGACCGAAGGGCCTGACGCCGCTGACGATTGGATCGCCGATCACATCGGTGCGGGCGATATCGGCATCACCGCCGACATTCCGCTGGCCGCGCGCTGCCTTGAGAAAGGCGCACGTGTCATCGGCCCCAACGGCAAACTATTCACCGCGGATAATGTCGGCATGGCACTGGGGATGCGCGAGCTGAACCGCCATTTGCGCGAAGTCACGGGCGGGCAGACCTATCACACAGGCTTTTCCAAGCAGGACCGTTCGCGGTTTCTGAACGAATTGGAGAATTGCATCGCCCGGTTGAAACGCGCAGGCTGAAGCCATGTCAGAGACTGCCGAAATCCAGACCTTTGGTCTTAAGCTGGAAAATCATTACGCGCGCTTGCCGGGCGAGTTCTATACCGCCATGCCGGCCGAGTGTGTGGGCGAGAAGCCGGTTTTGCTGCATGCGAACCCCAAAGCCGCTGCGCTGATCGGTCTTGATCCATCGGCATTTGCCGATCCCAGTTTCGTGCCGGTCTTTTCCGGCCATAAGAAGCTGGGCGATTTTCAGCCGCTGGCGATGGCCTATTCCGGCCATCAATTCGGCCAATGGGCGGGACAGTTGGGCGATGGCCGCGCGCTTCTGATCGCTCAGGTGCGCAATCCCCAAGGCGAGTTGTGGGATGTTCAACTGAAGGGTTCGGGGCTCACGCCCTATTCGCGCTTCGGTGATGGCCGCGCGGTGATGCGCTCCACCATCCGCGAATATCTGGGCAGCGAAGCGGTGGCGGCTTTGGGCATTCCCGTCCAGCCGCGCGCTTTCAATCATCGCCACCGGCGAGACGGTGAGGCGCGAGGCGCTGGAGCCTGGCGCGATCCTCACCAGGCTGGCGCGCTCTCACATTCGCTTCGGCCATTTCGAGCATTTCCATCATGCCGGCAAGCATGAGCAAGTGCGGCTTCTGGCCGATCATGTGATCGACCAATATTTTCCCCAAAATGCGGGCGATCACGCCGGCTGGTTCGGGGAGGTGGTCAAGCGCACGGCCGAGATGATCGCCCAGTGGCAGGCCGTGGGCTTTGCCCATGGCGTGATGAACACGGACAATATGTCCATCCTGGGCCTGACCTTGGATTACGGGCCTTATGGTTTTATGGACGCTTATGATCCCGATTTCATCTGCAATCACACCGACGAGGCCGGGCGGTACTCCTTTGCCAATCAGCCGGGCATCGGGTGTGTGGAATCTCAATGCGCTGGCGGTTGCGCTCACCAGCCTGATCGGCAGTGACCGGCTCAAGGAAAAGCTCAACACCTATGAATCCCGCTTCGTCAGGCGCTATCGCGAGATGATGCGCGCCAAGCTGGGGCTGGAGCGGATGGAGGAGGGCGACGATCAATTGATCGGCGATCTTTTGGCACTGATGATCAAGGCCGGCGCCGATTACACCCTGAGTTTTCGCGGCCTGCCGGAAGCGGGTGAGGGCTGGTTGGGTCTGTTTGGGGGACGCCCGCGCCGGGGCCTCTGCCTGGCGCGAACGTTATCGGCGGCGGATGGAGGGCGAAGGTGATCGCGCTGCTCTCATGCGCCGGGCCAATCCCAAATATGTCTTGCGCAATTGGGTGGCGGAAACCGCGATCCGTGCGGTGGAGGACAATAACGATACCGGTCCGCTCGACCGCATCCTGCGCCTGGTGCAGAGCCCATATGACGAACATTGGGGAGACCGGGCCCTGAGCCAGCCGCCGGCGCCGGAATATTGCGGGCTTTCGGTATCCTGCTCATCGTAAGGAAACGCGACTTTTTCCCCGTTCCATATGTGATTTCTTGACAATGGACGGAGGCTCCCTATGGTCCCCCCGCCCTCAGGAAATGAAGCGACAGGGCACAGGGAAAAGACCATGGAGCCCTTCAAGAAACTCGACGGCGTTGCCGCCCCATTGGACATGATCAATGTCGACACCGACATGATCATCCCCAAGCAGTTCCTAAAAACCATCCATCGCACCGGCCTGGGCAAGGCGCTGTTCGATGAGATGCGCTATAATCAAGATGGCAGCGAGAAACCCGACTTCGTGCTCAACAAGCCGGCCTATCGCAAAGCGCAGATTCTGGTAGCGGGCGACAATTTCGGCTGCGGCTCGAGCCGCGAGCACGCGCCCTGGGCGCTGCTCGACTTCGGCATCCGTTGCGTGATCGCGCCCAGCTTTGCGGATATTTTTTACAACAATTGCTTCAAAAACGGTATCCTGCCCATCAAGCTGCCGCAGGCGAGATCGTGGACAAGCTGCTCGATGATGCCGAGCCGCGGCTCCAACGCCCGCATCTCGGTCGATCTGGAGAATTCTGAGATCCGCGGCCCCGACGGCGGCATGGTGAAGTTCGAGGTGGATGAATTCCGCCGCCAGTGCCTGCTCAATGGCTGGGACGATATCGGCCTCACCTTGCGCGACGAAGACAAGATTTCCATCTTACGAAAAGCGCCACAAGCACGACGCGCCTTGGGTTTAGCCGCGACCCGAAGGGGCAAAATGGTCCGGCGGATCATTTTGAGCGGCTCAAGCCGCGAGCTTGAGCGAGTGGCGGAGTGTTTTTATAGGGACGAGCATTTTCAATGCACAATATTCTCGTGACGCCGGGCGACGGCATCGGTCCCGAAGTGATGGACGCGACCAGGCGGGTGCTGGACTGGTACGGCAAGAACCGCAATTTCGCGTTCCAAGATCGAGGAAGGCTTGATCGGCGGCATCGCCTTCGAAAAAACCGGCCGTCCCGATCCCGATGAGACCATCCAGAAGGCCCGGCAGGCCGATGCGGTTTTGTTCGGCGCGGTGGGCGGGCCGCAATGGGACAAGCTGCCCTTCGCCCAGAAACCCGAACGCGGCCTGTTGCGCTTGCGCAAGGATCTGGAGCTGTTCGCCAATCTCCGCCCGGCGCTCTGCTTCGATGCCCTGAAGGATGCCTCCACCCTGAAGCCGGAGATCGTCGCCGGCCTCGACATCCTGATCGTGCGCGAATTGACCGGCGGGGTCTATTTCGGCGAGCCCAAGGAAACCACCACACTGCCCGACGGCCAGAAGCGCGCGGTGGACACGCAGGTCTATACCACCAGCGAAATCGAACGCATCGCCCGGGTGGCGTTCGAACTGGCGCGGCTGCGCGGCAACGCGTCGCCTCGGCGGAGAAATCCAATGTGATGGTGACAGGCGTGCTTCTGGCGCGAAGTCGTACAGCGACGTGCATGCGCGCGAATTTTCCGATGTCGAACTCACCCATGTACTGGCCGACAATTGCGCCATGCAACTGGTGCGCAATCCCAAACAATATGACGTGATCGTCACCGACAATCTGTTCGGCGATGTGCTGTCGGACGAGGCGGCGCAGCTGACCGGCTCGATCGGCATGCTGCCGTCGCGCGTCGCTGGGCGCCAAAATCAACGGCACGCGCAGGCCGCGCTTTATGAGCCCATCCATGGCAGCGCGCCCGACATCGCGGGCAAGGGCTTGGCCAATCCCATCGCCGCCATCCTCTCCTTTGCCATGTGCCTGCGTTATTCCTTCGCTCGCGTGGAAGATGCGGTGCTGCTGGAAAAAGCGGTCGAGCGGTGCTGGCGGAAGGCTATCGCACCGGCGACATCATGCAGCCGGGCATGAACAAAGTCAGCACGACCGGCTATGACGGATGCCATTCTCAAAGCGCTGGCGAGCCTCGCGGTCTAGTTACTTCCCGCCGCCGCGCGACCACATGCGCACAAGATTGTGGGACACGACTTCCAGGCGTACGCGGCTGGCCCAATCCATCTTGAGGCCTTCCAGAGACAGCACGTCCTGGATCTCGAACAGAAGATTGCGCTCGCGCTCGTCCGGAATCAGGCTTTCGATGAAGGTGATGGAGACCAGCCGCATGCCCTGGGTGACGGGCCGCACTTCGTGCAAGAGCGTGGAGGGATAGACGAAGGCTTCCCCCGGCCGGCCTTTGATCGGAATGGGGAGCGTTCCCACATGCAGCACCAACTCGCCGCCCTGATAGGTGGCGGGATCGTTGAGAAAGATGGTGCAGGAGAGATCGGAGCGCAGCTGGAAGGTGTCTGTTCCACTGACGACACTCATATACGCCACGTCGGCATGGGCGCCGTATTTCATCCCCGGCTCGTAGCGGGAGAGGAGCGGTGGGGCGATCACTTTGGGGAAGGCGAAATCGCGAAAGGGGCGCGAGCGCTGGAAGGCATCGAGCACGATCTGCGCCGATTCGGCATAACGCGGGTCCCGGCGGTCGGCCTGGAGATTGACCTTGGTGATGTTGTTGGGGTTGGAAAGCCGGCCCTCGATAAAAGGGAGTTCCCCGGCTAGCTGGCTAAGCCGTGCCACCTCCGCAGGATTCAAAAAACCGCGCAATTCCTGGAACATAGGCCCCTCTTGGATATGGCCTGGACCTTATCATGGGCCCTTTTGGCGGCCCATGCGTCCAAAAGGGTAGGAAGTTTCCGTTGGCGGCAGATATAAGTTGCCGCGAACATGAACAACAGTTAATCTTTCCGCCCGTCTCTGACAGCCATTGGCGACACTTGTGAGCGACTTGGGCATTAGAAAAAAGTCGAGCGCCACAAGGGAAAATCCCCCATTGCGGGCGTTCGGTACGTCCGGCCATAAGCAGGACGTAGAGGCGTGTCGCGGTCCACGAAAGAGGGGCGTGGCCGCTATTTCGTCGTGATTTAAGCACAGGGCCCCGCTGAGATGTCGGTGAGTGAATTTATTCCGTCCGTGAGCCGCGATGCCAAAATGACTCGCGCTATCCCGCGCAGCCGCTGGCTGTGGGGTGCGGTTGTGCTTGTGCTGATCGCCGGGGCCGCCTGGTTCGGTCCGGGCATGCTCTTTCCGGCCAAGAAGCGCGTCCCGCCGCCGCCGCCGGTGAGAGTGGCGCGCGCGGCGCAGAAAGATGTCACCGTGGTGCAGCACACGGTGGGCACCGTCGTGTCGCCCGATATGCTGGCCGTCACCGCCCAGGTTACTGGCATGCTGGTGAAGGCCAATTTCCAGGAAGGTCAGCTGGTCAAGAAGGGCGACCCGCTGTTCGAAATCGATCCGCGCCCGTTCCAGGCCGCCCTGGCGGTGGCCCAGGGTCAGCTCGCCAAGGATTCCGCGACGCTCGCTGGTGCGCGTGTCGACCTCAAGCGTTATCAGACGCTGCTCGGCGCCAACGCCATCTCCAAACAGACGGTGGATGACGAGAGCGCGACGGTGGCGCAGGACGAAGGCGTGGTCCAGGCCGATCAGGCCGCGGTGGACAATGCCAAGATCAATCTGGGCTATACCCGGATCGTCTCGCCGATCGACGGCAAGACCGGGCCTCTGATGATCCAGCCCGGCAATGTGATCACGGCGGCGTCCACCACGCCGCTGGTCAGCGTCACCCAGATCCAGCCGATCAAGCTTTCCTTCTTCCTGCCGCAGAGCCAGCTGATGCAGATTCAGAACCAGATGGCGAAGGGTTTGCTTTGGGCCCTCGTACCGATGCCGGGCGCCAATGGCGGCGAGGAAAAGGCCAAGGTCGATTTCATTTCCAATGCGGTCGGCGCCAACACCGGCACCATCGAGCTGCGCGCCACATTCCCCAACACCGACATGCGGCTGGTGCCGGGCCAGAATGTGAGTATCGGCGTCACCATGAAGAATATTCCCGGCGCCATCGTGGTGCCGCGTGATGCCGTCAATCTGGGGCCGGATGCGGCTTACGTCTATGTCGTTGGTGCCGACAACACGGTTTCATCCAAGACCGTCACCGTCCTCAATGATGACGGCGTGAACGACGCCATCCAGGGCGACGTCAAGCCTGGCGACAGGGTCGTGGTCGAAGGGCAATTGCGCATCGTGCCGGGCAACAAGGTTCAGATCCGGAATAAAGGTCCGGCAAATGGTGCCGCCAGCATGAATGCCGACATGCCGTCATGAACATCTCCAAAGTCTTTATTGAAAGGCCTGTCTTCACCACGCTGTTGATGGCGGCGCTGGTGATCTTCGGCCTGTTCGGTTATTCCACCCTGCCGGTCTCAGAATTGCCGCCGGTGGATTTCCCCACTATTTACGTGTCCGCTGGCCTGCCGGGCGCCGATCCCGCGACCATGGCGTCGTCGGTGGCCACCCCGCTGGAAAGCCAGTTCTCGACCATTCCCGGCGTCGCCTCGATGACCTCGCAAAGCTCGCTGGGCAGAACGGGCATCGCCATCCAGTTCGACCTCGACCGCAATATCGACGGCGCCGCCATGGACGTGCTGGCCGCGATCCAGCAGGCGATACGGCAATTGCCGGTGAACATGCCGGCGCCGCCTACCTTGCGCAAAGTGAACCCCGCGGACGCGCCCATCTTCTTTGCCGCGATCCAGTCGGATTCCATGCCGCTCTATGAGCTGGACAAGTTCGCGGAAAATCTGCTGGCACGTCAGCTTTCCACCTTGAATGGTGTGGCCCAGGTGAATGTGCAAGGCGCCGCCGCCTATGCCACCCGCATCCAGCTCGATCCCCAGGCGCTGTCCGCCCGCAATATCGGCATCGACCAGGTCGCTCAGGCGATTCAGGCCGCCAATGTGGACGCCAATACCGGCCAGCTCAACGGTCCCAGCCAAGCCACTCTGATCCATGTGAACGGGCAATTGGCCGACGCCGCCCACTGGAACAAGCAGATCATCGCCTTCCGCAACGGCGCGCCGGTGCGCATTCAGGATATCGGCCGCGCCATCGATCTCCTATCAGAATGTCTATGCCGCCAGCTGGTTCAACGGCAAGCGCGCCATCGTGCTGTCGGTGCAGCGCCAGCCCGGCTCGAACACCATCCAAATTGTGGACGCGATCAACCAGATTCTTCCACGCTTTATTCAGACCATGCCGAAATCGGCGCATCTCACCGTCTTCTATGACCGCAGCCGGACCATTCGCGACGCGGTCAATGACGTTCAGACCACGCTGCTGATCGCCGGCGTCTTGGTCGTGGCGGTGATCTTCCTGTTTCTTCGCACCCTGTCGGCCACCATCATCCCGTCCTTGGCGTTGCCCATCGCCGTGATCGGCACCTTCGCCGCCATGGCGTTCCTGGGTTACAGCCTCGACAATCTTTCGCTGATGGCGCTGACGCTGTCGGTGGGCTTCATCGTCGACGACGCCATCGTGATGCTGGAGAACATCGTCCGCCATGTGGAGGAGGGCGAAACGCCGCGCGAGGCCGCCTTCAAGGGCTCGGCGGAAATCGCCTTCACCATTCTTTCCATGACCGTGTCGCTGGCGGCCGTGTTCATCCCGGTGATGTTCATGGGCGGCATCATCGGCAGGCTCTTGCACGAATTCGCCGTCACCATCGTGTCCGCGATCCTGATCTCGGGCCTGATCTCGGTGACGCTGACGCCCATGCTCTGTTCGCGCTTCATCCGCCCGGGCAAAAGCGCGGAACACGGCAAATTCTATCGCGTGACCGAGAACGCCTTCAACAGCGTCCAGGACGGTTATGCCCGGTCGCTCAAATGGGGCATGGAGCACAAGCCCGTCATCATGGGCCTGTTCGTGCTCAGTCTGGTCGCCACCGTTGTCATGTTCATGAACAGCAAGACCGACTTCATCCCGTCCGAGGATACCGGCCAGATCAGCGTCAATACAGAAGCGGCCGACCGTACGTCGTTCGACCAGATGGTGAAATACCAAAGACAACTTCAGGACATCGCCATGCGCGACCCGAACATCCGGGACGTGATGTCCTCGGTGGGCAATGGCGGTCCCCGCTCCGGCACCAATGTCGGCGGCATGCAGTTCGTGCTCAAGCCGCGCAGTGAGCGCAAACTCAGTGCCGACGAGATCATCCAGGAACTGAGGCCCAAATTCGCCCGGGTGCTGGGCGTCAACGCCTTCATGCAGAACCCGCCCGTGATCCGGGTGGGCGGCGGCCAATCCAAGTCGCTTTATCAATATGTGCTGCAATCCACCGACATGGTGCAATTGCAGAAAAGCGCGACACAGTTGACGAGTTATCTCCAGCATGTGCCCGGCTTCGCCGACGTCACCAACGACATGGATTTCACCAGTCCCTCGGTCGAAGTGAAGATCGACCGCGACCAGGCGGCCATCCATGGCGTCTCGATCTCATCGATCGAGACGGCACTGGGCGCGGCCTTCGGCGGCGAGCAGATCTCGGTGATCTATGCCACTGACGCGGAATATTGGGTGATGCTGGAGCTATCGCCCCAGTATCAGCACAATATCAACGATCTGGGTCTGCTCTACATTTCCTCCAGCGGCGTCAATGGGTCGTCGGGATCCGGCGGCCTCGTGCCCAACGCCACACCCACCACGGGTTCGACCGGCACCGCCACCGTCAATCCGGTGGTGCCGCTCACCGCAGTCACCACGCTGGAGCCGGGCACCCAGGCGCTGGCAGTCAATCACTTGGGCCAGCTTCCCGCCGTCACCATCTCCTTCAACCTGGTCAATGGTTACACTCTGTCCGACGCCGTCACCGGGATCGACCAGGCCCGCGACGCGATCAACATGCCCTTCACCGTGTTCGGCCAGTTCCAGGGCCAGGCCCAAGCGTTCCAGCAATCGATGGGCAATATGGGCGTGTTGCTCACCATCGCCATCATCACGGTCTACATCATCCTGGGCATCCTCTACGAAAGCTTCATCCACCCGCTGACAATTCTGTCGGGCCTGCCCTCGGCGGCGGTGGGTGCCTTGATTACGCTGATGATCTTTGGCATCCCGCTCAGCCTTTATGCTTTTGTCGGCATGATCATGCTGATCGGCATCGTCAAGAAGAACGCCATCATGATGATCGACTTTGCGCTCCATCGTGAGCGCGGCGTGGACAAGGTTTCTCCCGAGCAGGCCATCTATGAAGCAGCCCTGGTGCGCTTCCGTCCCATCATGATGACCACCATGGCGGCCCTGATGGGCACCTTGCCGGTGGCGATCGGACTGGGTGCCGGTTCCGAAGCCCGTCAGCCTCTGGGCCTGGCAGTGGTGGGCGGCTTGATCCTGTCCCAGGCGCTGACGCTTTACATCACGCCGGTTATCTATGTGTATCTCGACATGCTGGGGAAGAAATTCTCCAACTGGCAGCCCGGCAAAGGCAGCGAGACGCGCGGTCTTTCCGGCGGCCACCAGCCCCATCCGTCACCTGCCGAATAGGTTCCAGCGCGTAGGAGGAACGGTACCGCTGGGATAGCGTTGGCCCAGCGATGCCGAAATTCACCGAGCTTTTGTGTCCCTCCCAGGCCGGGCTTTATTGCCCGCCAGGCGACTTCTACATCGATCCGGTTAAGCCGGTTGCCCGCGCGGTGATCACCCATGGCCATGGTGATCATGCCCGCGCCGGCCATGGCGCGGTGCTGGCGACGCGCGAGACCTTGGCGATCATGGCGTCGCGCTATGGCGTGGATTTCGCGGGCGCGACCGATGAGGCGCGCTATGGCCAAGCCGTGACGCGGGGCGGGGTCGAAGTCACTCTTGTTCCCGCCGGACATATCCTGGGCTCGGCCCAAGTCAGGGTGCGATGGAAAGGCCTCACCATCGTGGTCTCCGGCGATTACAAGCGCCGCCGCGATCCCACCTGCGCACCGTTCGAGCCGGTCGCCTGCGACGTGTTCGTAAGCGAGGCTACTTTTGGCCTTCCCGTCTTCCGCCATCCCGACGATCGTGGTGAGATCGCCAAATTGCTGCAATCCTTGCGGCAATTTCCCGAACGCACCCATCTGATCGGCGCCTATGCGTTGGGCAAGGCGCAGCGGCTGATCATGCTGCTGCGCGAGGCGGGCTATGGCGAGACCATCTATGTCCACGGCGCGCTGCAGAACCTGAACGCGCTCTATGAAAGCTTCGGCGTCGCGCTGGGACCGACCGCACCCGCCACGACCGACAAGCGTGCCAATAAACATGATCGGTTGGAAGGCAAGATCGTGATCGCGCCGCCATCGGCCACTCAGGACCGCTGGTCGCATCGTTTCGCCGATCCGCTCTTGGGTTTCGCCAGCGGCTGGATGCGGGTCAGGGCGCGCGCGCGCCAACAGGGCGTGGAATTGCCGTTGATCCTGTCGGATCACGGCGATTGGGATGAATTGACCGGCACCATCGCCGAAATCAAGCCACAGGAATTATGGGTCACCCATGGAAGCGAGGAGGCATTGCTGCGCTGGGCCTCGCTCAACGGCGTCACCGCCAAGGCGTTGGAGTTGGTGGGTTATGAGGACGAGGAGGGGGCATGAAAGCCTTCGCCATCCTGCTGGACCGTCTGTCCTTCTCGCCTCAGCGCAACGTCAAGCTCAGGCTGCTTGAGGGTTATCTGCGCAATGCGCCCGATCCCGAACGGGGTTGGGCGCTGGCCAGCCTGACCGGCGAACTGGTCTTCGACGACGCCAAGCCGGCCATGATACGCAAGGCGGTGGAGGCCCGGCTCGATCCGGTGCTGTTCGCGCTGTCCTATGATTTCGTGGGCGATCTTGCGGAAACCGCGGCGCTCGCGTGGCCCTCCAAACATGGAGCGAATGTTGAGCCGGAATTGCCCGAAGTGATCGACACGCTGCGTCGAGCGTCGCGCCGCGAAGTACCGCAATTGCTGGAGCGCTGGCTGGATGCGCTGGACGCGGACGGGCGCTGGGCGCTGCTCAAACTTTTGACCGGCGGCTTGCGGGTGGGCGTATCGGCGCGGCTGGCCAAACAGGCGCTGGCCAATCTGGGCGGCGTGGAAGTCGCCGAGATCGAGGAGCTTGGCACGGCCAGAGACCGCCTTACGAAGACCTCTTCGCCTGGCTGGAGGGGCAGGGGCGAAAAGCCCAGCGCCGACGCGCCTGCGCGTTCCGCCCGGTCGATGCTGGCCCAGGCGATCGACGAGGAGCGGGGATTTTCCCAAGCTCGATCCCGCCGACTACGCGGCGGAGTGGAAATGGGATGGCATCCGGGTCCAGGTGGTAGAACCAACCAGGGTCAGCGCCTGCTTCATAGCCGCACCGGCGACGATATCGGCAAAAGCTTTCCCGATGTGTTGGCGGCACTGGAGGTTCGAAGGCGCGCTGGACGGCGAACTTCCTGGTCCTGCGCGACGGGCATATCGGTGGCTTTCGGCGAATTGCAGCAGCGGCTCAACCGCAAGACCGCCTTCGCCCGAACTGATGGCCGTAATCTCCCCGCCGGCATCCGCGCCTATGACCTTCTGCTCGAAGGCGAGGAGGATATCCCGCCGTCTTCCGTTCGCGGAACGCCGCAAGCGGCTGGAGACGTCGTGGCCAACCTCCCACTCCAACCCACATTGATCTGTCGCCGCTTTAGCCGTTCAGGGATTGGAACTAACTGCGGGCTTGCTGCTCGCCAAGCCGCCTCTCGGGCGACGCGGAGGCGGTGCCGAAGGCCTGATGCTCAAGCGCTGGGATTCCCATCTATGAGGCGGGGCGTTGCCCGAAGGGCCCCTGGTTCAAATGGAAGCGCTATCTCGAATCCGTTGGGTAACGCGGTCCTGATGTATGCCCAACGCGGCCATGGCAAGCGCTCGGGCTTTTATTCCGATTACATTTTCCGGGTCTGGCGCGAGTCAGAAAACGGCGGCCATGCTGGTGACCCCTGTGGGCAAGGCCTATTTCGGCTTCACCGTCACCAAGGAAGCCGTTTCAAGCCTGACCAGAATTCTGTGCGCGACAACACGGTGGAACGGTTCGGTCCGGTCCGCTCTCTGCGCGCCGAGAGGGAATTCGGCCTGGTACTGGAAATCGCCTTCGAGGGGCTGCAGCGCCTCCCGCCCGCCACAAATCCGGGGTGGCGATGCGGTTTCCCCGCATCAACCGCATCCGCTGGGGGATAAGTCGGCGGTGCAGGTCAGGACCCTCTCAGAGCTGGAGAAAATCCTGGCCAACGACGCCGGTGAGGCCTGGAAGCGTCATCTTCTTTATCTGTTCCTGGAAGAGTTGCAAAATAAAGCGCTGTATTCCTTCCAGTGTCGCTGCACCCCAGTTCCTTTCCCCGCTCGCCGGGCGGCGGCCAATCGTGCTCGGAAATTGCCGATCTGCGTGTTCCGCGCCGCCACGAATTTGGGCAGCATCCACCTGCGGCCATCTATGCCGAGGAGGACAAGCTCTCCCTCCATCGCTTCAAGGCCGACGAGGCCTATCAGATCGGCAAGGGAGAAGCCCCGGTCGAGGCCGATCCCTCGATTTGACGAGATTATTAGGGTGGCGCGCGGAAGCCAAGGTGGATGCCATCCATCCCGGCTATGGCCTGTTGTCGGAAAGCCCGGAATTCGCCGAGGCCTGTGGCAAAGCCGGGTTTATCTTCATCGGCCCGTCGCCCCAGACCCTGCGCACCCTGGGCAACAAGGTGGACGCCCGTAATCTGGCGGTGAAGGTGGGCGTTCCGGTGATCGTCGGCGAGCTGGCCTTCTGCCTGACGACTCTGAACAGGTGAAGGCGCTGGCGCGAGAGGTGGGCTATCCGGTGATGCTCAAAGCGTCCTGGGGCGGCGGCGGGCGGGGCATGCGCCCGATCGAAAGTGAGGCCGCGCTGCTCGATGCCGTATTCACGGCAAGGCGCGAAGCCAAGGCCGCCTTTGGCAAAGACGGAAAGTCTATCTGGAAAAGCTGGGGCGCCGCGCCCGCCATGTCGAGGTGCAGATCCTGGGCGACAGCGCCGGCAATCTGGTGCATCTCTATGAGCGCGACTGTTCCATCCAGCGGCGCAACCAGAAAGTGATCGGAGCGCGCCCCGGCGCCTTATCTCGATCCCGCCACCCGCCGGGCCTTGTGCGAGGCCGCGCTCAAGATCGCGCGGGGCACCGATTATGTGGGCGCGGGCACGGTGGAATTTTTGCTCGATGCCGATACCGGCAAATTCTATTTCATCGAGGTCAATCCCCGCATCCAGGTCGAGCACACCGTTACGGAAGTGGTGTGCAATCTCGACATCGTCAAAGCCCAGATCGGCATTGCCGAAGGCAAGCGATCGGCGTGATATGGGAAGGCGGCGCCGACGGCACCCACATTTTGCCCCAGGACCAGATCGCCACCCGCGGCCATGCCCTGCAATGCCGCATCACCACCGAAAATCCCGAGAATAATTTCATTCCCGATTATGGCCGCATCATCGCCTATCGCGGCGCCGCCTGCGGTTGGCCTGCGCATCGATGGCGGCACGGCCTATTCCGGTGCGGTGGTGACGCGCTGGTACTACCTGCTGCTGGAGAAAGTCACCGCCTGGGCCGCTACGCCGCAGGAAGCCATTGCCCGCATGGATCGGGCCTTGCGCGAATACCGCATCCGCGGCGTCGCCACCAATCTGGCGTTCCTGGAAGCGGTGCTGTCGCACCCCAAATTCCGCAGCAACGACTACACCACTCGTTTCATTGACGAGACGCCGGAGCTGTTTCACCTGCCCGCGCGGCGCGATCGCGCCAGCAAGTTGCTCACTTACGTCGCCGACGTGACGGTGAACGGGCATCCCGAGACACGGGGCCGAGTGAAGCCACCCGCCGATGCGCGCAAACCCGAAGCGCCCAATTTCGGCCGCGTGCCCAAGGATGGCACCAAGCAATTGTTCGACCAGATGGGCGCGGAAAAATTCGCCCAATGGATGAAAGCGCAAAGTCAGGTCCTGGTGACCGACACCACCATGCGCGACGCGCAT
>CAVXUV010000015.1:0-151133 GCA_963765095.1 uncultured Alphaproteobacteria bacterium
CAAAAGAAAACCCTTTAACTAAAGCTACCGATGCAGTATTGCTTGATAATTCTCTAATTAGCAAAGAAGAACAACTTGAATTTGTGGTTAAACTAATTAGTGATTTAACGCTTACTAAAGATACTTTTTAGATTTTTTGACCATTTCAAAGATCCAAAACAAAAAACCTCGGTCGCGAACCAAATTTTATCTGAAAAGTTTAGACAAACTTATAGGGCTTTGCCGATAACTTTTCACTCACTCTACAAGGTAAAATCAGATAAAAAATAATTATGAAATGGTGGGAAATAAAAAAGCCCTGTATTTACAAGGCTTTTGAAAGTAGCGGGAGAGTGATTCGAACACCCGACCTTTGGGTTATGAGCCCAACGAGCTACCCCTGCTCTATCCCGCAATATGTTTATTTAAAAGAACTTCGTTTTTTCAGGGTGCAAATATATACATTTGCAATCAATTGAAGTAATTAATTATTAACAGGATGCACAAAGCAGGTTTTGTAAACATTATTGGTTGCCCAAACGTAGGCAAATCAACCCTTTTGAATGCTTTGGTGGGCGAGCGTCTTTCTATTATTACCTCAAAAGCACAAACCACCCGTCATAGAATGATGGGCATTGTTAATAACCCCGATTGTCAGATTATATTTTCTCGATACCCCCGGCATATTAAAACCCAATTACAAACTGCACGAAAAAATGATGCGCTTTGTGGCCGATGCCATGGAAGATGCCGATATTTTTTTGCTGATTACCGATGTGTATGAAGATGTGCAGCTGGAAGAATCGTATATAACCAAGCTAAGTAAGGTAACACAACCCGTATTACTGCTGGTTAATAAAATGGATGCCGTTGACCATGAAAAGGTACTGGCTAAAATTAATGAGTGGCACATAAAACTTCCTAAGGCAGAGATATTGCCTATATCGGCTCTGCATAAAACCAATCTGGGTTTAATTATGCAACGTATACTGGCGTTATTGCCCGAACACCCTGCCTACTTTGATAAAGAAGAAATTACCGATAAGCCCGAGCGTTTTTTTGTAAGCGAGATTATCCGCGAAAAGATATTGCTGCACTACCATAAAGAAATTCCTTACAGCACCGAAGTGGTAGTAGAATCTTTTAAGGAAGATGAAAAAATTATTCGCATTGAAGCGGTTATATATGTAGAGCGCGAATCGCAAAAAGGAATTATTATAGGTCATAAAGGCGAATCGTTAAAGAAAGTAGGCATAGAAGCGCGCAAGGATTGTGAAACTTTTTTTGGTAAGCAAATACATTTAGAAACTTTTGTAAAGGTTGATAAAGACTGGCGCACCAACGAAAAGAGACTTAAAAACTTTGGATATTAAATAGATATGAAAACAGGCGTACTGCTTATAAACCTTGGCACCCCAGATAATCCCTCAACTCCAGCCGTAAGAAAATATCTAACCGAGTTCTTAAACGACAGAAGGGTTATTGATATTTCAAAAATGGGAAGGTTCTTCTTGGTGAATATGTTTATTGTGCCTTTCCGTTCTTCTAAATCATCTAAACTATACAAACAAATATGGAGCAGTGAGAAAGGCTCTCCATTACTCTATCATACCAAAGAGTTAAAAAGCAAACTACAGACAAGATTAGGCGCTGATTATGTGGTTGAATTTGCCATGCGTTACCAAAGTCCGAGTATTAAAAATGCTTTAGAGAATTTACGCAAACAAAAACCACAGCGCATTGTAGTTGTTCCGCTTTACCCGCAATATGCTTCGTCCAGCACGGGTTCTACCTTAGAGAAAGTATTTGATGAAATTAAAGGTTGGGAAGTAATACCGGAGCTAAAACTTTACAGCAACTTTTATGATAACGAAGACGTAACCAACTGTTATGCAGAAGAAGCTGCTAAGTTTAATGTGAGTAATTACGACCACGTATTATTCAGCTACCACGGCTTGCCCGAAAGACAAATAAAAAAAGCTTCTGCCTGTTACGGAGATAATTCCTGTTCTTTAGGCACTTGTTGCGAAAGCATTACCGAGAAGAATCAATATTGCTACCGTGCCAACTGCTATAAAACAACTCAATTGATTGCGAAGAAACTAAACCTGCCTAAAGATAAATATACTATTTGCTTTCAAAGTCGTTTAGGTAGAACCGAGTGGATAAAACCTTACACCGATCAGGTATTGAAAGAACGTGCCGCCAAAGGCGATAAAAAGATATTAGCATTCTCTCCTGCATTTGTAGCCGATTTGTCTGGAAACCATGTACGAAATAAGCGAAGAATACAACCACGCTTTTAAACAATATGGCGGAGAAAAGATAGACTTGGTACCCAGCCTGAATAGCAATGATAATTGGATTGCTGCTTTGGAGAAGATGATTTTGAAGAATTAAAACTTCAGAAACTGAGTTAACTTTCTTAAAGGCTTTATGGTAAGTGTAAAGAAATAAGGTTTTACTTCATTCAGTTTCCATGCCATTCTATCCTCGTTATTTGCTTTCACACGATTTTTGATGGAAGCATTGCTTTGTCCGCCCACACGCATTTTCACAATAAACTCAGGTAAGTAGGCTACTTTAATTTTATGTTTATACAATAAGCGCAACATAATTTCGTAATCTGCAGCAGAGCGAAGAGTAGTGTTAAATACACCATACTTATTATAAATATCTTTCTTCACAAAAAAAGTAGGGTGGGGAGGCATCCATCCCCAAAGGAACTTACTGGGAGAGAAAGAACCTGATTTCCAGATACGGATTATTTTATCGGTATTATTTTTATCCACATAATATAAATCGGCATACACGGCATCAGCTTCATTCATTTTAAATGTTTCTGTAATGCCTGTAAGCACATCATTCTTGGTATAAAAATCATCTGCATGCAAAACACCAACAATATCTCCGGTTGCAAGGTTAATTCCTTTATTAATGGCGTGATACAAACCATCATCTTTCTCTGAAACAAAATGAGAGATTTTATTCCGGTACTTCTCAATAATAGTTAGTGTATCATCGGTTGATTTTCCATCCACAATAATATATTCCAAATTTGGATAAGTTTGAGAAAGGACAGATTGAATGGTTTGTTCCAGCGTTTGAGCGCTATTGTAGGTAACCGTTATGATGGAAATTTTTTCCACCTTAAACGTGCATTAATTTTTAAGTGCTGTTAAGAAATTAGCTAAAAAGGTTTTCAGTTCTGTACGGTGAACTATCTTGTCTAAAAAGCCATGCTCTAATACAAACTCGGCTGTTTGAAATCCTTTAGGTAAGTCTTTACCTATAGTTTCTTTAACCACACGTGGACCTGCAAAGCCAATTAACGATTGAGGCTCTGCAATATTTACGATCGCCCAGCATAGCAAAAGAAGCAGTGACACCTCCTGTAGTAGGGTCTGTTAATAAGGAGATATAAGCCAATTTTTCTTTTGCCAACAAACTAAGCTTAGCAGATGTTTTAGCCATTTGCATAAGTGAGTAAGCTGCTTCCATCATACGCGCACCACCCGATTTAGATATGATGAGCAAAGGAGTTTTTGTTTTTATACAAAAATCTATAGAACGAGATATTTTCTCTCCCACTACTGACCCCATTGAACCACCAATGAAATTAAAGTCCATACAACAAACAACCAAATCATTGCCGTGAACTTTGCCAAAGGCAGAACGCATAGCATCATTCAGTCCTGTTTTTTTGCGGCTCTCAATTAGTCTTTCTTTATAAGGTTTGGTATCGGTAAAATTAAGCGGATCCCCGCCAATTAATCCTTCTGCAATTCGGTAAAAGCTCCGTCATCAAAAATTACTTCGAAATACTGCGCAGAACTAATACGATCATGATGCCCGCATTCTATACAAACAAAACTGTTTGCAGTATGCTCCTGCATGGTAGCTATTTTCTTACACTTAGAACACTTATGCCAAAGGCCTTCAGGAGTTTCTTTCTTCTCCTTGGTGCTTGTTGTAATACCTTCTTTTAGTCTTTTAAACCAACCCATTTCTTTTAATTAAGATTACGTAATTCAATTTGAATTCTTTACTCACTTATGCTATTGTAATTGATTTATCTAAATAAACATCCTGTATGGTGTGCAATAAAGCAGCACCTTCTTTCATTGGCTTTTGGAAAGCCTTTCTGCCTGATATTAACCCTTGCCCGCCACCGCGTTTGTTAACTACCGCTGTGGTTACCGCCTCTGCTAAATCGGTCGCTCCTTTACTTTCTCCTCCGCTATTAATTAAACCAATTCTGCCCATGTAGCAATTAGCTACTTGATAACGACACAAATCTATCGGATGATCGGTTGTTAATTCGCTATAAACTTTAGGATGCGTTTTACCATAGTTAAGGGCTGTATAACCACCATTCTTATCAGACATTTTTTGTTTGATGATATCTGCCTGAATAGTTACTCCCAAATGATTTGCTTGAGAAGATAAATCAGCTGCGGTGCTATAATCAACCCCATCTTTCTTAAAGGCACTATTTCTTGTATAACACCAAAGGATGGTTGCCATACCTAATTCATGGGCATGTTCAAATGCCTGTGCCACTTCCACAATTTGTCTGCCGGATTCTGCTGAACCAAAGTAAATAGTTGCTCCAACGGCTACTGCACCCATGTTCCAAGCATCTTTTACAGTACCAAACATAATCTGGTCGAACTTATTGGGGTAACTTAAAAACTCGTTATGGTTAATCTTTACAATAAAAGGTATTTTATGTGCGTATTTACGAGCCACACTGCCTAATACACCATAGGTTGAGGCAACAGCATTGCAACCGCCTTCAATAGCAAGTTTTACTATGTTTTCTCCGTCAAAATAAATAGGGTTTGGAGCAAAGGAAGCGCCTGCACTATGTTCAATACCCTGATCAACGGGCAAAATGCTCATATAGCCTGTATTTGCCAAACGGCCTGTACCATATAATTGTTGCAGGCTGCGCATTACCTGAGGATTGCGATTGCTTTGTGCAAAGGCTCTATCTACAAAATCAGCACCCGGATGGTGTATATGCTCTTTAGTAATAGTTTTGCAGGTGTGATTAAGCAGACTATCTGCCTGCGCACCTAATAACTCACTTATTTTTGTTTGAGTAGCAGTTGACATATTTACTATTTTTAAGGTGGCGAAGGTACAAAAATTTAAAAAACAAGGTTTACCCTTCCTATTTCTTAGTTTTGCAATTGTTAAAATCCATTATCTTAATTTGTTGGCAGCTAATTCCATAAAAAAAAGTGTTTTTATATTTCTGTTGTTATTTATTGGATATAATGCACGCCTAAGAGCTTGTCAGGATACGTTAAAGAAAGATACTCTTAAAATAAAAAAATCGTTTGTTAAGAAAGTTATTGATGTTGCAACGGCAAAGCGCAAGTTCATTTTAGCTCCTGAGGCAGGTCGGTCTCCAAATACCGGCTTTTATACCGGCATTTATTACCTGCAGTTGTTTAGATTGAAAGGAGATACAGATTCTCGCGCATCAAACATAGAGGCTTATGGAACTGTTACCGAAAAAAGGCAATTTTATCAGACATTAAATAATACGATTCTGTTGGATAAAGAGAAATGGTTTTTGCGTGGCACTACTTATGTCTCTAAGTTTAACGAATACTTTTATGGCTTAGGCAACAACATTAATGTACAAAACAGAGACCTTATTAATTTCGATTACTTTAATGCCATTCAGAAATTTACAAGAATTATCGGCAGCCATGCTTATCTAGGTATACAAGGGCAGTTTAACGAAACCTTTAATCTTACCTATAATAAAGGCGGGATTTTAGACCAATCTAATGCCTACGGCAAAGACGGGAGCAGAAATGTGGGCTTTGGGCCTGTTTTTTTGTATGATAGTCGCGACCATGTTATTTATACCCGCACAGGTACTTATTTAGATATATCTACTATGTTCTATCAACAGCAATTCGGTAGTCAGTTTCCGTTTCAGAACTTTATTTTTGACTTTCGTAAGTTTATTAAGTTTTATAAGAACGATGTAATTTGCATTCAGGCACTGGCTAATTATAATTGGGGCAATGTGCCCTTTAGGCAACTAGCTTTAATGGGTGGCGATGTGATGATGCGCGGTTATTACCCCGGCATTTACCGCGATAACTTTTATATGGCAACTCAGGTTGAGTTTCGCATACCTGTTTATAAGTGGTTTGGTATGGTGTTTTTTGGGGCAATTGGAGAGGTTGCACATACCCTTAGTGCTTTTAACTGGCAGGATATAAAATATACTTACGGCATTGGTTTACGTGCCATGTTTATTAAACATGAGCGCATAAACGTGGGTGGAGATTTAGGCTTTAGCAAGAACACTAAAACACTTAGCTTGGGTTCGGGAGAGAGTTTTTAGAGTTAATTACAACAACCCCTTCAACTCCAGAAGGTTTTTTATTTGGTACATATTAGCATGTTAATACGCCTTTTCGGGAAGTTAAATAAACAGCTTTCCAACCTGCGTTTAGTGCACCTTCTATATCGTTGCCAAAATCATCGCCAATCATAATAGAGGCTTCAGGTTTAACGTTGACTTTGGTTTGTGCAGCATAAAATATTTCTTTATCGGGCTTCTGAAAGCCATCTCTTCTGATATAAATATATTATTAAAATGTTCTTTAATACCACTCTCATGCAATTTAATATGCTGCACTTCTTTAAATCCACTACTTAAAATATGCAGCTTGTATTTGGGTTTCAGGTAATCTAAAATCTCATTAGTACCTTCCAAAAGACTTGTTTGGTAAGGACTTTTAGCTATGTAATCTTTCTCCAACAAAGCCCCCAGTTCTTGGTTCTTAGCACCCAGTTTCTCTAACGTTTTACTAAAGCGGGTGCTTCTTAGTTCATCCTTTGTAATTTTTTTATGACTGTATAAATGCCATAATTTATGATTATAATCTTTCTATACTTCTTAATAAAATCAGCAGCAGTAGTTTGATAGGTGTTTCTATACCATACTCTTTTAACAATACTTTTATAACTGCCTCAGAGTTCTTTTCAAAATCCCACAGGGTTCTGTCTAAATCAAAGAATACGTGTTTTATATCTGCAATTTTTTTACGCATGCTTTTTTGCATTTTTATATTTGTTTTCGTTAATCTTCGATTTCAAATCCCACGTTAAATATTACTTGTAAATTTAGCCACCATTTTTGTGAAATTATCCGTCATTATAGTAAACTACAACGTTAAGCATTTTATCGAACAATGCCTGCACTCGGTGTTTCGTGCCGTAAAAGATATTGAGGCCGAGGTATTTGTAGTGGATAATAATTCTGTTGATGGCTCCGTCGCGCTGATCAAAGAAAAGTTTCCCGAGGTTATACTGATTGAAAACAAAGTAAACACCGGTTTCTCAAAGGCTAATAATCAGGCAATACGTTTAAGTAAAGGACAATACGTATTACTACTAAACCCTGATACAGTGGTGCAGGAAGATACATTTATCAAAACCATTGCCTTTATGGATGCCCACCCCGATGCAGGTGGTTTGGGCGTGAAGATGGTTGATGGAAAAGGCAATTTCTTACCTGAATCGAAGCGAGGTTTACCAACCCCTGAAGTGGCTTTTTATAAGATATTCGGCTTGGCTAAATTCTTCCCTAAGTCTAAACGCTTTGGGCATTATCATTTAACGTATCTCGATAAAAATAAAACACACAGTATAGATGTGCTCAGTGGTGCTTTTATGTTATTGAGGGCAGAAACCCTTGCTAAATGTGGACTACTGGATGAAGACTATTTTATGTATGGCGAGGATATAGACCTTTCATATCGTATTATTTTAAGTGGGTATAAAAATTATTACTACCCTGACACCACTATAATTCATTATAAAGGCGAGAGTACCAAAAAGAGCAGCGTTAATTATGTGTTGGTGTTTTACCGTGCTATGGCCATATTTGCCCGCAAACATTTCTCGCAAAACCGCGCTAAAACATTCTCTGTACTAATACACTTTGCTATTTACTTACGTGCAGCGACTTCTATTAGTTGGCGTATGGCAAAACAAATTGCGCTTCCTGCGCTTGATTTTTCTTTAATCTTTGCGGGCTTATTTGCCGTTAAAGAGTTTTACGAAAAACAAATTAAATTCTCCGGAGAAGGCTCTTATGCAGAACACCTTGTAAAATGGGCCTTCTTAGCGTACTCACTTATTTGGGTATTAAGTGTTTTTTTAAACGGAGGATATGATAAACCCATTAAGCTCAGGAAAATTGTTCAAGGAGTTGTAATAGGCATGGCAGTTATATTAATTGGTTATTCTTTGTTACCCGAAGCATATCGTTTCTCTCGTGCCATTATCTTATTAGGTTCTGTATCAACTTTAGCTGCTTTACTTTTAGTAAGATTACTTCTTCATTTACTTAAAATAAAAGGCTACGTTTTAAACGAAGATTTAAGTAAACGTATTGCCATTGTGGGCGATGCCGATGAATACCAGCGTGTGGTAGGTTTATTAAAAGAAACGTCTGTTAAGCCTGCCTTTATGGGTTTTATAAGTATCTAAGAGGTGTGAAAACTCCTGATCAAGTAGGTACTATTAATCAACTAAATGAGATTATTGAAGTGCATCAAATTCAGGAAATTATATTTTGCTCTAAAAACATTTCCTCTCAGCAAATAATAAATTACATGCTGGCATTAGTAAGTGCCGAAGTTGATTTTAAAATTGCTCCGCCGGAAAGCATCTCCATTATTGGCAGCAACAGCATCGATACTGCCGGAGATTTATACGTAATAGACTTTAATTCCGTATCAAAACCGCATAATAAGCGTAACAAAAGAATACTTGATTTTACAATTTCTATCATACTGATTGCTTTGCTACCTCTTGTAGTTCTCTTTCAAAAGAAACCTTTATCATTTATAGCTAATTTATTTTTAGTTCTATTAGGATTAAAAACATGGGTGGGTTATGAAGCTAATGCCGACCCGCGTTTACCAAACATTAAGAAAGCTGTTTTATCTCCTCATCAAAATGCTAATACTACTGATAAAGAATATTTGAATAAGCTAAACTTAACCTACGCCAAAAACTACAAAACAGAAAACGACTTAAAGATTCTTTTCAGGAATTTTAGAGAATTGGGAAACTAAACCTTTAGTTTTTGCCCTGGTCTTAAAACCTTCTTTTGGCTGATGCCGTTCTTTTTGCAAATAGCGGAAATAGTAGTATGGTTGCGCTTGGCAATTCTATCAAGAGTATCTCCGTTTTTTACAAGAATAACTTTACCGGGTAAAGTTTTATAGTTAAGAGCAACAGGTGCGGCATGACTTTTAGAGCCTATCTGATGCGCATGAATACTTCTTAAATCATACTTAGCGCCAAAGTCTGATTTATAAATAACAAACGAGTTATTCTTTAATTCATTCTTTTGGTAATCAACCAAGTCTTCGGTATCAATAGCTTTGCCTAAGTAACGTATTTCAAAATGCAAATGACTTCCGTAAGAGTGCCCTGTATTTCCGCCTAAGCCAATTTGCATACCACTTACCACTGTTTCCTCGGGTTGAACTAATATTTTAGATAAATGTGCGTAAACCGTTTCCAAACCATTATTGTGTCGAATGATAACCACATTACCGTATCCACCCATAAATCGGGCTATGCGTACTTTTCCATCAAAAGCCGCTACAACTGTATCGCCGGTATGCAGACTAATATCCGTTCCGTAATGCGGACGGCGATGGCGCCAGCCAAACTCCGAAGTAAGAATACCTTTATAAGGCATAGTAAATCCACAATTCCAATCGTCGGTTAAATAAATGGTGGCAGAGTCGCCTAAAAACTGTTGTTCAAACAAATCTGGGTGACAAGAAGCGGTATCCCACATGCCATACAAATCATGCGAAGGAAACATAAGTAAAGAATCTACATTATCATACGTAATAGCAGACGTGTTGATAACCTGCGTAGTATCTTCTTTTTTGCGCTTTTTATCGTCGCCAAGCTTCTTGTTTTTATCACCTACAGTAGTAAAAGATAGCATAGGTAACACAAATGTCAGCAGGATAATAGTATGTAAAATGTTCTTTTTCAATGGTATCTACAAAAATGAGATTTGCAAAAATATCTTATTAAACCATATATCCAAACTATATTTTATATTTTATGGATTTTTTTACTAACCCTCAATGTTTACCAAGTCCTAAAAGTATTAATTTTACTACTGTTTTAACCAAAATAGCTTAACCAATAAAAAACGTTGATTTTTTGATATTATTGCTTTAGTAAGTAGTTTTTTAAGAAAATCACTAATAAACACTTTAATATTTTACTTTTGCTCTCCGAGTGAAAATTGTTGTAAATACACGCTTATTGCTTGATGGCAGACTGGATGGCATTGGTTGGTTTGCCTATCAGTCTTTAAAAAGAATAACGCGCCAGCACCCCGATGTACACTTTATTTTTCTATTCGACAGACCTTATAACGAGAAGTTTATTTTTGCCGATAACATCACTCCCCTTGTTTTATCGCCTCCGGCAAGGCATCCTTTTTTATATTATTACTGGATGCAGTTTTCGGTAAAGCCATTGTTAAACAGATTAAAACCCGATTTATTTTTGTCACCTGACGGGCTTTTGGCTTTGGGAGCTAAGTGCAAGCAGTTACCCGTTATACATGATATTAATTTTGTACATTATCCTAAAGACCTGCCTTTTATTACCCGTCATTATTATAACCACTTCTTCCCAAAGTTTGCAAAAGAGGCAAGTCGTATTGCCACAGTATCAGAGTTTAGTAAAAAAGATATTGCAGATAATTATCATATTTCTCCTTCAAAAATAGATGTAGTTTATAATGGTATACACGATTATTTTGATGTAGTAAGTAATGATATTAAGATTGCCACTAAAAATAAATACACCAAAGGGACTGATTATTTTATATTCGTAGGTTCTTTGCATCCACGTAAAAATATTTTACGTTTAATAAAGGCCTTTCATCTTTTTAAAACGGAAACAAAATCAAATTTTAAATTGGTATTAGCCGGTGCCATCTTTTGGGGAGAGAATGAAATGTATGAGTTAATTAAAAGCCTGCAAATAGAAAATGAAATTGTATTTACGGGCAGGGTTGCCAATGAAGAATTAAAGAACCTGATAGCATCTGCATTTGCATTAACCTACTTACCATACTTTGAAGGTTTTGGGATACCTATTGTAGAAGCTATGCAATGCGCCACACCTATATTAGCTGCCAACACAAGTTGCTTACCCGAGATAGCAGGCGATGCTGCCATTTATGCAAACCCGTTTGATGAAAATGAAATAAAACATGCCATGATTACGTTATATGAAGATAGTGAGATAAGAAGTAATTTAATTCGTAAAGGACTTGAACGAAAGAATAAATTCAGTTGGGATAAAACGGCCAACTTACTATGGCATAGTATTGAAAACACACTTTAGAAGTATTTATTACCTTTGCACCTCATGCTAAAAAAAGCTTATATATTATTTTTCGTAGCTTTATTTACACTCTCGTGTAAAAAAAATGTAACTAGTCCAATTGGCTCAAACGTATTACCGGCCAGTGATTTAATTATGGCCGAGTATGCTGAAATATACCCCGATGTTTCTTATACTAAGTTCCGTTTAGCAGATTCTGTTGTGCTGACATCCAACTTATCAAATTCAAATTTATTGGGTTCTATGAACGACCCTATTTTTGGAAGAACAGATGCTTCTGTTTATTGCAGCTTCGAAACAGATTATTCTGCTACCGGTGTAGGTGGCTTAGCTCCTGTGGGCAATGAGCCGGTATTTGATTCTGTAGTATTGGTATTGGCATATAACTACTTACCCAATTCATCAACAACCTATGTAGGTGATACATCTGACCCACTTTCATTAGATATCTTTCCGATTAAGCACAATATATCTCCTGATACCAATTATTATTCAACTGGAAATAATTTTTATTATACAGGCACCGGTGGTTACTCACATGGTCCTATGCCTTATGATGCTACTACAAACTTAGTTCATGGTGGACATAGTTATGTTTTTAATCCGCATCTGTGGTGGTTTCCTCCCATTAAAAAAGATACTAACGCACTTGGTAATCCCTCACTAAATGTAAGATTAAGGGATGACTGGGGACAGCAGCTTTTTAATACTCTTCAAAATGGGTATCTAAATAATAATACGTTATTTCAAGAATTCTGTAAAGGGTTTTATATTACTACCCAACACTCTATTATGCTTCAGCCATCTTATGGCAGTATCTTTTTTATACAAATGAATAGCAATACGGCTATTAATTTTTATTATCATAACAAAGGAATCAATACCATTCCTCCTCCTATTCGAATAGCTACCGGCGGTAGTACTTGTGCCCGGCTTGGGTATTTTAAGCATGATTATGGTATTGCCAGTCCCGATTTACAAAACCAAATACGTCCCACTTATGCAGATACAAACCTTGGTTCTCCAAAAACAAAAAATGTATTTCTTCAGGGCGCAGCAGGAGTGGGGATTGTTTTAAAATTCCCGAGTTTACTGCAATGGGTAAATAAGAATGTTGTTATTAATAAAGCCGAGCTTGTGTTAAAGCCTGATCAATCAAATAAAGATTTTTTCGACCTTACTAAATACTTTTTGCCCGGCAGATTATACTTGGAAGGAGATACCTTGGGAGGCCCTAAAGGGCTTGTTGAAAACTTGTACACCTTTGGCGGTTACTATGATATAACGAATAATCAGTATTTATTTGAGATCCCTCATACTATAGACCAAATACTAACCCAAAAGACTTTAAACACCAAGTTTTATGTAACGGTATTTAATGGTGGTTTATTTGCAGAGCGGGTAGTATTTGGAGGTGCTGCACAAACGCAACCAACAGGTTATCCCATCAAAATCCGGCTTTGGTATACTAAGCTTACCACGGGAAAAGAAAAAAAGGATGTTATTTTAAAACCACACCTTTAAATCTTATTTTAGTAGGTGACTTAGAGTCGTTACTTATTACCTCAATTGTTCTATCCTGCCTGTCGTATGTAGGTGATGTATCAAATAGTATTTCTATGGCTGCTGATTTACCTGCTTGCAAAGGTTCTTTTGGGAAGGTAACCTTAGTGCAACTACATTCTGCTTTAGCATCTGTAATTATTAACGGTTGATCACCTGAATTAGTGTAAGTGTATGTAAGTTTAACCTGTTCTCCTTTTTTTACAAAGCCAAAATTCTTTTTAGTATCAGCAAATTTCATCTGTGGTTGTGAAAACAACTGAAATGATATGCAGACAAGCAATGAAAGGAAAAGCGTTTTACTCATATCTATAAATAAAAAAAATCGGGCATAAAGCCCGATTTAGTTTTTAAAACAACCCTGTTATTATTTTGTAGTAGGTGTGGCAGTAGTGGTTGCAGGTGCTACGGGAGCAGCTTTAACCTCACCTTTAATAGTTAAAACAGTGCTTGGTGTTTTTGAGTTTGAAGTAACCGTTACTTTTTTATCAAATTTACCTACACGTTTAGTATCGTAGTTTACTTTAATAGTACCTGATTTACCCGGCATAATAGGCTCTTTAGGACAAGTAGGTACGGTACAACCGCAGCTACCCTGACAGTTGCTAATAACAAGAGGCGATTTACCTGTGTTTTTAAATTTAAACTCGCGTTGAGGGTTTCCTTCATAATCAATCGTACCATAATCAATCGTTTCGCTTTCAAATTTAATTTCAGGGGCGTTTGGATCGATATTTGGTGTAGATGTTTCTTGTGCTTTAGCTGTAAAAGCTAATCCAACAAATAATAGGGCTGCTGCAAATACTTTTTTCATATTCTGTGTTTTATAAGATTAATTAATTGTTTCCTTTTTCAACCGGAGCACCTGCTTTTGGAGTATTTCCACCTGTAGGGAATTGTTCTTCTTGTGGAGCTGCTTCAATGGTACCTTTGATTTGAATGGTTTGAGTACCAGACATAGCATTCGACTGAACCGTTACTGTTTTAGAGATAGGTCCTACACGTTTGGTATCGTAATGAACTTTAATTACACCCGTTTTGCCAGGCAAAATGGGTTCTTTAGGACAGCTTGGAACGGTACAACCGCAACTACCCTGACAGTTGCTGATAATCAAAGGTTCTTTACCTGTGTTGGTAAACGTAAACTCGCATCCACCATCGCCACCTTGTTTCATGGTGCCGTAATCGTGTACGGTTTTATTAAACTTAATATCTGCCGTAGATGCAGGAGCAGTTGAAGTAGCAGTAGTTGTGGTTACTGTTTTCTTCAAGTCCTGAGAGAACCCGTTTATTGCCATTAAAGAGGCAATTCCGAAACTTAATACTATTCTTTTCATTTTTTTAATTTATTGGTTATACTTACCATACATCAAATATCGTGCCAAAAATATAAAATCTTTAGCTTAATCCTACATATTAGGTAATCTTTCTTATACTTTAACCTTTTCTCCGTAGTGTTGAGATCTTGTTTTCTTTACATCTTCACTAGCCAAAAACTCATCGTAGGTACAAACTTTATCTATCATACCCTTGGGTGTAATTTCAATAATACGGTTGGCTATGGTTTGAACCAATTGATGGTCATGCGAAGTAAATAAAACAGTGCCTTTAAAATCTTTCAATTCGTTATTCAAGGCAATAATGGCTTCTAAATCCAAGTGGTTTGTAGGTTCATCCAGCATAAGTAGGTTTGCCCCAAACTGCATGGTGCGAGACAGCATACAACGCACCTTCTCCCCCCCTGAAAGTACCCGACAGCTTTTTAAAGTCTCCTCGCCCGTAAATAACATTTTACCCAAAAAGCCCCTTATGTAAGTCTCATCTTTATTAACAGAGTATTGCCTTAGCCAGTCAATCAGGTTATTATCTTCATTAAAGTATTTGGCGTTTTCGTTGGGTAAGTATGCTTTCGTTATGGTAGTACCAAACAAATAAGTGCCTTTATCTGCCTTTTCTTCTTCGTTTAATATTTGAAACAAGGTAGTAATTGCCAGTTGATTTTTACTTACAAAGGCAATTTTGTCACCCTTGCGTACGTTGATATGAATATCCTTTAATAAAACTCCTTCCGCATTTGATTTGCACAGACCCTCTACATGCAAAATTTGGTCGCCGGCCTCGCGCTCTTGTTTAAATATAATCGCAGGGTATTTTCTAGTGGAAGCAGGAATGTCATCAACAGCCAACTTATCAAGTAACTTCTTTCTGCTGGTTGCCTGACTTGATTTGGAAGCATTGGCAGAGAATCTGGCAATAAACTCCTGCAATTCGGCACGCTTATCTTCGGTTTTTTTATTGGCATCGCTGCGTTGCTTTAACTTAAGCTGACTCATCTCATACCAAAAGCTGTAGTTACCACTGTAGGTAGAAATTTTACCGAAATCTATATCGCAAATGCTGGTACAAACGGCATCTAAAAAGTGCCTGTCGTGACTGATAACAATAACCGTATTCTGAAAATCTGCCAAAAAATCTTCCAGCCAGTTAATGGTTTCCGCATCCAAATCGTTGGTAGGCTCATCCATCAGCAGGATGTCGGGGTTGCCAAACAAAGCCTGCGCCAATAGCACACGCACCTTTTCTTTACCCGTAAGGTCTTTCATAAAACGCTGATGCACCCCCTCCCCTATTCCTAAACTACCCAATAACTGCGCGGCATCGCTCTCAGCATTCCAACCATTCATCTCGCCAAATTCAGCTTCCAGTTCAGATGCTTTAATACCATCGGCTTCGCTAAAATCTGCCTTGGCATAAATAAGTTCTTTCTCTTTTATGATGGCATGCAGTTTTTTGTTGCCCATAATCACCGCATCCATCACCGTATATTCATCAAAAGCAAAGTGGTTCTGGCTCAGCACACTCATGCGTTGCCCCTTGGGAATATCTATGGTACCCTTATTCGCCTCAATCTCTCCCGACAAAATCTTCATAAAGGTAGATTTGCCCGCACCGTTGGCACCAATAATACCATAGCAATTGCCGGGTGTAAACTTCAGGTTTACCTCATCAAACAAAACACGCTTGCCATACTGAAGCGTAACATTACTTACCGTAATCATAATTCTAAAAAATAAGGGCGCAAAGGTAGTTTTTTAGCCGTTTATATGCCTAATGGATGTTCTTAAATTTAAAACGGTGCTTATCATCACCGAATGATAAGCTAACTACCACAGAATGTACACATTATTAGGAAGAATGTACACATTGTTAGGAAGAATGTACACATTGTTAGGAAGAATGTACACATTGTTAGGAAGAATGTACACATTGTTAGGAAGAATGTACACATTGTTAGGAAGAATGTACACATTGTTAGGAAGAATGTACACATTGTTAGGAAGAATGTACACATTGTTAGGAAGGATGTACTCTATTTAACCGTTTTTTTGTTAAAACCGACCGCTTATTTAAAAAACACTACCGTTTAAAAAGTTCCTCACCTTTTTATTAATTAGAAGCTTATCTTTGATAGAAATAAAAACAACATGAAAACAAAACTATTTATTGCTGCAAGTCTTTTAACATTAGGTTTAAAAGCACAAGTAGTAACCACTTTAGCGGGTTCTACAACATCTGGTTCTGCCAATGGAACAGGTGCAGCAGCAAGTTTCCTTTATCCACCTGGTTTATGCACTGATGGCAGTGGCAACCTATATGTGGCTGATGAGGGTAACAACGAAATAAGGAAGATAGTTATTTCTACTGGGGTAGTAAGCACCTTGGCAGGTAGTACCACAGCAGGCTCTGCCGATGGAACAGGGGCAGCAGCAAGTTTCTCTTATCCAACCGGAGTATGCACCGATGGCAGTGGCAACCTATATGTGGCTGATCAACTTAATAATGAAATAAGGAAAATTGTTATTTCTACGGCGGTAGTAAGCACCTTGGCAGGCTCTTATACTACACAAGGCTCTGCCGATGGAACAGGCGCAGCAGCAAGTTTCAATCATCCATTCGGAGTAGCTGCAGATGTAAGTGGAAACCTATATGTGACTGATGCAGGAAACAACGAAATTAGGAAAATAGTTATTTCTACGGGGCACAAGCCAGCCATTGGCCTGGATCTCGGCTTCGAGCTGGCCCGGCCCCCACCCCGCATAGCCCAGCGCCAGAAGACGGCGGCGCGGGCCTTCGCCTTTGCTCATCGCCTTGAGCACGGCGAAGCTGGTGGTGAGCGCGAAATCGCCGCCGATGCCGACCGTTCCCTCCTCGCGATATTCGGCGCTATGCAGCACAAAGCCCAGCTCGCTGCTCACCGGTCCGCCGAAATGCACCGGCTTTGGGGACGGCGCCTTCCCTGCGAGCTTGAGATGGGCAAAGAGCTCGCCCTCGGTCAGGGTGTCGATGGTCTTGTTGATGATGATGCCCATCGCGCCTTCCTCGTTGCTGTGCGAGAACAGATAGACGACCGAATGTTCGAAACGCGGATCCTCCATCTGCGGCATGGCGATGAGGAGTTGCCCGGTCAACGGGCTCGCGGCTTTTCCTGACTCCCTGACAGACGCCATGTCATACGCTAGCACGGGGCGCCGCGCCGATGAACGCATTATGAACAAGGCGGCCACAATCAATTCACAATCGCATGGCTAGTTTTCAAGGCACGGGGAAGCGATTCCTCTGTCCAGAATTTTCGAGAAGGATTCCTGCGATGAAATCACTGATGAAGCTGCCATTGATGAAATTGGCGCTGGCGACCGGCGCGGCGCTGGCGGCGGGCTTGATGGTCTGCGCCCCCGCGGATGCCCAGGTGCAGCTCGGCGTGCGCCTTCCCGGCGTGCATATCGGCGTGGGCGTGGGCGCTCCCGCCTATTACTATGGCCCCGGCTATTATCCGCCCGGCCCGTGCGACGCCTACAATGACTATTATGCCGGCGATTGCGGCTATGCGGTTTACAACGGCCCGGTCGTGCTCGACGGCATCGCCGTGGGCGGCCCGCATTATTATCGCTGGTTCAACGGCCAGCCCTATTTCTGGTATCGCGGCGGCTGGCATTTCTGGAATGGCTGGCAACGCGTGAACTTCGCCTGGGACCGCGGCGAAGGCTATGGCTGGCATGGCGGCCGCTTTGATCGCGGCTGGGGCGACGCCCATTGGCATGGCGAGCGGCGCGATTTCCGTGGCGGCCAGGGCGATCATCAGGGCGATCATCAGGGCGATCATCGTGGCGACCGCCACGACGACCATCACGACGACCATCACTGACGCTTGAGCGGCAGCGGCTGAAAGGCCGCTGCCTGTTCAGCGACCCTGCCCGCATCCGCTGCTAACCCCAGGCGAGAGAGAATCCCGTTGCGCCGAATACCAGCCGGTGACCGGTAATCAGCAGAACTTCCAGCGTGCGCCCGTCATCGTCCATGCCCTGGGTGGGCAAACTGGCCACCAGGGGGTGCCCTTTCAGGGTTTGATGCCAAATGCTGGGGAAATCCGCGCCAAGAGTATGCGCGGATTTGCAAGCCTCCAGAAGAGACCTTGCCATAACTGCCCCCCCATTCCCTTTGGCCAGATTAAAGCGGGGAAAATCGGCGCTATTGATCCAGATCAATGTGCGTGCGCGAAAATTTGCGGGTGGGTTTCAATCGCCGAATTGCATAAACAAAGATGGCGCATGCGTCCGAAAACAGACCTGTCAGGAGACAGACGGGCGCTTCGACTTGCTTCTCTGCGTGGTTTCCGAGGGGCGCTCGCCAAATCTCTGGGCATAATCCCTGGCGAAATGGCTCAAATTCCCGAAGCCGCAGGCGAAGGCGGTTTCGGTGACCGTCACGCCCGGACCCGTCCGTTCCAGCATTTCCCTGGCATGGTCGAGGCGAACCTGCTTGACGAACTCCATGGGCGTCATGCCCCGGCCCCGCTTGAAGTGATGGAAAATGCTGCGCGCGCTCAGGCCCGTCACCTGGCAAAGGGCCTCGATGGTGATCGGCTCGTCCCAATGCGCCTCGATATAATCTTCCACGCGGTGCACCTGCCAGTTCGCCGGCGCGTGGGCGCAGGATTCGATGCGCTTGCTGTAATTGTTCGCGTTCGCCCGGAGGAACGACAGGATCAGCAACTGTTCCAGTTCGGCCACCGCGACCGGCGATGCCAGCAAATCCTCCGAGTCCAGTTCATTGACGCAAAAAGCCAGCCGCCGGCGCAAAACCTCCATCGCGGGACTGTCGGCGCGCGTGGAGGGCGCGAACATCAACGGCGCCGCGGGCGTGGCGCCGATCAGGGCCGAGAGCTTGTTGTGCAGGGCGTCGGCATCGATGCGCAGCACCAGCTGCTCGAACCCCGGACGGAAATCGATCTCCAGATCCGACTCGGCCGGGACCACGCATAGTTCGTCTGGTGTCACCTGCCGCCAAATCCGGTCGATCCTGACGCCGGCGCCGCCGCGCACGCTGAATTGCTGGCGATAAAAGCTAGCCCCCGGAAACAGCACCTGCACCCGCGCGCCATAGCTGCAATAGGACAGGCTTATGCTGCGGGCCTGCCAATGATTGGCGCGGACGAAGAAATCGGCATAGTCGCCTGTCAGCGAGAATTCCCGCGCGCCATACACCGATTGCAGGCCGTGATCGACCTCATCGATATTCCGCGACCTGATGGCGGGAAAAGTATCAAGCGGCCTTGCGCCGACTTGCCTATGCATGCGCGCCCCCCGGATACGCGTGAATCTGGTCCACGATGGTTAATACAGTGTAAACGGTGAGACCTTTACGCTTGGTGAAAACGCGCGTGCATTTTCCGATCAGTGTTGTCGGCCCGTGAGTAGCGCCGGACCCGCCCATCATGCCCAACTTGGCCGGCACAATTTGGGGATTGTTCGATGCCATACCGGCTTGTGTATCTTCGGGGATCGTTTCACAGGTCAGAAGCATTTCCTTCGCTGCAATCGGCGATCGATCGCGCGCAGCTCCTTGCGCAACACGAATGGGCAAATGTTTTTTCCATAAAACAGGGCGAACGGATCGTCCTTTTCGGCTCCGAGATCATGGAGGCGGGGCTGGCCGGTCCATCGCCGGAACGGCGCCGCCTGGGCTGACGCCATCGCGCGAAACGCATCGGCATAGCGCGATCGCATTTTGCAAAAGCATTCAGCACGGCGCGTGGCCACGCGCTTGCTTACACCAGCCTTACAACAGCAATCTTTCTTTATCCTTTGGGATGAGCATCCATTTGCGCGAATCCGTGTTATTTCTTAAACTGGCTGATGGGTTCGCCTTCCATGCGCGTTGCGTTGATGATGGCTACGAGTGTGGCAGCGTCGGTTTGCGCCATTCCTTTGTCTTATGGTCCCCAGCACAAACCCTTGGCATCGCGGGAATGCGGCGGTGTCGCCCGACAGCGCATGGATGACACCGCCGCCAATGGTTATGACGCCGAGCTTCAGCAAGCGGTCTATCTGGGCAGCTATGACGATTGGTGGCAGCGCAAGGCGCGCGCCACGATCCCGCAATAGGCGGCACACGGGATCACGATGGCGGATTTGATTTTCAACCTTTTGGCGATTGTCATTCTTGTTCTCGCCGTCGCGGCGCTGGCCATGTTCGGGCCCGCGCTTTTGCGGCGCGCCTTTGCCGCCGTTCGCGCCCTCATTCGCTCGGATCTTTAGCGCAGGCGCTCTGCGACTGTTCCGTCACGTCCGCCACATGATGGAGGATGAATTTCACCGCCCCCTGTTCGTCGAACAGTGGCGAGTTCACCGGCCGCCAATAGCGTTTCTGGAACGCGCCGTCCTGGTCCCGGACATCGTAGCGCTGTATCGCCATTTCGTGAGGCAGCCGGCTCTCGACCGCTATCTTGATGGAGTGGAAAAGATTGGACACGCCGTCGGCGCCCCGGTCGGCGGGATTGTCGGGAAACACCGCGAACAAGGGCCGGCCGGCGATTTCGGAGCGGATCGTCATGGTGGCGGCGCAATAGGCGTCGTTGGCATCGACGATCTTGAGGCCCGGACCCGGATCGATGATCAGATAAAGATTGGCGCTGTCGTTGAACGCCTTCATGAAGACGTGATGGAATTGCTCGGGCTGCGTGATCTCATTGGCGGCGCCGTCATAGGGCCGCGGCTTTGATCCCAGCTGCTCGCTGTCGAACAAGGCCAGGTCGCGGCGCGCATCCGCCAGCAGCGCTTGAAGCGTCATGCGCTCGGCCGGATCCAACCCGGCGGCTTTAAGCTTCTGCTCGTATCGCGCGATATTGTTCTGAAGCAGAAAACGCTGCATCGCACCCCAGGGGCTCATGTTAAAGCCGCGCCGTGAAGGTTACAACGCCGAAGGGAACGGCTCACGGCCGCTGGCAGTCGGCGGGCGCGCGGCAGACCAGACCCGACGCGCAGGTCAGCTTGGCGAAGCGCGGCAGAACGCCCACATCATTCATCGCCTTCAGATAGGCGAGGTTGAAACAGGAAAGCCCCATCGTGACATTGGCGCAGACGCGTTTCTCGTCCTGGTCCGCCGCATCCAGCTTGCTGCGCAAACTCTCCGGCAGCGTGTCATGGAAATTCACTTCGATCAGGTCGTCCAGTTCGCCGGCCGAAAGCCATTCCAGATGCTGGGCCGGACATTGCTTGGCCAACAGCGCGCGATAGGCGTCGCCCGGATCGCCGCCCTGGCTGCTTGCGCTTTCGCTGAAGCCCAAAGGCACCAGCCCCAGCACCGCGCCCAGCATCCATGCCCGCGGCATGCGCCGTTTTCGTCGCGGGATGTGGGGAAATCGGGGTCGTGGGCTCATGGCGGCGCGATCTGGCTCTTGCGCCCATTGGCCTACCAAAATCTCCCGCAAACCACTAGGCTTTCAGCGGCTTTTTTGAGCTTCAGCCGCCGCCGCGGGGCGGCCGCACCTCACCTGGAGTAAGCGCCATGGACACTGTGACCCTGAACAATGGCGTGAAGATGCCGGCGCTTGGCTTTGGCGTCTTCCAGATGCGCGATCTGGCGGAATGCGAACAAAGCGTCAAGGACGCCATCGCCGCCGGTTACCGGCTCATCGATACCGCGGCCTCTTACCTGAACGAGGACGCGGTCGGGCGCGGCATCAAAAACAGCGGCGTGCCGCGCAAGGATCTCTTCATCACCACCAAATTATGGATCCAGGATGCCAGCTATGACGGCGCCAAGCGAGCGGTGGAGCATTCGCTCAAGCGGCTCCAGCTCGACTATCTCGACCTTTATCTCATCCACCAGCCGTACGGCGACGTCTATGGTGCCTGGCGCGCGATGGAAGAACTCAACGCGGCGGGCACGCTCAAGGCCATCGGCATCAGCAATTTCTATCCCGACCGCGTCGTCGATTTCGTTCTTCATAACAAGGTCGCGCCCGCGGTGAACCAGATCGAGATCAACCCGTTCCATCAACAGATCGAGGCGCAAAAACTCAACGAGAAATACAAGATCCAGACCGAAGGCTGGGCGCCTTTCGCCGAGGGCCAGAACGGCATGTTCGAGAATGAGACCCTTCGCGCCATCGGCGCCAAACACGGCAAGTCGGTGGCGCAGGTCATTCTGCGCTGGCATATCCAGAGGAAAATCGTGGTGATCCCGAAATCGGTGAAGAAGGAGCGGATCATCCAGAATTTCGCGGTCTTCGACTTCGTGCTGGACGACAGTGAAATGGCCGCCATCAAATCCCTGGACACGAACACGACCGCGTTTTTCAATCACCGCGATCCCGAGTGGGTGGAACGGCTGAGCACGCGCAAGCTTGATATTTGAAGGCGGACAACGGCCCGCCGTGACGGGCCCGTCCTGGTCGAGACCCTGCGATGCGGAGGGGTCAACTACAGCAACCGCGTCACGCTGACCCGGAATTCCCGGGGCTCGGAGGGATGCGTGTGAATGTCGTTGACGCCCGCCAACGGCTCACCCGGAAGACGCGAGGTGTAATAATAATCGATGTCGCTGCTGCGCGCGTCCAGCAGGTTGAAGACGTCCAGTCCCAGCGACCAGTCCATGGTCGAAGCGGTAGCCGATATCCGCATAAAGCAGGTCGTGGCCCGCGACTGGATGGTGCCGTCCTGGGTCAACGGGCGCGGCCCGAAATAGCGCAGCCGCAAGCCCGCCGACGAGGCGCTCAGCCCGCCCTCCAGATCATGCACCGCGACGCCGCCATCGAAGGTGGCCACCAGCGCTTCGGGCACATAATGCCCAGGGGCTCGGTATCGGTGAAGCGGGCGTGGCTCCAGGCATAGTCGGCGTCGATGGTCAGCCATTTGACGGGCGTGTACCAGTTGGCCAGTTCGATGCCATAGCGGCGGGTGGGACCGCTGGGCACATTGTCCCCGCGTCGCCGTCCCACACCAGTTCCGATTGCAGGTCCAGCAGCCAGACCGACAATTCGCTTTTGAGGCCCGGGATGATCGCCGTGCGCACACCGGCTTCCGCGCCCGTCGAACGGGGCAGCGGCGTGGCGGGATCGGCGGCGGCGACCACGCCGCGCGCATCATTGCTGTGAAAGCCCTGGCCGTAATCCAGATAGAATTCCGTCTGGTCCCAGGGCCCGAAGATCAGGTTGAGCTTGGGGCTCAGGACCTGCGCCGCCACGTCGCCGGAATTGCCGCCCGCGACATTGTGCACGTCCATCCAATAGATGTCGCTGCGCAGGCCGATGATGGTGCGCATCCAGTCGTCCAGTGGGTCTCGTTCTCGACATACGGGCTGGCCTGGTCTCGGCGATGTCGTTTACGGTGGTGATGCGAAAACCGCGCGCGCTGTTCGGTGTGGAACAAGCCGTTCTTGATGTCGTCATTGCGCAGGTCGAGGCCCAGCGTGGTCACGGACTCTCGCCCCAGCAGCATGTGCGACCATTGATCGGTGAGCTTGCCGCCGAAGACAAAGCGGTTGTCTTGCTGCTCGATCTGGTCGCCATGGACGGGATCGTTGAGGAAATAGGTGAAATCGGAAAACAAGTTGAGATCGTAATAAAGCCCATAGGCCATGGCGGTCGATGCGTGGAATTGCCATCGTTCAGGTGCCAGTCGGCGTCCAGCGAATAGCGCCCGGTCTTGCCGCCGTCGCTGGGATCGATCTCGCCCCAGCGCGAAATCATGTCGGCTGCGGGCGGCGCGGGCGCGCCCACCGGATCGGCCTCGCCCGACAATGGCGCGGTCCGGAATTTGATCGGTGGAATTCCAGATATTGTGATAGGCCATGGCCGAGAGGGTCCAGCCCTTCTCCGCGTCGTCGCTGGATAGCGCAGCACGCCGTCGAGCTTGCGCTCGTCATCGCCCTTCGCCCAGGGCCCGTCATTATGCTCGACTTCGCCAGCGCATAAATCAGATTGCCGCCGCCGATGCCCGCATTGTCGGCCGGCCGCCGCCGGCCATAACCGAACTGGCCGCCTTCCAGCTCGCGCGAAACCGCTCGGCAGCGCGTCGTAATAGCGAAGATTGAACGCGCCCGCCGAACCGAAATCGCCGACATCGGCATAATAGGGGCCTTTCTTGTAATCGACCTGCTCCACCAGTTCCGGGAATCAGGAAATTGAGATCGGCATAGCCCTGGCCGTGGGCATGGCTGGGCATGTTGACCGGCACGCCGTCCAGGCTGACGGCCAGGTCGGTGCCGTGATCGAGATTGAAGCCGCGCAGGAAATACTGGTTGGCCTTGCCGCTGCCCGAATGCTGGGTGATGATGACGCCGGGAATTTCCTCCACCACTTCGCCGGGCCGCAGCAGCGGGCGCAGCGACAGGTCGGCGGCGCTGACCACGCCCTGGTTGGCGGATTCGGCGATGCCCGAAAGGTCCTGGGCGCGGCCGGTCACCACCACGGTTTCCAGGCTGTCCGGCGGCGCGTCCGCCAGCGCAGGCATCGAAAGAAGCGCGGTCAGCATCATCACGGCGGGCAAAAAGCCGTGGCGGATCATCGGTCGGAAAATGGCTCGCCCCTGGCGCGGGTAATGGGCCTCCTCTTAGGTGATCGCCCCGGGCTTTGCAAAATGAAGCCGCGGCAACCTGTCAACCTCCTTCGCCGTCCAGAGCGGGGTCAATCGTGATGACCCGCGTCTTGGAGAGCAATTCGAACGCGCGTTGATGCCTCTCGGTGAACAGGGCGAAGATCGCGTCGACCCACCAGATGTGCAGCAGCCACGGCAACTGCCGGACGATCGCCTGACCGAAACTGATCCGCGCGCCGGATTCCCGGACCACAAGCAGCTTGAGCCAGTGCTTGCCCGGCGTCTGGCCGAAGCGGGACTCGCCAATCATAAAGCAGATGGCGACACCGGCCACGACAGCGACCGTGCCGGTGTCGGCCAGAACGACCAGCGGCAATTCCTTGTGTTCGGCCACCACCGCCAGCGCGGCGAAAGGCGCGGCAATGACAGCCAGGATGGCTAGGTCGACGGCCTTCGCCGCCACGCGCGGCCAGAACGACGCGGCGGCCAGCGGCAATTCCGATAAATAGGATGCCGCGAGGCGCGCCGGATCGCCAAGCTTGGCGAGCACCGCATCGAGTGTCTCTCCGCGCTGGATGTCTTGCTCGATATGCGTGCGCACGTCGGCGAGAATTTGTTCGCGTTCCGGCATCATCCTCGGCATCGCGTCGGCGACTTGCGCGAGGTAATTCTGAATGGTCATGATCTCGTCTCCCCAGTCCCCAAATGCGCGTCAGCGCAACAACCGAGCCATCGCCTTCGCAAACGCGGTCCATTCGCCGGTCAGCCGCGCCAATTTCTTGTGCCCCGCCGGCGTGAGCAGATAGTATTTGCGCGGCACGCCTTGTTCCTGCGTTTCCCATCTGACCTTCACCAGCGCCGCGCGTTCCAACCGGTACAGCACGGGATAGAGCGTGCCGTTGGTCACTTCCAGCGCGCCCTCGGTTCGCTCGGAAATCTGGGTGACGATGTCGTAGCCATACGCCTCGCCGGATCTGAGCAAATGCAGCACCGCGAGTTCGAGCGCGCCGCGCTTGAACTCGCGCTCGATGCCGGCCCGCTCGTTTTTGGATTCTTTTTCGCCGCCCATGTTGTGACGGTATCACCATATATTTTGTTACGCAAGATAGTAGGTGACGAATAATGAGCGGGGTTTCCCTGTTTTCGGGGGCCGCGTTGGACGATATGGGGTTCGGCGCGAGCGCGGCCGATAAAGGATTTTTTGCGGATTAATCGGCCTGCACGGCGGCCCGCCGCCTAGGGGCGTAAGACCAGCGCCGCGCTGACAAACACGCCCAGAACCGCCGCGGCGGCAATCCAGAATGCCAGGTCGCGGGCAAACGTTTTTTCAATGACGATTGGGGCGGACTGTGGATGCGACTTTTGGGGCGGACTGTGGATGCGACTTTGCCCAACGCTCCATGACGGCCGCATTGCCGCCGCGCAGCCAGGTCACCACCCACACCCCCAAAACGACAGCGAGGCAGAGTCCGAGAAAGAGAAAAACCAGCTGAGCTTGGGTCCAGCGCCAGGGAACGAAAAGGGTGGCGATTGCTCCCCTGCCCCTCCAGAAAACCGGCGCATACAGCAAAGCCGGTGCATAGATCAGCCAGCGCCATCTTGCCGTCATCGCGGCCTCCCTGGTCGCACGCAGTTTACCACAATGCGCCCTGCCCGGCGATAGGTTGGAAATCGAACTGCCCGCTAGAGGCGCAGGCCCTGCGTCGCGTTGAATACAAACACCAGCGCGACCGCGACGACGATCCAGAATGCCAGGTTCCAGCGGAAGACGTTTTTATTCATGGGCGCGGCCTGCTGTTGTTGAATCTTGGCCCATCGTTCCTTGACCGCCGCGTCGCCGCCGCTAAGCCATACCCACGCCCAAAACCCGGCGGCGATCAAAAGACAGCCAATCAGAAAGACAAATAGACCCTGGTCGTTCGTCCAATGCCAGGGCACCGAAAAGGCCGCCACCGTGATCCTGACATACTGCCAAAGCAGGACTGCATAGATCAGCCAGCGCCATCTTGCCGTCATCGCGGCCTCCCTGATCGCGCATAACCTATCACAATTCGCCCCTGCCCGGCGATAGGCGCGTGCTACGGGAAGAAGTTGCCGTGGCTTTGGCAGACATAGAGCGCGCCATCGGGCCTGGAACTCCGAGACGCAGGTCGCCATCTGGCAGACTTTGCCGTCATCGATGCATTGCCGCATGTCGAACACGCGCTGTTGGGGCGGCGGCGTGACGATGACGGTTTCGCGGGGGCCTGCCGCGACCGGCGCGAGAGGCGCGGGAACCAGCACCGCCGCGGCGGCAGGCGCCTTTGCCGGCGCATTGGCATCCTGCTGGGTAAAGCCCTTTTGGGTAAAGGCAAGAAGGCCCGCGACGGCAACCGCCGCCGCCAGCCCGCCGAACAATATCCGATGCCGCCACATGATTCTTTTCATGCACGGAGCCGTAGCCCATCGGGCACACGCGCGAGTTGATCAGGCACAATTAACAGCGGGCCGCGACCGCGCGGGTTCCATCCGCACCACCGGAACCGGGCTTGTGCAGGATTACATGTTTCGTGTTGTTTCCCGTGTAACATGGAGTAGCCTTCCCGCTCACCCGGGTGCGGCCTGCCTGGGCGCCATCGGCCATGGGCGTTCCCCCGCCCCTCCCCCCAAGCCGGGCGCCCGGCAGGCCAACCGGATCAAAGGAGCAGGAAGAAGGAGCGCGGATTGGATCGCCGCCAGGCTTATGAGTGCGACGTGCTTTCGACCTTCGCCGATCTGGCGCGGGGCGGATGGACACCCGAACTCTCCGATGCCGACCGCGACCGGGAATATCGCGCCCAACAGACCTTCTTCACCGCGCTCGACGCCTTCAGGACCGATGTGCAAAGCGCCGCCGCCCTCACCAGCCTGCGCAAGGATGCGCTGACCGAATTGCTGGCCAGCCTGGACGACGCCGCGCCCGACGCGACGGCGTGGGACGAAGCGATAGCGGACGCCAGGAAAGGGTATTGAGATTGCTTGAGCACGGCGGACGGCCATCCACATATCTTTTGCCAAGGGACAACCTAATACGGAGAAAGTCATGATAACCTGGAGATCAGAAGGAACGAGCTGGGCATCAACATCGTGGGGACCGAAGACAGTCAGTTCGGAAGCCTGGGCCAATTCGTATCCGGCTTCGGTGACAACGCGGTCAGAGCTGTTAAGCTAGGGCTGGGCGTCTTGGCAACAACTGCTATTCAAAATATCACTGGCTTTGTCGCGCTAGCTCTAATCGTCATCTTTCTGAGGGCTACACCACTTTTCGCGTTACTTGCGATTCTCATGATCCTGCTATTTCTGCTGTATGCGAACGAACGAGGCTTTCGCTACGCTCAAAAGATCCCATCCCTGCATTAATGGGCGGCGGCGCGCTTCTTGAATACTTAAAGGATCAGGCCTCGGCAAAAAACAAAGCGATAGTTGTCACAGATGCGGCACCTGTCGCTGGCGGTGCAAGTCCTCCGGTCGAGGTTGATGATGCATAAATTTGTGCATGTGGGCTTCGCATTCCCAACGGTCCTCAAGGTAGCGAGGCTCGAACCTGTATTTACGGCAATCGGCGAAGACTGGGTGCGCTACTCCCCCTATTGTTGGATACTTTGGACGGACAAACCACCGGCCCATGTCTTCACCCTCATTTCCCCCCACATTGGTCAAGATGATTCGGCCCTGGTTGCCGCTCTAGATCTCAGTGACTGCTTTGGATTCTTGCCGAATTGGATTTGGGACTGGATATCCAGCAAATCCGGAACAGAAATTATCAGGGGGCAGGAGGCCGCACAGCGGGCGCGATTGCCAGCGTCGCAACTACGCTAAAATTATCGCTGACTAGTGTGCCTATCCACGTGGCCTAGCCTCGCTCATCCGACCGCTCGTCCAAACGAACCTAAAAAGTCTGCTCCGCTTCGAGCGACACGAGGGGTGAAAGTTTTCGCCCGGCACCAACCTGCCGGTCGTTGCTCACTTTAAGTAATCCCCGAGATACGCCTTCGACGCCGCCTCGTCCTTCAGCGGCGTGATCTTGTCGGGATCGATCCGCACCATGATGTAGTCGATATGGTCGTCGATATGGGTGAAGAGATGCCCGGTGCCCGCCGGGATCACCACCACATCGCCCGGCTTCAGGTCATAGCTGACGCCGCCTTCGATATCGTCTCCATTGTTGCCCGGGCCGTTATAGAGCCGCACGGTCTCTTCGTCGGCGGGCCGCCGCTTTTCGTTCACCAGGCGCGGGCCCAGCTTCAACGTCGCCGTGCCGTCCACGATGTGATAGACCTCGCTCACCAAATCGTGCTCCGCCACCGCGTGCGCGCCGGGCTTGTCCAGCTTGCCGCGATGCTCCACCCCCAGCGCGACATGGACCTTGCCGATATCGATGTCGCGCACCTGCTGATCGACCTTGTGTTCGGCCACCGCCTTTTTCGCATAGGCCTGGATTTCCCCGGCGGGGATATAGGTGCCCTCGCACATGGTGCAGCTGGGCTTGGGTTCGCTTTCCGTCTGCGCCAGCGCCGGCGCCGCCAGCACCGCCCAGCACCCGATCATCAAACCCGGCATGATCCTTTTCATGGCGTCCTCCCTTGGTGCTTGCCGGCTCAAGTCTCGCGAACGATCTTCAGCTTGCCCATTTCGCCAGCCAGTCCACGATAGCCTGGGGCTGCATGGTCCGCGCGGTATCAAGCTCGGTGAGGTGGCCGGCATCCAGCAACCGGCCATCGGAATCCAGCACCAGAAGCGCGGGGGCGCCCTCGATCCGCCCGGTCACGCCAAAGCGTTTGGGAATCTGCATGTTCTTGTTGAAGCGCCCCATATCGACCAGCACGACTTCGTAATGCGCGGCAACGAATGGCGCGACCTCCGGAAGGCGCATCACATTCGAGAGAATCACGCAGTCCGGGCACCAATTGCCCCCCATGTCGACGAGCACGCGCTTGCCTTCGGCCTTTGCCTTGGCCAGGGCCGCGTTGACCTGGGAATCGGCGTCGGCCGATTTGTCATAGGGCGCCGGCACCTCGATGGGCAGCGCCTCGAGCTTTTGCAGACTGACGGTGGGCGGCTGGGCGGCGTGAGCGCCCGCGATGCCGATCAGCATCGCAACCACCCCGGTAATTCCCGCATGCCTTTGCATGTCGCCTCGCTACGTCCGGTACATACCCTATAACGCGCTATAACGGGAATTAATCCAATTTACGCATGTGCGCGGCCGGGTCGGCTTGACGCGGGGCCGAAACCTCCTACCCTCTGATCAGGGGAGTAGTATGCGGTATCCGTTCCGCCGCGTTGCCGTGACTTTCGCGCTGGCCGCGATGGCGTTGCGCGCGCTTTTGCCCATGGGCTGGATGCCCAATTCCCAGGGCTTCGCCCAATCCCCCCTGATGATCTGCCTGATGGACCTGCCGGGGGGCATGGCCATGTCGAAGGCCATGGATATGTCCCATATGGACATGTCGAAGCCGATGGACATGTCCGGTCACGGCCATGACGGACAGGGGCAGCAGAACAATGAACAATGTCCCTTCGCCGCCGCGCCCCATGTCGCGTCGCCCATCGCCATCGCCGAAATCGCGCCGCCCTCGACCCTGAGCCACTTCATCGTGCATGAGGTGGCCGATCATTCCATCATCGGCGCCGGCCACTATCAGCCGCAATCGCCTCGCGCGCCCCCATCGTTCGCCTGAAATCCGAACCGACGCGGTGACCGGCTTTCCCGGTTGCCGCTCCATTTCATTTCAGCCGAACGAGGATCACATGCTGTCCGATTATCGCCGCCTGTTGCGGCGCCTTTATTCCCTTCCGCGCACCGTCACGCGTCTTGTTCCCGCCGGGATCGCCGCGCTGATGCCGCTCACCTCTTTCTCGCCCGAAGCGCTGGCATGCGCCTGCGGTTGCGGGGTTTTCGACGTGGGCGCCGACATGATCCCGCCCCAGGCGGGTTCCGGCTCGGTCTGGTTCCGTTTCGATTTCATGGACCAGAACAACAATTGGGAAGGCACCCACAAGGCGCCGCCGTCCGACAATTCGGACAAAAGGCTCTACACCAATTTCTATACCATCGGCGGCGATTACGCGGTGAGCGAGGATTGGACGGTGATGGCCGAACTGCCCACCTATCAGCGTTCGCTCACCACCACCGATGACGGCACGTTCGCCGCGCCGGCGGGCACCGTCGATACCCGCCATTTGTTCGATATGGGTGATCTGGAGGTCAGCGCCACCTACACGGGGCTTTTCGCCGACCAGTCCACCGGCGTGATGATCGGGATGATGCTTCCCACCGGCAACTATACCGGCCCCACCGGGCCTTTGGGCGGCGCCGGATTCGACCGCGACAGCCTGCCCGGGACGGGCGCCACCTCGCTGATGGTCGGCGGTTTCCATGCCGGCGAACTCACCTTCGACGGGACCGTGGGCTATTTCGTCCAGCTTCGCTACACCAACGCGCTGTTCAGCCGCGACCAATACCGGCCGGGCAATGAATTGGATGCGGCGGCTGGCCTCAACTACAATTTCCAGCAGGTCGGACCGTTCACCAACATCGCGCCCACGCTGTCGCTGATCAACAGCGACCGCAACCACGATACCGGCGACAACGCGGATCCGCTCAATTCCGGCTACCAGCGCGTGCTGATCGCCCCGGGTCTGGCGCTCCAGATAAATCAATGGCGCATCTACGCGGATGTCGAACTTCCCGTGTGGCAACACACCAATGCGGCTTCCAGTCCGGCCATCGAAGGCACGGCGGGGCAGCTGGTGGCGCCGGTCCTGTACAAGGCGGAACTGGCCTATGACTTCTGAGGAGGATGACATGACAGCGAAATCCGGGATCGCCGCCGGTGTGGTGGTGATGATGTTCTTGTCGCCCGCGGCGGCGGCGCCGCTGACATCGGCGGACCAGGCCTATCTGGACCGCATCCGTCCGCAGGCGGGCATCAGCTATGCCCAAATGGACGCGCGCAGCCAGGCGAAGTTTCATGCCGCGATCCATGATCCCGCCACGGCGCGCGATGCGAAAGCGCGCGGCCGGGCGGTGGGCATGTTGCTCGATCAATATCGTCATGGCTGGCTTTGGAGCCTGGGTTCGCACTGACGGCCCGGGCCTTCCAGGCCGCCGCGCCACCACACCATCTTTTTTGCAGAGGACCATCATGCGTTCTTTTCATTTCCGCGCGGGCCTTTCCGCCTTCGCGCTTCTTTCCATTCTTCCACCCGCACAGGCCGACCCCGGCAAGCTCAGCGTCAGCGATGCCTGGATCAGGGCGCTGCCTTCGCCGGTGCCATCGGGCGGCTATTTTACCCTCCACAATGGCGGCACCAACGCGGTGGTCCTGACCGGCGCGGAGACCCCCGCCTGCGGCATGCTGATGCTGCACAAATCCGAGAACAAAGGCGGCATGTCGGCGATGACCGATGTCTCGGAGGTCGACGTGCCGGGCGGCGGCACGGTGGCGTTCGCCCCCGGCGGGTATCACCTCATGTGCATGAACGCCAAGGCCGCGATCAAGCCGGGCGCTACCATCCCTGTCACGCTTACGTTCAAGGATGGCGCCAGGCTGACCGTGCCCTTCGCCGTGCGGAGCGCCGCCGGAAAATGAATCGGTTCAACACCAACCCAAGGAGAATGTCATGATCACCCGCATCCTGTTCGCCACGGCATTGTTTTCCGCGCTCGCCGCGCCCGCTTTTGCCCATGCCCATCTCAAGCTGTCCGATCCGGCGGCCGATTCCAGCGGCGCCGCACCCAGGCAATTGACCCTGACCTTCACCGAACAGCTTGAGCCCGCGCTCAGCGGCGTCACCGTCACCAACGCCAAGGGTCAGGCGATGGACGCCAAGGCCGCGATGGTGTCCGGCGACACGATGACCATTGCCGTCAAGCCGCTGGCGGCAGGGCTCTATCATGTCTCCTGGCATGCGGTGTCGGTTGACACCCATCGCACCGAGGGCAAGTACGACTTCACCGTGAAATGATGGCTGCACTTGCGGCGATCCGCGCCATCCATTTCGCCAGTCTGATGCTGGTATGGGGTGGCTGCGGGTTTCTGGTTCTGCTCAAGTCGCAGCTTGGCGTGGGGTTGCCGGCGCCGCTGACGCAAAAGGCGGTGACCGGCGCCACGCTGCTGGGCTTCGTTACCGCCATGCTTTGGCTGGCGCTGGTGGCGGGACAGATGAGCGGCGACTGGCGGCTGGCCGGCGATCCCGCCACCGTCTGGACAGTGACGACCGGGACGCGCTTTGGCGCTATCGCAGTCGCCCGCATCGCCGGGCTGGCACTGATGGGTTTGCTGATCCCGTGGCGGCGGGCAGGCAATGGCGTGTTCGCCCTATTGGGCGCGCTGGTGCTGGGATCGCTGGGGCTGACCAGTCATGCCGCCGCCAGCAACGGACCGTTCGGCCTGGCGCTGGCGTTGAACGATGCGTTGCATCTGCTGGCGGCGGGATTCTGGCTGGGCGGGCTTGTGGTGCTGGCGATGCTGGTGCGGTTTCATCGCGGCAATACCGCCCTGTTGGCTGCTTCGCTCAGGCTGTTTTCGGCCTGGGGCGTGCTGGCGGTCTGCGTGCTCGTGCTGACGGGTATCATCAATGGCGCGTCGATCCTGCCGCTTCGCGCTATTGCCGGCGGCAGTGCCTATGCCGATATCCTGGCGGTCAAGGTCGCGCTGGCGCTTTGCATGATCGGGCTGGCGGCGGTGAACCGCAGCCAGCTTCTTCCCAGCCTCGACAATCGCGAGACGGGGGCCGTCGGCCAGTTGAAGCGCAACATCGCCGCCGAAATCCTTCTGGGCGGTCTGGTCGTCGCCATCGTCGGCTATCTGGGGATGATATCGCCGTCATGAGACGGCTATTTCACGCGCTGCCAGGTCAGGACGGTCTTCACCCGCCTGCCGCCGCCCCGGTCGGTCGCGGGCACGGTGCTTTCGACATGATTGTTGTCGATCACGCGGATGAAGCGGACCAGATCGTGCCCGACCATTCGGGGGTCGTGCGCCGCCTGGACATGGTTGACCAGCTTGCCGTTCGAGAATTCATACGGTCCGGCATGGGCGGTCATGGTCGTGAACAATTTGGCGCGCTGTTCGGTGGCATTGGGCGCATCCATCGCGACCGGCTGGCGGCCCTCGGCATTGATCACCACGCTCATGAAGCCGCCCGGCGCATAGACGGCATAGCCCGTGGGATGGTCGCCGAAATCATGCGTGGCCTTTCCGGTGGCTTCGTCCACGAACGCCATGGACTGAAGCGACCATATTCCGGTCAGGCTGAACGGATCGGCCTGGGCGCCATTGACGGCAATGCCGGTCAGGAACGCAAAGGCAAGAAGCCGTAAAATCATCCGCGTGATCATGAGAGGTCCCCTTGGCTTGATTGGGCTTTGCAACTCTTTCAGAGTATATGCTCCCAAATCCGCCCGGCAACGTAAATAATGGCGCTCCGGCGGCTTTATTGGTGCAAGCCCGATGACCATCCCCAGCGGTCAACGTGCCGCGCGGACAGGCCTGCCCGCGCAATTTCCTAATGGTCGTGCGAGAACAACTCCCCGAACAACTCCCGCACTTTTTCCTTGGCCGCGGCGAACACGGTCTTGCCTTTCGGGGTGATGGAATAGACGCGCCGCTTGCGCCTGCCGTTCACCATCATGCGCGAGCGCAGATAGCCCTTTTGCTCCAGCCCATGCAGCAGGGGATAGAGCGTGCCGGGACTGAGCGCATAGCCATGGTGGCTGAGTTCTTCGATGATCCAGGCGCCGTAAATCGGCTGCTCGCTGGCGTGATGCAGCACATGCAGGCGTATCAGCCCCGCATAGAGGTCCCGGTCCGCCGATAGATCCGCCTTGGACATTCGCGCCGCTTTCACGCGCCCCGAAATATCACGACTTTGTGACAGGGCAAAACCGGCCGCCCGGTGCGGCCCCTGCAAATGTACATAGTCGAATTTCGATATCGACTCCCGATTATCAACATGCGAGATTCCCGCCTGCAGGGTTCGCGCGGGGGCGTCATGGAAATCACTCTTCACGATGCCGTGACGGTCATGCACGGGATGGCGTTCGGCGGGTTTTTGCTGCTGGGTTTTTCGGGCGCCGGTGTCGCGCTCTATGCCGTCTGCGTCTCTCCCAGCGCCTGGATGCCGGCCGCGCGGGAGGGCCGCTTCCTGGGCTGGTATTTTTCGGCGATGGCGGCGCTGGCCTGGCTCACCGTTTTCGCCGGCGCCTACCTCGTCTATCCCTGGTATCGCGCCCGGCCGCCGGCGGGTTCGCCCGGTCTTCCCGGCGATCTTTCGGGTTTTCCGCAGCGTCTCTTGATGTCGAACCCGGCGACAACCGGCTGGCACGATATCGGGATGGAATGGAAAGAGCATCTCGCCTGGTTCGCGCCTCTTTGCCTGACCGCGGTCGCCTATATCTTTGTGCATGACCGTCCGCAGTTGCGCCTCCATGCGCCGGATGCGCCATGCCGTGATCGGGCTGGTCGCGCTGGCCTTCTTTGCCGCGGCGATGGCGGGCTTCTTCGGCGCCATGCTCAACAAGAACGCCCCGGTGCGCGGCGGCGCCACTATCGTCTTGATGCGGAGCGGAGACAGCCATGAATAATGCGCTGACCGGCACCAACGGCAAGGCCGCGGCGGCGATCATGGCGGTCGCGGTCGCCTCGGTGGCGCTGGGTGTCTTTACTTTGGCGGGCGACGCGGTTCCCGCCGCGGCCGCTCTTTTCAATATCTGGAAGCCGACGGGGCCGCTTTCCGGCGTGACCGCATTGACCATCCTTGTCTGGCTGGCGGCGTGGCTGTTTCTCTCGCAGAGATGGGCGCGGCGGACTGTAAACCTCGCGCGTTTGAATTGGGCCGCGGCGGTCCTGATTATCGCGGGGCTGCTGCTCACCTTCCCGCCCGTGATGGATTTCCTGCAAGGCAAATAGGGATAGAATGTCGGCCCGATCCGGAGCAGCAAAGTGAACGCCCAGATCAGACGGGTTGCCGGCTTATGCCTGTTCGCCGGGATGATGCTGGCCCAACCCGCCTTTGCCGGCCCGCCTTTCATCACCGACGATCCCGAGCCGGTCGATCTGGGTCATTGGGAAGTCTATGGCTTCACCGCGGGCGCCACCGGCCATGGCGATACCACCGGCCTGGGCCCCAGCCTGGAAGTCAATTACGGCGCGGCGCCGGGGCTGCAACTTCATGTCATCGGCGGCTTTGCCTATGACGATCAGCCGGGCGGCCATGTGCGGATGGGCATGAGCGACACCGAACTCGGCGCCAAGCTGCGCTTCGTCAAGCCCGACGAAGACGACTGGTATCCCCAGGTGGGCATTTTTCCCTTGATCGAAGTGCCCACCGGCGACGCCAGGCGCGGCCTGGGCGCGGGCTATTGGCAGGAATTCCTGCCGCTATGGGTGCAAAAGGACTGGGGCGATTGGACCACCTATGGCGGCGGCGGCTACTGGATCAATCCGGGGCCGGGCAATCGCGACTATTGGTTCTTCGGCTGGCTGCTGCAAAAGCAGATCACCAAAAGCCTGATGCTGGGCGGCGAATTGTTTCACCAGACCTCGAGCATGGAGGGACGCAGCGCCTCCAGCGGCTTCAATCTCGGCGGCCAGTATGATTTCACCGAGAACGACCATCTGCTGTTCTCGGCGGGACGCGGCGGCATTCTCTATGCGGTGGATGCGCCCGCGGTGGGCTATCCCACCACTTTCTATTTCGCCTATCAGTGGACCAGCTGAGCGATCAGTTCGCCGCGCGTGTCCGGGTCGCCAGACTCTGCGTGATGGCGTTGGACAGCGCCTTCACTTCGAACGGCTTTTGCAGCACGACATTGTCGCGCCATTCCGCGTCCAGCCCGCCCGCGCCATAGCCGGTGGCCAGGATGAAGGGGATGCCCTTGGCGCGGAAATCCTGCGCCAGGGGATAGGAATTCTGCCGGCCCAGATTCACGTCCAGGATCGCCAGGTCGATGGTCCATTTCGCCGCCTGGGCGCGCGCGTCTTCCACGCTGGAGGCGGCGGCAACCACATGGTGGCCCAGCTCGTTCAGCATGTCTTCCAGCAGCAGCATGATGATGCCCTCGTCTTCCACCACCAGCACGTTCAAGCTCATGAAAGCTTCCCTCACTAACGCCGGTGCACCGAAGCCGTCCCTGCCGGTTTGAACCGCCGGCATGAAGTCCCACTGAGTTTCGCCTGGGACCCCCCGGAAAGAGGAACGCGGGCCGCTCCTATTGGTTGCAGGACAAGCGGCGCTCGCGCGCCGGTCCTTGTGGCAAACTATTCCAAGCCGTCCAGGCCGGGCCCCGCCATCGGGTGGTTGAGGCTTTGGAAGGAATAGGCCGGGTTGATCCGGGACAGGGTTTCATTGACGAAAAGCGCGGGATGGCTGGCGCGTCCCTGCTCCACCGCCAGCGGCGGCAGGCTCCCGGCGTGATACTGGCAGATGCCCGACAGATTGGGATGGGTGCGGAAGAATTTCTCCAGCAGCCACTCATATTCGACCAGCCTGGAGTAATCCTCTTCCGGCCCGAATTCCCAGCTCATGTCGCCGGTGGCGAACAAGCCGCGATGGCCATCGGCCAAGGCCCGGGCCAGCGTATCTTCCAGAAGACGCATCAGATTGTCGGCGACGAAACGACCGTTCACCAGATGATCGCGGTCCGACGTCAGGATCAGGCTGCCATTGGCCGCATGCCGCGCCACATCCACGCCCGCCGCCGCCAGGGAGGAGCGGAACGCGGAGACCAGGGCGGGATTGTTGAGATAAAGGCAGCGATAACCCTCGGCCAGTTTCTCCCGGATGGCCGCGGCGAACACGGGCAATTGCTTGGCCGGCGCGCCGTCATAGATGCAGCATTGATGCCTGGGGATGTCGGCCATGGAGGGAGATGCCTGGAATCGCGGGAAAGGCTAGCGGGCAATCCGGCCGCTGGCCAGACGGAACTTCCGTGTACGGAATAAACCGTCCCGCCGTACATTCCGCCCTTGCCATGGCGAGCGGCGCCGTCGATTCCCGCCACGGTTGAGACAGACTGACAAAAAATCGCTCTCTTGAGAATTTGTTGGGGCTTTCTCTTGAAACTGTATCGGAGTTTGTCGCTCGCCTTATGGGTGATTCTTTAAGCGGAAGAGCAACTTGTCCAGTGCGTAATCTTTGATCATTGCGCTGGAAATTGAGGCGTTGGTGTGGTCTCTCCTGCGCCCGAGTTTTATTTCTCAAGAGGCCATACCGTGCCGGAATCTCCCATTCGCCGCGTCGCGCATCTGATGCACGAAGCCTATGGCGCGCGCGCCACCGAAGAGGCGCTTGCCCGCGCGCATGAACATCGCTCCGAGGGCGACGAGATCGGCTTTGACGTGTGGAGTTCCGTCGCCGTGGCGATCGGGCAAGACGCAAGCCTCTAACGACAGCCGCTTAAGGCAACTCGGCGCTGGCCACGGGCCGCTTGTCCGAATTCTGCAGATGGATGGTGGCGCTGTTGCGGCCTGCTTCCAGCGTGATCTTCACCCGCGCGAAATCCGGCCGCGTGAGCCACGCCCTGGCATCGCGCGAAAAGCCGTAAGGCTCGACCGGCAAGCCCGCCCAGTTGAAATCCATCTTCCCGTTGCCGTTGAGATCCTGGAACACCTGGACGGCATAGGTGCCCGGCGGAAGTCCGGCCAACTCATAAGTCCCGACCGGCCCGCGCGCCGGCAGATCGAACGAAGCCACGGGGTTGGCCTCGCTGTGATAATAAGTGTCCTGGGTATAAAGCCCCAGCCGCATCACCCCGCCCTTGGCCGAGACATTCTCGATCCGCACGGCCAGGGTGGCGCGGCCCGAATCGATATCGGGACGATCCTCCGCGTGGACCGAAGTGGCCCAGCACAGCCCAAACACGACAACAGGCAGAATCCTGATCATTGCGAATCTGATGGCGCTCACGTTCAGCCCCCCGGTTGAACCCATCCAACATAGGCCGTGGGCAAAGCCGCGCCTATCCGTAAATGAATGTATTTTCATAATTTTTCCCAACCACCGTACGGAACGGCACGCTTTCCAGGGAATTAACGGCCTAGCGAGGGCTGTTGCGTCATGACCAAAACTACTGAGGGCGGCCCGCCGCCCCGTAAACAAGTCGTCCTGGTCGTCGATGATGAGCCCATGATTCGCCTCGCCCTGGCGGTCCATCTCGACGAAAAAGGCTTTGATGTCCGGGAGGCGGCAAGCGCCGCCGAGGCGGTGGCCATCCTCCAGGAACAAGGCTCCATCATCAATCTGGTCTTCACCGATGTCCGCATGCCGGGCAAAATGGACGGCATCGGTCTCAGCCGATGGATATTCGAGAACCGCCCCAACATTGCCGTCATTCTCGCCAGTGGAGACCTGGGAAAAACCACGGCCATGGAAGATTTGTGCGGAGCCGAGGCCATTACCAAGCCATACAACTACGAGGCGGCGACCGATAAAATCCGCGAAGCGATCAGAAAGAAAACGCCGCCAAGCCCCTAGCGAGATTTTGGCCTATCGCGATCGTTCGAGCGCTTCCAGCGATTCAGTTGCCGTGACCGGACGGGGGATCGTCTTCGCAAGCATTACGCCCAGTTTGAACAGCTGACTCGGGGCGCGTTACTGCACCGGGGCGTCCGGGCTTTTGTCCATCGGCAGGCCCAAAGGCGTGGGCGCATGAGTGGCGTCGCGGGGCAGCCGGTCGATTTCTTCCTGGCTCATCCGATCGCCCAGCATCGGGGCGGTGTCGAACGAGACGGGCTGCGGCCCGGCCATCGCGCCGTCCCGTACCGGCATTCCCGCCACGGGCGTGGCCATGGCCACCTCGCTGCCCGGCGCTTGGGGGACCGCGTTTTGCGCCTTTGCCATGGAAAGCGGGGCGATAACGGCCAGGCCGACGAGGAAACTGACGACAAAGGCGGTGCGCATGGCGAAGCGTCCAGGGATGCACACAGGTAATGAGTGAGATGCTCCCTGGTTTCATCGCCTTGTTCTATTGCCCTAATCCATCGTCTTCGGCTCCCAGGAACGATCCGCCCGCGCGGCGCGTTCGCCCTTGGTCCCCTGGAGAGAAAAACGTCCCATGAGCATCGGCACCAGCATGAAGAAAACCGCCCGCAAGGTTGAGAAAATGGTCACCGGCAAAGAACCCGAGGCCGACCTGCTGGATACGCTGAAAGAAGAGCATGAGGCCGTCCAGGATCTGCTCGCCCGCCTGGTCGAAAGCAGCAAAGGCGCCGAACGGCGCGCCTTGCTCGCCCAGATCAAGGCCAATCTGGTCCCCCATGTCCGCGCCGAGGAGAAAGTCCTTTACGACGCGATCATCGCGCTCAAAGGCAAGGCCGAGCAGCAGGACGGCGAGGAAGGCTATATCGAGCACAGCCTGGCCGACAAAACCCTGGCCCAGCTGGGCAAGATCAAGGACGCGATGTCGCCCGAGTTCGGCGCCGCCGCCAAAGTGCTGAAAGAACTGGTCGAGCACCATGTCCAGGAAGAAGAACGCAACGTGTGGGCGGACGCCAAAAAGCATTTTTCCGCCGACGAGCGCATGCTGATGAATCAGCGCTATCTGGCGCAGAAGCGGAAAATCCATACCCAGTAAGGATATGAGCGCCGTCAGCGGCGAAATGGCCGGAAAAGGTCGGCCGGACGGCGCCCTTAAAGTTACCAAACTTAAAGAAGTCCCGGCCTAGCCTCGTCCCAGGTTTGGCTAAGGGGCTCCCATGGGATCGCGCATCCTGGTGATCGACGACAATGCCGGCATCGTGCACATCATCCAGCGCGCGCTGGAGATGGCGGGGCACAAGGTGATGACCAGCACCACGGGCCGCGACGTGCTCGCGCTTTTCGAGAGCTTCGATCCCGAACTTCTGATCACCGACATCATCCTGCCCGACGTCGATTCCATCGACACGATCACCGAATGCCGCCGCCTCAAGCCCGCGACCAAGATCATCGCGATTTCCGGCAACGGCCATCTTCTCAGCGTGGCGGAAAAACATGGCGTGGATTACATCCTGCCCAAGCCCTTCGGCCCCAGCCAGATCAACGCCCTGGTCAAGACCGCGCTGAACTAGGCGGCGGTGCGCTTCACTCACGACGAAACCCTGGCGTGGAACCTGGCCGCTGCGCCAGCGGCATCTTGGCCCCTTTCGCCCTCGCGGCCGCGGGTCTAGTGACCAGGGCGAGATGAGTTTCGCGCCTCACATCCACCGCCGTCATCTGCTGTCCGGCCAGCGCTGGCGGATGCGGCTGGTGTTCTGGGGCGGCGCCGTCGCGGTGGGACTGATCAGCGTCGCCTTCGCCTGGGCGGCCAACCGCGCCAGCGACCTGTTCCACCATATCCTGATCCATCCCTGGCTGGCCTTCATCCTCACACCCGGCGTCTTTGTGCTGTCGACCTGGCTGGCGCGGCGCTTCTTTCCCGGCAGCCAGGGCTCGGGAATCCCCAGGCCATCGCTTCGCGCCGCGCCCGCAATCGCCGCGATGTGCTGCTCTCTGTCCGCCTGACGATGGGAAAGATCGCGCTCACGCTGCTGGGGTTGGCGGGCGGCGCCTCGATCGGCCGCGAGGGCCCGACCGTCCAGGTGGGCGCGGCGATCATGCTGAAATGCGGCAAGTGGGGCGGCATGGGCAAGGCGCGCGGACTGATTTTGGCGGGTTCGGCGGCGGGCGTCGCCGCTGCTTTCAACACGCCGCTGGCCGGCATCGTCTTCGCCATCGAGGAAATGGGCCGCGCCTTTGAACAAAAATCCAGCGCCCTGGTGCTGATCGCGGTGATCCTGGCGGGCCTCGCCAGCCTGGGCGTGGTGGGCAACTACAATTATTTCGGCAGCAGCAGCTCCATGCTGATCGTGACCATCGACTGGGTGGCGGTGTTCGTCTGCGGCGTCGCCGGCGGCATCCTGGGCGGCGCATTCGCCCGCGCGGTGGTGTGGGGCACCGAGCGCTTGCGGGCCTGGACCGCGCCGGCGCCCATGCGGCGCGCGCTGATCGCGGCCTTTGCCTGCGGCATGGCGGTGGCGGCCTGCGGCTTTCTCAGCAACGGCGACAGCTACGGCACAGGCTATGAAGTCGCGCGCCATGCGGTCGAAGGGCATGCCTTGAACTGGAGCTTCGCACCGTTAAAATTCATCGCCACCCTCGCTTCGACATCGTCGGGGATTCCCGGCGGGTTGTTCGCGCCGTCCCTGGCGGTGGGCGCCGGGATGGGCAGCATCATCGCCCAGCTGCTGGGCGTGCACGCCATCGGCGCCATCGTGCTGCTGGGCATGTGTTCGTATTTCGCCGGCGTGGTGCAGGCGCCGATCACCGCTGCCGTCATTATCGGCGAGATGACGGCGGCCAGCGGCATGCGCCTGCCTCTGTTGCTGGCGGCCATGATCGCCTTTGGCGTCAGCCGGCTGATCCAGCGGGAGTCGCTCTATCACGCGCTGGCCGAGAATTTCCTGAAGGATGACGCGCCCGCCGGTGGTCCCGCCAGTGGCTCCTCAGTCTCGCGATCGGGTTAGATCAAGCGCTGGAACCGGGGAGAGTTGCTTGCCGCCCCGCTGCCGCGGCTTCGCGGTAGAAAAATTCATGCCAGGGCGTGCGCGACCCTCCCGCCAGGGCGCCCTCGATCTGGCTGACGCATTCACTGAGATGCTGAATCGATTCCTCGACCGCGCTTTGTTTGCGGCGCAGATTGGCGATGCGATCCTGAAATTTGGCATGCGCCAACCGAAGCTCCTCCGGGGCGTCGCTGTCCTTGTAATCATACATGCGGAGCACCTCGCGCATGTGGTTCAGCGTGTAGCCCAGGCTGCGCCCCCTCAAGACGATGCGAATGCGGGCGTAATCCCGAAAACTGTAAAGCCGCGTCTGGCCCTTGCGCGCCGGGGCGATCAATTTCCTTTCTTCATAATGCCTGAGCGTGCGCGCCGTGACGCCAAGCTCCTTTGTCAATTGGCGGATCGTGTAGAAATTTTCGGTCATGATTCCTCCCAAAAAAAGAAAACGCTTCCCCACGTGCACGTCAAGATGTGCGGGAGTGGCGGAAAGTTGCCGTATAGGGGAGCCGCAGCCAAACCCGCCCCCAGCAACGACTTTTAACGCGGCTTTCAAATCCGTCTCATTCCCGGCGGATATGGTGAGCGCCCTTTCTCAAGGGGCCTCGCCATGTCCCACGCCGCCAAACTCGCGTTGCTGCTTTTTCTGACGCCATCAAGCGCGCTTGCAGCGCCCAACATGCCGCCGCCGCTTTCGCCCTATTCGGCGGCGACCGCCGGCGACTTCGCCGGAGGATGCAAGATCGATGCGAGCAGCTGCGCCGCCATGGTGGGCGAAGTGCTGATGGACCGCATTCAATTCTCCCCCACCTCGCACATCTGTCTTCCGGGCGTGGAATACGCGCAAGGCGTCGAAACCTGGCTCAACGCGCATCCCGAAACCGCAAGGATGCCCGCCGAAGACGGAATTTATCTGGCCCTCACCGAACTTTACCGCTGCGGCGCGCCCAATAATTATTGATGCAGGGCGGGCGTGAGCGTCTTCTGAAAGCCGGCTGAACGCCGTCTTAAAATCCGTTGCGAAAAGGCGCGCGAGGCGGATCCGGGCGAACCGGCCGCGGCGGCGGACCGTTACCATCCATGAATTCCGGCATGGCGAAGAGGGCGCCAAACAGTCAGACCGGACAACATGGAGACATGATCATGAAAGCCAAACGCACCATCGCCGCATTGCTTTTGACGGGCGCGGTCGGCGCATTCGCCGCCTCGCCCGCGAATGCGCAAGTCTATTTCGGCGTCGGCCCCGGCTATTATCCCGGTGGGCCCTATTACGGCGATTGCTATTATGGCGACCCCTATGACTGCTATGGCGGCTACTACGGACCCGACTTGGGTTTCGGTTGGGATGGTGGATGGGGCTGGGGCGGCGGCGGTCATTGGCGCGGCGGTTTCCATGGCGGAGGCTTCCGTGGCGGATTTCGCGGCGGCGGCTTCCATGGCGGTGGTTTCCATGGCGGCGGTGGTCATGGCGGCGGTGGTCATGGCGGGGGCGGTCATCGCTGAGCCCACGCCGGTGGCAAATGGATTTTAAGCGCGCCTTCAAGCCTGCTTTATCCCGAAGCGATAGATTTCTCCCGTCACAGTCAGAAGGAAATTTTGGACAGAAGACAAATTCCGCTCCCTTCCTTTGCCCCGTCTCGCGCCCCGCCCGACGGGGCGTTTTTTCAGATACAGAGATGGCTGGCTTCGCCGAGAATGCGCCGCGCCATCGCCTTGATGGCGTTTTGCACTTCGGCCTGGGTCTGGCTGTCGGCAGTGGGCAGCTTCATCGTGACGCTGATCTGCGGATGCGGGTCGAACACGTCGGTGAAGGTGATCACCGCCATGCGATTGATCGGATCATTGGTGATGCTTTGAAGCTTCAGCATGGGAAGATGTCTGGAGGAATGCCTTTAAACAACCGAAGAACGCCATGGCCGTTCCGCGCCTTACCGAATTGACATCCGGGTCGAAATAACGCGCGCTAAAGATCGAGAATGAAATGCGCCAGCGCCAGCATCGACGCGCATAAGCCCGCGAACAGGCATGCCGATGCGATCCAGGCGGCGAGCGACATCGACATGCGCGGCGCGCGCCTTACCGGCACGGTCCCAATCCACGATCGAGAATTTCTGACACTGGCTGGCCTCTCGCGCGCAATCTAAATCGCCAATTTGACGATCGGAAAAGAGGACGGTGACGATTCGTCGTCGGCATGCACGCGCGAAATTGCAGATTGCGAAACGGACAACCCAAAGACGTGACGGCGGTTCCCTGACCGCGAAAGTTCCATCCATGCAAAAAAGGAATGGTTAACCCTGCGCGCGTCGTGTTGATGAAGATTCGCTCATGGATTAGAGATTCGCGGGAACGAAGCTCCGGTCACGGATATTCTGACTGCGGATCAGGAGGCTCCACCGGGAGCGCGCTAGGCGTGACGAGCGTTGTTGCGTGCTGTCACGCGATGTTCACCGCGGCGTCCCATTTTTCTCTTGCCGCCGCTTCATAGCGATTTTCACGTCAGCCATTACGAGCACGCGCCATGGATAATACCGCCACCATTATCGTCATTGACGATCACGAAAGCGTGCGCGATTCGACGCGCGCCCTGCTGGAAGCGAGCGGTTTCGACGTCAGGGATTTCGCTTCCGCCATCGACTATCTTTCCAGCGGCGCGGAAGGCGATTGCATCGTCGCCGACATGCGCATGCCCAATATGAGCGGGCTGGAATTGCAGCACGAATTGTCCCGCCGCCGCTCCGCCATACCGCTGATCGTGGTGACCGGCCATGGCGACGTGCAGCTCGCCGTGTCGGCGATGCGCGCGGGCGCCTGCGACTTCCTGGAAAAGCCGGTGGACGACGAGCAGCTCATTGACAGCATCCGCCGCGCCTTGACCGACGGACGCCGCGCCCGCCAATCGGTCCAGCAGCGCCACGAAGCGACCGAGCTTCTCGCCAATCTCACCGACCGCGAACGGCAAGTGCTCGACCGGCTGGTCCTGGGCATGTCGAACAAGCTGGTGGCTTACGAGCTGGGCATCTCGCCCCGCACGGTCGAAACTCATCGCGCCCGGCTCCAGACCAAGCTCAAGGCGCGCGATCTCTCGCACCTGGTGCGCCTCGCGCTGGCCGCGGGCCAGTTGCATTGAGGCGTTCGCACCGCGAAGCTTGGGCTAGCTTTGGCGCTCGCCCGGAGGGCGGAGCCGGATGAGATTGTCCGGCGGCGGGGTCTTTACCGCCACGGCCGAGCGGATGACGCGGCCCATCTCGCCCAGACTGGACGGCTTGCGCATCAGGGGGAATTCGCCGTCAGTGGGCGCGTGCCTGGCATAGCCCGTCATCAGCACGACGGGAAGATCCGGCCAGGCTTGCCTCAACTCGCGCGCCAGTGCCAGCCCGTCCTTGCTTCCCGGCATCACGATGTCGCTCAAGACCAGAAGCGGTTTCTCTTTGGCGAGATAAGCCAAGGCCTGGGACGCATCGGACACGGTCACCGCGTCATAGCCCAGCTCGCGCAACATCACCGATGTCGCTTCGCCCACGTCCGGATTGTCGTCCACCACCAGCACGGTGCCGCGCCCCGGCAGGTTCGCTCCCTCGTCGGCGGCGGTCCGCGCCGGCGCGACGGTGGAGGCCTTGGGCAAATAAAGCGTGATGCGCGTGCCCTGACCCAAAGCGCTGTCGATGGTGACCTTGCCGCCGGACTGGTGGGTGAAGCCGTGCACCTGGGACAACCCCAGGCCCGAACCTTTCTGCGCCTGCTTGGTGGTGAAGAAGGGATCGAAGATCTTGGGCAGGATGTCGGGCGCGATGCCGGTCCCCGTGTCGGCCATACAGATGGCGACGAACTCGCCTTGCAGATCGTCGGCCGCCTTAGCGGTGAGCACGACATTCTCGGCGGTGACGGTGATGGTGCCCCCTTCGGGCATCGCGTCGCGCGCATTGATGGCAAGATTGAGCAGCGAAAGCTCCAGCTCGTTGGGGTCGGCGATCACCGGCCAGGTGCCGGGCGGCACCGTGACCAGAAGGGTGAGGCCGCCCATCGTGCCTGCAAGCATGGATTTGAAGGCGCCGATCTGTTCGCCCAGGTCGATCACCCGGGGCGACAGGGTCTGGCGCCGCGAGAAGGTGAGCAATTGGCGGGTGAGCGAAGCGCCGCGCCCGATGGTGGCCTCGATCGCTTCCGCCGCCCGCGCCGCCTTGGGGTCGCTGCCCGACGCCCGCTTCAGGACCTGGCTCTGCCCGCTGATGATCATCAGCAGATTGTTGAAATCATGCGCCACGCCGCCGGTGAGATGGCCCAGCGCTTCCATCTTCTGCGCCTGGCTGGCGCGCGCCTGCGCCTCCACCAGCGCCAGCTGGGCATGGCGGCGCTCGGTGATGTCGCGGGTGATCTTGGCGAAGCCCAGCGTCTTGCCGCCCGCATCGCGGATACGGTCGATCACCGCATTGGCCCAGAACAGGCTGCCGTCCTTGCGCACGCGCCAGCCTTCGGCTTCGAAGCGGCCTTCGGCTTCGGCGGTCGCCAGCGCCTGGCCGGCCCGCCGGCGGCGCGCTCGTCCTCGACATAGAAGCGCGAGAAATGGCTGCCGATGACTTCATGGGCCTGATAGCCCTTGAGACGCTCGGCGCCGGAATTCCAGCTCGACACCACGCCGTTGGGATCGAGCATATAAAGCGCATAATCCTGCACGCCGTTGATCAGCGAGCCGCAAGTGCCGCTCGCTTTCGCGCAGCGCTTCCTGGGCGGCGCGGCGTTCGCTGATGTCGCGGGTGACCTTGCCGAAGCCGATCAAATCGCCGTCCGGCCCGTGGATGGCGTCCACCACCACCGAGGCCCAGAACTGGCTGCCGTCCTTGCGCATGCGCCAGCCTTCGCCCTCATAGCGGCCGGTTTGCGCGGCGGTGTTCAGCACCCGCGCCGGCTGGCCCGCGGCCCGGTCCTCGGCGGAATAGAATTTGGAGAAATGCTGGCCCACGATCTCGGCGGCGTCATAGCCTTTGAGACGCTCGGCGCCCGGCATTCCAATTGATCGACCACGCCCGCTGGGGTCCAGCATATAGATGGCGTAGTCGGTGACGCCTTCGACCAGAAGCCGAAACCGCCGCTCGGTTTCCAGAAGCGCGGTTTGCGCGACATGTTGCTCGGTGACATCGCGCGCCACGCAGGCAAAGCCGATCAGCGCGCCGTCGGGCCCGTGCACGGGCTGGATCACGGTCGCGGCCCAGAAGCGGCCGCCGTCCTTGCGGGCCTGCCAGCCCTCGAATTCGGCGTGGCCGGTCTTCCGCGCCTCATTCAACAGCCTTGCGTCCTGGCTGGTCTCGTCATGGGGGAAAAAGCGGCTGAAGGGGCTGCCGATCGCCTCGCCCATGCTGTAGCCGGTGATCTGCGCGGCGCCGGGATTTCCAGCTTGCGACCAGCCCTTCGGGCGTGAGCATGCAGACCGCGAAATCGCGCAGGGAATCGATCAGCGTGCGCAGCAGCTGGTCCGGAAAGGTCCGCAACAAATTGGTCGCGGCCTCGGGATCGTGATTGACAGCCAATTGACAAGTCCCGATAGAGAAATAACAGTTTGCCGTCCAAACCAGCGCCGTTTTCACACGTTCAGGCTAGAACCGGCCACCCCCCAAACAACGGGCACCATGCAAGGCATACGCGCGAACCCGCTTATCGTTCCCTTTCAGTTGCCGCTTTTGCTTGCCGCAGGGTAAGGAACGAGAAAGAAAAGAGGAGTGGCCATGGCGCGGATCGGTTTCGTCGAGTTACCGGCCAGGAATCTGGACCAGACCAAGGCCTTCTATTCGCAAGCCTTCGGCTGGTCGCTTACCGATTTCGGCCCGGCCTATTCCTGTACGATGACCGGGGACGTTGACCTTGGCCTGCAGGGAGACGGCGCGGAAGCAACGGCCAGCCCCCTGGCGGTCATCGCGGTGGATAATCTGGAAGAGGCGCTGGCCGCGGTTCAAAAAGCGGGCGGGACGATCGTCAAGCCGACTTTTTCCTTTCCAGGCGGCCGCCGTTTTCATTTCCGGGATCCCAGCGGAAATGAACTGGCCGTTCTCCAGGCCGATTGACGTTGGGCCGGGGCCCTAACGACGCTCCCGTTCAATTCAGCCGAAAGATTTCCGTCAACCGCTTTCCATTCGGAAGGCTGCACCAAATGATTATGGGCGATGCGCACGGAATGAAGCGCGCCTTCCAGCTCGCGCTGCCAGAATGCCAGGAAGGATTTGAGGCCGGGGAAGAGCGGCGCCAGGTCATATTCCTGCCAAAGGAATAGCTGCAGCAGCTTGGGGTGGTCGGGCATGTGGTAATGGATTTCCGCGGTGGTGAGACCGTACCCGCCCAGGCGGAGCTCAAAATCCTTGCTGACCAATGCGCACCTCTCCCGAAGCACCCGGCACATCAGAGCACCGACTCATGAATGCAACGCTAAAAGCCGTCGCGGGCTTCGGGCAAAGAGTTTTTTGGAAACGGCGCCGGGATCGCGCGCGCCGCCGCAGGTTGGCGGCAAAACCAGGCCGCGTCAGGGAATTATAAAAGAATTCCTGTCGCGGAATTTTTTCTGGCACTCCTCCCCTGAGGCTGCCATTTCCGCCACCCTCAGACTTGACGCACCAGCTTCATGCCTTGCCAGATTTCGGCGACGTCGAAAGCCTCGTGGCGGTCCAGCATGGCCCTGCCATATTCGGCGGCGGCCTCCGCGTCGGGCTGCACCGTGGCGAAGACCAGAAAGTCTTTTCCCAAGTCGGTGCGCAACTTGATTTCATAAAGCGTTTGGGCCCGGGGGCGGTTTTTGAATTGCTGTTGCGTGTGCATGTGAAGGACCCTGCTATGCGGCCGGCGTCTGTTTCGCCGATGCGATCTTGGCCGCGAGTTGCCGGGACAAGAGCTTGCCGCTGAGCTGGCCGAGGTCGGATTGCCGGAAGCCTTCGCGCATCAGACTGATGCGAACGTCATTGATATCGCGAACCTTGCCGCTCTCCGCCAAGGCGAAAGCGCGTTCCAACAATTCTTGATTGCCCATGAACGCATGATACCAGATTTGCTTTTGCAATCCATCGCCGTGCCGGCGAAGGAAACGATTTCCGCGCAATTGGTGTCGCGGGAACACATGACGGAACCTTTACGTGACGCCAATGACGTCATTTGTATGTCCGGCTCCGCACATATTCCGTTGCGCCCAGGAAATTCCCGAAAAATAACGATGAGCAGTTTGAGTATTTTGCGCCAATGCAGCTTTGCAAACATCTCAGCTTATTCATCGCGGCGTCCGTCGAATGTGATGGCAACGGAATCGGAAAAGGTTCACTATCGTACGTCCCAATCGCGGAAGGCGCGCACATGACTGGCAAGCCTATAGAGGACATGACCCCGACCGAGCATTTGAAATACTGCCGCGAGCTGGCGCTCGACGCCGCGCGCAAGGCATCCCTGGCGGCCACCGCCGTGCTTCAGCAGCAATATCTGGCGATGGCGTCGGAATGGAATGATCTGGCAGGCGAGTTCGAACGTCTCGCCTGAAACGGTCTGCCATCCAGCAAGAAATCAAGGCTTCCGGCCCGCAAATGACTTCGCGCGCGCTGTATTTTTTCCGCTAAACTGGCGCCCGGGGCGGCGCCATGAATCCAACCATCCAGGCTTTCTTCGACGAACAGACCTTCACCATCAGTTATCTGGTGAGCGATCCCGCTTCGCGCCAGGGCGTGATCATCGATCCGGTGCTGGATTTCGATGCCAAGTCGGCGCGCACCTCCACCGTCTCGGCCGACGCCATCCTGGCCGCGGTCGAACATGGCGGCCTTGGCATCCCCTGGATTCTGGAAACCCACATCCATGCCGATCATCTTTCGGCCGCGGCGTATCTTCAGTCCGCGACCGGCGCCAGGATCGCCGCGGGCGAACATGTGCGCGAGGTGCAAAAAACTTTCGCGCCGCTCTTCGAGGCCGATGACGTCAAGGGCGATGGCGCGCCCTTCGACCGGCTGCTCAAGGATGGCGAAACCCTGTCCGTGGGCGGTCTCACCATCGAAGTGATCGCCACGCCGGGCCACACGCCCGCCTGTGTCAGCTACAAGATCGGCGGGAATGTCTTTGTCGGCGACACCTTGTTCATGCCGGATTACGGCACGGCGCGGACGGATTTTCCCGGCGGCGACGGGCGCATCTTGTATCGCTCGATCCGCCGGCTCCTGGCATTGCCGCCAGAGACACAGCTCTGGATGTGCCACGACTATAAAGCGCCGGACCGCGACGCCTATCAGTGGCAGACCAGCGTCGCCGAACAGCGCGCCAAAAATGTTCATATCCATGACGGCATCAGTGAAGACGCCTTCGCCGTCATGCGCGCGGCGCGCGACAAGACGCTGGCGATGCCCGCCCTGATCCTGCCTTCGGTGCAGGTGAATATCCGCGCCGGCCGGATGCCGCCCAAGGACCGGGATGGCCGGGTTTATCTGCGCCTGCCGCTTAATCGGCTTTGACCCTGCCCGAAGGCAGTGGAACCTGCGGATAACAAACACATTTCCGAAAATTCACAGCGTGGTTGCTTGTCTAAGATTGATTTTTTGTGATACCTAATATGGGTTTGTTATATCGCATAGTGAGATAAGTGACGCCGGGGGAAGGAAACGACGGCAACTGGTCTGTTTGAGGGCTGGTCCGCTTGCGCCGCGATTTGGGCCCAGACCGCCAACTTCCATCCATCTCATTGGGGAGGAACACCATCATGCTGCGACATCGCGACATCGCGATCCGTTGCCTTGCCGGCAGCAGCGTCATCGTTCTGGCCTTGATGCTCGGCCGCACGGAAGCGATGGCGCAGCAAGCGGAACCCACGCAGAACCCAGCAAAGAATGACGGATTGGAAACGGTGATCGTCACCGACATCCGACCCGGCCTGCAGAAACTCACCGAAACGCCGCTGGACACGCCCACCTCGATCGACACGATCCCTGGCAGCGTGATTCAAGATCGCGGCGAAACCAGCCTCACCGACGTATTGCGCAACGCGCCCAGCATCACCATGGAAGCGGGCGAATTCAATTGGGAAGGCAATGCGCCCTATATACGGGGCTTCTCGGCCCGCACCGATATGTTCCTGGACGGCATGCGCGATATCGGCGATTACGATCGCGATCCGTGGAATCTGGAGCGGGTCGATGTGCTCGAGGGCCCAGACTCGGTCATGTTCGGGCGCGGCTCGACCGGGGGGGTGATCAACCAGGTGTCCAAGATGCCGGGCTTGACCGCGGCGACGAGTGCTTCGCTGGGATTTTCCACCGACGATACCAAGCGCGTAACCCTAGACCTGGACACGCCGGTCGCGGGCCTCGATGTTCCCGCCGCATTGCGCATCAACGCCATGGGCGATTCCGGCGGCGTGGCGGGCCGGGATGTGGTTCACGACACGCGCTATGGCCTCGCCCCCAGCCTCTCGCTGGGTCTGGGCACCGACACGCGTTATACCTTGTCATGGTTTCACCAGGGCGAGGATAACCAGCCCGATTACGGCATTCCTTGGCTCTTGGGCGCGCCGGCGCCGGTGCCGCGCAACGTCTATTTCGGCTATCGCGATACCGATTATCTGAAGACGGACGCCGACATCGTCACCGGAGAAGTCGAGCACGACGTCTCCGGCACTATCACGCTCCACGAACAGCTGCGTTATGCCGACTACTCCCGGAACGTGAACATCTCCAAAGCGATGATACCGGCGGGGGTGACGGCGGCCACGCCCATCAACTCCATCGAGGCCAATATCAACCACTACACGTTGAATTCGACCGAGACGGAGCTGGAGAACCAGACCGACATCACCGCGCATTTCGCCACCGGCTTCCTGCGCCACGATCTGATCGCGGGCGTCGAGCTCGATGCCGAGAACTCAACCCCAAATTACTATAACAGCGCCGGACAATCGCCCAAAAGCCTGGTCGCGCCCGACGAGAATCAGATCTTCAACCCCACCAGCACCTATCCGCGGGTGATGGCAGCGACGCGCACCACCACCCAAGGCCTTTATGTGATGGACACGATGAAGCTGGGCGATCAGTGGCAGATGCTGGCCGGCCTGCGTTGGGACAGTTTCGCCGCCGGCTTTCACGAGACGATCTATTCGGTGCCGCCCGCACCGGTGGATGTGGTAACGGGCGTCAACAACCAGCACAGGGTGGATCAGATGCCCAGCTATCGCGGTGCGCTGGTCTATAAGCCGGTGGAAAACGGCACGCTCTATATCAGTTACGGCACGTCCTTCGATCCCACCGCCGAGGCGCTCAACTTCATCAACAGCGGCGAAAATTACAATGTTGCCAACGAATTTCTCGATCCCGAGAAGAACCGCAATTTCGAGGCGGGCGCCAAATGGAGCGTGCTGCAGAACCTGATGCTGTCGGGCGCGCTATTCCGTTCCGAAAAAGACAATGCGCGTATTCCAGATCCCGACAATCCCGGCTTCGATATCCTGGCGGGGAACGAGCGGGTAGACGGCTTCGAGCTTCTTGCCCAGGGCGCGGTGACGCGCGATTGGAATGTCAGTCTGGGCTATGACTATCTCAACAGCAACACCATCAAGACCGCGCCGGGCGGCCCGCCGCTGCACTTTCCACTGCCCTTCACGCCGCGTTCCAACGCCACCTTCTGGACCAGCTACAATCTCACGTCACAGATCCAAATCGGCGGCGGTGGCCAATATATGGGCGCGCGTTATGCCCAGACCACAGCGCCGATCGAAAAGGCGCCGGGCTATGCCGTGTTCGACGCCATGGCGCGCTATCGCTTCGACAAGCGCTTCGACGTCCAACTGAATGTCTATAATCTCACCGACAAATACTATGATGACCTGCTGCATCCCGCCTTTGTCGTGCCCGGCGCGGGACGGTCGGCGATGATCACGCTGAATTATCATTCCTAAACCGTGATGGCCTTCACGGGGCAGATCAGGGTAAATTCAAGCGAAGGCCGCCATAGAAAAGCCGGGGGGGAGCCGGGCTGAAGGTTCGGGGGTCCCTGAGATTGACGTTGGGCGGCAACCCGTCCAACTGGGTGAAGGCGCCATAGGTGTCATAGGCGCGATCGAACAGATTCTGCACCTCGGCGAAGAGCTCAAGGCTGGGCATAAAACGCCACGCCCCCCGCAAATTGACGGTGGCGAAGCCGGGCATTTTCGGCTCCTGATTGGATTGGTCGCCCGCCAGATATTGCCCACTCTGAAGCCGCACATCGGCGCCGATGCTGACGCCGGGAAGAAGCGTGTAATCGCCCGACATTGCAACACGATCGGCGGGATTCAGGGGCAGGCGATCGCCCGGCACGACGTAAATCAACCCATTGGCGTCGGCGGCGGGACTGTTGGATGAGAGAATTTCCGCATTCCGGAAGGTGGCGTCGAGATAGGAGTAACTGGCCGAAAGCCTCCAACGATCGTCCCGGTAGGCCAGGCGAAGATCGGCGCCCTGGCGGCGGGTGGTGCCGGAATTCTGGAAATAGCCGAAGCCATTGATATCGGTCGCCAGGAGAAGAATGTCGTTGGCCGTGTCCGTGCGATAGAAACTCGCATTCCAGGTGAGCGTGCCCGGCAAAAAAACCGCCGGCATGCCGCCGCGCAAGCCCGCCTCATAATCGCGCGAGACCACCTGTTTCAGCGGCGGATCGGACACCAGAAAGGCATCCAGCAGGCAGGGTGAACTGGGATCGGCGCACGACAATTCCCCGGCCGTGGGCGCGCGGTTGGATTCCGAATAGCCGCCATAGGCCGTGACCAGGCGAGAGAACCGGTAGGTCAGACCCGCACCGGGATTGACGCGGCTGTAGCTCTGGCTGCTGTTGAGCGTATCACCCAGCTTGTCGTTCAGGCCGAGCGATGCCGTATTGAGCCGGCCGCTCAGCGTCAAGGAAAGGGCGCGCGTCACGTCCAGCACGTCGATGACATAGAAGCCGCTGTAAAGGGTCTTCGCGCCGACATCGACCGGCGCTTCGATCGGGGGCTGGGCCGTGGGGCTCAAACCCTGATCGATCACCACGCCCGCGCCGACCACCTCCAGGCTTGGCGACAGGCTTCCCAATTCGCCATGGGCCGCATAACCGGTGAGGCTGTCATCGACCGACGCACCCAGCACGAGATTGTTGGCGCGGCCTCCCACGGGCTGCGCAAACGACATCTGAATGGCGGCGCCCAGGCTTTTGGCGTTGGTGCGGGTGAAATCGGTTTCGCCCGGTGTCACGCCGGGAGGCAGCGCGCTGGCAGGCACGACGTTGCCGGCTTTGTCGTACAGGGCGTCATCGGGATAATTCCCCGCTCCTTCCAGGCACAATTGACCAGCGTCGTTGGCGCAAATGGTCACGTCCGTGGTGTTGCCGTCGACCAGGCTTTGATGGAAATGGCGGTAGTAGCTGTTGAAGCTGACGGTGGACGCCCCGCCCAGGCGATAAGACCCGCGGAATTGCACCAGCTCCGCCTCGTCCCGCATGGATTGGGGAAAGGTAAAGATCGCGCGCGGATCCTGGACCAACAGCTCGACCGGCGTCGGGCCCACGGCGCCGATATCATTGAACGCCCCGGAAATCGAGAGATGCAGGGTCCAAGGTCCGCTTTGATAGGCAAGATCGCCATAAAGCTGGCTCAACGTGGCCGGGGAACAATAGCGGAAGCCGTCATCATGGCTCGCCCCAATGCCCAGATAAACCCCGAAATTCCCCAAGCGCGCGCCGTATTCCCCATTGCCGGTGACATTGCCGAACGATCCGCCGGAAAGCTGCGCGGCCGTTCCCTCAAAATCCAAACCGCTCTTCATCTCCAATGTCACCGCACCGCCCAGCGCATTGAGGCCGAACACGGGATTGTTGCTTTGCAAGGTGAGGCGATTGACGGCGAATTCCGGTATCAGGTCCCAGTTGACCGTGTCGCCAAAAGCTTCATTGAGCCGTACGCCGTCCTGATAAACGGCAATCCCTTCCGCCACGCCGGAAATGGGAGACGCCTCGAAACCGCGAAACACGAAGTCCGGCTGGAACTGGCTGCCCTGTTCGTCATTGACATTGACGCTGGCGAACTGGGTGGCGATGGCGTTGGGCAAGACGTCCTGCTGGTGATCTTGCGTCAAGGACGGCACCGACACACTCTCGACTTCGCCCGCAATTTTACCCGCGTCGATCGCCGTGCCCGGCAGTGGCGCAATGCCGGAGACGATGACGGTTTCCGCGCCTGCCGTTTGCGCCCAGGCGCTCACCGTTGGCGCGGCCAGAAGAACAAGACCGCTCAAACCGGCCCGGGAAATCACTTTATGCCGAGACATGCGGCGCATGGACTAGGTGGTGGCGGGGCACCTGTCCATGGGGCTTTTTTGGTCGTCATGGCTCTCATATTGCGGCGCACAGGGCGGTTGGTAAGATTGATCGCCATCCGGTTGATCTGCTAATGAACTAACCTGTACGTTACATGGCGATGGGCGGGAAAAGGCCCTTCCAATGGTATAAGCGAAGGGGAGAGACGATGAAGCGGCCCATGCTCGCGCAAGCGGGACGCGCACTTCTTATAACCGCCTGCGCCGCAGTCCTGGCCGGCAGCGTCTCGGCGCAAACTGCCAATGACAAGTCCACCAATCACGCCAACGAATGGCCGACCTATGGCCATGATGCCGGCGGCATGCGCTTTTCTCCCCTGAAGCAGATCACGCCCGCCAATGTCGCCAATTTGCAGATCGCCTGGACCTATCACCTGAAGCCCGATGGCGCGGCCGGCGGCTTCCAGGCCAGCGAGGCGACACCGCTGGTGATCGACGGCGTTATGTATGTGCCCTCGCCTTGGGGCCAGGTCGTGGCGCTGGATGCCACCACCGGCACACAGATCTGGACCTACAAGCTTCCCACCGGCGAACCCGCCTTCCGCGGCGTCGAATATTTCCCCGGCGACAAACAGACGCCTGCGCAGATCGTGGTTCCCACCAGCGACGGCAAGCTCTTCACCCTCGACGCCAAGACCGGCGCGCTCAACACGAAATTCGGGGTCAATGGCGTCACCGATCTCGACACGCCGGAGATCACCCATGGCGGCGGCGGCATTCGCGTCACCACGCCCCCCATCGTCTACAAGAATTTCATCATCGTCGGCTCCAGCCTGCCGGAACGCAGCGGCCCCGGGCCCGCGGGCGACGTGCGTGCCTATGACATCCATGACGGCAAGCTGGCCTGGACCTTTCATTCCATTCCGCAGAAGGGCGAGCCCAATTACGGTACCTGGGTGGGCAACGCCGCCGATCAGCGCACCGGCGTGAATGTCTGGGGTTTCATCACCGTGGATGCCAAGCGCGGCATCGCCTATCTGCCGTTCGGCGCGCCGTCGGGCGATCTTTTCGGCGGCGACCGGCCCGGCAACGATCTTTATGATTCCAGCCTGGTGGCGGTGGACGCCAGCACCGGCAAATATCTGTGGCATTTCCAGGCCGTGCATCACGACATCTGGGATTACGACCTGGAAACGCCACCCCTGCTGCTGGACGTGAAAAAGAACGGCAAGACCATTCCCGCCGTCGCCATATTCGGCAAAAGCTCTTTCCTCTTCCTGCTCGACCGCGTCACCGGCAAGCCCATCTATGACGTGAGCGAAAAGCCCGTGGCGCAAAGCGATGTGCCGGGCGAGCAGCTTTCGCCCACCCAGCCTTTCCCGGTGAAACCCGGACCGCTCGCCCGCGTGGGCTTTAATATGGCCGACATCGCCACAGTGACGCCCGAACTCGAAGCCAATTGCCGCAAGATCATCGCCGACAATCATGCTTTGACCGACACCGGACCCTTCGCGCCGCCGACCTATAACCGCGTGCGGGTGATCTTCCCCAGCGAGATCGGCGGCGCCGATTGGGGCGGCGCGTCCTACAACCCGCAACTGGGCTATCTCTTCATCAATGTGAACGATCTGGGCCAGTTCAACGGCCTCAAGGATCCGGAGTCCGGGCCTGTCGATCTGGCGCATCTGGCGGGCACCAACAATCGCGGCGGCCGCACCGGCCCTTATACCGACATGCAGCCTTCCGGGCGTTTCCGCGATCCGGCCACGCGGCTCTTCTGCAACCAGCCGCCCTGGGGTGAGATGATCGCCATCAACGTCAATACCGGCGACACCGCCTGGCGCGTGCCGTTGGGCGTCACCGACAGCCTGCCCGCGGACAAGCAGAACACCGGCCGTCCCGGCGAAGGCGGCTCCATCGCCACCGCCTCGGGACTGATCTTTATCGGCGCCAGCGACGACAGCCGCTTCCGCGCGCTCGACGCCAAGACCGGCAAGGAATTGTGGACGGTGAAGCTGGGCGCTGCGGCCGAATCCGTGCCCAGCACCTATCAGGGCAAGGACGGGCGGCAATATGTGGCCGTGGTGGGAACGGGAGGCGGTGACGCCGCCGCGCCCGTCACCTCCGACGAACTCAACGTCTACGCCCTGCCGAAATAACGCGCGTCCCCCGCTTGCAGAGAAGTAACCTATAGGTTACACACGCCTTCGTCAATGGAGGCCGGCCCATGCGCGATCTCGATGAGCCTGTCCTTCCGTCGCCGAGTCCAGGCCGCCTGCGCAGGATCAAATTTCTCGGCATCGGTTTGCTGGCCTTGTTCCTCATTTGCATGGTGGCCTTCGCCCCCGACCTGTTTCCGCCGCCGGGAAGCAAGGTGCCGTTGGGGGAGATGGTGGGCCACTGGTTGCTCATCGTCGGTTTGGGAACGGCCGTTATGGGTTTCGTGATCTTGCCGAGGACGCTGTTCGATCGCGATAGCGATCTGCTCCCAGATGATGTCGTGATCGCGCGCGAGCGCCGCAAACTTAAAATCGCCAAGATCGCCGGTCCCTTGACGGGGCTGCTTGCGGTTCTGGTCACCTCGTTCTTATCCCATTCCTTCCCCGGCACGCCTGCCCTCGCCGTTTATTCGCCCGCGATCTTCATTTCTTTGCTGTTCGTGGCGGTGATTTGGCTGGCGCCATCGCGGCGCGCCTATCAGCCCCGCATCCAGCGTCAGCGCCTGGAAGAATTCCGGGTCTATGATCTGCTGATGCTGGCGTGGCAGATCTTCTGGGCCGGACTGACTTGTTTCGCGATGCTGCCGTCGCTCCAGGCGTTGCACCTTCCCCCGCGCGCAGCACTCCCGATGGAATTCATCTTGGTCTCGCTGATCTTCTTCCTGCTGGTCGGCGCGACCATCGTCATTTATGGCGCGGGTTGGATGCGGCCTCCATTGAATCCCGCGCGCGACGATGAATGGGCGCGCCAGCTGCGCGCCCGCGCGGCGCGCATCGGTTATCTGACACTGATGATCGGCATTGCGGCGATTTATCTCGCGGAAGTCTATGTGCCGGCCTTCGCACCCCTGGTCGTGCGCTGGGTTCTTTTCCTTGGCATCGCCATTCCCGCTTCCGCTTATCTAGTCCTGGACTGGCGAGCCGGTGGCTGATCGGGTCCTTTCCAACCGATTGAAGGAAATCCGCGAACAACGCAGTCTCACTCAGGCCGACTTGGCGCTCTTCGTGGGCGTCTCGCGCAAGACGATTAACACGGTCGAGAATGGCGTCTTCGTACCTTCGACAGCGCTCGCCTTGGCGCTGGCGGAATTCCTCAAACTGAAGGTCGAGGACATCTTCTCCCTCGAGCCGCCGCCGCGCCGATCTTAAAGAGAGAAATAATAACAATTTCAACATACTTGGTTGAAACGACTGGAAAATCCAGCCACTGCGAGACGGGGCTCCCTGTGTTAGCGTCCTGCTGTTTGCCGGCCGGGAGGTGACCATGAACGCATTCACCAGACGCGATTTTGTGGGAAGCGCGGCCATGGCGCCGTTGCTGCTCGGCGCGGGCGCCGCCGCGCAAGGGCAGCCGGCGGCGGTCAATTCGAATCCCGGGCCCGATCCCTATTCCTATGTCGATCCGGAATTGGCCGTGGCGCTGCGCAAATTTTCCGGCGATTTGGAGCCGCCCAACGCGGACAATCTGGCGGCGTTGCGCGCGGGCGACAGGAACTTCTCCATGTCGAACGCGCCGGAGCTTCAGTCGCGCAAGGCGTCGGTGCCCGGTCCGGGCGGGGATGTCCCGGTGTTGATCTTCGACCCTAAACCGGGCCTACAGAACCGGCCGGCCACCATCTATATCCATGGCGGCGGCTATGTGGCGGGGCGCGCCGACACCAACATTCAGCTGGCGCAGGACATCGCCCAGGCGACCGGCAGCATGGTGGTGTCGGTGGATTACACGCTCGCGCCCGAAGCGATCTTTCCCAAATCGCTCGAACAGAATTATGCCGCGCTGGCCTGGCTGCATAACAATGCCGCGCAGTTCGGCGTCGACCCGGCGCGGATCGCGGTCTGCGGCGACAGCGCGGGCGGCGGCCATGCCGCCATGCTGGCGATTGCCGCGCGTGATCGACACGAATTTCCCCTCGCCTTTCAGTGCCTGATCTACCCCATGCTGGACGACCGCACCGGCAGCACACGGGGCATGCCGCCCTATATGGGCCATTTCGTCTGGACCGAGGCGGCCAACCGTTTCGGCTGGACATCGTTGCTGGGCGTGCCCGCGGGATCGCCGTCGGTGCCGCCCGGCTCGGTCCCCGCCCGCGTGACGGTGAACGGACTGCCGCCCACCTTCATCGGCGTGGGTTCGATCGATCTCTTCTGCGAGGAAGACATTGAATATGCGCGGCGCCTTGTTCTGGCGGGCGTGCGCACCGAGTTGTTCGTGGTGCCTGGCGCCTATCACGGCTTTGACGTGATCTCGCGCGATGCGCGTGTCTCGGTCGAATTCCGCAACGCCTGGCAAGCGGCGCTGCGGCGCGGACTGAGGTTGGCTTGAAAGAATAAGTGGGGGAGCAGTCATGGCGGAATCGAGCGGCCGCATCACCGGCGTGGGCGGCGTCTTTGTCAGGAGCAAGGACCCCAAGGCGCTGGCGGGGTGGTATCGCGACATGCTGGGCCTGCCGGTGGAAAGCTGGGGTGGCGCGCTGCTGGGCAGCGATCCGGCGTCCCGTCCGCCGCATACCGTCTGGGCGCCCTTCAACACCAATACCGATTACATGCAGCCGTCGCCGCGTGAATTCATGTTGAATTTCGCCGTGGACGATCTGGATGCCTTCATCGCGCGGCTGCACGACAAGGGCGTCGCGATCCTGGCGCGCAACGACAATGATCCCAGCGGCAAATTCGCCTGGGTGATGGACCCCGACGGCACCAAGATCGAACTGTGGCAACCCAAAGCATCGTAACGCACTCCCCGCATTGGAAATAACATCGCATGAATCGTTTGCTGTTCTCTTGTATGTTACGCACAGCGGAGACGGGCGGGCTGCAAAGATGAAAATGAATCCGATCGCGAGTTCAATGCTTCGCGGGTTTTCATTGCTCGTTACATTCTATCTGTCTGGATGTGCTGCCTCTTTGGATCATCGGCCTTTGGCCGGCCTTCCCGCGGTTGCCGAAGGCAAAATATACAACGACGACTGGGGGAAATCGCATGAGCAGAGTGTGAGTGACAGATTTACCTCCATCCTGACGCGCAAATTTCCCATTGGATCGTCCGAGGACGCGTTGGTTCAAACGCTCGTTCAAGAGGGCTTCCAGTATGCACCTCCCGCGCCGCCCGGCTGCGTTCCGGAAGACAAGGCTTGGAGGATGCCGGTTGGACAAGTGTTTGTTCCGTGCCCGCATTGGGACCCAAAACACCATCTGCGTTACAGTTGGGCGCCTCATGAACTCCCACCCACCTTCTGGGCGTTCTGCAGTCAGACTATCGGTGTGGTTTGGGACGCGAAGGATGGAAAGCTCACGCAGATCACCGGGTATTTCGGTGGGGACTGCGTTTAGCGACGCGCTTGAGAGCCGATACGCTCCGCTATTTCAAATTAAGCAGCGACTTGCGCAGATCGGGGTCGGAGGTGTTGGGCGACAGCCAGACGCCGAAGAAATCCTGGGCGAAGCCGGGTTCGGACACTTCGCCGGTGGATGCGCCATTCTTGAAAAACCGCACCGGCTCGCCCGGCTGGTACAGCATGCTCATCTCGTCGCCGGAGGATGCGGGGGCGAAAAACGCCATCGCCTTTTTATAACGCTCGATGTCGGCGTCGCTGAGCTTGGGGTCCACCCCCTTCATTTCCCGAAGCGTGCGATTGAGCAGATAGCTGGAGGAAAAGCCGATGTGATAGCGCAAGGTGAGCGCGAACGGCGCGTTCATGCTCCACTGCGCCGCATCGGTCCACAATTCGGTGTCATAGGCGGTGATAAACAGCACAGCATATTTGCCGGTACCGTAAGGCGCGGCGGCATGGATCACCGATGCGACCTCGGCGGGCGCTGCCATTGCGGGCGCAGGCCCGGCCATGAGCAGGCCAAGGAAAAGCAATGTTTTCGGGTTTGCCCGGCTCATTCACACCCCCTCGATTGCGCGAGAGTATTCGCGCTGGCGAAAGCCGTGTCCACCCCCGGTTGATGCATCTGCGAGGGGTGTACACGACACAAAAATGGAGAAAAGCTGAAGCCAGCGGCCCCGCAATTCGGCAGGATGGAGCCGCGGGTTCCTGATTCTCCGGGATGCAACTTCCGGTTTTGCGCTTCACAACGAGCAAGGCGGCGACATGGACGCGGCAACGACGGAAACCTCCTCAAGTAAAAAGGCCTCCCCTCCCCGCCTGGCATTTACCCGCTATCAGATGTTCGTCGTCGCCGTGCTGGCGTTCCTGCAATTCACCATCATCCTGGATTTCATGATCATTTCGCCCCTGGGGGCGATGATGATGCCGACCCTGCACATCACCCCGCGGCAATTCGGTTTTGCCGTCTCGTCCTATGCCTTCAGCGCGGCGCTTTCGGGCGTGCTGGCCGCCGGCTTTGCCGACCGCTTCGACAGGAAGCGGCTGCTCTTGTTTTTCTACGCGGGTTTCGTGCTGGGCACGCTGTTCTGCGGCCTGGCCCACAGCTATCCCATGCTGCTGATGGCGCGGATCGTCACCGGATTTTTCGGCGGGGTGATCGGTTCGGTGGTGCTCGCCATCGCCACCGATCTCTTCCCGCTCGAGATGCGGGGCCGGGTCATGGGCTTCATCCAGACCGCCTTTGCCGCCAGCCAGGTGCTGGGCCTGCCCGCGGGGCTTTACTTCGCCAATCGCTGGGACTGGCATGCGCCGTTTCTGGCCATCATCGTGCTGGCGGTCCCCGCGGGGCTCCTGATCCTGGCGCGGATGAAGCCGGTCACGGCGCATCTGAAGCTGAAGCAGGAACACAGCCCCTTCATGCACCTGGTCCATACCGTGGCCGAGCCGCGCTATCGCATCGCCTTTTGCCTGGTCGTGCTGCTGTCCACCGGCGGCTATATGCTGATGCCGTTCGCCACCGCCTATACCGTGGACAATATCGGACTTCCGCTCACCACGCTCCCCACCATCTATCTGGTCACCGGGCTTTTCACCGTCTTCATGGGCCCCGTGATCGGCAAGGTCAGCGACAGCTTCGGCAAGTTCAACACCTTCCTGTTCGGCAGCGCGCTGGCCGTCGTGATGGTGGCGATCTGGACCAATCTGGGGCGCACCTCGCTTCCCGCCGTGATCGTCCTCAATGTTCTGATGTATCTGGGCGTGTTTTCCCGCATGATCCCCGCGCAGGCGCTGTTTTCCGCCGTGCCCGAAGTCACCAAACGCGGCGCCTTCAACGCCATCAATGCCTCGTTGCAGCAATTCTCGGGCGGCATCTCGGCGGCGATCGCGGGCGCGGTGATCGTCCAGGGGACGGATGGCGCCCTCAAGCACTTCAACTGGCTTGGCGATATCGTGATCGGGGTGTCGCTGGTGGCACTGGTGCTGATGTATTTCCTGCACAAATCGGTGCCCGAGCGCACCGCGCGCTAGCCCCGTCGGGGGATCCCCCGGTTCCCATTTTCACACTTTGTTTACGCTGTTCTTCCTACCTTGCCTGGCTGCGTTGGCGTGGGGCGGATTTGGTCATGATCATCGTCAAGCTGCCCCGGCTCGATCTGTCGGCGCAGGTCGGAATCAAAACACTGCGATTGATCACGCTCGCGGTGCTGCCGCTGGGCTTCATCGTCGTGGCGGCGCTGGCCCTGGCGTTGATCCTCAAAAGCGGCCAGGCGAGCCGCGACATCCTCAAGGATACGGCCGTGACCCATGATGCAAGGCAAGTCTATGGCCTGGTGCATGATGCCGAGACCGGACAACGCAATTACCTCCTCACCGGACAGAAAGACGAACTGACGCCGTATTTGAATGCGGTGAACGGATTGCCCGCGGCCTTGAACAATCTCGCGCGCTCGGCCCAGGCCGCTGCCATCGGCCAGGATGACATCCCTCCTCTAAGGACGGCCATTCAAGCCGCGCTCCAGGATCTTTACGGCGCGATTGCGCTGCAGCAGGGCGGACTCCCGAAGAAAGCGGTTTGGGCCCTCTCGTCAAAGGCCGAGCATGGCTCGATCGCCGCCATTCGCATGCATGTGGCCCGGATCGACGCGGCCGCCGACGGGAAGATCAAGGCGCTGCACACATCATGGTATGGCGCCTTCATCGCCACCTTGGTCGCGGCGGCAATTCTGCTGGTCGGCTTGATCGCCTTCATGGCCCTTTGCATATTGCTGGCCTTCCAGGGATTGCGCGAGCGCGACCGTTCGGTGCGGGAACTGGCCGCGGCCAAGCTCGAGGCGGATCACGCCAATCGCGCCAAATCCGAATTCCTCGCCAATATGAGCCACGAGCTGCGCACGCCGCTCAATGCCATATTGGGTTTTTCCGACGTGATACGCAGCGAACTGCACGGTGCGCTGGGCTCGCCCCGATACCAGCAATACGCCACGCATATTCACGACAGCGGCCTGCATCTGCTGGACCTGATCAACGACGTGCTTGACCTGTCCAAGGTCACCGCCGGAAAGATGGAGCTGCACGAACAGGACATCGCGATCCCCGATCTGCTGTCGGACGCCCTGGCGCTGGTCAAGGGCCGCGCCAAGGACGTGCAGCTCTATGAAGGGCCATGGCCCGGCTTGCCCCGCATCCGCGCCGACTACCGGCTGTTGAAGCAGATCCTCATCAACCTGCTTACCAACGCGGTCAAGTTCACGCCGCCCGGCGGCCAGGTCATCATCGGCGCCGTTGTCGGACAAGACATCCGTCTCACCGTCCGCGACACCGGCATCGGCATGTCACCGGCCGAGCTGGAAAGGGCGATGTCGCAATATGGCCAGATCGACTCCAGGGTCGCGCGCAAGCACCAGGGCACCGGACTGGGCCTGCCGATCTGCAAATCGCTGGCGCTGCTTCATGGCGGCACGCTCGAGATCGTGAGCACGCCGGATGCCGGAACCACCGCGAGCCTTGTGCTTCCGGCCTGGCGGATCGTCGCCGCGCCGTTTCTGCTGGCGTCGTAGAGGACCCCCCGGCAAACCGGATGGGTACTTCTTTGCGGCCTAGGTCTGCTCGCGGTGGATCGCCCCGCACCGGGCGCAGACGATCTCGTTCCCCGGTCGCGGAAGTTTGACGCGAACTTTCACGCGCAAATAGAATTGCGTGGAGGTCCCCACCGGATCGCGCCGTCCCGGCTCCCAGGTGGCGTTGCCTTCCTGTCCGCACTTCATGCAAAGCAGCGGGGTGCTGAAATCCCCGGCTAGCTGCTGCATGACACCTCTTGCTGGCCGCCAACGGCCGCAAGGTTTTTCACCGCCCCCGCTGGCGGCAGGGTGATGACGAATGTCAGCCCCAGCGAATCAGACTCGATCCGGAGTTCGGCGTTCAGCGATTTCGCCAGCGTGCGGATGAGCTTGAAACCCACCCCCTCGGCACTCGCATTGGTTCCTTCGGGCAGGCCCACGCCATCATCGCCGATGGTGATCGTCATCCGGCCGTCGGCCTGCTTTTCGCAGCGGATCTCCAGTTGAACCGGAAGTCCGGCGGGATGGGCGTGTTTGAGCGCATTGATCATGATCTCGTTGATCAGAAGACCGATATATTGCGCCTGCTCGGGCGAGAGGCGGCAATTCGCGGCCCAAAAATGCACGAAGTACACCCGTCCGCTCAAACCCAATGACGAGGTCAAGGACGTGCACACGTCGACGATATAATCGGACAAGGAGACGCCATCGAGACGCCCCTGTTCGGACAGCCAATGGTGCAAACGGCTGACCCCGACCAGCTTGCCGACCGTCGCTTGGAGCATCTTCCTCGCCTCGTCTCGCGACAGGGTCTCCGGACCTCGGTCGATGCCCTTGATTTGGGTTTCCACCAGGGCCGTCAACAATCCCAGGTGATTGGCGATGCGGTGATTGGCTTCGCGCAGCAATTCCACCGCGGGCACCGGCGCTTTGGCGTCGGGATGAAGATTGATCACGTTCATGGGGCCATCCTTTGTCAGACAAAGGCTTTAGGCCCCAGTGACCCGAATTTCAAGAAAAACTTAATGATATCAATATGTTAACTGCTAATTCTGAGCCGTTTGCCGGTTATGAGCCTTCTACTCGTTTAAGCAATTGGATGCTATTGCATCAAAATCTAATTTGGTGTTTTATGAGTTGAATGAGTAAGTGATGGCGTCCAACCGCAATCAAAGGGGACAATGATGGGCGAATTGGAACGGGGCGAGCGTCTGCAAATTATGCTGACGGCTCAGGAACTTGAGGCATTGGACAACTGGCGTTTTGCCCGCCGGATGCCCAGCCGCGCGGCGGCGGTGCGGGAACTCCTGAAAAGGGGTCTGGCCAGCGAAGGCTTCGTGCATGCCGAGATGGGGAAAGCCTCCGGCACATTCGGCCTGCTGGAGGCCGAGGAAGACGGCCGGGACCAGGCTCAGAAATAGGAACCGCCGCAATCCGGAGACCCCCTGGGGCGCGCACCTGCCGAGGTCAGATCTCGGTGTACGCGTCGTTGAGAGCGTCGACGGCTCTGGTGCAGGTGTAGGCGAGGATATTGGGTTCGACGCGCAATCGCACGATGGTGTTGTTGTGAACGATCATCAGGTACCGCTCGGACCGCACACCGACAAACAAATCCCGGTTCGTCATCCTCAGATCGAGCCGGCTGACGAAATCCAGATTGCCGTCCGAGAAGAATTCGATTTTCCCTTTCGGATCGACCTGACGCGCCCAGGCATCCAGAACGAACGGGTCATTCGGCGCGATGCAAATCAGTTGGGTATAGCCGCAAGCCTTGAGCTTGCCGGCATTCTTGATGAAATCGGGAACATGCTCTTTGGTGCAGACAGGCGTGAACGCGCCGGGGATGCCCAGGACGATTGTGCGGCCATGCGCGAACAATTCCCGGGTCGAGACCGCACAGAGTTCACTGCCCAGCAGGCGGCCCAACTCGACATCGGGAATGCGGCTGCCGTTGATGATGTTGCCCATTGCCAGCAATCTTCGGACTTGATGCGTCGGGTATTCTCGTAGCCACCCATTGCCAAGTGATGAGCCGCGCATCCGTTTTCGGCTAAGTACTAATACCGAGACACCGATGTGTTTGAGACCGAGGATGCGCCGCGCGGCGGCTTCTATTCCGCCGGCATTCCGGCCGGCTGAGACCGGCGCCAGAGCCCGGCAAACCACTGCCCGAAGCGATCCATGTAAATGTAGATCACCGGCGTGATGTAAAGCGTCAAGGCCTGCGAAAACAGCAGCCCGCCCGCCACGCAAAGCCCGAGCGGCCGGCGCGATTCAGCACCCGCCCCCAGGCCGAGCGCGATCGGCAACGTGCCCATCATCGCCGCCATGGTGGTCATCATGATGGGACGGAAACGGATCTTGGCCGCTTCCAGGATGGCCTGCTGCGGAGCGATGTTATCGCTGCGCTGACGGCTCAATGCAAAGTCGATCATCATGATGGCGTTCTTCTTGACGATGCCGATCAGCATGATCAGGCCGACAAAGGCGTAAAGCGTCAGCGGCAGGCCCACCAGGAACAGGATCAACAGCGCCCCCATCGCCGCCGACGGCAGGCCCGAAAGGATGGTGAGCGGGTGGATCAGGCTTTCATAGAGAATGCCCAGAATGATGTAGACCACGATCATCGCCAGAAGCAGCAGCAGGCCCATATTCTGGGTGGATTGCTGGAAGGCCGCGGCGGTGCCCTGGAAGCTTCCTTGAATGGTTTCGGGCACGCCGAGATCGCGCATCGCCCTGTTGATCGCGGTGACCGCGTCGCTCAGCGCATAGCCCTTGTTCAAATCGAAGGAGACGGTGACGGAAGGCACCTCGCCGGAATGATGGATGCTGAGCGGCTGGGTGCTCTGTGTCACCGTCGTCACCGCCGACAGCGGCACCAGCGTGCCCGAACCGGTGGTGACATAGAGCCGGTCGAGAAACCGGGCATGGGCCTGGTATTGCGGCAACAGCTCCAGCAGCACTTCATACTGGTTGGATGGCCGGTTGATCTGCGAAATCTGCCAGCCGCCATAGGCATCGCTGAGCGCGGTTTCGATATTCGAAGCGGGCACATTCAAGGCCGCGGCGCGGTCGCGGTCGATGGCGACATGAATGGACGGCATCTCCGCATCCAAATCGCTGTTGACGCCGACAAAGGCACGCTGGCCCTGCAGATAATCCACCAGCTGGTCGGAATAGAGTTTGAGCTGGTCCAGGTCGGTACCCTGCATGGTGTATTGATAGGTCGAACGGCCGCCCCGCCCGCCAATGCTGATCGTGGGCGGATTGGCGACGAAGACATTGATGCCGGGAAAGCGGGACAGCTTGACGCGCAATTCGCGGGCCACTTCGTCGGCGTTGAGCTTGCGGTTTTTCGCCAGCGGAATGACGCGCATCACGCCCTGGTTGGTGCCGGCCTGGCCGTTGGCGCTGGGCATCTGCACCATGGCATCGACGACGTTGGGGTCGGCATCCAGGACCCGGCCCACCTCGTTCAGATAGGTGTACATCTGATTGAAAGAGGTGCCGTTGGCGGCCTGAATCTGGCCCTGAAGACGGCCCTGATCGTCGCTGGGCAGGAAATCTTCCTGCATGATCATGAACAGGCCGACACTGGCCAGGATGCTGGCGAAAAACAGCCCCAGAATGAACGGGCGGTGATTGACCGCCCAGAACAGCGAACGCTCATAGCCGCTCTGGATGGCATTGAAGGTATTTTCGCTCCAGCGATAAAAGGCGTTATGCGCCTGGCCATGCTCGTCCTTCAGGACATAGGCGCACATCATGGGGGTCAAGGTCACCGAGATGATGCCGGAGAAGGCGATGGCGATGATGATGGTCATGGCGAATTCGTGCAGCAGCCGGCCGACAATGCCGCCCATGAACACCACGGGAATGAACACCGCCGCAAGCGACACGGTCATGGACAGGATGGTGAATCCGATCTCGCCCGATGCCTTGATGGCGGCGTCATAGGGCTTTTCGCCATTCTCGATGTGGCGGACGATGTTCTCCAGCATCACGATGGCGTCATCGACCACAAAGCCCACCGACAAGGTGAGCGCCATCAGCGACAGATTGTCGAGATCGTAACCCATCGCCGCCATGCCGGCGAAGGTGGCGATCACCGCGATGGGCAGCGCCAAAGATGGAATCAGTGTGGCCGAAAGGCGGCGCAGGAACACGAAGATCACGCCCACCACCATCAGGCCGGCAATCAGCAGCGTGATTTGCACGTCGTTGACCGAGGCGTTGATGACGTCGCTCTGGTCGTACAAAATCTTTAACTGAACGCCCTTGGGCAACCCGGCCTCGAAATGCGGCAGGATGGCCTTGATCTTCTCGATCACCTCGACGGTGTTCGAGCCGGGCTGGCGGTTGATCGCCAGCGCGACGCCTTTCTTTTCATGCAGCCAGGTGCCGCCCAGATAGCTCTCCTGGCCGTCGAGCACGGTGGCGACATCCCCCAGCTTGACCGGCGCGCCCTTGCGATAGGCGATCACTTGGCGCCGGAAATCCGCGGCATTGTTGAGCTGGCCGGTGGCCAGGATCGATGCCGCCTGCCGCTCGCCATTCACCGACCCGGTGGGATTGTTGACATTGGCGTTGGCGATAATGTTGGCGAGCTGGTCGATGCCGATCTGAACCGCCGCCAGCTTGTCGGGATCGACCTGGATGCGCACGCCATACTTGCCCTGGCCGAAAACCTGAACCTGGGCGACGCCGTCGATGGTGGAGATCTCGCGCGCCAGCAGCGTCTCGGCATACTCGTCGAGATCCTGGATCTGCATCGTGTCCGAGAACATCGAGATGTACATGATCGGCTGGTCGTTCGGATTGATCTTGTGGTAGGTGGGCGGGCGCGGCAGCGCCTTGGGCAACTGGCCCAGCGACGCGGCAATCGCCGCGTTCACATCCTGCGCGGCAAGGTCGATGTTCCTGTCCAGCGCGAACTGGATGGTGATGTTGGTCTGGCCGATCGAGCTGGAAGAGCTCATCTCGTCGATGCCGGGAATCGTGGAGAACTGGTTCTCCAGGGGCGCGGCCACGCCCGACGCCATGGTGACGGGATCGGCGCCCGGCAGCTGCGCGCTCACCTGGACGGTGGGAAAGTCCACGGTGGGAAGCTGGGAAATGGGCAAAGTGAAATAGCCGAACAGGCCGAAAATCACCAAGCCCGCCATCAGCAGGGTGGTCATGATCGGCCGCTCGATGAAGACGCGGGACATGTTCATGGCGATTTGCCGCCGCGCGCCCCGCGCGCGCCTTTTGCCCCCTTGGGCCCCCTCCTGCCGCCGGCCGCCCTGTTTGCCAAATGCTGGATGATGACCTTGCTGCCCGGCACCACGCGCAGGCCGCCGTCGCTCACCACATTGTCGCCGGCCGCAATGTCGCCCTTGATCGCCATGTCGGTGCCGTCGTCAAACGCGACCTGCACCGGCACCTGTTCGGCCACGCCCTGGTTGACGCGATAGACAAAGGTCCCGTTCGCGCCGTTGATCACCGCGACGCGCGGCACCACGATGGCGCCCCGAATATCGTCGAGCTGGACGTTGACGTCCACCAGCTCGCCCGGCACCAGCGCCTCGTCCTCATTGGCGAAGTCGGACCTGAGTTCGATGGTGCCGGCGGTGCTCATGGTGTTGCTGACGAAATCCACCGGCGCGGTGAGTTTTTTGGCGCCGTCAGTGGCGTGCAAGGTGATGGCGGCGACCAGCTTGCCTTCCCTGGCCCGCGCCTGAATGGCCGGCAGGTCGGACTGCGGCAGGGAGTATGAAACCTTGATCGGCTTGATCTGGGCGATGGTGACCAAAGGCGCGGCGGTGGCGCTGCTGAAAATGACATTGCCCGTCTGCACCTGGATGGTGCCGGTCTTGCCGTCCACCGGGGAGCGGATCTCGCAGAAATCCAGATTGAGCCCCGCCATCTCCACATTGGCCTTGTCGGCTTCGACCGTGCCGGTATCGACCTCGACGGTGGCGAGCGCGTCATCGACGACCTGCTGCGATATCGCATTGACCCCGCGCAGCGACTGGAATCGCTTGAGGTCGCGCTCTGCGCCGTCCAGCGCACCCTGGTCCTTGGCAAGCTGTCCCTTGGCCTGGCCCAGCGCCGCCCGATAGGGACGCGGATCGATCTCGAACAGGAGATCGCCCTTCTTTACCGTGTCGCCTTCCTTGAAATAGATTTTTGTGAGCTCGCCCTGGACGCGCGGGATGACCGAAACCGTGGTGGGCGACACCACCGTGCCGATGGTGTCCTTGACCACCGGCATTTCGCGTTGCTGGGCGGCCGCCACCTGCACCGGCACCACCGGGGTGCGGCGGGCGCCGGCCTGATTGCCGCTATGCGTCCACCAGTAGAACGCGGCCAGCACCAGGATCAACGCGCCGCCGCCGATCAGATAGCGGCGGTAAGGCCGGATGCTCGCGCCCTGGCGGCGGGCCCCGCCTTCGATGCTGCGCGGGCTCGACTGGATGGTCATAGGCCCCACTCGATGATCATAGGCCCCCCTGGCGGGCCGGATCAGGCCCGTTTTATATGGTGTTTGCGAGGTCTTCTGCTCCGGACGCCCCTGCCCGCGAACATACGACAGCCGGCTGCATTATAAACGAATTTTCAGACACAATGTCTGTCGCAAATTGTCTCTACCCGTCCGTCACGGAAGGAAAAAACACCGGGATCCTGGAGAAGCCATTGCCCCAAAAACAAGCAGCAGAACCGCCCGCATTTGGGAGGCCCGCATCATGTCGAGAGCCCGGTTGATCAAGGGCGTTCTTTTCACCGTTTTGGCCGGGTTGCTCTCCATTCCCGCAGCCGCAAGTGAAATTCCCTACGCCGTCGCGGTGGGTTCCAACGAGCAGCTCAGCGGCATTGTGTATGTGGACGATTCGTCCGGCGAAGTGACATCCGCCAAGGGCGCGGCTTCAGGTGCCGTGACCGGAGACTATGCTTTGGACGGCAGCAACGCCGACGCCGCATTGCACAGCGCCACATTCAAGCTCGATGTGCATCTGGATCGCAAGTCCCAGCAATTGCGCGCGCGCCTCGATACCTGTCCGGTCAGTCTTGATAGTTGCTCTCCCGGAAATTGGGTTACCCTCTGGGAGCAATAATCCCCGGGGCCTTGGCCTTGCGCTACGCCGTCGCGGCCATTGCGGCCAACAAGCCCCCGGAGCTGATTGGGCGGGGCTTGATTGGGCGGGAAAGATATCCCGGCGGCTCAAGTACGACTGGTATACACTGTATGTTCTGGGCCTAACCAGGCATCCCATCATGCATCAGAATCTCCTGCAGACCATCACGGCCCCTTCGCTCAAGGTGGTGGCTGAGCACTGGTTCAGCGCGCGGGGAGGAAAGCTTATGCCGGCATGGCAAGACCTGAAACCGAAAGCGATCGCACGGCAGCTTCCGCTGGTTTGGTCGCTCACCTATGATCGTGCCACGAAAATATTCACCGGCCGCCTGGCAGGCGATCGAATTGCGCGCCTCGTCGGCCAGAACTTTCGCGGCCTTCCGCTGCAGCAGGCGCAATCCGCCGCCGCCTTCGGAGAAATGCAGCCGCTCTTGAACAGGGTCGTCACGGAGCCCGCGATATATTTGGGGAGCGGCAACATCTTCCAATACGAAAATGCATTCCTGGCCGGGGAGCGCCTTTTGCTTCCCCTGGCGACAAACGGAACGGATGCGGACGGCCTGTTGGGAGCAACCGAATACCAGCGAAACGAAAACATCGCGATGGGCATACAACCCGCCGTCGATGTAAGTTTCTGGTTCGACTTGGATGGCGCCCCCAAGTCCGGCACACCATGATGACGTGGCCCGTTGTTTTGGGTGCTGGACTGCCATGTGATCCAGCAAATTGGGAGCTTTCGTGTTTGCTTGCCTACCGGTAGCTCACCAAGCTATTGAAGCGATGACGCGACCCCATAGCTCAGCAGGATAGAGCGGCGGTTTCCTAATAATATAAACAGGTGTTTCAGCCTGTTCACCGCTGTTTCACCTGATCGGCGTCCCTTAGAGGACCTTGGAAATCGGGTTACAGGTCGTTTCACACGCATCCGGGCAGTTTCGTTTTTTTGTGCCCCATGTGTGCCCCAAACGTGCCCCGCCAGGACAATCGATCCGACCGACGGTGACGTTCTAAGGAGGCCTGAAACCTGTGGCAAATCCCACTCTGACCGACAACTTCATCAAGGCGCTACGGCCCCCGCTGGCAAGCGGGTCGAGATTTTTGACCAAAAGATTAGTGGGCTCGTCCTACGGGTCTCCGGCCAGGGTCGCAAGACCTGGGTCCTGCGCTACCGGACCGACAACGGGCGCCAGCCCCGCTTCACGATCGGAACCTATCCAGCACTTAAACTCGCCGACGCCCGGGACGAAGCCCTCAAGTTGCTCGCCCAAACTAAGACAGGCGACGACCCAGCTTCGGAGCGACGCCGCACCCGTCAGGCCGTCAAAACAGCCCCCGTGCGGACTTTCGGGGAACTTTTCACCACCTATATCGACGCTAGCAGAAAAGGACATTGGAAGCCCCGCAAGAAGCAGAAGCGCGAGAGGACCATCTGAGATGAAGAAAGTGTCTATCGGCGCTACATCAAAGCGAAGCTTGGCACGACATTCATCGAGGATATTCAGCGCTCCACCGTCAAAAAGATATTGCGCGACCTGATGGACAAAGGGATCAAGGCCCAGACCATCCAGGTGCAAGCCGTCATTCGGCAGACTTTCGCCTTTGGAATCGCCGAATATGATGATCTCATCCCTATCAACCCGGCAACTGGCTTCGGTGTTATTGGCACAACAAAGCCACGAACCCGCACGCTAACGGACAGTGAAATTCGTGAATTCTGGCACGCGGTTCTGGACCCGCCTAAGTTCATGGCTCCGAACAAGAGAGGCAAAATTCTCCCGCTCTACCTCAGCCGATCGATGGGAATTGCCCTCCAGCTTTGCACCCTTCTTCTGGTGCGGGAGAACGAAGTCGCCGGGATGCGCCTTGATGAACTCAATTTCGATACCAAGACCTGGCTGATTTCTGGCGACCGCATGAAGGCCGGTATTCCACACTTGGTGCCCTTGACGGACGAAGCCATAGATTTAATTGAAGAAGCCATCGCACTTCGCCCCAGCGAAAAGCTGGATTTTGTCTTTCCGTCGCCAAGGTGGCGCATCGAAAACAAGGGAGTACTCCCTAGCAGTATCTATCATGCAATGGTGGACATTATCGGTACCAAGAAAATGAAACATGCAACTCCACATGATCTCCGCCGGACAGGCTCAACCGCGTTCTGACCTGTGGGCGGATTGGAGTTCTGCCTTTTATCCGATACAAAGTTCTGGGTCACACCACTGATGCCGGCGGTGGATCAGCGGTTAGCATGAAGCACTACGATGCCAATGAGTACGTCGCTGACAAACGAATCGCGCTCAAAAAATGGCAGAGCTTGCTATTTCAGGATCGTAGGCACGTCGCCCGAGTGGCGCCCGCTCTAATGTCGCGGCGCTGCCGGTAAGAGGTGGTCGCGCTGCTTCGCGGCGGCGTGGTCAGATCGCAGCCTAGGGCGACTGGCATCAGCCCAAGACGTTATTTCGTCCTTAAACCAGGCAATTCGCCCTGGCGAGACGCTAACGGGGCTTGGAAACCAGCCCTCCCGAACGCCGCGCCATATGCTTGTGCGTGAGAGCGATGTGCATCCGGCTCTTGCCATAAACTTTCGAGCCAGGTATAAGCCTGCGATCTTGCAGGCCCTGATAATCAGGCACTACGTACCGCCGGGTATAGCGATGGCCTAAGCCAGCCATGGCGGGCCAAGTCCGTAAATGGGAGGAAGGCGATGACGGCGAGGAAGGCATCATCCGCAAGCTGCTCCAACTGAAGAACAAGCCCGCAACCATGGATGTCGCGGCAGAAGGTCAGGGCAAGGGCTTTAGGGACGCTCGGTTCGGCGTATTCTTCCCTGAAGGGTTTAAGATTTTCCGCGTCTTTAAGGGCCGCGAACTCAAGGCCGTGGTGCGTGATGGGCTTTGGTACAACCGCACCACCAATGGGGTTTACTAGAACTATCTGAACCAGTTGAGCGCGCATATCGGGGCACCAACGGAAAATGCGTGGCGCGGTTGGTATTACAAGAAGGGCGAGAAGTCCTTGTTGATTGACACCCTTCGGGACCGCAACAAAATCAGCCGCCGCAAACCGTAGCCAAGTCAAACCTATTGGTGATCACGCAGCTTTCACGGCGTGCGCGCCAATATTTACTCCAAGACGCTTGCGGACAACGCCAAAAATTGCAGCCAAATTGTCCATCCTGGGATTGCCTCGCTCTGACAGCATCCGATGGAGGCTCTTGCTGGGCGTCTTGGTCTCAATCGCGAGCGCTTCAAAACCTACCGACGCGTTTACAAGGTCACGCAAGATTAGGCGCGCCGCGTGGGGATCACCATTCAAGAACAGCGTCGCCGCCTCATCGAGAAGCGCTTTAGCGAAAGCAGGGTCGCGCGCCACGCGCGCGCTCACTGTTTCCTTGAAATCCCGTGTCAGTGCCATCTTGCTACCTCTTGCCTTTGGGCCTGGGTTTTGCTCCCGCCGCCTTCCGAGCCTTGTATTCGGCGAACAAATTCTTCGCCCGTTCGATGTCCGGTTGCTGGCGTTTCTTGGTGCCACCAACCAGCAGGATAATTAGGGCCTCGCCATCCTTGCCCAGATAAAGCCGGTAACCTGGTCCCCAATCAATCCGGTATTCCCCGATTGTCCCGATCCATTTGACGTTCGAGGTATTGCCCATTTCCAATCGCAGTGTCGCAGTTGCAACCTTGGCGGCGGCCTGGGCGTCGAGGTCGTCAAACCACTCTTTGAACGGATTGGACCCGTCCTCACGGACATATTCAACAACCTTGATTACCATCATATAGTAACCTATACGTTACCGTCAAGACCATTTCTAACCCTTGGTTTCAGAAACCAATGATCTATCCTGCTGAGCTATAAATCAGCGCATTTGAAAAGGCGAATGGATGCCCGACTGGATACCGATGGTCATCCTTCCCAATCTTTATCTGAGATCGGCCATCGAATCTGAGATCGCGTGTATAGCGCCATTAAGAGACGATCGCGTCCAGGAGCTGGCAAAGCCCAAAAGCAATCTCGGTGAATTTCTTTCCCGCTTTACTAATGCCTTTGGGCGACAGGTCGAGCCATCAGTAATTCTCTATCGCGGGGACGCTCCTCAAGCCTATCGCCGCCCGGAGGCGATCGCTGGCTTGCGAGATATCTTGACCGTATCTGCCGTACCGCTAAATCGTGCCCTCCAATTGAACCAAGGAGCGGCGCGATACTTTGTTTGGTCGAACTTCTTCTCCATCTACCCGTGGATGGTGGCAAACGACGATAGCGGTCTCACCGCCTACACGCCCGCTATTGCGGCATTTGACGATGTCGAAAGTTTTCACGGCCAGTCCTCACCCGAAATCTTCGTCCAGCCGTGCGATGATATCGATTTCGACCGTCCGCTACGCGTCGCGCTTTTAGAGAAATGGAAGTCACGCTTTGCGACGAACGAGCCAGCGCACCGCGACATTACCCTCTTTCGTGCGCTGAACATGGCATCGCCGGCCTCGTCAGTTCCAAGCAGCCAAGATGTGACTTACTACGACGTTGGCCGCCAGATTGCGCTTTGGATATCGGCTTTTGAAATTTTGTCCCACACCGGCGAAAACGGCAGGGCAAATCTTGGGACGGTTTACGACCTTCTCAAATCTGCGCCGTGGCATTTGGAAAAGTCGGCCGCCGAAGAGCACGACTGTTACAACAATCGGGGCGCCGCTATTAGGGGCATCAATGGCTGCTGGCTGTATGGCCGCCTGTATCAGGAACGCAATAATTTTTTACACGGCAATCCTGTTACCGCCGACAATCTGAAACTTCCGAGCGGAAGAAATCTGTTCGAGTACGCGGCCCCGCTATTTCGCATGGCGGTTGCCGCCCATCTGCCTCTAACTTTTGATGATCCAGCGCCGGACCTGGCCGATACCGCGGCCATGGGACAGCACCTGGCACGGCACATGCGATTCTATACCTCACAGGATCATATAGAAGAGGCATTACTGGTGCTCATAACCCGCCCCACCAATAACGCTGGCCGCGCCCACCCAAGCGTCAGGCGAACACCAAATCGTACCGGTTTGCCACCCGCACCAGACGGCGCAGCGCGATGTTCTGGCCAAGACCGGCAAGGATTGTCGCAATTTCATGTTCAACTCCCGGCGGCGTGGAACATCCGAGGATGATTGACCGGATCGCTCCGGCAGGGAGCGCGAGATAGTTTCCGTCCGTTAAAAAGGGAGTCGCTAAAAGCTGCGGACCGTTCCTGCGCGATGAGCCGATACTCGTCCTCATAAGACCAAGCCGACGATTTGGTGATGAGCGGCAAGAGAACTCTTTCGTCCGATCCATCGAACACATGGTAAGGCGGATATACCTGGGCATATTCCACTTTGAAAGCGCCGGAAAATACGAAATTGTGGCATGAAAATTCGATGCAGATGCCGCTATGATTCTTGGCATAATGACTCCACATCAGGATGTTGGTCGGGTGAGTCGTCAGGCAAAACACCCGATAGCGCTTGATGATTTCGGCCGACATATCAGAGGCCTGTATAACGGCGGCCCGCAGCGCGTCCGGGTTATGGCGCAGCTCCACAGCCCGCGCCCGGTGGAATTCCTCGGAATAGTGCGGTGTCTGCTTGCGCGCAGCTTGGTAGAACCAAGCGACCACCCGGTCTGCGTAATCCGGATCACCGAGTTGCGAAAAATCGAAGCACGGCGGCAGTCCCAAGGGTCGTTGAAATTTGTCGTATCGGACATATAGACCCGGTTATGCTCGATAACATCTGCAAATCTATCCGCGTGGAAGGCGCAATAGTGAAATAGCGAAGGCACTCCCGTCGTGCTGGCGAATTCCATCAAGGCGTCCCTTCGTCAACGGGCCAGATTTTGGGGAGTTGCTCCAGAAACTTTGGCAATTCATCCGCCATGCGATTGTATGCGAGGGTGAATATTTCGAGGGCTCCCATAAGGGCCTCGGCGATCAGCCCGCGCACCGGAAATGTTTTTTGACCGTTGCGCCCGAAGGTGGCCGTGTATCTCTCCTTATCGATGGTGCCAAAGAGGCCAAAAACACCTTGTCCGTTGGGGTGGGCGAACTCACTCAAGGATTCGTAAGACGCCAGGAAACCAGGAACGCGCTGCTCAACATCGCGCACTAGGTCCATCACATGAAACGCCTTGGGCATCTGATCCCAATTGCGGGCTCCAGAGACAGCGCGCATGAATAGGTCACTCAATTCCCCTGCGGACTTCTTGTCACGTTGCTGCAACAGGTCGAGCATCTTCCAGCATAGAGCAACTGTCTCCATCACGGCGCGCGTGAGCAAGGCCGCTGCAGCGAGATCCTCTCGCTCCAGACTGTCACAGGCGCAGCGAGCCAGCTCTTCTACCCGCCAAATCAGCAACTCACGAACACAAAGCAGCTGAAAGGGCGCCTTGGACCAGACATTGAGTGCGTCCACCCGGACGTCTTCACGGGGAAGCCCCTGTTACAACGCCAAGCAGGCCTGGCGCAATTGACCCACCAGGGCATCAACGTCCGCCGCCGTCCGTGTTTGCTCGGGCTGGTCATCCCCTGCCACACGGGAGCACTACCGCGGATATGCAATCGCCCGCGCGACTGTCACTCATCGTGTTGGACCGCCGGCTTTACCTGCGGAAGCGACATTTTTTTGATCTTGGCGCGCAAATCATCGTTGAGATTGCGTTTTACCGCGGGTTCCGCGGCGAGCACCATATGGGCCATGCGCTGCTTGGCGGTCTCGCCCTTCCGCAAGGCCTCGACGATTATGGGACCGTTGGTGGACGGACTGATCATCGAGAAGGTTCTCTTTTTCAGAATTTCAGGCCAGAGCCGCTCATAGACTTTCATCAGCGCCTCAGCCACGGGGCCAGCCAGCACACTCCCCTCCAGGAACTGCAGGGTATAAACCGCCGACATAAAGACATCCACCGTATCCACAATGTCGTCCTTGAGCAGGCGGCCCGCGATGCTGGGAATGATGACCTCCAGATCCTTCTCAAGGTTAGAGGGATCGTCCATGGTTTCAAACAGCGGGCGCACCACGTCGCGCAGGCCGGGCACGGCATCAAGCTTCTGGCGCACCGCCGCGAGTACGTCATCCCTCCCGGCCGCCGCCGCGGTGAGCATAAACGCCATAACGGCGCTGCGGGTCGTCGCGGCGATATCCGCAGTCGTCCATTCCGCGGTGCTGATGGGCGACAATTGGCCTTCGGGCATATTCAACGGGTCGCCGACGCCGGTCAGAAAAGTCTTCACGCCGACAACCACCGCCCGGGGATAAGTCTTTAGCGCCTCCAGGAAACGGTCTGGGTCGAGGTGCCGAATGGCGGCATCGGTCACCCGTGAAGAGAGCATCGTTTCCAGAGGTAAAAGCCCTCCGGAGCGGGTGCGCCGGCGAAGCTCATCAAGGACTGCGTGACCATCCGTTACCTCAGCTTCAAGCTCGGCCAGCTCATACCAGGCAAAGTTGCGTTGCGCTTGAGGCCGGTTGCGAAACCACTCATTGGGATCGGGATCACTGCACATGCCGTAAACACGGGCCTGTCTGGCGACCGGAAAATCCGCTGCCGCGCCGCGCATATAGAGGATGGCTGCGATCTGGACGCTCTTCAGGTACGCCTCTTTCAGGCCGGCTTTGGGGTCCAGACCATCGGCCTCCGTCAGGGCGCGGCCCATCAATGCCAGCGCCTCCTCCTTCTTACCGACATCAAATGCCACGATGGCACAATCGGCGGAGAGACCGGCGGTCATCACCTTCATGGCGTCGCCGCAGACCCTCGCCGATTCCCAGGCTTCGCTGAAGAATGTCTGCGCCCGCGGAAGGTCGCCGATTTCAGCCGCACTTTTTCCGGCCTCCCGCATCGCATAGGCCCGATCGACGGCGCGGTCCTTGGGTAGGCGGTCTTGGAATTTCTCGAATTCCGCCAGAGCCTCGGCGTGCTTGCCGTGCCGGTAGAAAACTTTTTGGCGCTGCCGGTTCAGGCGGTAGTCATTGGGGTAACGTTCTTGGGCAACGCGCAGAACGTCCAAGGCGCCGTCCTCATCGTCGGCATATTCGTCCAGCATGATCGCTTCTGCACAGAGCATTTCGACGGCCAAATCGGCGTTCTCTTTGGCGGCAGTGGTTTGGCTAAGCCTGTGGAAGGTCGCGGCGGTGGCGCGGGCGTCAAAGCCAGGCTGTTTGGCCTCTGCCAGCCACGACGCCGCGACAAGCAGATGAAGGCTTTGGTTGGTGCGCGCGGCAGCGCCAAGATAGCGCGAGCGCACGTCCTTGGGCTGCTGATCCAGCGCGTCGATCAACTCTGCCAGCTCCGCCACCGACTTCGACGCGGTGGCGCGAATGATGAAGAGCATTTCCTCGTGGGTCGCGGTCGGCGGAAGTCCGGCGAACTCGCCTTGGGTTGGCAGCGCCACATTGAATATGTCGCGCATCTCCGGCGTGGTCACCAGTTCCAGGAACATGGAAAGCCAGCGCTTGGCCGGAATCGGGATGCGCGGTTCAAGCATTACCATGGTGTAGATCATCGCATTGAGCATGCGTTTGCGAGGCGCATCCAGCACGTCATTCTCGGCCAAGGCTCTGTCGATGAGGATCTCGGCCCGCTTGATGTCATCCGTCGCGATAGCAACCCGCAGCTGAGCAAAGCGGAGCAGCGTCGATAGCTGCGTGTCCCCCGGAATAAGCGGCTTACCCTGGCCCCGGTCGAACAGCGCGAAGACCCGAGATTTCCCTGCGCCAGACGCCGGAACCGGCTTTTCTTCTCTTTGGTGGATGCTGCCAAGATAACATGGCCAAACCAGGAGAGTGCTTCCCGGTCGTCGAGCTGGATGGCCCCGGTAAATACTTGCAGGAGCTGGTCCGCCGGAAACGGCCGTTGACCCATGAGATGGGTCATCACGTTCGATTTGATGGATCGTTGCAGCGGCGCGGATAGCCCTGCAGCGCCGCTGTCTTTCAGCAGTGGCGACAGGCGGTACCGTTCCGGCCCCTCCTGCTCGATCCAGGGCCCGACAAGAAAATCGAAGACCATGCCGGGCTTAGCGATGGCAGTGGGCGTGTCCGCAGCGACCAGGGCCATGCCTCTGTCGAAATGGCCCAGCAGCAAAGAAAGCCGCAACAGTAGTTCGCTCTCGTCGGAGCGCAGTTCTTGCAACAACCGGTTGCGCACATTGAGACGTTCCGCCGCCATATCATCCGGCGCGCCCCTGAGGGGGATTATGTCGGCCAGCATCTCTTTTTCGTTCCAGCCGCGCTGCGCAAGCCCAGCGATACGGGCATCAACGAGTTGCGGATGGCCGGCGCCGGCGAAGGCATGGATTGGGCGCGCCCATTTCTGGGCATCTCCGCCCGCCCGGCGAACCATATCGGCAACGTCCTCTTCGGTGAGATACGGCACCGAGATGATCTCCGACGCGCCCAGCCCGAGGCGTCCCGCCAAAGTCGGCGGTGGGGGTTTCATGCTTGTGATGACAAGCACCGCGTCGGCATCGGTGGCGGCGCGGGCGACCTGTCCGATTGCCGAGATCAGGACATTGCCGGGATCGGCGGGCATATCGTCCAAGATTAGTCCGGCCGCTCCGGTTTGCCGGAAGCTGGACGTGATACCGACAAGGATGGAGCACGCAGCCGCCTCGGAAAGCTCACGCAGGTCCACCAGCCGCCATGGCGTGTTCTGCGATTGCGCCAGCAGCACTGCGAGCGTGCTTTTGCCAAGACCGCTGCTCCCATGAAACCAGAGAGCGCCCTTGACAGCAAATCCACCCGCAGCTGTGAGATTAGGGCGCTACGATCGGTGGCACGCGGCGAGAGGGGAATTTGCGCCACGTCCCGTGCGATGGATTTAACGGGTGTCAGCGTGGTCCCTGGACCGCCGATCGCCAGTCCCTTCAGGAAGTCTGGCGGCAAGACGACAAAGGTCTTGTTCTGAAAGACCTTGATGAGTTCGGCCTTGGTGACGTAGCGGATCTCGGCGGGTTCCAGAACGGTATCCAGAAGCGTGGCGATCAGGGAATCACGGGCACTGCGGGCGCTTGCGGCTGGAACGCCCATACGCATGCCCAGGTTGATCAGCCGATCCTCGACATCCTTTCGCAAGGCATCGGGACTGGGCCCGCCACTCAGCCACTGGATCGGCTGGAGGATCGTTGTCCGCAAAGTCTTGCCGGCGAAGCGTCGCGGATGAAAGCCAGAAGGTCATTGGGATCGAGAGAGAGCAGCGCAGTGCGGATCGGGGCGACATCCGCGCCGGCACGGGCGGCTGTGCGCCAATAAATCGAGGCCCGGCACGCCACCGGGAAAGGTCATCCCCTTTTCCTTGCCAATACCACTGGTCGTCAACATCGCGCCAGAAACCTGGCGGCCAGGATTGTCTTGCTGGAATGTCCACACGGACGTGATCAGCTTGGCCACGCCATCGGACCGAATGGTGATGTTGGCCTTCAGCTTCTTGATCTGCGTCAGATCAAGAGCGCCATCTTCGGAAACGGCGATATCCTCAGCGAACTCGATGTGCATCACCTCATCGTCATTGAGGCTGAGCCATCGAAAGACGGTGTGGTCGAGCTGATAGGCGTAACCGCCTAAAGCATCGGTTGCTTGGCGAGCGACCTCCGGGTTGGCACCTTTACGTCGGTGGGGGAGCTTTTTGGTCATTGAATTGGCGGTTCTTCTGCCGCCGGACACTTTGACCTCGGAATATGCCGAGGTAGTGCCTATAGGGGAATATACCAAGTAGTATACGCCTATAACGCCCATTTGTCAAGAAAAATCAGGATCTTAGCACGACCCGGCGAACGCCTTCGGCGCAAACTCAGCGCTGGAGGTAGGATATCTCCGGAAACCGGGTCCAGAAATCCGCGATTGCCGCCGAAATAGCGTCGAACTGCGTCTCTGACACGTCGAGCCAAGACGGATCGAGAAATTCGTCCTCGAATTCAAAGAACAACGCTGAGGATTCTGGGGATCGGATTAGGGACATATTCGGGATGAAGTTTCGCCAGTTCGCGTAAAGAGCCGCCCTTGCCGTGCTTGTAGGCATTCACCAGCAGGCGGCAAGCGTCCAACCTGAGAAAAAATGGCTGCGATACCGGCAATCCGAACTGAACATTTTCAATAGGTCGAAGACCTTGCGGATTTTGGAGTGCCACACCTCTTCCACGATGGCATGCTTGATCAACATAGTGACCGAGATCGTGCTCCAGGAAGTCGCGCAAATCCTTTTCCCATTGGTGATAAAGGCCGGCGGTGGCGGCCAGCATCATCTGTGACTTCAGATCGGTCAGGAGCGTGTAATGATCGAAAGCCTGTTCATGCGCGCTTTCGGCCAGATCACCGATATCGTCGTCTGCGCCAGCAGACTTGCGCATGGCCGCGAAGATTTCATCGCGGTACTGCTCGGCTTCCCTTTGAATATTCGCCAGGGAGGCAAAGAGGCGGGCTTTGATCTCGGCCGTATAGAACGCATTGCGCTCTAAATAGCGCTCTCGCGTGCTGGCCATTAGATGAATGTGGATTGGCGGGCGCGTCACTAAAGGCCTTGGCTCCAACAAATGCGGGCGATGATGTTCGGACGAGCCGGTTCCCCCGCATCAGATGCTGGCGACCCCAGGAAGACTTCCTCAACTTCCGGCCCTCAGTTTAGGAAACTGATGCTCTATCCTGCTGAGCTACGGGGTCACTGGACGATCCATAAACCGGGAAGTTCGAAAGGCCAAGCCGGGTTTTAACTAGCGGCTCAGGGGAATTCAGGGCTTTTGTGCCCCAACCGTGCCCCAAGACGCTGTTCGGGCCATTGGGTGGAGATTAAAGTCAGCAAATATCGAGGTGATAACTAGGTTTGCGATTGACACCGGGCTGCGGTTTCCTAAACCGTAGGCCGGGAGTTCGAGTTTTCCCGGGGTCGCCAGTTTTGTTAGCGAATGCGGTGAGCTTACAAAATGCGGTGGATCGGAATTGTCGCCGGAGCGTCCTGGCTCTTGGATTGCTGCCGGGCATGGCAGGCGCGGCCGGCATCGAAGGCCAGCATATTCTCCTGCCCGCCAAGGAACGCCAGGTGAATGTCACCTATTTCCGCGCGCCGGGAGAAGCGCCTCGTCCCGCTATCCTGCCGCTGCATGGCGCCAGGGGGTTCGACGGCCAGATCGCCGACTATGACCGCTATTGCTCCGAACTCGCCGGCAACGGCATGGATGCCTATCTGGTCTATTATTACAGCGCCAACGACCAGCGCAGCATGGCAAGCGGCACGGATGTTTTTATCGACCGCTTTGCGGCATGGGCCCGGCTGGTCAACGATCTCGCCGGCGACCTGCTGGCGGCAAAGCAATCCAATGGCAAAATCGGCCTCATCGGTTTTTCCAATGGCGGGTTTCTGGCCGCCGGCGCCGGCGCGCTGGACCCGCGCATCAATGCCGCCGTCATTTATTACGGCGCCGTGCCTTTTCCGATCATCGATCGCGTGCGGCGCTTTCCCCCGCTTCTGATCCTGCATGGCGATGCCGATGCCATCATCACCGTGGACAGGGGCAAGGCGCTGGCATCGCTTGCCAGGCAGCTGGGAGGCTCGGCCGACCTGGTCATCTATCGGGGGGCCACACACGGCTTTGGTTCCAGGCTGGACACCAAGGACGGCGCCGATGCGCTTGCCCGCACCGTCGCGTTCCTGACCAAAGCGCTTGATGCGCATTCGCCCTGACCCGGGCACATTTCTCAAATGTTCGCTTCTGTTCTGTCATTTCGGTGATCTACCATGGCCCCCGAAGCGCCGGTTTAGTCTCCGGTGGGACTAACGCCCGCGTTTTCCATCATCAGGACGACAGAGCGCCCCCGGGCATGGGGGCAATGCATGACACCACGCGGGACTGTGAACGCCTGCCCTGGCTTCAACACGACCATCTGGTCCTCCAGTTCGATATCTAGCTGGCCTTCCATGACCATGAAAAACTCATCCGTGTCGTCATGTTTGTGCCAATGAAAGTCTCCTTCCATTACGCCAAGTCTGACCCACGCGTTGTTGACTTCACAAAGAGTTCTATTCCACCACGGGCTTTGAGCCCGGCCAACTGCGGCGACATCGAACTGTTGGCCCTTTGCAAACATCACGCTGTCGGTTTCAATGTCGTAATCTTGTTTCGCCATAGCCAGCTCCTGGGTCCGGCCACAAGTATATAGGGACTTAGCTAATTGACAATATCCCTCTCGAGAGCCCTGAAAGCCCTGAGCAGCGAGCGCCGGTTGGACATTTCGACTGGCTCCAAAACCCCCGGGCGCATTTTCGCCCACAGGTTTGGGGAGACCTAGTGGATGATGGCGTTTGCGGGTTGTTCATTGCGGAGAAACTGCGGGTGAGCCAGCCGACGGCCAGCGCGCATCTGAAGGTGCTCGTGCAGGCACGCCTACTTATTCCCAAAAGGATTAAACAATGGACTTTTTACCGGCGGGACGAGAAGCGTATCGCGGAGCTTAAGAAGCTTCTTGGCAAGCTTTAGAAACGCGTCCCGACTGTGGCGGGACGGCCTCTATTGGCCCCTCGGTGGAGGGACCGGCCGGCGCTAAGACGATGCCTACATAGCGGCCAATCCTGGATCGCCACCGCTCTCAATGCGCGGCATGAACCCTCGGTTGCGCGCCGTCGTGCCGTTCACCCGTAGGTGAATTCCGGCTTGCTCTGCCCGACTTCGATAATATAGCCGTCGGGATCGCGGATATAACAGCGCGTCTCGCCGTACTTGTCCTTCGGCTCGGTGATGAAGGTGGCGCCCCGGCTCTTCCATTGTTCATAGCAGGCCTGAATATCCGCAACCCGGATGTTCATGAAGCTGCTGACCTGGTCGGGGTCGGGCGGCACGCGCAGGATCACCGTCGGCTTGTCGGGCGTCGGACCGCCGCCCGGATTGACGATCAGCCAGGTATTGGCGATCTGGAGATAGCCCGGCGCGCCATCCTTGTCGCCGTGGCTCACAATGCGGCCGCCAAAAACCTTTTCGTAAAATCGCAGCGAGCGCTCGACGTCGGCGACGGTGAGAAAATGCGCGACGGTAAAGCCCTCTTTCGGGGGCATGTAATAGGTTTTCTGCTCGACTTTCGCTTCGCTCACGGCCGGCTCCTGCTGGAAAGTGGATAGCCCCCCGCCGTCACGATATGGCGCGCAATCGGCTTTCACAATGAAACCAAAGTAGCGGTGGGCGGCGGTCCGCGGACCGCCAGGCCCACGCGTCTTTACAATGGCGTCACAAAGCTTTTCCCAGACTTTACGCAACCCTTGCAATCACTTGACTGGGGTTTTGGCCGCGCGCGCCTAGATTGATTGCATTCGCGATGATGCGGAAACACACGAGGGAGTGCATGTCATGTTGAAAAAAATCGCCCAGATTTCTTCCCTGGCCTTGATGGTGGCGTTCGCGGCCGGGCTTCCGGCCCGTGCGAGCGAGGAAGACGCCGCCGCGCCGGCGGGTTCCTTCACGTCGGACATGGCGGCGCCCGCGGCGCAAGGCCATTTCGGGATGCACCGGGACGGCGCGTTCCGGTTCGCCCATCGCTGGCACATGCAGAGCCGCAACATGGAGCGGGTCCCGCATTCGGTTTTCGAATAGACCTGCGAAAGGGCCCGGCGGCATGGCGGCCGGGCCTTTGCCGCGTCGAGGACGCGCGCCCGTTGACGGCGGCGGGCGCGATTCCCAGATCGCCACCGTGATCACCGCGCGCGTCCCGCCCCCTGGCGAGATGTCGTGTGCCGCATCGTAATTCACCGCGGCCTGCGCGGTTTGCGCCATGGCGCGGATGATGCGCGACCCCAGGCCCGAGCCTTTGATCTCGCCCTCGCCGGTCCAGCCCACGCCGTCATCCTCCACCGTCACCGCCAGCGTTCCGCCTTGGGCGCTGGCGCGGATGCGCACTTCGCCGCTCCCTTCGCCATAGGCATATTTGAACGCATTGGTGACCAGCTCGGTGACGATCACGCCCAGCGCGATGGCCTTGTCGGTGGCGAGCTGGACTTCCGACGGCGCCGAGATCAGGCGCAAGGCATTGCGCCGCTCCACGTTCATCGCCGCCGACAATTCCTCGACCAGCGAGGCGAGATAGACATTCACTTCCACCGACCGCACATCGTCCGAGGTATAGAGCCGGCGGTGCACGCTGGCGATGGCGGCGATGCGGGCCTGGGTCTCGCGCAGCATGTCGCGGGCCTGCGGGTCGGAGATGGCATTGGCCTGCATCTGCACGAAGGACGAGACGATGGCCAGCGAATTGGCGACGCGGTGATTGACTTCGCGCAGCAGCGTCTCGGCCCGGTCGCGGGCCACTTCGACTTCGCGCTGGGCGGTGGCGGCCGCGCGTTTCAGTTTTTCCTGCTCCAGCGCGGTCTGGATGCTTTGGCGCAGCAGCTCGCGGTAATGCCCCTGCACGTCCTTCCAGACATAATCCACCGCGCCCGCTTTCAACGCGGCCACGGCGATGCGCGCATCCTCGGACCCGGTCACATAGATGATGGGCGGCGCCTGGGGCAGCGCGCGGATGCGGGGAATAAGATCGAGCCCCACTTCATTGGTGAGATTGTGATCCAGCGCGATCAGGTCGAAGCTCTGATCCTTGAGCCGCGCCATGGCGTCTTCACCCGAAACCACCGCCTCCACCCGATAGCCGCTGGGGGCCAGCGCCCGGTTGAGCAGGATGCCCAGGCCGACATCGTCGTCGACGTAGAGGATGCGGACGAGCTCGGCCATTATTCGCTGGTGGGAACCTGCATCACCGAGAAGAACAGTCCCAGGTTGCGGATGGCGCTGGCGAAGCCGTCATAATCCACCGGCTTGGTGATATAGACATTGGCGCCCAGATCGTAGCAGCGCTGGATCTCGCGCTGATCATCGGTGGTGGTGAGCACCACCACGGGCACGCGCTTCAAATGCTCGTTGGCCTTGATCCTGGTCAGGATGTCCACGCCCGTCATGTCGGGCAGGTTCAAGTCGAGCAGGATCAGAAGCGAGCTTCCGGCATGCGCGCTGCCGCTGCCATCCTCGCCCAGCAGATATTCCATCGCCGATGTGCCGTTGCGGAAGGGAACGATCTGGTTGTTCACGCCGGCGCGGCGGATGTTGCGTTCGATCAGGGTAGCATGCCCCTCATCGTCTTCGATCATGACAATGGATACGGGCAGTCCGACGGAATTCGGGCTCATGGAGGCATGCTCTGTTCGATGGAAATGGAACGGGGCAACACTACACGAAACTCAGAACCCTCGCCAAGCTTGGAACGCACGGTGATGTCGCCGCCCAGCCGGCGCACCTGCGCGCGCACATGGGCGAGGCCGATGCCGTCGCCCGGCTTGTCCTGGCGCCCGGCGCGGCGGAACAATTCGAACACGCGTTCCTGATCCTGCTCGGCGATGCCCCGGCCATTGTCGATGATGCGGATCGTGACGGTGGAATCGCCATTTTCCGCATCGATCGTGAGCGTTCCCGGCCTGCCGGGCTGAAGATATTTGAGCGCATTGTCCACCAGGTTCCCGAAGATCTGCTCCAGCGACAACCGGTCCGACCGTACAATCGGCAGGCGGGACGACAGCCGCACCGTGGTTCCCGTCTCGTCGATCTGGTGCTTCAGACTGGCCAGGATGCCGTCGAAAATCCGCCGCAGATCGATGTCGTCGATCACCAGCTCGCGCTTGCCTTCGCGCGACAATTTCAGGATCGCGTTGATCAGGCCGTCCATCTTGGTGGTGGAGGAGCGGATGAAGCGGGCCGCTTCCGGCAAGGATTGGTTGGCCGCTTCCAGCGCCGCCGGTTTGTCCTCGGGCGCCTCGCCCGCGAAATAGGTTTGCAGCGCCTTGGCGCCCACTTCCAGCTCGCTGGTGAAACCCATGATGTTGACCAGGGGCGCGCGCAGATCGTGGCTCACGATATAGGCGAAGCGTTGGATCTCTTCGTTGGCGCGGGTGAGCGCCGCGGTGCGCTGCGCCACCCGGTCTTCCAGGCCGACATTGAGTGCTTCCACTTCGGTCCGGGCTTCGACCGCCTCGCGTGTGTAGCGCAACAAAAGCCCGATCGCCGCGCCCGAAAACAGGATGATGAAAAGCCCGCCCACCACGGTGATGGTGCGCAACAATTTGGCATTGGCATTGAGCTGATCGAGGTCGCGCCCCACCGCCGCTTCGGCGTCGGCGATAATCGCGCCCATCAGGCTGCGCGCCTGATCCATCAGGACCTTGCCGCGGCCCGTGCGGATTTCGGCCAGCGCCTCGTCACGCCGCCCGGCCTGCATCATGGCGACGGTACGGCCCAGTTCGGCGAGCTTGGCGTCGGCCACCCTGGCCACCTGGACCAGGCGTGATTGGATCGCCGGATTGCCACGCTCGGTTTCTTGCAGCTGGCGCAAGTCGCCCGCGGCGCGCGCCTTCGCCCGGATATAGGGCGCGAGATAATTTGCGTCGCCGGTCAAGATATAACCGCGCTGTCCGGTCTCGGCGTCGAGCAGGGTCTCAAGCTCGTCCGACGCCGCGGTGCGGGCCTGGCGGGCTTGAAGCACATTGGCGGAAAGACCGGCGGTGACCACCGCCAGCCATGTGGCGGTGCCGATGATGACAAGCAGCAACAAGGCGCCCACACCCATGAGCGCCAGGGGGCCACGCGCGGCGCGGGTTCTGGGACTATCCATCTGTCAATAATATCGGTGGCGAAATGGCGGCAGGACGCGCAGCGGATAGCATATTTCCGCCGGGCGAACACAGACAAAGACGGTATGAAAACGGACGGAACGCCCCCTCTGCGCCGTTCCGTACGCATGAGGTGCAATTTGGTTCCCGGCGATGACGCGATCAAGCGTTACTGAGGGGAATATGTGATCCGCCAGATGCGGCCCTTGTTGCCGTCGACGATATAGAGCGAGCCGTCCTTGCCCACCGCCGCTTCGGGATCGACCCCGGTCTCGATCCCGAAGCGGCGGCCGCGATCCTGTTCGGCATTCTCGACGGCGTGCGGATGATGACCGTCCGCGATCCCAAAATCGAGTTGGCCGGAATTCTCGATACCCTGAAAATCCTGGTCGCCCGCTTCCTGAAACCCCCTGCCGCCCCTGGACCTGTCCCTGCTGCGCAGCCAATGTCAGAATGACGCCTATGGGGGGACGAATGCGGTTGAGGCTTTTGGGGTTGGGGCTGGGAACTCTTGGGGCTGTGTCTGGGGACCGACGCGGCGTCGGCGATGGATGGGGGCGCCATCCAGCGCGCCAGCGAATGCGCGGGATGCCATATGCGCGAGGGCGCGAGCACGACACCACGGATCAATGGACAGACTTCGCACTATATCGTCCGGCGGCTGGAGCAACTCAGCCGGAATGAAAATACCCGCCTGGCGCACCATGTGCCGATCCCGTTCGAGCGCCAGATCGCCGATTATTTCGCCCAGCTGCCGCCGCCGCCTGCCGATGCCTCCTTGCCGCAGCCCGGGGGCGCGGAGATCTATCGCCGCGGAATTCCCGCCAAGAATATCGCCGCCTGCCAATATTGCCATGGCGCCAGCGGCGAAGGCAGTGCTGCGGTGCCGCGCATCGCCGGCCAGCGCGCGGCCTATCTCAGGCAGCGGCTCGACATGCTCAGCGGCTTCACACTGTCAGGCGGCGGCGCCATGCATATGGCGGTCGAGAATGTGACCCCCACCGAGATCGACGCGATCATCGCCTATCTCGCGTCCCGGTGATCTTGCCTCGGTGGCACAAATCACCCGCTGGTGAGTACCGCGCCGTTGGGCTAGGGTTCCCTGGGTTATCGGCTGGGGATCGTCATGCGCATTGCGCTCACGCTTATCGGGCTTCTCGTCCTGCTTCTGGGCCTGCACTGGATCAGCGAAGGTACCGGCATCCTCGCTTATCCGCACAGCCCGCTGATGTATCTCAAGCCCACCTGGACCTATATCGGTCTTGCCACCGCCATCGTGGGCGCGGGCATGATGTGGCTCTCGCGCAAACGGGCGGCGTAGTTTGCTGCGATATTACAAGAAAATTTTAGCATGCGGAGCCAGAACTGAACCCCTACTCTGCGCTGCTCACATGCGGATCGACCTGATGGATGGGCAGATCCCAATGGTTGACGGTCAATTCCCAGCGCCGGTTTTCCTCTTTGGCGACGGCGGCGCGATCAGCGAACAATTGATGTTCGACCTCGCCTTCATGGCGTGAGGCTTCGTAATTCGGATAGGTGATGACGATGCGATAATCCCAGCGCGCGTCCTCGCTGGTGTGCAGGCCGGGCTTGTAGACCGTGTAATCGGTGACATAGCCCAGCTGTTTCTCGCGGTCGAGAATGGCAATCTGGTATTTGCGGAAGATGTTCCACCATTCGCCCTGATAGCCATATTTGACGTGATAGACCCACTCGACCTGATAGGGCGCATCGGCGGCGCTGGCCGCCTCAAGCCCCGCGCCCAGAACAACACCGGCCGCCAGCAAAGCGGCCAACGGGATCGAAAAAAATTTCGCGCGCATCTTTTGCCTCTCGATATTTGGGGAGTTCAGGGCGGAAGGCAGGGAGTCCTTCCGCCCTGATGATCATCTGCTTTGGATCAGATGGCTTAACCGCCGCGGCTCGCGTCCGCGGATGACGCCGCTGCCGTGTTCTTCTCGGCCAGAAGCTGTTCGATGCGAGACGTGAATTCCTTCTTCAGTTGGACATTGAACGCGCCGGTCGCGGGTGAGGCAAAGCCCGCATGCACCGCCTTCACCTTGCCGTCGCGGCCGATGAAGATGGTGGCCGGCCAGGTGTCAAGATTGTTCAGCTGGGGCACTTTTTCATGCATCTCCGAGGGCTGGCCGGCGAGCAGCGTTGTGTATTTCACCCCATATTGTTTGTTGAACGCGCGCGCCCGCTCAAGCGTGCCCTGCTGGTCGGGCTCCTCGAAATCGAGATCGACGATCGCCAGGCCCTTGCTGCGATACTTTTTGTCCAGCTCAACCAGATATTGCGCCTCGTCATGGCAGTTGGGGCACCAGGTGCCGGACACCACCGCCAGCACCACCTTGCCCTTGAAGCGCGGATCCTCGTTGGTGACCACGCCGCCGTCGATGTCCTTGAAGGCGAATTTGAAGGTGGCATCGGCGTCACGCACCGTGGTGTGCGTCAAGAAATCGTCGGGCTTGGGCAGGTTGGCCGCCGCCGTCGAATCCGGACGATAGGCCACCAGCACGGGCGCGCGGCCGCCATCGACCGCACCGGTCGCGGCCCCCGGATGATCCACATGCTGCGCGATTTCCAATGTGCCGTCGGACTGGGGCGTTACCACGATCACGCCAGGGCGTCCGCCGTCAAAATGGCTCAACACCCATTTGCCGTCCTGATAACTGCCGCTGTACGAACCGGTGTCGCCATCGATACGCAGGATCGCCGCCGCCACTTCCGCGCCCTTCTGCTGCACGACAAAGCGGAACGCCTTCTCGCCCTTGGACGACGGGGCGCTCAGCGGGATTACCCACGAACCCTCGATGGACGGCGCGTTGGCCGCGACTTTCTGGTCCACATGGCGCGTGGCATGGAACGCATATTCGCCCGACGGGCCACGGCCCGCCGTCATGGCGGTGCCGCTGAGTTTGCCGTCATTCAGCGAGGCATCGATGGTGGTGAGATAATGCTCGATGTTGAGCGTGAGCTTGCCGTCCTGGAAGCTGGCGCTGGTGGTGCCGTCATAGTGCTTGAAGCCGTCATAGAAAGTCCCCCTGAGCTTCGCGCCCGCGCCCGAAATGTCGAGACGGAAGGGAATGTCGATGCCGTTATGCGAGATCACCGCATCCCAGCGGCCATCCACCGGAGCGGTATCGGATGCGAAAGCCCCGCCGCTAGCGGAGAGAAGCGTGGCAAGACTGGCGGCCTTCAAAAGTGATTTCATCACATAACTCCTTTTCGCAAATGGCGGATGGCCGATTGAAAATGCGTTAGCCCGCGATCGAGATCGCGGCGGTCAGATGCACCGTCTTGGGCGGTTGGCAGACGCGGTCGTTGCAGGTCTGGAAGCGCACGCTGACGGGAATGGATTGCGTGCCCGCCGCCGGATGCGCGGACACGCGCACCGGCAACGTCACCGTGAAGGCATGCGAATAGAATTGGGTGTCCAGATTGAAGCCCTGGTCATGGATTTTGGTCGCCGGACTTCCCGCGGGCGCGCCATTGGCGGATGCGACTGCGTTCTGATCCAGAGTCACGCGGAGCGGCGTGGGACCGTTCGGCAATTGCTTGAGGGCATAGACATGCCAGCCCTCTTCCACCGCGCCCTTCAAAGTCAGGGTCGCGCGGCTGCCGGGTTTCACGGCCTGGGCAGGAGCGGCGACCGTCCAGGAGACCGTCTCGTGTGCCGCCGGGTCGCTCGTCTGGGCCATCGCCCCCGGCAGGAACATGCCCACTACCAGCAAACCCCCTACCGCACCGACCCCACCACGCATCTCGAATCCCCTTCAAACAAAGGCTTATCGGATATTTCACAAGAATATTTTGTTACTTATCCGATAAACTACGTTTAACTCATACCAGTTGTGTAGTTTGAAATATATTACTTTCTTTCTATGTATTTATGGCGCGGAGTCATTCCTCTCCACCCCCAATTACGTTGGGTGTTGGGTAGGTCAGCTCGACAGGGCGGAGTTAGCGCTTCCCGGTTTCGGTGCGCGTGACCGTCGATTGCGCGCCGGTTCGCCGCACGTCAGCGGGAACGCCGATCGCGAAAGGCTTCACATCGGGGCTGCGCGGGGCAATGGCGATGACGTCGACTTCGGAAAGATCCGTTTCGGCAGCCTGGACTGGGCCGCATGCGATGGCCGAAAAGATGCCTAGAAACACAAGAGCTCTCATCCAAGTCTCGCGCAATTAAAGCCGCTCAATCCCGCTGCAAGACCCAGGCCAAACAAAAAGGGCAGCTAAAGCCGCCCTTCCGTCCAGTTGTGCTCAGAAAATATTCTATTCAGCCCATAAAATAATCCGCCAAGCCCAAAAGGCAATCAGCTTATCGGCTTGGCCGGGACGACCTTGAAGCGCGTCAATTGTTGTTTGGGTTCGTCCCACCGGGGGTTGAGCTGCGCCGCCTGGCGATAATCGGCATAGGCGCCTTTGATATCGCCCATATCTTCTCGCGCCATGGCCCGGTCAAAATAGACGCGTTCCAGATGCATCGGAGCGAGCTGCAGGGCGTTGGTGAAATCGGCTGCGGCATCGGCAGGGCGATGTTTTTGAAGAAGTGCCGCTCCGCGATTGATCATGGCTTCCGGCAGATGATTGTCCAGCTCCAGGGCGATATTGCTGTCGGCGATGGCTTTGTCGAATTCCGATCGGGCGAAGTGCAGCAAGCCGCGATTGATATAAGCCGCGGCAACACGGTCCCCCACCTCCCTGGGAAGAATGACCGCGCTGCTCGACTGCATGCGCGCCAGGATCTCGGTTTCCGCCCCGCCCCCGCCGGCGAGCTTGATCGCCAATGTGCATGCCGCGAGCTGCGAATCCGTCGCCGCGCCTTGTGTTTCCGAATTTGCCGCCGCCGCGGCGCAAACCTCGCCGGCATCTCCGCCAGAGAGCGTCGCCGCCCAGCTTGAACCCGCGGTGCACAACGCTCCGGCGATGATCATCGCCCCGAATTTTACCGACATGCATGCCTCCCAATTTTTTTGATTGGTGAGGACTTTATCATTTTTTTATGTGGATACAAAATCTACGGCGATAAACGAGAGTGTGCACAAGCTATGGGCAAATGTTTGTGCTGCTCAAAAGGTGGGCCGCCTCTCGCCGGTCCGTTCAACGCTCCCCTAGTTGGTCCGATAGGTCAGATCGACCCCCGCCGTGAGCGGCTGGTTGGTGACGACCCGGTTGAACGCGGATGACGCCTCGTTCAGCTGAAACAGATTTTCCAGCTGCGCATGGGTGTTGGTCAGGTTGTTGACGAACAGCGCGGCGGTCCAACCGTCATCTGACTGAAGCCCGATGCGCAGATTGGTGATGTCGTAACCAGGCAGCTTGATGTACTGGCCGTTGGTCTCGAAACCATTGCCGAAAGCCAGGGAGTAATGCGAACCTGTATAAGAACTCTCCACCTGCGCCGTGAAGGTGTATCTGCTGCCGATCCCTTTCATATAGGAGAGGATGACGTCCCCGTTGATGGGCGTGACTTCGGGCAAAACATTGGTCGGCGCGATCAGCCAATGCGGGCCGCCATTCAGATATTCATGGAGATAGCCGCCGGAGGCTTTGAGTTTGAAGCCATCGCCCAGGTCGGTGACGGTGTCGATATCGGCGCCGTAAATCTTGGCATAGTTGCCGTTGATGTTCAGCGCCCAGACATTGGGATAGGCCTCAAGCTGGATGTTGGTCCAATCCTCGTAATAAAGGCTGGTGTTCACCGTCAGGCGGTGATCGAAAAACTGCGACTTCTCCCCGAGCTCGTAACTCCAGACCGCGTCGGGTTTGTAGGTGGAAGGCCAGGTGTTGCTGGAAAAGTGATAGGCGGCAAAGGCCGGAGCCCAGATCGCGCCGGTGGTGGGATATAAGGCATCGCCGCCGCCCGGGCGTGAACCGTTCGACACTGTGGCATAGGCCATCAAATCCTCATCGAAGGTGTAGGACACGTCGAATTTCGGGCTGAGGTTATATTGGTTGAGTTTGATCAGGCCGGTGCAGGACGGCATGGCGGCGCCGAAGCCTGAGCCCCAGCCGCTGATGCAGGCCGAGAAGCGGTAGATGTAATCGTTCCAGCGCAATCCGGCCTCGACCTTCAGCTGGTCGGTCACCGCATAGGTCGCGTCGCCGAACACCGCGACCTGTTTCATCGAGGTCGGTTCGTTGGCATCGAACCAGTTGGGCGTCGTCGCCGGCGCGAAGGTGCCCAGATCCATATAGACGGAGGGATTGGGCGTGGTTCCGTTGAACGTCCACAGCGAAGAGAAATCGCTGTAGTAGATACCGCCGACCCAAGTGAGCTTGCCATTGTCCGTCGAGGTGAAGCGCAGCTGTTCGCTGAATTGGCGCGAGGGGTCATTCTCGTGGCCATATTCCTCGCCGGTGCCGCCCGGGCCGTAATAGCCCGGAGGGGGCAGGCCGTTGTTGGAGGCAAAGGTCGCCGCCGTATCCGGATTGTTGAATTCCTCGGATGCGTCCTGGATCTGGGTGGAGCGGCGCCACCAGTCCGACGTGCTGGAGGTGACGTCGAATGAATCGAAGCTGTAATTCACATTCAGGCTGGCGATGGTGATCTCGTCGGTCAACGGTTCGGCGATATCGAAGGGCTGATAATGGGCGTTGGTGATGCCCGGTGCGCTGTCGAACGCGCTGACGCCGTTCTGCTTGCTGGTCTCGTAGAAGAAGGACGGCGTGACGGTGAGATCGGCCGTCGGCGTCCACAGCACACTTGCGCGGGTGCTATAGAGTTCATAGGCGTTCGAACCGGGATGGCGCGCCTGGACCGGGGCATCCTGAACATCGCCGCGCGTGGCGATGGTCGTGACGGGGTCGTAGTTCACCACCGGAAAGGGATTGGCGACGATTCGGTCGATCCAGCCGCTGGTGTAATTCTCCGTTCCCACGATGCGCAGCGCCAGCGTGTCGTCCAGCGGGATATTGAGCATGCCGTTCTCGATGTGATTGAAGCCGCCGCCATCGGTGCCGGAAAAGGTGCTCGCTGCCGTGGCGCGAAAGCCGGAGGGATCGGGCAGATTGGTGATCAGCCTCACCGTGCCGCCCATCGAACTCGCGCCATAAAGCGTGCCTTGCGGCCCGCGCAGGACCTCGACCCGGTTCAAGTCATAGAGCGACGGATCGATGATCACATGGCCGTTCTGCGCCCCGGCCGGACCGGTCAGGGGCACATCGTCGATGTAGAAACCGACGGTGGCGGAATTGCCCCCGCTCGAGGTCATGCCCCGCATCTCGATTTCGGTCTGGCTTGGGCCTTCGCTCTTCATCGAGACGCCGGGCGTCGCCTGGGCCAGGTCGGCAAGACTGGTGATGCCGCGATCATTCAGGTCGTCGCCCGTGACCGCGGCGATGCTGGCGGCCGTCGTCTGCACCGTGCCGGTGTGCATCTCGGCGGTGACGACGATCTCTTCCGGCGTGCCGGGAGAATTCTGGGCCACCGTCACTTGCGCCTGCGCCTCAAGGACGAAAAACAGCGCCGCGCTATTCAACAATACCACTCTGATGGATGTCTTCACTTGATCCCCCGACCCCAAAAAATTCGCGTGAGTCAGCGGTACAGGCGCGGCGCATAAAAATTCGATGCGTATCCGCGTGCAAAAAAATAAGGAAATACCGGTATTATCCGCGTGTTGTCGCGGTGAAATGCACTCTGCACATCGCGTGGGCACAAGCCTTAGGCAGCATGCCGTAACATGCGCCAGTTTGCACCGGCAGGATCAAATTGCTATCCCAGGTCCCACGATCATTTCATCGGGAAAAACGCGCATGGAATCGATTGCTCCCGTCGCTTTGGCCGCCCTCGCCTTCATCGGAACTCACTTCCTTCTTTCGCATCCCCTGCGCGACCCCATCGTCCGCGCCGTGGGGGAACGCGGCTTCGCGGGGATCTATTCACTGGTGGCGCTGGGCACCTTCATCTGGCTGGTGATCGTCTATCGTGCTGCGCCCGCCACGCCGCCACTATGGCCGGCGGGCGATACGCTTTGGGCCATCGTCACGCTGGTGATGCTGGTTGCTTCGATCCTGTTTGTGGGTTCGCTGATCGGCAATCCCGCGTTGCCCGATCCTGGCTCACCGGGGCGGTTGCCGGGCGCGGTCAAAGGCGTCTTCGCCGTTACCCGCCATCCCATGATGTGGAGCTTTGCGCTCTGGGCGCTGTGCCATATAGCGGTCTTTCCCACGCCCGCGAATATCGTGCTGTGCGGCGCGATCCTCATCCTCGCGCTGTGCGGCGCGGCGCTGCAGGACCGCAAGAAGGAAAGACTTCAGCCGCTGGTCTGGCCCCTTTGGGAAGCCAAGACCAGCTATTGGCCCTTCGCCGCGATTGCGGGCGGACGCGCCAAATTCGGCGGCTTCCGTCCCCATGATCTCGCCGGCGGGTTGGTGATCTGGCTGGCCGCGACCTGGGCGCACATACCCGCCGCTCATATCGCCGCCGGCATCTGGCGCTGGATCTAGGGCGCGGATGAGCGGCCCGCGCATGCCCGCCATTTTCGTGGGCCACGGCTCACCGATGAACGCCGTGGAGCCTAACCGCTTCACCCATGCCTGGCGCGATTTCGGCCGCGGCATCGCGCGGCCCAGAGCCATTTTGGCGATCTCGGCCCATTGGCTGATCAATGCCACCGCCGTCACCGCGATGGCACGGCCGCGCACCATCCACGACTTTTACGGCTTTCCCCCCGAATTGTCCGCCATCACCTATCCCGCGCCGGGAAGCCCCGAGCTGGCGGCCGAAGTCGCGCGCCTGGCCGCGCCCGCGGGACTGGACGACGACAGCTGGGGTATCGATCACGGCACCTGGTCCGTCCTGGTGCACATGTTTCCCCGCGCCGATATTCCCGTGGTGCAACTTTCGCTCAATGCGCTGGAGTCATTCTCCCATCATCTGGAGCTCGGCCGCCGCCTGGCGCCGCTGCGCGACCAGGGCGTGCTGATTTTGGCCAGCGGCAATGTCGTCCATAATCTGCGCCGCGTGGCCTGGGACAAGCCGGATGCCGGGTTCGATTGGACGCGCCGGTTCGATGACGATGTGAAAGCGATCATGACGCACCGCCCGTCGGACATTGCGGGAATGGAGGCCCATCCCGATTTCGCGCTGGCCGTCCCGACCACGGAGCACTTCCTGCCCCTGCTCTATGTGGCCGGCCTGGCCGATGCGGAAGGAACAACCGTCTCGCCCCTGATCGAAGGCTATGCCATGGGATCATTGTCCATGACCGCCTATGCGCTGGGCTATTCCGGCGCAGGGCGCGAAGCGAAAGGCGGCGGACTCTCTGCTCGCGGCAGCCGCTTGCCGCCCGACGAGAGCAATATGTGACGATTGACGGCGGCGCTAGGCGCCCCGCTTCATCGCCAACACGCCCACGCCCAGGGACGCCATCAGCAGGCCCGAGCCCTGCCGCACCCGCTTGAAGATCGCCGGCCGCTCCAGGAGGCGGCGATGCAGCCGGGCCGCGCCCAGCACAGCCACCGCATCCGCGCTGGTGTTGAGCAGCACGCAGATGATGCCCAGCGCCAGGAATTGCAGCGGCACATGCCCGGCCGGCAGATCGATGAATTGCGGAATGAAGGCCAGGAAGAACGCCGCCGTCTTGGGATTGGTGGCTTCAACCACAATGCCTTGGCGGAAGGCATGGGCGCCGCCCGTCGTGATCTTATCGTCGGGCAAACCGTCCTCACGCGACGCGGCGCGGAAGGTCCGCACGCCCAGGTAAATCAGATAAAGCCCGCCACAGAATTTCAACACGGTGAAGGCCGACGCGCTGGCCATGATCAAGGCCGAGACCCCGATCACACAGCCGGCGACATGCACCAGCCCGCCCACCATGGTGCCCAGCGATGACGCCAGGCCGTCGCGCCGGCCCGAGGCCCAGGTGCGGCTCACGACATAGAAAATCCCCGGCCCCGGCGTGATCGCCAGCAGGCCGGCGGCGATAAGAAAAAGCAGAAAATGCGGCATGAACCCCTCGCGCGAGGGCCATGATAGCGCCAATCACAAATCACTCATAGCGCAGCGCGTTGATCGGATTGGCGCGGGCCACGCGCTGGGCATGGGCGAACACCGTGATCCAGGCGATCACCAGGGCGGCCACGCCCGCGCCCACGAAATAAAGCGGATTCAGGCTGATGCGATAGGCGTAATCCTCCAGCCAATTGTGCAGATAATAATAAGCCACCGGCCACGCGATGAGATTGGCCACCAGCGCGGGAATGGAGAACTGCCAAAGCAGCATCCACACAATGTCCCTGGCGCGCGCGCCGAAGCTTTTGCGGATGCCGATCTCCTTGGTGCGCCGCTCGGTCGAGAACGCCGCCAGCCCGAACAGGCCCAGGCAGGCGATGAAGATGGCGATCCCCACAAAGACGCCGAAGATCCGGCCCTGCTGTTCGTCGGCCTGGAACTGCTTCTGGAAATCGGCGTCCACGAAATGCCGGTCGATGGCGACGGAAGGCTCGAACGCATGCCAGGTGCGATCGATCGCCGCCAGCGCCTGGGGCACGCCGCTGGCCGGCACCTTGACCGAGAAATAGCTGATATTCTCCGGATCGAAGGAATAGAAAGTGGGCACGATCACCCGCTTGTCATTCTCGAAGATGAAATCCGCGGTCACCCCTACAATAGTGACGCGCAACATGTGGTCGGGATGCTGGCGGTCGTCGGTGCTGAGGATGGTCTTGCCCAGCGCGCCATCGGGCGAAACGCCCAGGCGTTTGGCCGCCGAGGCGTTGATCACCGCATTGTAATCGGCGTGCTTGCGCTGGATATCGCCCCAGGATAGCAGGCGCCCGCTCAGCAGCTTGACGCCGTAGACGGAAAAGAAGTCGGGGCCCACACTGACGGTGCGGATCACGCTGCGGGCGGGCTCGCCCGGCACCTGGAACACATTGTTGCTGTTCGACCCGTCGAAGGGAACGTCGCCCGACAGAGCCGCGCCTTTCAGCGCCGGATCGGCGGCCAACGCCCTGACCATGCTTTGGGCCGCGTCGGGCGTCACCGCGCTGGCGCGGACCACCACGATCCCATCCTTGTTCAAGCCCAGATCGGCCTTTTGAGCAAAGGAGATTTGCGCGAACACCACCAGGGCGGCGATGCCCAGGCCGATTGAGACGGCGAATTGCACCACCACCAGGACCGTGCGCACCAATCCCGAACCTTGAGCCGCGGCGCTGTTGTTGCGCAGCGCCAAGGCGGGCCGGAAGCCGGACAGGACCAAGGCGGGATAGATGCCCGCCATCAGGCCGGTCAAGACCGCGATCCCCAACAGCGCCAGGGTGAGCGGCCAGTCGGAGAGATAGTGGAGCGGGATGGGCTCTCCCACCACGCGGTCGAAAGTGGGCAGAAGCAGCTTGGTGAGGGAAAGCGCCAGCGCGAACGATACCAGCGCGATCAAGACCAACTTGCCCAGGAACTGCACGACCAGTTGCCCCCGCCTGGCGCCTACCACTTTGCGCAACGAAATCTCCCGCGCCCTGACCAACGCCCGCGCGGTGGCGAGATTGGTGAAATTGAAGCAGGCGACCAGCAGGATCAGCACCGCGATGGCGGCGAAGCCATAGACCATGGTCCAGCTTCCGCCGGGCGTCATGCCACCATAATGGTCGCTGGAAAGATGCGCGTCACGGAATGGCGTGAGATGGGGCGTCATCACCTGATCGCTGCGCATATGGACGCCGGCAAGCTTGACCAGGTCCACTGAACGGTCGATCACACCCACGAATTTCTCTTCCACTCGCTTCGGATCGGCGCCGGGCGTCAGCTCCACATAACCGTAGCCGCTGCTGGAGAGCCAATCCTGCTTCCGCCCCGGCGACATGGGATCGGCGGCGGAGGTGTAGGGAATGAAGACGTCGCCGATCAGTTGGGTGTTATGGGGCAGATCGCGCAGCACGCCCGTCACCAGCACATCGGCCTGGCGAATGGTGCAACCGTCGACATCGGGCCCGAACTGGCAACCGCCCACCACATGCAGCGTCTTTCCGATCGCGGATGCGCCGCCAAAATACTTCCTGGCCATGCTTTCGCTGATCACCGCCGATTCCGGCTGGGCGAACACCGTCGCGGGATTGCCCGCAATCAGCGGAAGCCGGATTTCCCGGAAGAAATTCGGGCTCACGACGTCCACATGGTCGAGGAATTGGCGGTCCCCGATCGCCACCGTCATCTGCCGGGGCTCAAGATGGATCGCCCCCTTCACTTCGGGAATCTGCGCCTGCATCGCGTCGGGTCCGGGGAACGACGCATTGTTGACCCGCATCGCCGGCTGGCCCGGCACATGGAAGGTGAATTCCAGGCGATAGAGATTCTCCGTGCCGGCAATCCATTTGTCGTAGGAAAGCTCGTCCCTCAGCAGAAGGATGATGAAGATCGCGCAGGTGAGCCCCACCGTCAGGCCCGCGATGGTGATGAAACTGTAGAGCTTGTGGCGGGCGAAATTCCTCAGCGCCGTGATCAGGTAATTGCGGAACATGGCCCTTCCTTATTGATCTAGAGAACCTGGCGGATGCTTTCGGTGACGATGGCGCCGTCCACCAGATTGACGATGCGGTGGGCGTATTCGGCGTGGGAGTGCGAGTGCGTCACCATCACGATGGTGGTGCCTTCCGCGTTCAACTGGGTGAGAAGCTGCATCACTTCTTCGCCATTGGCGGTGTCGAGATTGCCGGTGGGCTCGTCGGCCAGGATTAGCTTGGGCCGCTTGACCACGGCGCGGGCGACGGCCACGCGCTGCTGCTGGCCGCCCGACAATTGCGACGGCATGTGGCGGGCACGGTGGGAGATTTTCATCCGCTCCAGCGCCTCGGCCACGCGCCGCTTGCGCTCGGCGGCCGGAACATCGCTATGATAGAGCAGCGCCAGCTCCACATTCTCCGACACGTTCAATTCGTCGATCAGGTTGAAGCTCTGGAAGACGAAACCGATCGCCTGTTTGCGCAGCGCCGAAAGCTGGGCTTCGGAATAGCCGGCGATATTCTCATTGCCGAACCAATATTCGCCGCCCGAGGGGGAGTCGAGCATGCCCACAATGTTGAGCAGGGTGGACTTGCCGCAGCCCGATGGCCCCATCACCGCCAGGAATTCGCCGTCATGCACGTCCAGGCTCATCTCGCGGATCGCCAAGGTCTCGACCTCGTCGGTGCGATAGGTCTTTTCCAGATTCTTCAACCTGATCATCTGCGCCTCTTTTTCAATATCCTACCGCTTCGCTATTTGAGGACGCCTCAGCCGCCCGAACTCGATTTCTCGAATTCCACCCGGTCCATCTTCTGATAGGCCTCGTAACCTGAGACGATCACCTTCTCGCCGGGCGAAAGCCCATCCACCACTTCCACGAATTGCGGATTGCGCCGGCCCAGCCGCACATTGCGCTTCGTCGCGGAGCGGCCATCCGGCGCCACCACAAACACCCAGTTGCCGCCGGTGTCCTGATAGAAGGGACCGTTGGGCAGCATCACCGCCGTGCTGGCGCCGCCCAGCTCCACGCGCAAATCCACCGCCTGGCCCACATGGATGCCCGAAGGAACATCAGCAGGCGCCTTGCCGTCGAACAGGAAATCGACCTTGAAAGTGCCGTTGGTCACTTGCGGATAGACTTTCGCCACCTGCGCCTTGAAATTCTCGCCATCCACGCTGAACAGCGTCTCCTGCCCCGGATTGACCCGGCCCAGATAGAATTCATCCACATCGGCGGTGAGCTTGAAGCGGTCGGCGGAATTGACCTGGCCCAGCACCGCGCCTTGCGCTTTGGTCTGGCCCACTTCGGCGTCCAGCGCGCTCAGCTGCCCGTCCATCGGTGCGCGGATGGTGAGCGCTTCCACCTGGGCGTTGGCCACGGCTTGGCCATTGGCCGGATTGGTCGCGGACCCTTGCGACAATTGCGAGGCGCGCACGCGCTGCTCGACCTTGCCCGAAGCGACGGTGGCCGCATACAGCTTCACGTTATAATCGTAATCGTCCTGCTCCTGCTTGTAGATGCTGGGCGCGATGGCGTTGCCGTCGAGCAGGATCTTGTCGCGGATCAGATTGTTCTTGAGCCGGCTGATCTCATGCTCGATATCCAGCAAATCGTGCTGATATTTGAATTGGGTCTGCTCGAAAGCCAGCTGCTGCGCCGCCACTTCCAATTGCAGCGCCGGATTGGAGAGTACGATCAGCGACTGGCCCTTCTTCACCATCGCGCCGTCCTCGACCAGCACCTGTTTCACCGTGCCGCCCTGGGCGGTGGTGAGATGATCGATGATCAGGGGCGCCACGCTGCCCCGCACGGCGACGAAATCCTCGAACGGGCCTTTCGTCACCGTGCCGATGGTGAGCTGGTCGGCTGGCACGCGATAGATCGTGCCGCCGGGACCCGACAGCGCCCACACCGCGGCGCCTGCGATCACCACGCAGACGGCGGCCGGAAGCACCAGCCGCTTCCAGAGCGGCGTCTTTGCCACCACCCGGTCCATGCCGCTGAGGTTGACGGGGGCGCCGGGGCCCGGGTGGGCCTCCCCCCCGGTCAAAACCGAGAAACGGCTTTTCCAATCAGGCTTTTTTCTGATCACGTCCATGGTCTGGCATCACAAACCCACGGACCCTTATAACGCACAGTACCGTGCAGCGCAAGGTACCGAATTGCGAATTCGTCCGGGCGCGCGTTTTCTCCTCCAAGTTGTGGCCGAGGGAGGCCGCCAGCTCATCAAATAAGAGGCGCGAGGATTCCCACGATCACGCGGGATGTGAACGGCTACGTGAAAAACCGTTCAGGCAAGCGTTGAAAGAGTTGTGTAAGGCTTTGGTCAATATTAACCCGGCGCGTTCACTGTCGGCGGACGTTGAGAGATTTCTTATGCGTCAAGAACTCCTCGAGAAAATCGGGCATGCGCAGGCCGAAGCCGCGCAATGCCGCGACGCCAAGGACCGGGTGGGCTGGTTGAAGCTGGCCGATCTTTATCACAGGCAAATGGAGCGGTTGGGCGAGGCTGAGATTGCGCCCGCGGCCCAGGTCACGCGGGCCCGTCACGCCGCATAACCCTGCCCTCGCTTATTGCGCAACGCCCCGTGGTTGGAGCGTCGGGATCGATGCATCCGCCGGACCCCCATAGCGCACCCGCCCCGACCATCTCTGCGACGGACGTTCGACCAGACGATACAACAGATACGCGGCTGCCAGACTGATCGCCATCGCGACGGCAACCGCGCCCAGCTCGACCGGAAATGTGTGCGGCAACCGCTTGGCCAGGTTGATCACCCGCCCGCCGATAGGCACATGCAGCAGATAAAGCGAATAGGAGATCGCGCCCAGGAAACTCAGCAGCGGCACTTTGGGTGGATTGACGAACGCGGCGATGATTGCGGTCGCCACGCCCGCCGCCGCTTCCGGCGCGCCCAGCACATAGCCATTGATCAGGGTCAGCACCGCCGCCAGCAGCAGAAATTCGCGCCTGCCGATGAGGCCCGCGCGATATTGAAAGCCCGCGGCCCCCGTCGCGAACAAGGCGAGATAGCGGAACACCAGCGCCTGGCCCGGGATCGTCAGCGCCAGTGCCGCCATCAAGGCGATGGTGGCGTAGCGCGGCAGACGTTTCTCGCCGGCCAACCCGCCAAACAAAATCACCATCGAAAGATAGAATTGGAATTCCACCGCTAGGGTCCAGAAAACCGGACTGAGCCAGGGCTGATGAAAGATCGCGTTGAGGTAGCCGACATGCAGCGCCAGCGCCAGCGGCGCGACATGAAATGGCGGGCCCTGGAAGCCCGGCGCGCGCGCGCCCATCCATGCCAATGCCAGGGTGATGGCGATGGCGGCGAAGTAAGGCGGCTCCAACCGCACCAGGCGCTTGAGGATAAAAGGGCCCGCATCAACCAGGCCGCGATAGCGGGCCCGCCACATCGCATAGGGAATGACAAAGCCCGAAATGGCGAAGAAGATATAAAGACCCAGATAGGCGTGAGCACCCGACCAGCGGATCCAGCCATCCTCACCGTCGGTGAAATGAAAGAACGCGACCGACAGCGCCGCCAACCCGCGCAGCCAGTCCAGCACTTCGATGCGGTTCTTCTCGATCATGCCGGCAGCCACGCTCCCCCGGCCTCTTGTACCGGCTCCGGTCTCGTCGCGTAAGGCCTCGTGGATATCCGATGGACTACGCCGCCGTCGGGCCGTTGCCAATTTTCCGGCGCGAAAGTGATCGCGTGATCAGCCTCGACCGTCCATTATTCCGCCTGCGCGATCTTGGCTCTCCGAAATCTCCGGGTCCGGCGAACCCGCACCGCCGTTTTCTTTTCTTTCAACCAACCCGCATTTCGCAACCAGGTATGAAATGGCCTGGACTCGTACCAATAAGTGCTGAGCACGTACCATCTGACCGTCAAGACGGTGACGATTGCAGCCAACGCGCCAAGCAACGCCCAAGGAACCCATCCCGGCGATTGCCCGGCGAGGGCCACAAGGACCGCGGCGGCATAACAGACAAAGGCAAAACTGAGGATCGTGCAGCCCACCTGGTAGCGAAGCCAGGTACCCCACCCATCCGCTTCGGTCAGGAGACGATCCACGTCCTCGGCGGGCGGTTTTAGTGAAACCTCCAACGCCATCTGGCCGTAATACCAGGCCAGCAAAGAACGCTGCAGATAAAAGGATATGCCGGCAATCAACGCCATGGCGCTTCCCGTGAGCGCGCATATCTTGCCATCCACGTTATGCAAAATGTCGCCGTAGAACGACCCTTGAGACGCGGCAAGCAGGTGGTCCGTCGCAAGACCTGCCAAGGCGATGGAGAACGCGCAAAGAACGCCCATGATCGTCATTTCTTTGTCGAGATATCCAAGATATTTGTCGGGATACGTCGTCATGCTCCCCCCGTTCCTAATGGCGAACCTGTTGCCCCCGCTGAGGGCGGTTTCGCGCTCGATAACGCAACCATGAAATCGGCGATCGTTTTTATGTCAGTGCCGGGAATTTGGTCTGCCGTTCCGGGCTTGACGATATTCGCGGCAATCAGCGCCTGATTGGCGATCTCAAAGCCCAAAGACCGATAAGCCTCGAATTGCAATTCCTCGAAGAACTGATTGAGGGTGGAAATCGTTGGGGAATGTGCCATGTGTCAGCCCATAGCTGAGAACATCGACGGGCTCGGTGCCATGAAGCCCCCCCTTGATGTAAAGCAGCAGCCCGGGTTGCTTGGCGTTCCTGTAGCGGATTTCCCCCGCTGCCCAGTAAGGTGTGGCGGCTGCGGGTGTCGGCCGTTCGGCAAATCTCTTCTTGATCAGATCGAAACCTTTGAAATCGATCCGCACGCCCAGATCGACCCAGATTTTTTCCAGCGACCGCCCCAAATCGCTGAAGGTGCATTCGGCATCCTCCCCCCCCATCGACAACGACGATGAAGGGACAATGCCGGCGCACCATCTCATACAATCCGGTATTGTCGAAATGGCCGCCGTCCGACAAAAGCAGCCAAGGCGAATTCTCGCTGGTCAAACCGAACATCTCCCGCACCAGCGGCAACAGCGAATTGGCGGGACCGGTCAGCGAGTGATCAATCTTTTCATTCGCGGGATTTGCCAGCCACCAGCCCAGCCGCACATTGAAAAGCGTCATCAGGAAGGAAATGCCTGGCGACGTGTAATACCCCATATTGGGATTGACGGCGGCGCCGGAAATCGCCATCGCCGTCCCCAGTGTGAGGCCCAGTTCGCCACCATAAGACCCTTCATCCGGGCCGTGATAGCGTGTAGAGCAATAAGCTCCTCCTTCGGCCAGGCAGCTGCTGCCGCACCCGGCATGAAGCGGCGAAACCGTGAATGAGGCGGCCTTACGTTCTTGCCAGGCGAGATTGCGGCTTGCGGCAAGATTGACGGTCATATTGACGATATGAAACGGCTTCCAATCGCCGGGCACACGCGACTGCGGATGTTCCAGGTCTTGCGGGTCCTGAGGCTCGGTACCGGGTGGGAACGGCCAAAGATCGCGCATCAACAGATTATCGTGGCCGTCATAATCGCTGAAAGGATCCCGCGTGAGATCCCGTTCGCTTTGGGGCCGTGAGGCGCCGAGGAACGTGCGCACAAGGCGATTGCGATAAAGTCCGTGCAAGGAGAAACGATTGATGCTGACGAAGCGAGATGCCACCAGAGTGACCGCCAGCAAACCAGCAAAGATACCCCAAAGCACCGGAGAGCGGAGGGATGCGGCTTTAAAATGTGAAAAGGCGTCGCCAAAAGCCAGTCGATCCAGGATTTTTCCGAAACCCAGCACCAGGCCCAACCCGAAAAGTGCCGCTCCCAAGAGCGCAAGTTGATCCAAGGTGAAATAACGCCTGGCTTTTGTTGCAGCCTGAAGCAGCGGACCCGTTTGCCGGCTGCTTCCGATCAGGGCCGCGACGACCCCGCTTATGCCGGCACCGCCGAAGACCACGCCCTTCCCATATCCGTGAAGCATGGTGAGAAGGTGTGGACCGAACCCGATCAGACCCACACCGAGAATCCATATCAGGCTCCAAAGCAGAAAATAGCCGGCCGCGCGGCTCAGCCATTCAAAATTGACATCTGACGCGGTCAATTCTGCCGACCCGGCGGTGAAGATGCACTCCGCGACCAATCGCGCCAGGACCATGTACGGCAAACCCAGCAGCAGGATCGCTATCGATCTTTCGACCGACGTCCACGGCGTTACCGTGAGTAGGAAAATTCCCCCTGCGCTAAATCCGCCGAACGCCAGACCCGCCGCCACCCAGCTCCAGGGACCCCGATCGCGCTTGCGATCGTCCTTTACCCGGAGCGTGAAGGCCCGGCTTCCGCCGGGCGCGGCGATTTGCAAGAGCCTGAGAAGGGGCTCCGCCCACCATGCAGCGACAAACAGAACCACACCGCAAATGACGGCCAGTGCAGCCAAGTATGGGAGCGAGACAGCATGACCGGCAATCATGATGGACGCACTTGTCCGGGCGGAAACCGCGGCCAGCAAGAGAGCGCTGCAGACCAGCCAGGGAACCAGATCCCAGGTGACAAATCGCAGGATGGGCGCCTTCCCAAGGCCCCGCGTGGGAATATAGGTGGCGGTGTAGGCAAACGAACAGAAAAGCCCGGCCAGCGCCAACGCCAGAATGCCCCAACGCAAGCTGGCTGAAGTTTCGCACAGAATGTTGAAGACGACGATGCCGATTTGCATCAACAGGACGGCCAAAGCGATGGGGGGAAGGAGCACGGCCCAGTTCAAGAGCAGATTGCGGATCACGCAAGCAAGGTCATTCCAGATATCCGCCGACAGCATGCTGGTCCGCGGCGCTAAATAAAGCGCTCTCTGGCGAAGATTTTCGATGGGATGTGCTTCTCTTCCCGTCGGATCGCGATAATTCAGCAGGTCCACGACTGACGGCCCCTTAGACACGCGGGCGCGATAGAGCCAGGCCGAAAGCCAACTGCCGATGTAACCGCCACCGGAGACGGTGGAAAGATAATCAAACTCCGCCAGCAACGATTTGGGGCGATCGCCCTGGCGCGCCATCAACTGGATTCCGGCAAATCGCTGGATAACGCCGAAGGAAAGGGCGGCGCTGCGAATGCCGCCACCCGACAAGCAGAGCGCCGTGCGGTTGGCGGCGATATTCTTTTTATAGAGATCGCCAAGCGCCTCCTCGCATGCGCCGAACTCCGGCGCCCCACCATCCAACGCGCGGCACTCCTCATAAAGGATTTGCCGGAAGTCCTGTGACCTCATGGGCTCCCTCCCGCGATCAGCTGTTCAGGGGACATGCGGAAAACGCCGCGTCGAAAAGCAGGGCCGCGCGCGTGCCCATGGCTACGCCGCCGGCGAAATCATTGTCGTTATCAAGCACAAGATATTGCAGGCCTGCCGCGACGACGGGGGAGACCTGCGCCGCGGTCGACGCTGGAACAGCTTTCTGCAGATCGCCGGCCAGGGCCGCCGCGCCGGAGGCAGCGGTTACGGCCAAGGTCGTGTCCTTGCCGCTGGCATGGGACAAGGCGGCCACAGCCGCCGCGGTTCCGCCAAGTGCTATGACTTGGTCGATGCCGTAATTCTCAAGCTTGTCCAGGACGTTGCGGCTGGCAGTACGGTGGACACATAAATTCACCGCGGCCGCGATCACGCGCAGCGAACATTTCCTCACATGGATGACGCTTTGATCGGGTTTGGAGATGGTTTGTACTGTGGTGTTTTCCCCTTGTTTGACATTACCGCCGCTGCTGACAACCGCGCTGTCCACCAGGTCACCTTGCTTGGCAGGGGTGTTCCTAAGATCGGTGGTCGTCGTTACCGGCTTCTCAGTATCCAGCGCCAGGCTGGCGCCGGGCGATCCGGGGGACAGTAGATATGCGCTATCCATCATGTCGTCGGGGGCCGTGCATGCGCCTTGCTGAAATTTTGCCGCATCGATGTCGGGGAACGACAATAGTTGGCCGAGCTTGTCGCTCAAGGTAGGCTTGTAAGCAGGAAAGATGCTTTGAAATGCCGTGTCATCGGTCGCGCGCGAGACGGTGCACCCGCCCAACACGACGGCCAGGAACGCGATGGCGAATCGACCAAGTCTCATTGCGAAACCCCTTTCTGGAAATTGACGGCGGAACGGGGCCGTCCCCCCTGATCCCTCACCCGGCCGTGGGCCGCCCCTTGCGCGCGACTTCTTCCTGCTTTTGCAGCAGGTTCGGCACCAGCGTTTCGCTAAATCCGGACAGCAGGCAGAAAAACACCACGCCCTCTGGAACCGGTAATTTCAAGACGAATACCAGGGCGATGTCGGATTTCATCGCCAAGTAGCAGATCGCCCCCGCGATCATGCCGACGACAGCACGCGAAGCACCCGCGGTGAAATGAACCAGCTTGGAATCTTCGAAATCGAGGGGAATTTTCCGTTGGTTGATGATGACGGAAAACAGTGCGCCCGTGGCACCCACCGCCATTGTGAGGACCCAAAACCAGTGGCTCCAGCCTGAGAACAGCCAAGCGATGAGACCTGCGCCGATCCAAATTGCCGACGTGGCAATGGCTGTCGAGGCGAGATAGCAAAGCCTGGCGGAGGAATTGGCGCGGCGCGTGAGATTGTCGATGATGGCCTGCATGGTCTTCACCGCATCTTCGGGATGCCCTGCCATGCACTGATCGATCGCCGTTGCGACCTGGTAGTAAAACCTCCGCCGTTTCCGCGCTTCCTTATGGTTTGACAGGGCAATCGATCTATTGATGAGCCGGTTGAGCTCCGGGCAGCCGTCCAGCTTGTCGGTGCAGCCCTCGATCTGCATGGTCTCTTCGGTTTCGTATGTGACGTAGTCCGCGAAGCGGGAAAATATGCAATCGATGACCCTGTCCTGTTGGTCTCTGTCACCGACCTTGTAGGTCTTGCGTCCCGGATTTGCGGCAGCGTCGCTGCCACCGTCGGCGTCAGATGGGCGGTCCGATACAACGTTTAAAGACATGAAATCCCCCAACGTTACGAAATGCGCCTATCTGCCTCTTTCGATTGACCTATTGCCCGTCTGCGCCACGAATGTGCGACAGCGCCCGCAGCACTATGGTTGCGTCCCGCCAAACATCTCTTGATGTCAGAAAATTCCACCCAGCTATTCGGGGAACTATATCACCAATTCACCGGCCTGGAAGTGCTCCCCGGAAAAATCTGCAACCCGGACGGGCGTAGTGGAATCCATACACGCAGGGCGAGAATTCACGCCCGGCCAGACACTTGATTGGCCGCAGTCCGTTCACTTCGCCGGCGTGAACGAGATGGATTGCAGCTGTGTGCGGTCGGGTTTGACCGCCCAGTCATACAGCGCCACCGCCTGGTCGATGGGATCGTTCAAATCTTCCGGCAACAGAAAGCGGTCCTTCACCATCGCTTTGGCCACCTCTGTCACCTTGGCGATATATTCGTCGCGGCTCTTGTAGCGCTCGGCGATGGACAGCCGTGAGTCCCCGCTCTTCAGCCGCTCTTCCTTGGTGCGCGGCATGGGATGGAACGAACCCATCTCGCCGAACAATTGATCCGGCCGCCCGATGGCGGCATCGCGGAAATTCCAGCCGCCATAGGTGCCAACCGGCACGGCGATGGCGGGAAGGCGGATGCCCGCGCGGCTGTTGCCCGCCTCGTCCACCGCCGGCACCAACCCCACATAGATCTGGCCCACTTTCGGCGGTTCGTTCAGCACGATGCCCTTGCTCCATTCCGGGCCGAAATCCAGGCGGTAGGTCTTGATGTTGGGCACCGGGAACGGCACGCCGGGGATTTTGGGCCAGCCCGCCTTCGCGGTGGGCACCAACGTCCCGTCGGCGATGTGGGGGATGCGGCTGTCGGGCGGGGTGACGCCCTTGGTCACCCAATCGTCCATATCCTTCAACAGCGCCCGCACGATGGGATTGCGGTTGACCGGATTGTTGAAGCCGGCGGCGCCTTCGAATTGCTTGGGCGGCATGGGGCCGAAGGCGTGCGGTCCGGACGAGATGAAATAGATGCGGCTGTCCGGCGGTGGCGCGATGTCCTTTGTCCCCGTCACGTCGGTATGGATCAGCGAGCCTGCGCGGTTGAAATATTCCGAGTTGGAGAAAATGTGGAACAGCTTGGGCCGCACATGATGGGCCTCGGCATTGGCCAGAAGCGAGCCGGTCTGGCCGGTGACGGGATCGGTCTCCACCCCATCGGTGAAGGGGAACATGTCGACCGGATAGAAGAAGTCGAAGAATTCCTCGGCATCGCGCGAGGCCTGGCCGAAGCGGTAATTGAACGAGCCCCTGCCCGCGCCGCCCACTTCGTCGATCACGCCGTCGAAAACGATGTGGTGCTGTTCGTCTTCGTTGAAGCCTTCATAGAGGAATTGACGCAGCACCCGGCCCGACTGCGACACGCCCCAGCCATAGGCGGTGGTGATGCCCGGCATGGGATTGCCCGCCGCCTTGGCGTCCTTGAGGAAACTGATCAGGTCGCGCGTGCCCGCGAGCCCCGTCCCCACCACGCGCGGATCGCGCGCGCGATAGACCACGTCATAGATACGGCCCATCTGGAAGCCGCCGTCCAGCGACACCGCGGTGCCGCCCACGAAATGCCATTTGGCGCGCGGGATCACTTGCGGCTTGTCGGCGGCATTGTCCCTCACCGTCATCACATTGTCGGGACTGTTCTCGTCGTCGATGGCGTAGGCGAAATGATTGCGGTCGGCCAGCGACTGGGTGGGCGAGCGGTCGTTGGGCACGAAATTGGCCCGCACCAAGCCGGTGATTTTTTTCCCGTGATCGGTGGCGATGGGCATGTCCATGCGCATCTGGCCCGGCGGCACGTCCCATTGCCAGCCCATCCAGAGCAGCGTCCAGCCCTGGTTCATCAGCGCGCCATCGCCGATTTCCTCGGCGCTGGTCGGGTCCTTGCTGTTCTTGGCTTTCTGGAAATAGCCCAGCAGGGATTTGTTGCCGCGATTGCCCACTTCATAGAACAGGCGATGATTGCCGTGCGCCGCGTCCTTCGGCTTCAGCATGAAGAAGTCGGCGGTGAATTCCACTTCGCCTTTCGCATTCTCGGGCGCGAGGTCGAGATCGACGATGGACTTGTTGATGGCAAGCCTGGGGTCGAGCGCGAAATGCACCTTGCCCACCAGCTTTTCGTACGAACCCGCACCGCCAAAAGGCTTGCCGTTGAGGATCGGCTCGCGCTTCTGGATTTCCAGGCTCACCACGCGGGCGTCCGCCGCCGTCGCCGTCATCAAGGCGCAGAGCGCGCCAAGGCCAAGCCACTTGAACATGATGGACACCCCCAGAAAATTCCCGGCCCGGACTATAAGAGTGCCGGCACAATCCGCAAATTCCCGCCCAGGAAGCGCCGCAATTGCCCGACGCACCGCCCCGATTTGGTCGCAACCGGCCGGGGAAACAGGGGAAATCGTGGAAAACGGGAAAGACTTTCGGGGTCAGCCGTTGTCTGGGAGCGAAAAGAGATCAGGCGCGAACCCCCGCGCCCCCCAAAGGAGAGACCCATGAATACGACATTGCGCAGCGCGTTTGCCGTGGCCCTGTTGAGCGGCGCGGCCCTGATCGTGACCCCTGCTCTGGCCGGCCCTCTTGGTGTGGGCGGCGGTGGCGCGGTGGGCGGCGCCGTGGGCGGCCTGGGTTCCTCCGCCGGCGGGATGGCTGGCGGCATGGGCAGCGCCACCACTCGCGGCGTCGGCGGCATGGGCGGGATGAGCGGCAGCGCTTCGGCGGCCACGCCTTCGACCGCCCCCGTGACCGGCGCGGTGGGCGGTGCCACCAGCAGCGCCGAACAGACCGCCAATGGCGCGACCGGCACCGCCGAGAATAGCGCGATGGCGGCGGACCAAAGCGCCACCAACAGTGTGAACCAGACCGCTTCGGCGGATGCTTCCGGCTCGGCCAACGCCGATGTGGATGGCAAGTCGGTTGGCGCGTCCGGCAGCGCTTCGACCCCGGAAGCCACCAATATGGCGTCCAACACCACCCGCCGGACCATGAACCGGGCCAACCGCGCCGTGGATAAAGGCGAAGCCGCCACCAATGACGCAGAGTCCCAGGCCTCCAACGCGCTGAACAACAGCGGCGCCAGCGCCTCGGCTTCCGGTTCGGCTTCGGGCTCAGGCTCGGTGAAGTAACCCCCTATATAAAGACAAGATGGAAAGCGGCCGGATCACCTCCGGCCGCTTTTCTGTTAACTGGCCCGGGCGTACAACCAGCATAACCCGGAGGAATCACGCATGCCGATCTATCGCGCCCCAGTGGATGATTACCGTTTCCTCATCCACGAATTCCTGGAAGCGGAAAATCAGCGCGACCTGCCCGGCTTCGAAGATCTCTCCCCCGACCTGATCGACGATATCTCTGGCCAACGCCGCCAAGATCTGCGAGGAAGTGCTTCACCCCATCAACCAGTCCGGCGACGAGGAAGGCTGCCATTTCGAAAATGGCGTGGTCCGCACGCCCAAGGGATTCAAGGAAGCCTATCGCGCCTATAGCGAAGGCGGCTGGGGCGGACTTGTCGGCGCCGGTCGAGCATGGCGGCTCGGGCATGCCCATGTTGATGAGCATGGCCTTGGGCGAAATGGCGATGGCGGCGAACCAGAGCTTTGCCATGTATCCCGGCCTCACTTCGGCGGCCTATGGCGCCTTGATCGCCACCGGCGCGGACTGGATGAAGGAGCATATCGCGCCCAAGATGGTGTCGGGCGAATGGGCGGGCACCATGTGCCTGACGGAATCCGGCTGCGGCACCGATCTGCGCTTGATGAAGACCCGCGCGGTCGAACAGCCCGACGGCACCTATCGCATGAAAGGCACCAAGATCTTCATCTCGGGCGGCGACCAGGATTTGACCGACAACATCATCCATATGGTGATCGCCAAGATTCCCGACGCCAACGGCCAGATTCACGACGATCTCTCGACCGTGAATTTCTTCATGGTGCCGAAATTCCTGGTGGGCGAGGACGGCAAGATGGGCGCGCGCAATGGCGTGAACACCGGTGGCATCGAACACAAGATGGGCATCAAGGGCCAGGCCACCTGCGTGCTCAATTTCGACGACGCCATCGCCTGGCGCCTGGGCCCCAAGCCCGAACCGGCGAAGCCGGGCGAGAAACGCTCGGCCTCGGCCGGCATGGCGGGCATGTTCGGGATGATGAACGCGGCGCGGCTGGGCGTGGGCGTGCAAGGCATCGCCATCGGCGATATCGCCTATCAGAACGGCTATGCCTATGTGCATGAGCGCCGGGTGGGCCATGCGCTTACCGGCCCGGTCGAGCCCGACAAGCCCGCCGATCTGGAGATCGTTCATCCCGACGTCAAGCGCATGCTGCTGCATTGCCGCTCGTTCGTGGAGGGCGCGCGCGCGCTGGCCTGCTGGACCACGCTCAACATGTCCATCGCCCATTCCAAGCGGCCGGACGCGGAAATCGCCGGCTTTCTCGCCGACCTGATGACGCCGGTCTTGAAAGCCTTCGGCACCGACATGGGGTTCGAGGCGGCAAACCTCGGCATGCAATGCTATGGCGGCCACGGCTATATCCGCGACAATGGCGTGGAGCAGTTTGTGCGCGACGGCCGCATCAACCAGACCTATGAAGGCGCCAATGGCGTGCAGGCGATGGACCTGGTGGGACGCAAGCTGGGCCGCAAAGGCGGCGCCGCGCCGCTGGCCCTGTTCGGCACTCTCATGACCTGGCTTTCGGAAAACGAAAAGGACGAAAAGCTCGCGCCCTATACCAAAGGGGTCAAGCGCGGCGTGGAAAATCTGCAGGCCGCCACCATGTGGCTGGCGCAGAACGGCCTCAAGAATCCCAACGATGCCGGCGCCGGGGCGGTCGATTATCTGCGCCTGATGGGGATCGTGATGGTGGCGTGGATGTGGGCACGGATGGCGAAGATCGCGCTGACCAAGAATGACGACTTCCACAAGCAGAAACTGATGTGCGCCCGCTATTGGATGGAGCGCATGATCCCCGAATGCCCGATGCTGCTGGAGCGTATCCAGGCCGGCAGCGCGACGGTGATGGAGTTTGTCTAGCTCGTCATCGCAGGAGTTATTCGTGAAGTTCAATCGCCCCGGTCAAACTCTCCGTTGGGCAGTACTGACTTGTATAATCTTGGCTCCCACCTCAAGCGCTGATGCCCTTTGCGTCTATGGGGGAGAACATTTCACAAGGGCGAAAGATAGCGATCCCCGCGATCCCACGCTGTACGCCACGACGACGCTGACAGATAAATTTTCCGAACTCCGCATTGGTAATACGGGGAACCGCTGTGTCCAGCCAAGGCGTGCCAACTCGCGCGGAATACCCTGAAGGCACGATCTATAATATTCGCGTGGATGAGACCTTTAAAGGCGCGAGATTGAAAACACTTCGTTATTTCACGGAGCGCAACAGTGGCATGTTTGACCCCGACGTGGGGACGCCCTTTCTGCTTTTTCTGGACCGCATGCCCGCCAATGACGAAGATCAAAAGCTCGCGCCCGGTGCATTCATTATAAATTATAGTTGCGGCGTATCTCGCCCTTGGGCGAAACTTACCGCCGGCGATTTAGATCAACTGAAATCTTTATCCAAAAAGGATCAATAGGGCGATGGAAGGCGGCTGCACCTGCGGAGAAATACGATACCGGCTCGACGACGAGCCGATGATCGTCCATTGCTGCCATTGCACCTGGTGCCAGCGCGAGACCGGCAGCGCCTTCGCCATCAATGCCGTGATTGAAAGCGCGCGCGTCTCGCTTTTGTCCGGCGCGCCCGAGCTGGTGCCCACACCTTCGGCCAGCGGCCAGGGGCAGAAAATCCTCCGCTGCCCCACCTGCAAGGTGGCGCTCTGGAGTCACTATCCGCAAAGTGGAGACGCCATCGCCTTTGTCCGCGTGGGCACGCTGGACGACCCCGACCTCACTCCGCCCGATGTGCATATCTTCACCAGCACCAAGCAGGACTGGGTCGTGCTTCCCGAAGGCGCGCGCGTCTTCGACGAATTCTACCACCCGGCCGAAGTCTGGTCCGAAGAAAGCCGCGCGCGCTTCCGCGCCAGGCACGACGTGGACAAGGGATAGCCTCGCTTCCACGCGCGCCGGATGATAGTCCTCACCCTGAGCCTGTCGAAGGGTGCCCTCATGCTTCGACAAGCTCAGCATGAGGAAACCCATTCACCGCTCCGGATAGTGCGTGTAGATATAGTCTTTCGCCGCCACGCGGGTATGGCAGGCATAGCCGCATTTCGCGTCGGTACCCTGGGGCGTGAAGGTCTTGTCCGCGGCATTATAGTTGAAATTGCCGTAGGCCCAGCCATGGGTATCCGGGAACCGGGTGGAATCCTTCTCGATGGTCGCCACCGCCGCCAGCGTATCGGGCACTTCCACCTCATAAGGCGCTTCGGTGTTCTTTTTCAGGTTCCATTCGATCTTCACGATCTTGACGCCTTCGGGAAAACTCTTGCCCACGGCGGGAAGACCTTGCTTGTAGGCAGCGATCATCGCGTCATTCGCCACGATCACTTTCAGCTGCTTCGGGGTCCGGCTGACCGCGACGACCTTCCAATTCTCATAGCCCCGGAAATCGCCGAATGAGAGTTTGCCCAAGGTGAGGGCATATTTGTCCTGCTGCGCGATGGCGACATGTCCGAGGACGACGAGCGACGCGGCGCCGATCAAAGCCGACGCGATGAGCTTGGTTCTCATGGCAAATCTCCTGAGGGGGTCCAATGAAACGGGACGGGAATCTAGCCGCCAGCCGTCACCGGCATCAGGCTGATGTCGTGGTGTTGAATTCGGGGATCATCTACGCGACGGGGCGGGACATACGAACGTCTGGCGACACCGTGAAACCTGCCGCCGGGAGAAGCGTATCAATTGGTCCAGCGGGCACCAATTGTACCTTGGTGTCGGTATGGCGCGCCGCCTCGCCCTCTGAAATCGCTTCCGGATCGCTCATGCCGCGCCGGGCGCATAAATGCCCTTGAAACGTCCCGGCCCCAGCTTTTCCTCCAGCCATGCCGCCAGGTCGCGCGGATCGTAGGATGTCTCGATCCAGTTCCTGGGCGCCACGCCGCCCGCCCGTTGGCGCGCATAAAGCGGAAAGGCTTTGAGCCAGCTCTGTTCCCTCTTGGGAAAATGCAGAAAAGGAAAGCGCGCGAACTGACCCAGCGCCTGATCCATCGCACCCCATCCCCGGCGCTCGATAAGATAGAGCGCCGCCGCCAGGCTGGTGCGGTCCTGCCCGCCCGAGCATTTGATCAGCACGGGCGCTTTCGCCTGCGCAAAACAGTCCCATAACGCACACAGCATTGGGCGGGTGGGCAGCAGCCGCGAATCCAGCATGGCGTTCAGATAAACCACGCCCGCCGCCCGGCAGGCCCGTTCCTCCCGCCGCCACCAGCCGAATTCCGGGTGCGCGCCTCGGAGATTGATCACGCTTTTGATGCCGTTCGCCTTGAGGAACGGCGTCAATAACCAAGCATGGAGCTGGGCCGAGCGCGCCGCCTCGCCCGGCATGATCCAATGAAAGTTGGACAAAAATTGAGGAAGGCTACGCATTTTCCCGGATGCCCCCATAAGAACGGGTGTTACAGTAATAATGCCGGGGGGCGCCAGTATGGGATACTTGAGCAGACTGATTTTTCTGCGCGACCGTCTTTTGGCGCCCGTGGTGGCGTGGATGGCGCGCCGTTCCCGCTGGCAGATCGGCACCGGCATGGTCCTGCTGGTCCTCGCCATCGGCATCCTGGATTACGCGACCGGAATCGAGATTTCGCTCTCGGTGGTCTATGCGCTGCCGATCTCGATCATGGCCTGGTATGTGGGGGCGCGGCCTGCCCTGGCGCTTTCGCTCTTGAGCGCGGCGGTCTGGATCTGGGGAGATTTCATCGCCGGCCTCCAAGTCTCAAGCGCGATGGTCCCAATCTATAATGTGGCGGTGCGGCTGATCTTCTACGCCTTCCTCACCCAGGTGCTGGTCCGGCTACGCTATCTGCAGAAGAATCTGGAAGAACTCGCCCGCGTCCGCGCCGCTGCCCTGTCGTATGAGATCACCGAGCGCGAAAGACTGGAGCGCGAGATGCTCGAGATCAGCGAGCGCGAACAGCGCCGCATCGGCCAGGATCTGCATGACAGCCTGTGCCAGCATCTCACCGGAACGGCGCTGGCGGGCCAGTCGCTGGCCGAGAAGCTGGCGGCGCGTGACCTGCCCGAGGCTGCCGCCGCGCACAAGGTGGTGGATCTGGTCGAGGAAGCGATCTCGCTCGCCCGCGGCATGGCCAAGGGGCTTCATCCGGTGGAGATGACTTCCGAAGGCCTGATGCAGGCGCTGGAGGAATTCTGCGTCACCACCTCGGAATTGTTCGCGGTGGATTGCCATTTCGATTGCCAGATGCCGGTCTTGATCGAGTCCCAATCCACCGCCATCCATCTCTACCGCATCGCCCAGGAAGGGGTGAGCAACGCCATCAAGCATGGCCGCCCCAGCCGGATCGTCGTCCAGCTCGAGGAAGTCGAAGAAGGCACCCAGCTGATGATTTCCGACAATGGCTTGGGGATGGCCGACACGGGCGGCGCCAAGACCGGCATGGGCCTGCGCATCATGGCCGACCGCGCCAAGATGATCGGCGGGCGCTTCCGCGTCGAACCGGGCCGCTTCGGCGGCGCCGAATTGACCTGCCTCATTCCCCAGCGCCAAAGCACCACGCATTGATGGCGCCGCGTTGATGAGTAACGGGCGATGACGGTGTCAAAAGTCAAAATCTTCCTGGTGGACGACCATCCCCTGGTGCGGGAGATGCTCTCCAGCCTGATCGCGCAGCAGCCCGACATGACGGTCTGCGGCGAAGCCGAGGATGCTGTCCAGGCGCTCAAGGGCATCGCCGCCGCCCGGCCCCAAATCGCCATCGTCGATCTGTCGCTCAAGGAGAGTTCGGGCCTGGAATTGATCAAGCAGATCAAGCTTCGCCATCCCCAGGTGGCGCCCATCGTGCTGTCGATGCATGACGAGAAACTCTATGCCGAACGCGCCATCCGCGCCGGCGCCCGCGGCTATGTGATGAAGCGGGAATCCACAAGGCAGATCGTGGCCGCGGTGCGCGCGGTGCTGGCGGGGAAATTATGGCTGAGCGAAACGGTCTCCGACAGCTTTGCGCGCCGTTTCGTGGGTGAGCCCAAGCCTTCCGGCTCGGCGCTGGAAAGCCTGAGCGACCGTGAATTGGAAGTTTTCAATCTTCTGGGCCAGGGGCTTCAAACCCGGCAAGTCGCCACTTCGCTCAACGTGAGCATCAAGACGGTGCAAGCCTATTGCGCCCGCATCAAGCAGAAACTCCAGCTTTCCAGCGCCTCGGAACTCTTGCGCGAAGCCGTGCGTTGGCAGGATTCCGCTCGCTGAAATTGCGGGGTGTAGGACCGCGCCCTACGCGAAAATTAGGCATGTTCCAGCGACGGTTTGGCTTGTGACCAGCGTTCGCATCCGGGACTGTAACCGCTGCCGCACGGCCACGAGGGGGTGAGTCCATGCGGCCGGCGCTGTTTGAGCGCACATCCCCCGCGTGGAGCGCGCGCGGGGGATATAGCTCTTATCATCCCCATTGAGAGCGATGCCATTCAAAGCGCGGCTCACTTCGCGCGTGTTCCTTTCGAGTCCGGCATGCCCGCCTATTCCGGGGCCGGCTCCGAATTGGTCCAGCATTTCCGCCGCCGCGGCGTCATCGTGCTGTCGCCGCATTTCGACGATGCCTGTTTTTCGCTGGGCGCCTTCCTGCAAGCGGTGGGTCACGGCGATCTGGTCAATCTCTTCACCTTCGGGCGCTATCTGGTCGCGCCTGACCTTGCCAGGGAATGGTTCTCGGAAGCCGCGATCCACCGCATCCGCAACGAGGAGGATGACGCCTTCGCGCGCCGCGCCCGCCTTCTTCGCCATGATCTGGAATGCGAGGAACCCGTCCTGCGCGGCCGCCGCCCCAACCAGCTTCAGGGCGTGGCCGACGATGTGGGGCAGCTCGAGCAAAGGCTGTTGGCGCTGCTGGACCGCCTCGCCCGGGATTGCGGCGGTCGGCCCGCCTTGTTCGCGCCCTTGGGCGCCGGCGGCCATGTCAATCATCGCGCCGCCGCCGAAGTGGTCTATCGCAATCTCGCGCGCCTGAAAGAAATGTTCGATCTCTATTTCTATGAAGAGCTGCCTTACGCCGCCAATCTCATTCACCGCCGCCTGGCGCTGGCCGCGCTTCGCCGGCGCGCAGGCGCGGTCCGCCGCCGCGTCTTCCCAACCGACTGGGCGGCGAAAAAATCGCTGATCGAACTTTACCCGAGCCAACTCAAGAAGACGCCGCGGCGCCGGCGTTACCGGCCCGCCGCGCTTCTGCCGCTGGCCATGCATGAGGCGTTCTGGTCGCTCGCCGACAACAACAACAAAGGGCAATAGCCGTGTTTAGACATTGGTCCTGTTTCGTCATCAATCTGGAACGCAGCCCCGCCCGCTTCGCCCGCATCTCGGCCGAACTGGAAGCGTTGAAGATTCCCTTCGAGCGCTTCAAGGCGGTGGAAGGCCGCGCCATCGACCCCGACAACACGCCCTTCTTCTCCCGCCGCGATTACGAGCGGCGGCACGGCAAGCGCCCCACGCCTTGCGAGATCGGCTGCTATCTCAGTCATATGGGCGCGATGCGGCGCTTTCTCGCAAGCGATGCCGAATTCGCCCTGATCCTGGAAGACGACGCGGTTCTCAGCGATGCGCTGCCCGGCGTGCTCAAGGGATTGGAGCGGCTAGCCGGGGAATGGGACATCGCCCTGCTCTATGGCAATTATTCCGGACTGCCTCAAGCCGTCGAGCGCGTGGATCGTGCCCGCGAACTGGTGGGCTTCCTGGCGCGGGAAACGGGTGCGGTGGCCTATGCGGTGGACCGCAAGGCGGCGGCTTCCTATCTCAAGCTGCTGCTTCCCATGTCGCTGCCCTTTGACGTGGATTTCGACCGCGCCTGGGACCTCGGCATCAAATTCCGCGGCGTCTATCCCTTTCCCGTCACCACCGGGGCCTTTCCATCCGACATCGGCCAGATCGGGCGGAAATTCCCCTGGTACCGGCGCATTCCCACCTATGCCGCGCGCGGGTTGAACGAGCTCAAGCGCTACAAGCATTACGCCTTCGACGATCCCGTATGGCTGGAAGCGCTGCGCTATCGCCTGTCGTCGCGGCCGGACGTGCGGGTTGTGCCTCAGCCTCTCACGCCCGAGCCTGTGGAACTGGCCTGACGCCGCCGTCCTAGGGCCGCGTGGATATTTTCCGCAGCATCCGGAAATGCGTTTCGCCTTCCCGATTCAAGCACCCGTGGCCGAGAATCCGGGCGAGATCGACATGCGCGACATCGTCCTCACTTTCGCCAAGGCGATGGGCGTGAACCTCGCCGGTTTCCGTCGCTGCCCTTTGCGCCAAGCCGGCATCCAGACCGGCGGTGTGGAGGAAATCCACCATCTTGCCCAGGATCACGGCCTCGGTGTGCGCCGCGCCCAAATCGGCCCGCAGCTTGAGGAACAGCCCCCGCGGCTCCTTGGTTCTGAGACCCATTGCCACGATCGCCGCCACATAGCGGGCGGCGTGTTCGCCCTGCAGTCCCAGTTCTGAAGCGGCCCAGCCGGCCAGCAATTCGTTGCGGCGGACGATGACGCGGAATTGCATTTCCTCGTCATGCGCCCATTTGGCTTCGAACGCGCGCTCGCGTTGCTCGAACATGCTGGCCATTCACGCAAACTCCGTTGCGCCATGCGAAAGGAAAGCTTCCCGCACGGCCATGAAATCCCGCTATCGGCAAGGTGAATTGCGCGCCACTTTCCCGTCGATTGCAAGCGAAAGGCGGACCCAGGATTCAGGTTGCGCCGGGAACCAGCACGGCGGCGCCTTCGAAGGCGCCCCGCCGCAAATCTTCCAGGGCGCGATTGGCGTCCTGCAAGGCATAGGGCGTCACGTGCGTCTCGATGCCCGCTTTCGGCGCCAGCGCCAGGAATTCCTCGCCGTCCTGGCGCATGAGATTGGCCACCGACAGAAGCACGCGCTCTTCCCACAACAGCGAATAAGGAAATGAGGGGATGTCCGACATGTGGATTCCCGCGCAGACCACGCGCCCGCCTTTCTTCACCACCTTGAGCGCGGCAGGCACCAGCGCGCCCACCGGCGCATAGATAATGGCGGCATCGAGCGCTTCCGGCGGGCTCTCATCCGAGCCGCCCGCCCATTGGGCGCCCAGCCGGCGGGCGAAATCCTGTTTGGCCGTGTCGCCGGGCGAGGTGAAGGCGAAGACCTTGCGGCCTTGCCAAAGCGCCACCTGGGCGATGATGTGGGCGGCCGCGCCGAAACCATAAAGACCGATCGCATGTCCTTCGCCCGCCATCTTGAGCGAACGCCAGCCGATCAGGCCGGCGCAGAGCAAAGGCGCCAGCGCCGCATCATCGCCGCCCTCGCCTAAAGGAAAAACAAACCGCGCATCGGCCACCAGCTTGGTGGCAAAACCGCCATCCCGCGTATAGCCGGTGAAGCGCGGCGCGTCGCAGAGATTTTCGCGCCCGGCACGACAGTAGGGACAATGGCCGCAGGTATGGCCCAGCCAGGGTATGCCCACGCGCTGCCCCTGTTTGAGCGTGGTCACCCCTTCGCCAAGCGCCTCCACCCTGCCCACCACTTCATGGCCAGGGATTATGGGATAGACGATGTCCGGCAGTTCCCCATCCAGCACATGCAGGTCGGTGCGGCAGACGCCACAGGCCGTGACCCTCACCCGCACTTCGCCAGGCCCGGGCTCAGGCTCCGGCCGTTCGCGCCAGACCAGCTTTTGGCCTTTGCCTTCCAGCACCATCGCTTGCATGCGCCATTGTCGCGCGCGGAGAAGTCCCGCCGCAAGTGCCGTTGGTTTGACCGAGCGCAATTCTCCCGAGGGCCTTCCGTGGAAGAGTGACAGTATGTTTTCGAATTTGATCGCCGGATCGTCGCTGGTCGCGCTCACCGTCCTGATCCATACGGGCGGGCTGGTGCTGCTTGCCCGCCTCACGCCCTTGGCCGCCAACCGGTTCAAACTTCACACCCATGACGCAGGCCGAAGCCTGGTGATGATGGTGTCGGTGCTGGGGATATTCGCGCTCCATACCGCCGAGGTCTGGCTGTGGGCAGTGGCCTATGACCTGGTCCATACCACGCGGAATTTTCCCGACGCCCTGGTTCTGTCCACGGCGATGTTCTCCACCGTGGGTTATGGCCAGGTCGTGATCGCCCCCACCTGGCGGTTAATGACGGCCCTGGAGGGTATCAATGGCTTTATATTGATAGGCTGGTCCACGGCCTATCTGGTGGGAGTGGCGACGCGCCACGGGCCGTTCCGCAAGGCCGAACATTTCTAGATGGTTGCCCAGCTCTGACAGGTAGCGGCGGCAGGCGATCCAGATCCGCAATTCCGCGCTCGCCACCGCCAGAAGGCCCGCGCCCACAATGGCGCCCAGACTGATCAACAAAGTGGGGTCGCCCGTCATCAGGGAAAAAGCGGTGCCGCTGACGATCACCCCGATGATGCCGGCCAGGATGCGCGGCGTCCAATTTTGCGGTGACGGAAGGATCAAGGCGCCCGCCAGAAGCATCAGAACGGCATAATCGGAAATTGTCATGACATCCTCCCTCTGTGCCGCGGATCAGCCCGCGATGGCGTTGGCGTGGGTGATGACGGCGATGAGAACCGCCATCACCATCAGGGTTACGGAGGCGATGGCTTGAAGGGTGCGCATGTTCGGTTCCTCCTGTTTCGTTTCAGCGAGGCGACCGCGATCGCATCCCTGATTCGCAAATCAAGCTGCGCCGGAATTAACCAAGCCGCAATGCGCATTGGTCCCAAGGGCGATTGCGTATGGGTTTCTACTTAGCGGGAGCCAAGACGCAGCGGCGACGCGATGAATGGGCTGACGCGCGTTGAACAGATCGCGGCTTGGTGCGCCTCGGCAAAATTGCTTAAAGGAATGTGCTTAATGGCGTTTCCTTAGAATAAGCTCCGAATATTCCGCGCCTGCCATTCGTGCGGTGATTCGCACGCGGAATGTCCGACCACAGACCATTCTTTCCGACGTTCCGCCCACGAATGGGAGGACGTCATGCACGGCACGCTTCAAAAACGAATTTTCGCAGCCATCCTTTCAGGCCTCGTCACCGCGGCCGCGGCGGGCTTTACCACACCGGACAGCGCGCTGCCCGCGCCTGCCGCGCCGATGCCCGATGCCAGGATCGCCGCGCCTGAGCCGCCCGGCTTCATCAGCTTCTGCATCCGCTTTCCCGATCAATGCACGCGGCAGAAAGAGGCGCCACTTTCGCTGGCGTTGACACCGGACCGCTGGACCACGCTCGAACGCGTGAATCTCGCCGTCAATCGCGCCATCGTCCCCATGCACGACCAGGAGCATTATGGCCGGGCGGAATATTGGAACATCCCCAGCGACGGGCTGGGCGACTGCAAGGATTACGCGCTCACCAAGCGCCAGCAATTGATGGCGATGGGTTTCCCCCAGCCGGCGCTGCGCCTGGCCATTGTCTATACCTGGAAAAAAGAGCGCCACGCGGTCCTGACGGTGACCACCGACCGCGGCGACCTGGTGCTCGACAACGTTACCGACTGGATCCGCAATTGGGACGCCACGGATTACCAGTGGGTCGAGCGCCAGGACCCGATCGGGGCTGGGGCTGGGTCTCCCTGGTCGCTCTGAACCGTTCCGCCCTGTTTTGAGCCGGATCGAATTGCGCCTTTCCCAAAGGTAAAGATCCCGCACTTGGGTTAACCCGCTCCGCATCCCCCGCAAATCCCCCATGTGCAAGCCGCAGTTGAGCGAGATCAATGAAAGTTTCGCGACAATTCCCCAACATCCCGGAAACCAGGAATGGTCCAGGTCTCCCAGAGGGATGCGAGAGGGATGGGAATGGTCAAAGAGCACAAAGTCTTCATTGTCGATGACGATCCCAGTGTCCGCGATACGATGCGGATGATGCTGGAACATGCCGGCTTCGATGTGCACGCCTTCAGCACGGCGCAGGACTTCCTGGACGATGCCGAACCCAAAATCGGCTGCGCCATCCTCGATATCCGCTTGCCCGATATGAACGGGCTGGAGCTGCAAGAGGAACTGGCGCGCGACCATCAAGATTTGCAGATCGTGGTTCTCACCGGGCATGCCGACATTACCACGGTGCTCAAGGCGATGCGGGCCGGAGCCATCGATTTCCTGGAAAAGCCCTATACCGGCGAGCGGCTGGTCGCCAGCGTCCGCCACGCCTTGCGCATCGGCTTGGAAAAGCGCGCGACCCAGAGCGAGGCGAGCAAGGCGGTCGAGATGCTCTCCCTGCTCACGCCCAGGGAGCGGGACGTCCTGGAAAAGATCGCCAGCGGCCGCTCGAACAAGGTCGCCGCGCATGAATTGGGAATATCGCCCAGGACGGTGGAATGCCGCCGCGCCAGTGTCATGCAGAAATTGAGGGCCTCCGGCCTGCACGAACTGGTGCGCATGGTTCAGGCGGCGAAGAAAGCCGCGTCCGACCGCGCAGGCGCCAGCGTTTCGCACGCCGCCTAGCACCCTGCTCTAGCTTGAGGCCTTGGCGCCTTGCTAGGCTCTCCCGCCACGCGGGAGAAGCGCCATGAAAATCGACATCAAGCAATTTCGCGTGGCCGAAGGCGACAAGGTCAAGCTGGACAAATGGCCCACGCAGCGCCGAACCGGTCTATCGCTCCAAGGACGATTACACCGAGATCCTGGCAGAAACATGTGGAGCATCTGAGCGACCAGCAGGAGCTGCTTTACGCCTCGGACTCCTACGCCCTGCTCCTGATCTTCCAGGCGATGGACGCCGCCGGCAAGGATGGCGCCATCGCCATGTGATGTCCGGGCGTCAATCCGCAAGGCTGCCAGGTCTTCAGCTTCAAGCATCCCAGCGCCGCCGAATTGCAGCACGATTTTCTCTGGCGCACCACGCGGGACCTGCCCGAGCGCGGCCGCATCGGCATCTTCAACCGCTCCTATTACGAGGAGGTGCTGATCGTGCGGGTGCATCCCGAAATTCTGCGGGGCGAGGACTTGCCCGAAGCGCTTGGCCGACGAGCAAAGCGGTGTGGCGCGACCGTTTCGCTCCATCGTCGAGATGGAAAAGCATCTCACCCGCAACGGCACCCAAATCGTCAAATTCTTCCTGCATCTTTCCAAGGAGGAACAGCGCAAGCGCTTCCTGGCCCGCATCGACGAGCCGGAGAAGAACTGGAAATTCAGCCTGGCCGATGTCGAGGAGCGGAAATATTGGGACGAATATATGGAGGCCTACGAAGAATGCCTCACCCACACCAGCACCAAGGAAGCGCCCTGGTATATCGTCCCCGCCGACGATAAGAGGAACGCGCGGCTGATCGTGTCGGCGGTCATCCTCGAAACGTTCAAGGCGCTGAAGCTGGCCTATCCCAGGATCAGCGAGGACAGGCGCCGCGAACTTGCCCTCATCCGCAAGCGCCTGAAGGGGTAAAGCCTCAATCGCGCGGCATCACGCTTTCCCACGGCACCGGGCATGTGGTGACGAAGGGATAATATTCCTGATAGGGGTCGCACCAGTACCACCAGCCCATAGCTTGGCCGAAGGGCGTGTAAAGATCGGGATAGGGATAAACCGGCTCGTCGTAATAGTACCAATCCGGTCCTACCACCCACCACCAGCCCAATCGTCCGCCATGGACCACATGCTGCCAGCCGCCGCCCTGCCAGCGCCCAATATCAAAGCGGTGGATGTCGCCGTTCCAGCTGCCGGGCCTGGGGAAGTTGGTGGCGCCGAAGCGGTGCGGCGTCACGCGCGCCGGCGCAGTATCGTGATGAAATTCGCTCCATTGCGCCGGACCGCGCGGTCCGCCGTGAAAGATCTGGGGCGCATGGACGGCGCCCGGCGCGCCATGGGCCACGCCGCCTGCCGGGCCGCCTGCGTGTCCACCTCCGGCCGGCACATGGCCTTCTTCACGCCTCTGCGCCAGCGACGGCGTCGCCAACAGGGAAATAGTCGCGAGCCCGATCAGTGCGCGGCGCAAATTCATCACACATCCTTCCGTGAAAATACGTCTGCAAGCTCGCGCCGAGGATGGATCCGGGCGTTGATCAGGATCAAGGGCCACGTCCGACGCGCGTGAAATTTGTTTTAGGCCGCGAGGATCTTGCGTTCCTTTTCGATGTCCGCGCCCAGCGCGATCAGGGTGAAGCCGCTGATCATCATGTCGGCGCCGATGAAAATGCCCAGCGCCCAGATCGCGGAAGTCGGCAGCCACAGAAGAATAATGGCGGCAAAAACGATGTCCGCCAAACCGTTGCCCAGTAGCCACATCCAGCGCGCCGTCAGGTGGCGGCGATGCTCCAGTGCGAAACCCACCGCAAGGACACCGTCGAGGGCAAGAAACAATCCCAGCGCGACGGACAAGGTGAGCATTCCGCCCCACGGCCAGGCGAACAGCATCAACCCGGCCGCCACTGTCACAATTGCCGACGGCAGCGACCACCAGAAACCCGGCGCATGACGGCCGCGCACGGTGGTGACGATCCCGACCACGCCGCTCGCCATCAACAGCCAGCCCAAAAGGATCACGGTGGCAAGCCCCGCAAGCGGTGGCAGCAACAACGCGAACGCGCCGAACAGGACCAGGACGATCCCTTCGGCCATGAATACCATCGGCAATCTGTTCAACCGCGGCATAAACCCACCTTTCACGAAAGTGAATTTTGCAGGCTTGCGGGCAGGCGTCCTTGATTTCCCTCAAGGTTTCCTCGCGGACAACAGGCGAAGATAAAGCCATGAAACCGGTCATCACCCTCACCATCAATCCTGCGGTGGATGTGTGCGCCACCGCGCCGTCCGTCGTTCCCACCGAGAAAATACGCTGCCACTCCAGCCGGCGCGATCCCGGCGGCGGCGGCATCAATGTGGCGCGGGTGATCCAGCGGCTGGGCGGCGATGTCCAGGCGATATTTCCCGCCGGAGGATTGGCCGGCCGGGTGCTGGTCCGCCTGCTTCAGCGCGAAAGCGTCAGGAACCAGGTCATCGAGATCGCGGGCGAGACACGCGAGGACATCACCATCCTGGACCAACAAGCGGGGCGGCAATACCGTTTCATCCTGCCCGGCCCGGAATTGTCGGAAGCCGAGTGGCGCGCCTGTCTGGTCAGTGTCGAGAAAGCATCGCCCGGCTTTTCCTGCGCCAGCGGCAGCCTGCCGCCCGGCGTGCCCGTGGATTTCTATGCCCGCTTTGCCCGCGCCGCGGCGCGCGCCAACCAGAAAACTTTTCTCGACACTTCGGGCGAAGCCTTGAAAGAGGCGTTGAAATCGCCCTTCCATTTGATCAAACCCAACCTGGAAGAATTGGCGGCGCTGGTCGGCGACGACCTTGGCACCGAGACGGCGCGGCTCAAGGCCTGCCGCGCCCTGCTCGCGCGCGGAAAGCTGGAAGCCATCGCCCTCACCCTGGGCGGCGAGGGCGCATTGCTGGTCACGCGCGGCAGCGCCTTCCGGGCCCGCTCGGCGCCCGTCGCAGCCGCGAGCACGGTGGGCGCGGGTGACAGCTTCATGGGCGCGATGATCTGGGCGCTGGCCGCGGACCTGGGTTGGGGCGAGGCGCTGCGCTTCGCCGCGGCGGCGGGCACCGCGGCGGTGCTGACCGAAGGGACCGAGCTTTGCCATGCCACCGAAGTGCATCGCCTGAGCCGCGCCATCACCGTCAGCGAATTGGAAGACGCCTGAAGCCTTACGCGGCGGTGGCGGTGGCGTTTCGCGTTTCGGCCTCCGCCACCACCTTGAAGGTCTTGATCAGGCTGGAGGGATTGACGCTGATCGAGTCGATGCCCAATTGCGCCAGACGCTGGGCGATCTCGGGATAATTGGCGGGTGCCTCGCCGCAAATGCCGACATGGCGGCGATTGCGCTTTGCCCCTTCGACCGCCAGCCTCAGCATCTCGGTCATGCCCGGATCGCGCTCGTCGAAATCAAAGGCCACGATCTCGGAATCACGGTCCACGCCCAGGGTAAGCTGGGTGAGATCGTTCGAGCCGATGGAAAAGCCGTCGAACAATTTGGCAAAGGCGTCGATGCGGATCACATTGTTGGGGATCTCGCACATCACGAAAATCTCAAGCCCGCCATTGCTCCGCTTGAGGCCGTGGCGAGCCATGGTCTCGATCACCAGCCGGGCTTCGTCCTCGCGGCGGCAGAACGGCACCATGATCTTGAGATTGGTGAGCCCCATGGTTCCGCGCACGCGGGCCAGCGCCCGGCATTCCAGGGCAAAGCCCGCGGCATAGGCGGGATGGGCGTAGCGCGCAGCGCCGCGGAAGCCCAGCATGGGATTTTCCTCCACCGGCTCGAATTCGGCGCCGCCCAGAAGCTTGGCATATTCGTTGGTCTTGAAATCCGACAGCCGCACGATCACCGGCTTGGGATAAAAAGCCGCCGCGATCATGCCCACGCCTTCAGCCAGGCGTTCGACGAAATAATCCGTGGGGTCGGCATAGGCAGCGGTCAGCCGGGCGATCTTCTTTTTGGCCGCGGCGTCTTTCAGCGTCTTCAGATTGACCAGCGCCATGGGATGGATGGCGATGAAATCATTGATGATGAATTCCATCCGAGCCAGGCCCACCCCGTCATTGGGCAGCATGGCGCTCTGAAAGGCCAGATCGGGATCGCCCAGATTGACCATGATCCGGGTGCGCGGGCGCGGCAAATCGCTGAGGTTCACGTCGGCGACGGAAAAGCCCAGCACGCCCTGATAGACATGGCCGATATCGCCTTCCGCGCAGCTTACGGTGACCTCGATGCCATTGGACAATTTCGCTGTCGCTCCACCCGTCCCCACCACGGCGGGAATGCCCATCTCGCGGGCGATGATGGCGGCATGGCAGGTGCGTCCGCCACGGTCGGTAACAATGCCGGCGGCCTGTTTCATCACCGGCTCCCAGTCGGGCGTGGTGGCCTCGGCCACCAGGATGTCGCCCGGGCGGAAATCGGCCAGGTCGCGCTCGCGTCTGACCAGCCGCACCTTGCCGGTGGAAATCTTCTCGCCGATCGCATGCCCGGTGACCAGGACCGGCGCCTTGCCCTTGAGGGCATAAGTCTGCACGCGGCCTTGCGTGCGCTGGGAGACGACCGTCTCGGGCCGCGCCTGGACGATATAGAGCTTGCCGTCCAGGCCGTCCTTTGCCCACTCGATATCCATGGGCGTGGGATGTCCGGCTGCCTCGGAATAGTGTTTCTCGATCAGGAGCGCATTGCCGGCAAGGGAGAGGATTTCCTCATCGCTCAAGCAATAACGGTCGCGCTCGTTCTTGGGGACGACGCGGTTCACCGTCGTCGGAGCGGTCTGGTCCCGGCCTTGGCTTTGGTTGGCGCGAAGACCAGTCTCTGCTGCTTCTCGCCCAGGCCGTGGCGCAACACCGCGCGATGGCCGGCCAGGAAAGTGGGCTTGTGGACATAGAATTCGTCGGGATCGACCTTGCCCTGGACGATATTCTCGCCCAGGCCATAGCTTCCTGTGATCAGAACCACGTCGCGGAAGCCGGATTCGGTATCCAGGGTGAAGATCACGCCGCTTGCGGCGCGGTCCGAGCGCACCATCTTCATCACCGCCACCGACAGCGCTACCTTCATGTGGTCGAATTTATTCTGGTTGCGATACATGATGGCGCGGTCGGTGAAGAGCGAGGCGAAACAGCGGCGGCAGGAATCGAACAGGGCCGCTTCGCCCTTCACATTGATGTAGCTTTCATGCTGGCCGGCGAAGCTGGCGCTGGGCAGGTCTTCGGCGGTGGCCGAGCTTCTCACCGCGACGGAGAGACCGGCGCCATATTCCCGTTCCAGTGCGCGATAGGCTTCGATGACCTGGCGGCGGATCTCCTCCGTTCCGGTCGCCTGGTAGATCAATTCGCGAGCGGCGCGCGCACGGTGGGCGAAGTCGCGCACAGAGCAAAGGTCTGGATTTTCCACCAGACGAGCGAGCTGACCCGCAACTCCGGCGTCCTTGATGGCATCGCGATAGGCTTCGGCGGTGACGGCAAAACCATTGGGAATATTCAATCCCCGGGGCGCCAGCGCATTGTAAAGTTCGCCCAGGGACGCGGTTTTGCCGCCCACCAGGGGCACGTCCTTCATCCGGAGCTCGCGAAACCAGCGGATATAGGGGGTTTTGGCCATGGGCTGCTTCCTTTCCTTAGGGAAGATACGGCGCGATCCGTCCGGCGCATTTGACCCCGATCAAAGCGGGACCGGCCCAACTCATTACTTTTGCGTCAATCCCAAGGAGTCTCGGGCCATGAACGGCGATCTCGTTCTCCGTCAGGACATTCTCGACGAGTTGAATTACGACCCCCAGGTCGAGGCGGCGCATATCGGCGTGTCCGTGGACAAGGGCGTGGTCACGTTGACCGGGCACGTCGCCCACTACGCCGAGAAGCTGGCGGCGGATGCCGCGGTGCGCCGGGTCCAGGGCGTGCGCGCGGTGGCCGAAGAGCTGGAAGTGCGCATCCCCAACCACAAAAAGACCGCCGACGACGAGATCGCCACCCGCGCCGCCGACATCCTCGATTGGGATGCCTCGCTGCCCAGGGACCGGGTCAAGATCACCGTCCATAATGGCTGGGTCTATCTCGATGGCGAAGTGGATTGGCAGTTCCAGCGCGCCGCCGCCCAGGATCGCATCGCCAAACTCACCGGCCTGGTGGGCGTGGTCAACAACATCACCATCAGCCACCGGCCCGGCATGCCCGACATCCGCGGCCACATCCAGGAAGCCTTCCGCCGCAATGCCGCCATCGACGCCGATGCCATCGATATCGAGGTTCATGACGGCGGCAAGGTGTTGCTGCGAGGCGAGGTCCATGGCTGGACCGAACGCGCCGCCGCCGAGAACGCGGTGTGGAGCGTCCCGGGCGTGACCAAACTTGAGAGCCATCTCCACATCGTCTGAGGCATGCGATGAGCGATTTTCCCAAAACCGAACGCGGTTTTTTCCATCTCACGCCCAAGGGCTGGGTGCGCCAGGACGATGCGCCTTTTCCCGACGACCGCTGCGAAACCTGGCGCTATGAAATGGAGTGGCCGCACGAGGACGCCAAGGAACTGGTGACGCTCACCAAGGTCTGGGTGTCGGGCGACGATGACGCGATCGGCGATCTTCATTCCCGCTTCGGCGATGCCGTGATGCCCAACCCTGCCCGCAACGTCACATTGGAGTGCCGGGTATAGCGATGGTGCCCATCTTCCAAAATTTCGAGGAATGGAACGAGGCGATGCGAAGCGCCTTGCCCGAACGCCGCGAAACGGATACGGGCCATTTCCATTTGACGCCGCATGGCTGGGTGCGCCAGGACCTGGTCCCCTTCCCGCATGACCGCCGCGAGACCTGGCTGTACGAGATGGCGCGGCCCACGCCCGAGACCCGGGAGATCGTCACGCTTACCAAAGTCTGGCGTGCGCCCGGCTTCGACCAGACCGCCAGCGACGATCTTCATGCGCTGTTCGGCGAAGCGGTGAAAGCGAGCCCCACCCGCGACGTGCGGCTGAAAACCCGCGTCGGATAATCCTTCAGTCAGATTGAGCCATATCAAGATATGCGGCGCGCTATCGCCTTATGGTGCGGCGATCATGGAAAGACGCGCATGCCCGGCATTTTGAACATCGCCTACAAGCTTCTGGTCAACGATCGCGCGAAATTCGCCGCGCTGCTGGTCGGCATCACCTTTGCCGTCTTCTTGATGATCCAGATGACGTCCTGTTCTCCGGCGTGCTCAGCCGCGCCTCGGCCACCGTGCTCAATATCGGCGCCGACATCTGGGTGATGGATCCGGCGGTCCAGACGGTGGCCAACTCCATTCCCATGCCCGATTATGTGCTGGACGAGGTGCGTTCCATCCCCGGCGTCAAATTCGCCGTGCCGCTTTATTCCGGCGGCGGGCTCGCCAAGCTGCATGACGGCACCTATCAGGCCGTCAATGTCATGGGATCTGGACGATACCAGCCTGTTCGGCCGGCCGCAGCTGCTGCAGGGCAATATCCAGGACATTTTCGCCGAGAACGGCTTCATGGTCGTTCAGAGACGCGGAATTTCCCAAACTGGAGAATCCCAAGATCGGCACGCGAATTCGAGCTCAACGACCATCGCGCCAAGATCGTCGGGCATCGCCAAAGTGGCCAGCAGCGGGCTGTTCGGCGTTCCCACGCTCTACACGACCTATAACCGCGCCCAGCAATATCTGCCCAATCCGCGCTTCACCACCTCCTATATCCTGGTCGAGCCCAAAAGCGCCGCCGACGTCGGTCGAGATCGAACGGCAGGTGAAGGCGATGGGCTATCTCGCGCTCACCAAGGACGAATTCGTGAGCCAAGATTGCCCAGTTTTACACGTATCAAACCGGGCTTGGCATGAACATGCTGCTGATGACGGTGATCAGCTTCATCGTCGGTCTGTCGATTTCGGGCCAGACCTTCTACACCTTCATCATCGAAAACATCGAGAAGTTCGGCGCACTCAAGGCGATCGGCGCCAAGGGCAGCGAGTTGGTGGCCATGATCCTGTTCCAGGCCACCTTCACCGCGCTTACCGGCTATGGGCTTGGGCGTCGGCATCTGCGCGCTTGTGATCATGGCTCGCCCGTCTCAGGCTTCCCGACTATGCCGCCATCATCACCTTCCGCAATATCGGGCTCGCCTTCGGCATGGTGGTCGATCATCGCCGGCGTCTCAAGCTATGTCGGCGTGCGCAAGGTGCTCAGGATCGAGCCCTTCGACATTTTCCGGGGCTGACCATGGCCGATGTCGCGATCAAGGCCAGCGGACTGACCAAATGGTTCGGCGAAGGCGAGGCGCGCACCGTCGCGGTGAAAGACGTGAGCTTCGAGGCTTATTTCGGCGAGATGCTTTATGTCGTGGGCCCGTCCGGCAGCGGCAAGACCACCATGCTGAGCATGATCTCGGGCATTCTGCGGCCCAACGCAGGGCAAGGTCGAGATCGAGGGCATCGACATCTGGAACCTGCAGCCGGACGCGATCGCGCGAATTCCGGCTCAACAAGCTGGGTTTCGTGTTTCAGGATTATCATCTCTTCCCCCGCCTCACCACGGTGGAGAATGTGGCGATCCCGCTGATCCTGCAGCGGCGCAATTGGGACGAAGCGATCGCGGAGGCGATGCGCGATCTCAAGATCGTAGGTCTGGAAAATCGCGCCCAACTGCCACCGGTCAAGCTCAGCGGCGGCGAACAGCAGCGCGTGGCCATCGCCCGCGCCATCGTCAGCCGGCCCGATATACTGGTGCTGGACGAGCCCACCGCATCGCTTGACGGCGATACCGGGCGCAACATCGTCAAATTCGTGCGCGAGGAACTTCTCACCGAGAAACGCTGCATCATCATCGTCACCCATGACGCGCGCATTCTGGAATTCGCCGACCGGGTCATGGACATGGCCGATGGCCGCTTGACCCAGATCAAGGCGGCAGACCCCGACCGGGCGCAATTCTTGACGGCAAGCTGAGCGCCATCGCATTACATGGATCAACCGGTCAAACCAACCCATCATCGCCTTGCCCGGCTGGCGCAGGGCATCACCAGCATCAGGCTGTTGTTCCTGCTGGCGGCTACGGGCCTGGCTGCGGGTCTTGCCAGTGCCTATGTCTCGGCCGAGCCTGTGCCGTCCCAGCCGCCCGCCTTCAGCCCGTCCGCCAATCCCTATGCCGACGGCATCTACGCCAACGGCATCGTGGAAAGCGCACAGACGCCACGGCGCAAATATCTCGATCTTCCCGGAAGTGCCCGGCCCCATCACCCGGCTGATATGTGAGCCGAGGGCGCCGCCGTCAAAACAGGCGCCCCGCTTCTCACCATCGACAATTCCGTGCAGCGCCAGACCACCGAGCAGCAAAAGGCGCAGCTTCTGGTCGCCCAGGCCCAGATCGCCAATGCGCGCGCCAATCTCAAGACCGTGAGCGATACGCTGGCGAAACAGGAACGCTCCTTCGCCATGGATCCGCAATCCGTGAGCCAGGACACGCTCGACACCGCGCGCAACGCCGTGGCCGTGGCCAAGACCAATCTCGAGTCGCGCTCACCACGCACGATGCGCTGGCCAAGGCGGCGGCGGCCTCCGAAGCGTTGCTGGCCAAATACACCATCCGCGCGCCGGAAGACGGCGTGGTGATGTCCATCGAGTCGGCGGCGGGCAGCTATGTCTCCACCCAGGGCGCCTATGATCCCTATATCCAGGGCTATCAGCCCTTGATCGTGATGGGCTCGAACAATGGCCAAATGGAAGTGCGCAGCTATATCGACGAGATCCTGATCAGCCGTCTGCCGCCGCTCGCGCACATGACGGCGCGGATGTTCATCCAGGGCACCAATATCAGCATCCCCCTCACCTATCAGCGCATGCAGCCCTATGTCTCGCCCAAGATCGAACTCTCGGATCAGCGGTTGGAGCAGGTGGATGTGCGGGTGCTGCCCATCATTTTCCGCTTCCAGACGCCGCCCAATGTGACGCTTTATCCCGGACAGCTGGTCGATGTGTATATCGGCAAGAAATAAGCGCCTGACGCGGCTTTTTCGCGGCAGCGCGCTGTTGCCGTTCATCGGGATTCTGACCGGCTGCATGGTGGGGCCCGATTTCAAGACCCCGGCGCCCCCGGATGTCGCGCAATATACGGCCGGAAGGCAGCCGCAGGCGACCGCGCCGGCGCGGGACGTCAGCCAGACATTCGACACCGCAGCCGCGCTTCCCGCTCAATGGTGGTCGCTGTTTTCCGCGCCTGCCGTGAACCAGGCGGTGAAGGAGGCGCTTCAAGCCAGTCCTTCCATCGCCGGCGCCCAGGCCACGCTTCGCCAGGCCCAGGACGAATTCAAAAGCGGCGAAGGCGTCTTCTATCCGCAAGTGAGCGCGGGCCTTAACGCCACCCGCGAGCATCCTTCCACCAACGCCACACCGCTCAAATTCCACGAAGGCACCTTCAATCTCTTCACCCTGTCGGGCGGGGTCAGTTACACGCTTGATTTGTTCGGCGGCGAACACCGCCAGGTCGAAACCCTGGGCGCGGCGGTGGATTATCAGAAGAATGCCGCCCGCGCCGCTTCACTCACCCTTGCCGCCAATGTCGCCAACACGTTGATCGCGCTGGCGGCCTACCGCGCCGAGATTCAGGCAACCCAGGAGATCGTGGATTTCGAGACCAAGCAGGTGGCGCTGGCGGGTGTGGGCGCGCGCGCTGGCACGGCGACTTATGCCGCGCAATTGAGCCTTCAAAGCCAGCTCGAGAGCACCGAAGCCGCTTTGCCGCTGCTCAACCAAAAAGCCGCGCAAGCCGAGCATCTTCTGGCCGTGCTGGAAGGAAAGCTTCCCGCCCAATCCCAAACCCCCGCCATGAGCTTTGACACGCTATCGCTACCGCAGAAGCTGCCAGTCTCGCTGCCTTCGTCCCTGGTCAAGGAACGCCCCGACATTCTGGAAGCCGAAGCCAATCTTCATGCCGCCAGTGCTGAGATCGGCGTTGCCACCGCCGCCATGTTGCCCAATATCACGCTCAGCGCCGGCACCGGCTTTTCCGACACCGCGCTGTCCTCCTTGTTCGCTGGGCCCAGCAACCTCTGGTCGCTTGGGGCCGGCATCACCCAGCCGATTTTCGAGGGCGGCATGCTTTATTACCGGCGCGAAGCAGCCAAGGATGCCTATGACGCCGCCGCGGCGGATTACCAGCAGACCGTGCTCACCGCCTTTGAGCAGGTGGCCGACACGTTGCGCGCGCTCGAGCACGACGCCCAGACGCTCGCCGCCCAGGATCGCGCGGTGGCGACGGCGCGCCGTTCGCTGGAGCTGGTGCAAGCCAATTATGCAGGCGGCATCGCCACTTACTCCGAAGTCCTGATCGCCGATGCCCAATATGGTCAGGCGCGGATCGCCGACATCCAGGCCAATGCGTCACGTTACCAGGATACGGTGGCGTTGTTCGCGGCGCTGGGCGGCGGCTGGTGGAACGACGGCGAGACGCTTGCCGCCCGTTGATGTAGTATTGTCCGGTGTTGGGGAGATTGTCATGAAATACGCAATTCTGGCGGCGGCGATATTGGCAGGTTCCGGCGCCGTGGCTTTGGCGCAAGGCGCGGCCGCGCCACCCGACCTGATCAAGAGCTGCGAAAGCTGTCATGGGCCAGGCGGCAACGGCACCACGACTGCGACGCCGCGCCTCAACGGCCAGCTTTCCGTCTATATCGTCAATCGCCTGCATCAGCTCGCCGACCTCACGCAGAATTCAACCCACGCCACCATGGCGATGTACGACGTCGCCCATATGAAGGATTCGTTGAAGACGGCGGTGGCCGACTATTTTTCCCGCCAGACGCCCACGCCCGCTCGGCCGCAGGCCGGCAAATTGGCCGCGATCGGCCAGAAGCTTTATGCCGGCGGGGATCCGGTCAATCATGTCCAGGCCTGCCAATCCTGCCACGGCGCCAATGGTGAAGGGCAAAACGCGTCGCCCCGGCTGGCCGGCCAGCATCGCGACTATCTCAAGACCCAGCTCTGGGACTTCAACATGGCGGTGCGCGAAAATTCCGTGATGCACCCCAACGCGCTGAGATTGAGCGACGACCAGATCGACGGGCTGGTGGCGTATCTGGGCGCCGATTGACGCGGGCGTTACATAAAACGGTTCATCTCCTGGAAGCGGCGGTCCAATTCGGGCCGTGACGCCTTGATGAAATCCGCGGTCATGCCGAAGCCGATCTCGGGGACATCGTTGGCCAGGCCTTCCATCACGCCCGCCACGAAGGTGGCGGGATCGAGACCGGCCTTGAAGCCGCCGCGCTTGGCGCGGCCTTGCGGATTGAGCGGCGTGTCCACCGCGGGCGGCACGATTTCGAACAGCTTGATGCCCAGGGGCGCCAATTGCAGCCGCATCGCCATAGAGAAGGCATGCATGCCCCCCTTGCTGGCGCTATAGACCGGCATCTTCGCCGCCGGCACGAAGCCCAGGCCAGAGGACACATTCACGATGGCGGGATTGGCGTCAGGGGCCAAAAAAGGCACAAACAGCCCGGTGAGGAAAATGGGCGCTTCCAGATTGACCGAGATCTCATTCTCGCCGGCCAGGAATTCGTCCAGCCCATGGGTGAGATCGATATCGCGCTGCACGCCAGCATTGTTGACCAGGATGTTCAAGCCCGGCAATTCGCGCCTGGCCCATTCCAGCAGGCCCTTGCGATCCTTGGCCCGGGTCACGTCGCACACATGAATCTTGAGCGCGGGGTGACGCGCCTGCGCCTGCTTGAGCCGGTCTTCACGCCGCCCGCAGATCGCCACTTCGCTTCCCGCCTTGAGAAACGCTTCGGCGAGGGCGAAGCCGATTCCACTCGCGCCTCCCGTGATCAGGACGCGATTGCCCGACAAATCCATGACAGGCTCCTCAAGGGACGGCGGGATAACCCACCGACTGGGCGAACAGCACATGCCGCTCCGGCCCCAGGGTGAGGGCGCGGCCCAGCGCCCGGCGGTCGCAATTGTGAAACCACGCGGCCAAGCCGTGCGCGGCGGCGAAGAGATAGACATTCTGCGCGATCAGGCCGGTATCCACGTAATAATAGGCTTTCTGCACTTCGGGGTCGTGCAGACCCTTTTCATCGAAGCCCACCGTGTGGGTGAGACGATGGACGTCTACCACATAGATCAGCTGCACCGGCGCATCGGGAAAAACTTCCTTCTGCCCCGGCGTCAGCGTCTTGGTCCTGAAATCGCCCCGCGCCACCGGAATCATCTGATGGGCGTGCGCGTCATACAGATAGATCGCCTCCGGCCTGGCGACATAAAGATCGATTTCCTGGGAATTGCTGGCCGAGGCCGCGGTGCGGCCCAGGCTACCGAAGGGGCCGGCCCGGCGATTGACGCCATACGCCGCCCACAACAGATTTGATAAAAGCTGAGGCGACAATTCCGCCGAGCTGATGGCGCGGATGGTGCGGCGCATGTCCAGCGCCTCGAAAATGCCAAGCCCGCCTTCACGCGTGGGCGGCGGCAGCACGATGGCCTGCAACGTCTCCATGCGGTGGGCAAGGCTGACCATCTGCATACTCCGCCAAATTCGTCTTTAGTGCGTCTTGCGCGGCGCGCGCGATTCCATCCACGACGCCCAGCCCAGAACGCAGCCGAAAATAGTCAGCGATCCCACCACCAACGTCAGCATGCCGATTTCCGAACCTGTCATATCCGTCTCCACCCGAATTTCTTTTTAACTCTAGGCGGCGGAGGGATTTCGGCCTTGATCCGGATCAAGCGCCGTCATTGCGCCAGATCAAGGAATCCAGGGACTTGCGGCGCGAAACTGTCACAATAGGAGAATCCCTTATGCCGCATATGTCGCAATCCTATCGCCGCCTTCTGGTTTGGACCGTGATCGCCTGTCTGCTGCTTCTGGGCACGCTTCTCGCGGTCAAGGCCGCGCCCGGCGATGCACCGTCTACGGAGGATCGCACTCCGGACGCCGCCGTCCAGGCCTTCGGCTGCACCGTCTCGCTGTTGAGTTTCCGCCTGCCCCAGGCGGAGCAAGCCTGCAGCCGCACCATCGCGCTCTTGCCCGACAGCCCGCTGGGCTACAAATATCGCGGCTATACCTATCTGCTCGAACACCGCTTCGAGCGGGCGGAAACAGATTTCCGCGATGCCGTGAAGCTCGCCCCGCGCGACGCCGACATCCAGGCCGGCCTGGGCCAATCTCTCAGTGGACAGGGCCATTTCGACGAAGCGGTGGAGACATTCGGCGCCGCATTGGCACTTGCGCCCGAGGATGTCCGCTATCTCGCGGCCCGCTGCTGGGCGCTCGCCGGTCAAGGCAAGAATTACAAGACGGCGCTGGCCGACTGCGACCACGCCTTGACGCTGCAACCGAAATCCGCCGTCGCGTATGACGCGCGTGGCCTGACCAAACTGAAGCAGGGCCGCAGCGCCGAGGCGGTGCACGATTATTCCCAGTCGCTGACCCTCGACGCCGGGCGTCCCACCGCCTTGTTCGGGCGCGGGCTGGCCGAATGGCATCTGGGCCAGATGACCTTGGCCGCGAGCGATCTCAAACTCGCCCGCGACGGCGATTCCGATATCGACGACACCTATGTCCTGGTGGGCGTGGTCAAAGGCGATTGCCGCACCGAGGGGGCATTCTGCTCGCTGCCCCAGGCACTGCGGCCCCAGGCGCAGCACTCGGCCAAGCCCTTCCTCACGGTATCGTATCCGAAGCCTTGACCGTCAGCCCCGCGCGCAGGCCGGGACATTGGCGCTCACCCGCTTTTCCAGAGCCGCGATCAGCCGCTGGTCGCGGCCATAAATGTCGGTACGGAATTGCAACGCGCCGTCATTGGCGGTGAACGACGTCCAATAGAGGAAATAGACCGGAAGCTTGCGTTGCAGCGGAAGATATTCGGTCTCTCCGCTCGCGACCGTGTCGCTGATCGCGGTCATGGCGTCCAGATTCTCGGCCACCACATAAGAGGCCAGCGGCAGGATCCGCTCCACCCGCACGCAACCATGGCTGACGTCGCGCTGGGGGCTGGCGAAGGCGCGCTTGGCGGGCGTGTCGTGGAGATAGACGTCGAAGCGGTTGGGCAGCTCCAGCTTGATGGTGCCCAGCGCATTCTTGGCGCCCGGATGCTGCTGCACGCGATAGGGAAACCTGCCGGCAGGAATGTCGCGCCAGCGCACATGGAGACCGTAGGGATCGCCGGGCGGGCCGTTCAACAGCACCATGTCCTCGGATTGAAGATAGCGGGGATTGGCCTTGAGCTTGGGCAGAATCTCTTTCCCGGCAATCGAGTCCGGTATGTTCCAGGGCGGATTGATGGTGATGCCGGCATCCTCGGCGCGCAAGATGGGCGTGGGCGAGCGCGGCTTTCCCACCACCACCCGCGATGTGAGCATTTCCTGGCCATTGAGCACCAGGCTGAGACTGGCATCGGCGACATTGACGGCGATGCGGTCGGGTTCGAGTGATGCGGGAAGCCAGCGCCAGCGTTCCATGTTGGCCACGATCTGGTCGGCGCGCATGCTTGCGCTCACATTCAATTCCGCCAGGGTGCGTGCATTGAGTTTGCCGTCGGGGACGAGACCATGCCGTGACTGAAAGCGTTTCAGCGCCACGCTCACCCCCGGGCCGAGATTCGCATCCTCAAAGGCCAGGCGCGCGCGCAGCAGCTCCGCGCCCTCGCCTGTCAGAGTGGTGCCTGGCGGCAATTGCGGCCAGCCGCCTTTTTCCGCGACGGCGCGATAGAAGGCCAGCGCCTCCTTCAGCTTCACATATTGCGGATTTGATGGCGCCACTTCGGCCAGGAATGTGGCCAGGCGGTGATCGGCCAGCGCGCCGGCCAAGAGCGCGGCGCCGTCATCGGCGGGCGAAGGCAACGCCACGTCGCTGTCCAATGTTCGCAAAACGGCGCGGCCGTGACGCAGATCGGACAGATAGGCCAGGGCCACACGGGTGGCTTCGTCATCGCCGCCGGACGTCAGGGCATAATCGGCAGGATCAAGGCCCTCGCGCGCGGCATTCTTGAGCACGGTGGTCAAGGACGCGATATCGTCGGCTTGCCAGTGTAGCGCGGGAAGACCGGCGCTTGCCGCGGGTGCAGCATGGCCGATGCCGGCGGCTACGCCGGTAAGACTGGTGGCCAGCAGCAAAGCGAAAATAAAGGGGCGGATGTGCATGAGATTTCAAGACTAATGCCTGGGCCGCTTGGCTCATTGATCTGGCGCAAATCCGGCCCCGTTCCGCGCTTTTGAGCCAGCGCAAAGACGAGACCAGCCATCCATGAGATGAAACGGTCTCTGATGGAGAGCGCGCCTTGAAACACGCCGTGATCTATGCCCATCCCCGCCACACCAGCTTCACCGGTTCGGTGGCCGCCGCCTATGCCAAGAAAGCGATGGGTATGGGCGATGAGGTGGTGATCCGCGATCTCTACCGCATGAATTTCTCTCCGGCGCTGCAGGAACGCGAACTTCCCTTCGCCCCCGATTTCGCGCCCGGCGACGATGTGATTGCCGAGCGTCAGATGCTCGCCGACGCCGACGTCTTTGTCCTGGTCTATCCCTTCTGGCTGAACGCGCCGCCCGCGATGCTCAAGGGCTATCTCGACCGGGTCTTCGGCTTCGGCTTCGCCTATGGCCAGGACGGCCATTCCGGGCCCTTGCTGGGCGGCCGCCTGCTCATCAGCTTCAGTTCCTCCGGCGCCCCGCTTCGCTGGGTGCAGGAAACCGGGGCGATGGAGGCGATCGGAAAATTGTTCGACCGCTATTTCGCCGAGCTTTGCGGCATGCGCTTTCTGGAGCATGTCCATTTCGGTGGCGTCGTTCCCAACATCCGCGCCGATGCGGTGGCGGACAAGCTGGCCCAGGTCGAGGCGGTGGTGGAAAAATATTTCCGGCACGACACGCAGGTCCATTGAAGGAGGTTCTTATGATGCAGTTGGTGGTCTCGCCCGATTTCTGGGTCTCGCGCATTTACCCGGAAGGCGTGCTGGAGCGCTGGCTGGTCGGGGACGGCGCCAAGATCGCGGCGGGCCAGGAGATCGTCGATTTGAGGATCGAAGGCGAGCTGATCAAGCTCAAAGCCCCCGCATCGGGCAAGCTGGTGATCGAGACCCGTGACAACGGCTTGATCGAACCGGGCACGGTGATCGGCCATATCGCGCAGGCTTAGGTCTTTCGGCAAATTGCAGAACAGTTCGGGCGCCGGTTTTCCGGCGCCCTTTTGCTTCAGTGCGACAGAAGCACCGGCCGGTCGGATCCCAGCAGATAGTCGCCCGTTACTCCGCCCAACGCCCATTCGCGGAAGCGGCTATGGCCATAGGCGCCCGCCACCACCAATCCGGGCGTTTTCTCCTTCACCAGCCACGCGAAACATTCCGCATCGCCGCCCTGGTGGGGCGTCACTTCGGCCTTGGCAGTCACGCCGTGGCGTGTCAGCCATTTCACCACGTCGTCCACCTGCCTGCGGCAATTCTCCATTTCTTCCTTGCCGGCGATGGCGACCAGTTCGACGCGCCCGGCCAGCTTGAGCAGCGGTATGGCATCGCAAAGCGCGCGGCGGCATTCGGGCGTGTCCTTCCAGCCGATCAGGACCTTGCCCAGATCGAGCCGTTCGCAGGCTTTGGGCACGATCAAGACCGGACGTCCGGCCTGGAAGACCAGATCGGCGATGCTCACCCGGCGGGTATGGTCGAACATCGAGCCGCCGATATCCGGGCCGGTAATCACCAAGTCGGCGGCGCGCGCTTCCGAGGCGATGAATTCGGCCAGCGGGCCCGGGGTCACATTGCAGCGCCATTCCAGATGTTTGACCTTGTCCTTGAGCGCGGTGTGAAAGCGCGCCTGCGCCCCCTTCAGCTGGACGTCGATCTGTTCGCGGTCCGCGGCCATGATGTCGCCCGAGGCATAGGTTTCGTCATAAATGAGCTGGATGGGCTGGCAGCCGGCGATGCCGATCAGATCAGCCGCACCCAGGCGCGCCGCCAGATCGGCAGCAAGCGCGAACAATCCATCATTGGACCGCTCCAGCTCCAGATGCACCATGATGCTCTTCATGCCCATTGTCCTGCTCCTTCTCGTAAGTAACAGGACGATAGGGGCCATCCCCCGCGCCCGCCTTGATCGGGCGCAAGCCGCCTTTTGATCTGCCTCAATGTTCTGGACTGGACCCGGCCATTGGTGGAACATGGGCGGCGAGGGATTGAATGTTTCCGACCCGGCTGCGCAAGGAGATTATCGCGCTCCTCTGCCTGAAGGCATTGGTGTTGACGCTGATCTATTTCGCCTGGGTGAAGCCGGCGGAAGGTCCCGAACCCGATCGCGGCCAAATCCTCACTCATCTGACCGGCGGAGGCTGATGCCAATGGACATCGTGGAACTTTCACGGCTGCAATTCGCGGTGACCGCGCTTTATCATTTCATTTTCGTGCCGTTGACGTTGGGACTCTCGGTCCTGCTCGGCATCATGGAGACGGTCTATGTGATGACCGACCGTCCCATCTGGCGCGACATGGTGAAATTCTGGGGCGTGCTGTTCGGCATCAATTTCGCCATGGGGGTGGCCACCGGCATCACCATGGAATTCCAGTTCGGCACCAACTGGGCCTATTACTCCCATTATGTCGGCGACGTCTTCGGCGCGCCGCTGGCGATCGAAGGCCTGATGGCCTTCTTCCTCGAGGCCACCTTCGTGGGCCTTTTCTTCTTCGCCTGGGACCGGCTCTCCAAGCTGCAGCATCTGATCGCCACCTGGGCCCTGGCGATGGGCACCAATTTCTCCGCGCTCTGGATCCTCATCGCCAATGGCTGGATGCAATTCCCTGTCGGCGCCCATTTCAACGCCGCCACCATGCGCATGGAAGTGACCGACTTCATGGCGGTCTTGTTCAATCCCGTGGCCCAGGCCAAATTCGTCCACGCCGTGAGCGCCGGCTATGTCACCGGCTCTGTCTTCGTCCTCTCCATCAGCGCCTGGTATCTGCTCAAGGGCCGCCATGTGGAGATCGCCAAGCGCTCGCTCACCGTGGCGGCCAGTTTTGGTCTCGCCTCGGCGCTGTCGGTGGTGGTGCTGGGGGACGAGTCGGGCTACACGCTGAGCGCCAACCAGAAGATGAAAATCGCCGCCATCGAGGCGATGTGGGAAACCGAGCCCGCGCCCGCCTCCTTCACCATCTTCGGCCTTCCCGATCTTGCCGCGCACAAGACGCACTTTGCGATCCGGGTGCCATGGGTCCTGGGTCTGATCGCCACCCGTTCGGCCGACACGCCGGTACCCGGCATCGATCAACTGGTGGCGATGGCGCACGACAATGTCAAGGACGGGATGAAGGCCTATGCCGCTCTGCTGGCCGTGCGCGCCCATCCCGATGACGCGGCAGCCCGGGCGGGGCTCGACGCCCATGTCGACAATCTGGGCTATGCGCTTCTGCTCAAACGCTGGCGCCCCGATGTGCAGAATGCCAGCGAGGCGGAAATCCAGGCTGCCGCCCTCAGCACCATCCCCAATGTGCCGGTGCTGTTCTGGTCCTTCCGTTTGATGGTGGCGATCGGCTTCTGGTTCATCGCCTTGTTCGCTGTCTATTTCTGGATGTCGGCCAAGCAGGAGCTGGACCGCCATGCCTGGCTGCTCAGGGCCGCTTTCTTCAGTTTGCCGCTCCCCTGGATCGCCGCCGAGCTGGGCTGGATCGTGGCCGAATATGGCCGCCAACCCTGGGTGATCGAGGGCGTTCTGCCCACGGCTTTGGGGGTCTCGACCACGGCTCCCGGCAATGTGCTGTTCAGTCTTCTGGGCTTTGGCCTGTTCTATTCCGCGCTTCTCGTCGCCGATCTCTATCTCTTGACCAAATACATAAGACTGGGACCGGACGAGCCCGGGTCGTCCAAATCCCCGGCCCAGATTCTCGCGGCGGCGGAGTGATCCCATGAGCTACGAAACTTTGCGCATCCTCTGGTGGCTGATCCTGGGCGTGCTCTTGGGCGGCTTCGCCGTGATGGACGGCTTCGACCTGGGCACCGCGGCGCTTCTTCCTTTCGTGGGCCGGAACGATCTCGAACGCCGTATCGTGATCAACAGCGTGGGCCCGGTGTGGGAGGGAAATCAGGTCTGGTTCATCCTGGGGGGCGGCGCCATCTTTGCCGCCTGGCCCGCGCTCTATGCCGCCAGCTTCTCCGGCTTCTATCTGGCGATGTTCCTGGTGTTGGCGGCTTTGATCCTCAGGCCGGTGGGCTTCAAATTCCGCAGCAAGCTTGCCGACAAACGCTGGCGCGCCTGGTGGGACTGGGCGCTCTTTATTGCCGGCACCGTGCCGTCGCTCGTGTTCGGCGTGGCCATCGGCAATCTTTTCCGCGGCGTGCCCTTCAGCTTCGATGTGGATCTGCGCATGCAATCCGACATCACGCTGTGGTCGCTGCTCAATCCCTTCGCGCTGGTGTGCGGCCTCACCAGCCTTGCCATGATCGTGATGCATGGCGCGGCGTGGCTCAATCTGAAATGCCGGGACATGATTCAGGCCCGCGCGCGGCTGGCGCTGGGTTTTGCCGCGCCCACCTTCGCCGTGCTGTTCGTGCTGGCCGGGCTTTGGGCGGGCTGGCTGGACGGCTACACCATCGCCTCCGCCATCGATCCCAATGGGCCATCCCATCCCGACACCGGCACGGTGGCCATCATCCTCCATGGCTGGCAGGCCAATTTCCGGCATATGCCGCTTTTATGGCTGTTGCCCGCGGCGGCGATCTTTGCCGCGCTTCTGGCCGGCGCCTGGAACCGGCGGCCGCTCGCGGCCTTCCTCGCCTCCGCGCTGGTGCCGCTTCTCACCCTCGCCACCACGGGCGCCGCTCTGTTCCCGTTCCTGCTGCCTTCTTCCGCCGATCCCGGCGCCAGCCTTACCGTCTGGAATGCCTCTTCCAGCAAGCTCACTTTGGAGATCATGCTGGGCGCGGTCCTGATCTTTCTTCCCATCGTCATCGCCTATACCGCCTGGGTCTATCGCGTGCTCAGGGGCCCGGTGACGGCGGAGCGGATCGCCAAGGACAGCAACGCCTATTAGGAGAATTCTCGCATGTGGTATTTTGCCTGGGCGCTGGGATTGGGCTTCGCGGTGACGCTGGCGGTGTTGAACGCGCTCTGGCTGGAAGCCCGCGATAGCCGCTGATCGATGGGCTGCGTGCGGCGCCTAATTGTGCTGGCGCCGGTCCTTGCCTGTCAGCATGCGCCAGAAGCCTTTGGCCTCTCGATCCTGGGCCAGCAGCGAATATTCCTCGATCTTGCGCGGGGGTTCGTAATTGCTGAACCGCACCCAGACCGGCGTCACCCGGAAATAGAAATTGCCCGGCCAATTCTGGTGCGAACGCTTATCGGGGAAAATTTTCAGATAAAACGCCCGCGCCTCTTCCAGGGCGCGGCCTTCCACCTGCTCGGCGATGCCGTCAAGCTGCAGCGTCTCGCCGCCTTCCCAGCCCACCACCACCGCGATGCGGGGATTGGCGGCGAGATTGGCGAATTTCCGCGTCTGGTTGGTGGTCTCGAAGACCAGCGTGAGATCGGGCATCACCGCCAGATCCATCAAGGCGGCTTCCGGCGCACCGCCCGGCGCCACCGTGGCGACCACGCCCTGCCCGCTGGCGCGGATGAAATCATAAAGTCTGGTCCGGACCGTTTCTTCCATCGCCATCACGCCGTGAGTTCGTGAATTCTTTCGACCAGGCTCTTGTCGAGCAGGGGCTTTTCCATCACCAGGCGCGCGCCCTTCTGCATGGCGCGCTGCCACAGGCCCTTGGTCACGGGGCCGGTGATGAAGATGACCGGTGCGGCGACATGCGCCGCCGACAATTTTTCCAGCACTTCAAGGCCATCCATGTCGGGCATCTTATAGTCCAGCACGATGCAATCCGAATCCTGAAGGGCGCGATGCTTGAGAAGCTCCTCGCCGCTCCGGCAGGTCTCGACGGCGAAACCCTCCAGCCCAAGCGAGAACTTCAGGGAGTCGAGCACGGCAGGATCGTCATCCACCACCATGATCAGTGTCTTCTTTTTGGACATATGCGGCCAACCCGACCAACTCCCGCGAGCCGCCTTTCCCTACTTACAATAGGGGAGCCATCAGCGGAGCGGTTTGATCCGGGTCAAAACCGGGGATGTTCCCGGTAAAGTTCCCATCAGGGCAATAACTTAGCAACGATCGCCATCCGGACCAGGTCGGACAGGCTTTTCGCCCCCATTTTGGCCATCACCGCGGCGCGGTGCACCTCGACGGTGCGGGGGCTGAGCGAGAGGTCATAGGCGATGGTCTTGTTGGGAAGCCCGGCCAGCAATCCGTCCAGCACCTGATGCTCCCGCGTCGAAAGCCCGTCCGCCCGGGCCCGGATCTGGGCCGCTTCCGCCGCCGACTGGTCGGCGTGGCGCAGTTGCGAGAGCGCCGACTGGACCGCGTCGATCAGCACATCGTCGCCAAACGGCTTTTCGATGAAATCCACCGCGCCCGCCTTCATCGCCTCCACCGCCAGCGGGACATCGCCATGTCCGGTCATGATGATGATGGGCATGGCGATGCCCTTGGCCCTGAGCTGGCGCTGCAATTCGACGCCGTCCATGCCCGGCATGCGCACATCGCTGACGATGCAGCCTGGGGGCAGTCCCTCGAGTTTCTCCAGGAATTTGACGCCCAATTCATAAACCCGGACGGCGAAGCCCGCGGTCGAAAGCAGGAAGGACACCGAGCGGCGCACATCCTCGTCGTCGTCGATCAAATGGACCACGGCGTTACTGACATCCTCGAGACCTTCCTCATCAGCAATACTGCAGGGTGAGATGGAAAATGGTGCCGCCGCCCGGCTCCGGGTCGGCCCAAAGTTTGCCGCCATGGGATTCGATAATGGTGCGCGAGATGGAAAGCCCACGCCCATGCCGTGCGGCTTGGTGGTGACGAAAGGCTGGAACAGCTTGGGCAGGATTTCGGGCGCGATGCCCGGGCCGGTGTCGCGCACGTCGATTTCCACCGTCTCGCGATCGCCTGGCGCGTCGAAAGCGTCAATTCGCGCCGGTGCTGTCCTGCATCGCCTCCATGGCGTTGCGATGAGATTGAGCAGGACCTGCTGCACCTGAACCTTGTCGACCAGCACGAGGGAACATCTCGTCGAAATGGAAGGCGACATGACCCCGGCTTCCTTGGCGCCGACCAGCGCCAGCGCGCTCGCCTCATCCACCAGCCGGCGCAGATCCTCGGTCTGGCGGTCGCTTTCGCCCCGGGCCACGAATTCGCGCAGCCGCCGGATGATCTGGCCGGCGCGCAAAGCCTGCTGCGCCGCGCTTTCGACCGCGTCCCGGGCCATCGCCAGGCTGTCCGGATCGCCCTTTCCAGCAGGCGCCGCGCCCCTTGAGATAACTGGCCACCGCGGTCAGGGGCTGATTCAATTCATGCGCCAGGGTGGAGGCCATTTCGCCCAGCGCGGTGAAGCGGGACATATGACCAGCTCTGCCTGCAATTCCTGCAGGCGCTGCTGCGTCTCTGGCGATCGGTGATGTCGCGCACAAAGCCGGTGAAAAGCCGCGGTCGCCGGACTTCACTTCGCCCACCGACAAGTTCCATGGGAAAGGTCGTGCCGTCCTTGCGCTGGCCCACCACCAGGCGGCCGATGCCGATGATACGCTGTTCTCCGGTCTTCATATAACGCGCCAGATAACCGTCATGGCGGCCTTTATACGGGTTCGGGCATCAGCATGCTGACATTCTTGCCCACCACTTCGTCCGCCTGATAGCCGAAAAGGTCTGCGCCGTGGCGCTGAATGACTGCATGGTGCCTGGAGTCGATCACGATCATGGCGTCGGGCACGGTGTCCAGCACCGATTGCAGATGGGCTTCGCGCTCCGGCAGCGTCTGAGTCCGCTTGGCGCGGGTGATGTCGCGGGCGATCTTCGACGCGCCCACGATGCCGCCATGGCGTCGAAAACCGGCGAGATCGTCACCGAAACATCGATGATTTCGCCGTCCTTGCGCCGCCGCCTGGTCTCGAAGGATTTCGACCCGTTCGCCCTGGGCGACGCGCCCGAGAATGCCCGCTTCTTCTTCCTCCAGTCCCGGGGGCAGCAGAAGCGCGATGGGCCGCCCAGGATCTCGGCCTCGCTGTAGCCGAAAATACTTTCCGCCGCCTGGTTCCAATCGGTGACGATGCCTTCCAGCGACTTGCCCACGATGGCGTCTTCGGATGACGCGACGATGGCGGCAAGCCGGTTGGCCGCCACCTGTTCGGCCCGGCGCTTGCCGATCGGCAAAAGAATGCCCGAGCCTTCGCGCTTGTCCTCATCCAGCCGGCCGCGCATCCGGAGCCAGACGCCGTCGCTGCGCCGGAAGTCAGCGTCGAATTCGCCTCCGGTCAAGAAATCCTGGCGGATGGCACGGCGAAATGCAAACCCGTCGGCTTCGTGGACCAATTCCAGAAGCCGGTGTTCATCCAATACTCGAATGCGACGTCGCCAACAAGTGTTGTGCGGCATCGTCGAGCTGGAACTGGCCGGCTTCATATTCCACGCGCCCAAGCCGGCGGCCTGCGCGGTTTCCCCCCAATTCACGGGACAACTCGTATGCGTGGTCTCGCC
>CAVXUV010000016.1:0-284047 GCA_963765095.1 uncultured Alphaproteobacteria bacterium
CGGCCAACGACACCATCACCACCCGGCCGCTGACGATCACGGCCACGGCGCAGACCCAGGAATATGGTGCGGCGGTGCCGAGCCTGACCTATACGACCGGTGGCGACGGATTGGTCGGCAGCGACACGTTGAGCGGTGCTTTGGCGACGAGCGCCACCGCCAGTTCGGGTGTTGGCGTCTATGGGATCACCCAAGGGACGCTGGCAGCGGGCAGCAATTACGCCGTCACCTATGTCGCGGCCAACGACACCATCACCACCCGGCCGCTGACGATCACGGCCACGGCGCAGACCCAGGAATATGGTGCGGCGGTGCCGAGCCTGACCTATACGACCGGTGGCGACGGATTGGTCGGCAGCGACACGTTGAGCGGTGCTTTGGCGACGAGCGCCACCGCCAGTTCGGGTGTTGGCGTCTATGGGATCACCCAAGGGACGCTGGCAGCGGGCAGCAATTACGCCGTCACCTATGTCGCGGCCAACGACACCATCACCACCCGGCCGCTGACGATCACGGCCACGGCGCAGACCCAGGAATATGGTGCGGCGGTGCCGAGCCTGACCTATACGACCGGTGGCGACGGATTGGTCGGCAGCGACACGTTGAGCGGTGCTTTGGCGACGAGCGCCACCGCCAGTTCGGGTGTTGGCGTCTATGGGATCACCCAAGGGACGCTGGCAGCGGGCAGCAATTACGCCGTCACCTATGTCGCGGCCAACGACACCATCACCACCCGGCCGCTGACGATCACGGCCACGGCGCAGACCCAGGAATATGGTGCGGCGGTGCCGAGCCTGACCTATACGACCGGTGGCGACGGATTGGTCGGCAGCGACACGTTGAGCGGTGCTTTGGCGACGAGCGCCACCGCCAGTTCGGGTGTTGGCGTCTATGGGATCACCCAAGGGACGCTGGCAGCGGGCAGCAATTACGCCGTCACCTATGTCGCGGCCAACGACACCATCACCACCCGGCCGCTGACGATCACGGCCACGGCGCAGACCCAGGAATATGGTGCGGCGGTGCCGAGCCTGACCTATACGACCGGTGGCGACGGATTGGTCGGCAGCGACACGTTGAGCGGTGCTTTGGCGACGAGCGCCACCGCCAGTTCGGGTGTTGGCGTCTATGGGATCACCCAAGGGACGCTGGCAGCGGGCAGCAATTACGCCGTCACCTATGTCGCGGCCAACGACACCATCACCACCCGGCCGCTGACGATCACGGCCACGGCGCAGACCCAGGAATATGGTGCGGCGGTGCCGAGCCTGACCTATACGACCGGTGGCGACGGATTGGTCGGCAGCGACACGTTGAGCGGTGCTTTGGCGACGAGCGCCACCGCCAGTTCGGGTGTTGGCGTCTATGGGATCACCCAAGGGACGCTGGCAGCGGGCAGCAATTACGCCGTCACCTATGTCGCGGCCAACGACACCATCACCACCCGGCCGCTGACGATCACGGCCACGGCGCAGACCCAGGAATATGGTGCGGCGGTGCCGAGCCTGACCTATACGACCGGTGGCGACGGATTGGTCGGCAGCGACACGTTGAGCGGTGCTTTGGCGACGAGCGCCACCGCCAGTTCGGGTGTTGGCGTCTATGGGATCACCCAAGGGACGCTGGCAGCGGGCAGCAATTACGCCGTCACCTATGTCGCGGCCAACGACACCATCACCACCCGGCCGCTGACGATCACGGCCACGGCGCAGACCCAGGAATATGGTGCGGCGGTGCCGAGCCTGACCTATACGACCGGTGGCGACGGATTGGTCGGCAGCGACACGTTGAGCGGTGCTTTGGCGACGAGCGCCACCGCCAGTTCGGGTGTTGGCGTCTATGGGATCACCCAAGGGACGCTGGCAGCGGGCAGCAATTACGCCGTCACCTATGTCGCGGCCAACGACACCATCACCACCCGGCCGCTGACGATCACGGCCACGGCGCAGACCCAGGAATATGGTGCGGCGGTGCCGAGCCTGACCTATACGACCGGTGGCGACGGATTGGTCGGCAGCGACACGTTGAGCGGTGCTTTGGCGACGAGCGCCACCGCCAGTTCGGGTGTTGGCGTCTATGGGATCACCCAAGGGACGCTGGCAGCGGGCAGCAATTACGCCGTCACCTATGTCGCGGCCAACGACACCATCACCACCCGGCCGCTGACGATCACGGCCACGGCGCAGACCCAGGAATATGGTGCGGCGGTGCCGAGCCTGACCTATACGACCGGTGGCGACGGATTGGTCGGCAGCGACACGTTGAGCGGTGCTTTGGCGACGAGCGCCACCGCCAGTTCGGGTGTTGGCGTCTATGGGATCACCCAAGGGACGCTGGCAGCGGGCAGCAATTACGCCGTCACCTATGTCGCGGCCAACGACACCATCACCACCCGGCCGCTGACGATCACGGCCACGGCGCAGACCCAGGAATATGGTGCGGCGGTGCCGAGCCTGACCTATACGACCGGTGGCGACGGATTGGTCGGCAGCGACACGTTGAGCGGTGCTTTGGCGACGAGCGCCACCGCCAGTTCGGGTGTTGGCGTCTATGGGATCACCCAAGGGACGCTGGCAGCGGGCAGCAATTACGCCGTCACCTATGTCGCGGCCAACGACACCATCACCACCCGGCCGCTGACGATCACGGCCACGGCGCAGACCCAGGAATATGGTGCGGCGGTGCCGAGCCTGACCTATACGACCGGTGGCGACGGATTGGTCGGCAGCGACACGTTGAGCGGTGCTTTGGCGACGAGCGCCACCGCCAGTTCGGGTGTTGGCGTCTATGGGATCACCCAAGGGACGCTGGCAGCGGGCAGCAATTACGCCGTCACCTATGTCGCGGCCAACGACACCATCACCACCCGGCCGCTGACGATCACGGCCACGGCGCAGACCCAGGAATATGGTGCGGCGGTGCCGAGCCTGACCTATACGACCGGTGGCGACGGATTGGTCGGCAGCGACACGTTGAGCGGTGCTTTGGCGACGAGCGCCACCGCCAGTTCGGGTGTTGGCGTCTATGGGATCACCCAAGGGACGCTGGCAGCGGGCAGCAATTACGCCGTCACCTATGTCGCGGCCAACGACACCATCACCACCCGGCCGCTGACGATCACGGCCACGGCGCAGACCCAGGAATATGGTGCGGCGGTGCCGAGCCTGACCTATACGACCGGTGGCGACGGATTGGTCGGCAGCGACACGTTGAGCGGTGCTTTGGCGACGAGCGCCACCGCCAGTTCGGGTGTTGGCGTCTATGGGATCACCCAAGGGACGCTGGCAGCGGGCAGCAATTACGCCGTCACCTATGTCGCGGCCAACGACACCATCACCACCCGGCCGCTGACGATGCCGTCAAATCCGTTCATTATGACGGCCGGAATCTCAGCCTGCAGAGTTAGCCTGAAAAGAACTTTAGGAACGCTCCCCGCCTGTTAGAGGATAGAATCTAACATTTGGCAACCTTATAGCGTTTGCCGCGAAGCGCCGAGTACTGCCGTCCTCACCTCCGCAACCTAAGCAAAGCTGCTAAAGATGATGCCGCCTCGCCGGGACCCGGCCGAAAGCACCGGGTTACGCCACTTCTACCGGAACTGGCGTCCGACCGTGCTCGGACAGGTCTGGACACGGCTTTGCGCCTGGGCCACGGCGCTCGGCCTCGTGATGGATCCCCGTGTCGTGACCCTGCTGGTGAAGGACAGGCGCTGCGGGCGGTTGGTGGCCCATATTCTCGTGCCGATTACGGTTGAGGGGCGGATGTATCTAGTCTCGATGCTAGGTGCAGGTTCGAACTGGGTGCTGGATGTGCGGGGGGCGGCCGGTGCGGCGTTCCTGACGCGCGGCAGGCGGCGGGCGGTCATGCTGCGCGAATTGCCGGCGACGGCGCGGGCGCCGATCCTCCGGGCCTGGTGCCAGGTGGCGACCAGCGGGCGGATGCATTTGCCCGTACCGCCCGACGCCCCACTGACGGCGTTCGAGGCGATTGCGCTGGATTACCCGGTGTTCGAGGTGGCTGACGCAGCCTAGTGAAGCGAAGGCAAGATTTGGCGCGTTTGACGGCGGCGATGACTTCGTCCCGGCTCTTGGTCCAGATGAACGGCTTCGGTGTCCCATTGTGCTCGACGACAAAGCGGTTAGTGGCGGCCTAGAGGTTGCCGATGCTGCGGAACACCCCGCGCTTGAGGCGCTGCTTGATGAGAATGGCGAAGAACCTTCCATGGCATTGAGCCAGGAGGCGGATGTCGGGATGAAGTGGAAAACGAAGCGCGGATAACGCGCCAATCATTCGATGACCTGCCGATGCTTATGGCGGCGTAGTTGTCGAGGATCATCTGGACGATCTTGCCGACTGGGACCGCGGCCTCGATCCGGTTGAGAAAGCGGATAAATCTTGTTGCCGGTGCTTCTGCATGCACTGCCCGATCACCGAACCGTCAAGCACGATTTTTATGATCAGCAGTCGGGATATTTCAGGTGCAACGTGGTTAACATGGAACCATGATAATTACGCCCGTTAAAGGAAGGTAAAGGATTGGGGCGCAACCTGCTCACGAATGCGAGGTAAAATGGTCGGGGGACAAACCATACTGATTGTCGAAGATGATGCATCTATACGCGACATCTTCCGGCGCAGCCTCGACCGTGCTGGCTTTCATGTTCTCACAGCGGCGCACGGCAAAGAGGCGCTGGATACCTTCCGTCACGGCGGTGTAAGTATCGTCCTTACGGACATCCTAATGCCAGAGCTTGATGGTTTTCAGCTAATCTACGCCCTCAAAAAGGAGGCACCTTCCATTCGTATTATCGCTATCTCGGTCATGAACGATTTGGCCACTTACCGGGATGTGATAGTCGGATTGGGTGCGGAGCTTGCCATCTGCAAGCCAGTCAATCCACATGACCTGGTGAAGTTGGTGCGCCAGTTTATTGCCACACCAATTGATGGACTGCAGCGGCTTCAATAGAGGGCTTTTTCAATCGACGCGAGGGATGGACGATGATCGTTTCATGCCTGGCGCAGCGGCAACGAGGCAGGCATGACAAAGACACGTACCTTTGGCAGCCGCAAGCGGTTGCGCAGCGTTAAGATACTCAACGGCGTGGGCGGTCGCTGATAGGCTCCGAGCTCAATACGCAACCGCCCGTCGCTGAGAAAATCGGTAACCAGCCAGGATGGGACGCGGACCAGCCCGGCGCCAGCCAAAGCAGCACCTAGCTTCGCCTCCAATCGTCACACCTCCTCACTCAAGCTGGAGGCGAATGCCCCTCTAACCCGCGCTCACGGAACCCGCCGGCTCGGATCACAGCCATGAAAGCGGAGAGATCATTCATGTCTGTAGCCATTGTTCATAATTCCGCACAGCCTGCGCCGATCATGTAGGATTATCGTGCAATGCCAATACGCCCATATTGCTGATGACCTAACTCGGAGACCGGATATGACCGACATCACCGCCGCTGGCGCTTTCTCGTTGGGCACGCGCATCGTAAGTCGCATGGGCTATGGGGCAATGCAACTTGCGGGACCGGGGGTGTTCGGGCCGCCCAAGGATCACGACGCCGCCATCGCGGTGTTACGCAAAGCCGTGGCGAGCGGGGTCGATCATATCGATACAAGCGATTTCTATGGACCTCACGTCACCAACCGGCTGATACGCGAGGCCCTCCATCCATATCCTGACGATCTGGTAATTGTGACCAAGGTTGGCGCGGTGCGGGGAGGCGACGCTTCCTGGATTCCCGCGCTTTTGCCCGCCGACTTGACGCGGGCGGTACACGACAATCTTCGGAATCTGGGTGTCGAGGCGCTCGACGTGGTCAATCTGCGCGTCGGCGGTATTCGCGGTCCGAGCGAGGGCTCAATCGAGCAACAATTTGTCACGCTGGCTAATCTCCAGCGGCAAGGTCTGATCCGCCAACTCGGCTTGAGCAACGTAACGTCCGGCCAACTGAAACAAGCCCGCAGTATCTCCGAGGTCGTCTGTATACAGAACCACTACAACCTCGCGCATCGCGACGATGATGCCTTTATTGATGAATTGGCGGAGGGCGGTGTCGCTTATGTGCCCTTCTTCCCTCTTGGCGGTTTCACGCCCCTTCAGTCGTCAACGCTCTCGGACGTCGCAACACAACTCGGCGCGACGCCTATGCAGACGGCGCTCGCTTGGTTATTGCAGCGAGCGCGGAACATTCTCCTGATCCCAGGCACTTCGTCGATCAACCATTTACAGGAGAATCTGGCGGCAGCAGAGCTCTCGTTGTCCGACGAGATGATCGCACGGCTGAATGCCATCGACGGGAAGGCCCGCTAAACGCCAAACCCGATGCTGCTGCCGCTAGCGCTGCATTAGTCCATGGCGGATTGGTCGAAGTATATTCAAATCGCCGGATTGGTATGCATTGACGTTTGGAAGTGTATCTTGGCGTTCATTTTGAGCGTTCGCGCGCTACTATTCCGTTCTCGTTTGTACTCCGATGTCCTAGCGAAGGATCGGCTAGCCCGGCAACAATCAAAGTCAGCTAAGATTCTGCTGGAGATTTATTCTGGGTTCAGTGTGGAAATCCGCCGTCAAGCCGAGCAGCCGTCCGAGGCCATCGTGGCCGGTCGTATTCCCTTCTGTGAGCGGCCGACCTGTTCAATAAACGAGGCCTGTAGGGCCGTCGGCCTCGGCAGAACCAAACTCTACGACTTGATTGACGAAGGGCTAGTGGAAACGATCAAGATCGGCCGGCGGCGATTTGTGCGCGTGCCATCGCTATTGGCGTTTCTTGGACGCTGCTAGCAAAAGAATCCCAAACGTCTGAACTCTTGACGAAGGCAAAGCTATCGCTTCAACTTGTCCTGCCGCATGAGCGGTTTCAGGAGTGTTCATCCGTCAGTAGTCGTTGGCTCGAATGGCTGGCCCAGATCACCATTTGCCGCTGCTCCATGTGCTTGGCAGCCTGCAAGAGGGCGCCAGTGTCTGCTTCCAGTCGCAGGTGTCTATGGAGGATCGATTTGATGCTGGCACTACAAATTGGATAGATTTCGGCGGACGCGTGGAGGAATCGTTCGAGCAAGAGCCGGTGAACGCGCGGAATCTTGCAATGTGCATGCCGAAGATGGGTGATTTGTCGTGGGAACCGAACGAACAGAGGGAAAAAAGCGAACATCGTGCGTGCAAACCCTGCACACGACTCTCAAGAAACGCCAGAACGTAAAGGAACTCACGACCAGCTGAGGCGCTTGATCAGAAATTTGGCACTGTTACAGTTTGACTTCTGGTTGTGATACGGGTTTCGTGCCGAAGATAACCTGAGCAATGAAGGGCGCGGCGAGCACAATTATTGATCCAAGTACAACCTCGTAGAGGAACGCCGACCAGTAGTACGTAAGCGGGAGCGTGGAAGGTGTTGTGATGTTCAAATGTTTGGCCAGCACATAATACAGTGCCCCGCCGCCCTGATAAAAGATCCGCCAAAGTCCGATAATGCGGATCGCCGCCGATACAAGGCGTTGCTCAGTCATGTACCGCCTCCCATTCCTCAATCAGCTTCATGATGCCGCCAATGTCCCAAAGATGGTCCGTAAGACGCGCGGCCATCGCGGGCGACATGCGAAACGCTGAATTGATCCGCGCGGAATTATACCAAGTTGTATAGAGCGCTACCATATGAACGTGATTTTCTAGCTTCTTGGAATGAGCCGCCGTCAGCCTCGCAAACCGCTTCATATGCTGGCGCATGGTCTGATTGTGCTTCTCGACATAGGACGTGCTCACTAGGCCCTTAATGGGCTGGCCCAACATCCGATGCTTGGAAATGCCGCAGCATTCGCCGGGGCTATACTTGCGTTCAGGGCCTGCGGTGTCCGGCGTAGGGCCGTAGTGCTTGACCAGTTGGGCGTAATCAACATCAAGCCCAAATGCGCCCAGGACCGCGCTCAAATAGACGCCATGCCCGTCCGTTGTTAGCTGCACCCGCTTAGCAAGGCGCTCCGCAACGTCATGCATGAAGTCCTGAGTGGCTTCCGCGTGGCGTCCGCCGATTAGGTAGGAAACAATTAGCTTGGAGTCCGCATCAATCGCGGTCCAGGTCCACGCGTCGCCAGCACCTTCAGGCGCGGCCTTGGCTTTCGCCAGATTAGCGCGCTTGCAATGCACGAAACTCCAGATTTCATCGCACTCAATGCGCTGAGCCTTGGGGTCCTTTAGGCATGGGGACCTCTGCGCCAGTGACGCCACGCCAACCAACCGGCGACGAGCATAAGTACGGGTAACCAAAGGATGTTATCGGTCATGGTCGAACGCTACCCTCCCGGCCCGACACCCTCAACCCCGGCTAGGGTTCAAACTGTAACAGTGCCAGAAATTTAGGCGGTTACGCCAAAAGAAGACGAAGCGGATTAATTCCAGCGCCATCTAAACGGCATAAGCGCACCATTGGTCTGGTCAGATGGCAATCTCACGGCCGATCTCGACGACTTGATCCGGTGGCAATCTCAAATGCTCGGTGACCTGGGTGCAGTTTCTCTGCATGGCGGCATAAATGGCTTCAACGATTCGGGGGAGGCCGCCCTGTCCCTTCTTCGGGACGATTGTCTCATGGCCCACATAGTAGGTGACGTCCGAAAGGTCGACGTCGCACCCAAGTGCCTTCGACTGCGATATTATCAGTGGGATATTGGGCCTCGCCATAAAGCCAATTCGAGCCGTCAATCGCCAAAAGCCGGGTGATATCTCCTGGTACCGAGAGCCGATTTGGGCTCCTGTTCCACGGAAAGGATTTAGTGATCGTGGTTAGGATCACGACCTGTTGTTTTAGCGGCCCTATTATGTTTGACGTGCCAAACCATCACTGGCGGGGCGTCACGGGCGGTGCGGGTTAAAAAGACGGCCGTGCCAGGAACCCGAGCTATGCGATGTTCCTTGATGCGTTGGACGAAATCCGCGATCGGCACCACGCTACCTTGTACGCGTGCCAAGATGGCCTCATTGCCGCGATGCCAAATGAGCATGACGCCATAGACGGCAGCCGCAAGAACAAGTGGGACGTACCCACCTTCCGCAACCTTCTGCAGATCAGCGATAAAGAACGCGCCATCGATTATGCAGAAGGCTATGGCAACAGGCAGGGCTCCGGCCAAAGGCCAGCCCCAAATGTCACGCATGGCTATGTATAGAAGGACGGAAGTCATCAACATGGTTGCGGATACGGCAATGCCATAGGCTGCGGCGAGATTGTTCTGATTTGCCGAACCATACCGCCAAGGAGATCGTTACGATCATCAATATCCAGTTGACGGGTGCGACATAGATCTGCCCATAGCCTTGTTCCGACGTCTGCACGATTTTCATGCGTGGCATCCAACCCAGCTGGATGGCTTGTCTGGTCATAGAGAATGCGCCGGTGATGATGGACTGGCTGGCGATGATCGTCGCTATAGTGGCAAGCAATACCATGGGTATGAGCAGTGGTTGCGGGCAGAGTCCGGAAGAATATGTTGTCGGATATATTTGTTCCCGATAGAACCAGCGCGGCCTGGCCCGCATAACTCAAAATCAGGGTCGGGAAAACCAATCCTGACCATGCGATCCGGATAGGTTTGGTGCCGAAATGCCCCATGTCGGCGTATAGGGCTTCGGCGCCAGTGACACAGAGGAACACGCCACCCAGCACCAGGAATGCGCCCGGAGACGAGACGAGATAGCGGAAGGCATAGACAGGACTTATCGCCCAAAGAACTGATGGATGCGCTAAAACACCGTGCATGTAAAATCGCTTGCAATAATGACCCCCTAAGGGGAGTTTTTCGCGTCCAAAACCGACCCCCTGTGACGTGTTGTGTCAGCGTCCTTCCTTTTGGCCTTGATCGGCCTGGAAGGGCTGGCGGGGATGATTGGCGTGGACAAGATCGGCGATATCCGGCGAGCCTATTTTGAGCAGCAGCGCCCGATCAAGGAGATCGTTCGCACGCTGTCAGTGTCGCGCGCGACAGTGCGCAAGGTCATTCGCAGCCATAAGACCGAGCACAAATACGAGCGTGGCGTTCAGCCGACGCCCAAGCTTGGTGATTGGCTAGAGGTTCTGAGGACGATCCTGGAGAAGGAAGACGGCCTGCCCCGGCGGGAACGCCGCTCGACGCAGCGTCTGTTCGAAGAACTGCGCGGACGCGGCTATGACGGCGCCCACGACAGCGTGCATCGGTTCGTCAAGGGGTGGCGTGACGAACGCGCCCGGGTTCCGGCCCATGCCTATGTGCCGATGAGCTTTGCGCCGGGGGAAGCCTACCAGTTCGACTGGAGCCACGAGACGATCACGTTCCGGGGGTTTCCGCTGACGGTCAAGGCGGCGCACATGAAGCTGTCGCACAGCCGCATGCCGTTCGTGCGGGTCTACTTCCGCGAGACCCAGGAACTGGTGTTCGACGCCCACGACAAAGCGTTCCGATTCTATGGCGGGGTTTGCCGGCGCGGGATTTACGACAACATGAAGACGGCGGTGGAGGCGATCTTCGTCGGAAAGGCGCGCCGGTATAACCGCCGCTTCCTGCAGATGTGCTCGCATCATCTGATCGAGCCAGTGGCCTGTACGCCGGCCTCGGGGTGGGAGAAGGGCCAGGTCGAGAACCAGGTCGGCAATCTGCGTGACCAATTTTTCCGGCCCAAGCCGCGTGTGAAGAGCCTTACCGAACTCAATGCGTGGTTGGAAGACCAGTGTATTGCCTACGCCCAGCGCACCAAACACCCGGAGTTCAAAGAGCGGACGATTTGGGAGGTGTTTCAGGAAGAACGCGCCAGCCTGGTGGATCTGCGCGGTCCCTTCGACGGGTTCGTCGAGAAGGCGGTGCGGGCTACCACCACATGCCTGATCATGGCCGATCACAATCGCTACAGCGTCGATGCGCGCGCCGCCGGGCGGATGGTGCTGGTGCGCTCTCATGCCGAACGCATCGTCGTGCTACTGGGCGACGAGGTCGTCGCCGATCACCCACGCCATTTCCGGCGCGACCAGATTATCTACGATCCCTGGCATTATCTGCCGGTTCTGATGAAGAAGCCGGGCGCCTTGCGCAACGGCGCGCCGTTCAAAGACTGGGCTCTGCCGCCCGCGCTGACCCAGGTCCGCGCCAAACTGAAGAGCCACACCGATGGGGACCGTCAGTTCGTCAAGGTCTTGGGCGCGGTGCTCGATCACGGCCTGGGAGCCGTTGATGCCGCTTGCGCCGAAGCGCTGGCGGCGGGCATCGCCAGCGGCGACGTGATCTTGACCGTGCTGGCGCGCCGGCGCCAACCCGCCGCACCGCTCAGCATCACCACGCCCGACGCGCTTCGCCTGAAGATCGAACCCCTGGCCGATTGTGGCCGCTACGACAGCATAAGGAAGATCGCCTGATGGAACGCCACGAGATTCTGGAAGCAATGAGCGAACTCAAGCTCTACGGCATGCGTGCCAGCTTCGATGAGGTTGCCGGCAAGGGCCTTGCCCGGCGTGACGAGATTTATCCACTCATCGCCAGCTTGATCCGGGCCGAACGCACCCACCGCCAAGCGCGCTCTATCAGCTATCGTATCGGCGGTGCCAAGTTCCCGGTGCTCAAGGATCTCGACAAGTTCGTCTTCACCGACACCGCGGTCGATGAGGGACAGGTTCGTGAACTCGCCACCGGTACTTTCCTGGACGCCAAGCGCAACGCCATTTTCATCGGTGGCACCGGTACCGGCAAAACCCATCTCTGCATCGCGGTCGCGTCTGCGGTCATTCGCGCCCGCGCCAGGGGACGCTTCTTCAACCTGGTCGATCTGGTCAATCAGCTCGAACAGGAGAAGGCTGCCGGCCGCAGTGGCCGGCTGTCCGAGAAGTTGCTGCGATACGACATCATCGTCATCGACGAGCTGGGCTACCTTCCGTTCAGCCAATCCGGCGGTCAGTTGCTGTTCCACCTGATCAGCAAACTTTACGAGAACACTTCCCTGCTCATCACCACAAACCTCGCCTTCGCCGATTGGCCCCAGGTGTTCGGTGACGCCAAAATGACAACCGCAATGCTCGACCGGCTCACCCACCACTGCGACATCATCGAGACCGGAAACGAGAGCTGGCGCTTTAAAAATCGCGCCTAAAAATCGTCCCGACCCAGCAGTCCACAGCAACCCCCGCGCGCTTCGCTGCGCTACGCCAAGGGGCTCCACTACGCGCGCGGGTCCCTCTGTGGACTGCTAAGCCCTCTCCAAAAGGGGGTCGGAATTGGACGCGAAAAGGGGGTCACGGTTGGACGCGATTTGACATACTGCGCCCCGGTTGGGGGTACTCGATGAGAATATGGGCATGTAGACGCTCGCCAGTATTGCCGCCGCCTTCGATGGCGCTGATCCGGCGGAGCCTTTTTTCGAAACGCCAGACGGCATTCTTGTAGACGGCTCTGTCGAGGCGGTTGAAAATATATCTCCCTATCTGCTTGGATAGTTCCTCACGCGTCAGCTTGGCCAAGCCCCCAGCGTCATTGGGTAGGGCTTCTTTGCACGTCAAAGTCACCCCTATGGCCAGCCTGTCGGATCTATAGAACTTTTTGTACAGAAATTCGGCTAGGATACCTTCGCGCCGTCGCCGCGCTAGAAGGCTGTTGGGGAGACCGCCATTTGCCCGGTCAATGGATGACATGGCCGAACTCCCCGGCGCAAAGCTGGTCGAATGTCATTTCCGCTTTGGTCCCACAGCAGGGACAATGGTAGGCGACTTCAGAATTGTTTCCCGAGCGTCGGGCGCCTTGTACCAGCCGGTCATAGTCTTCCAGGTCAGCGTCCACTGCTAGCTGGCAGGCGCCACAGGCGAGTTGGAAGCGGTCGCCGAAAATCGATAGTTCATGCAAAATGTTGTTCATGTAAGCTTTTTCCTTTCAATATTTAGAGGCAAAAGTGGGTCGGCCTTATTCGACCGGGCAATCATCCTATGGAAAGAGTTCGGGCCAGAATTTTTTTTGGCATACCAGCCCGCCTGAGGCAGATACCGGCATCCCGGAACGTTCATTTGGTGATATCTGCGGCAGTCAGTTATAGGTGGGGTTCTGCGGGCGTGGCGGAAATGGTAGACGCACCGGACTTAGTCACGTGAGTGCCCGGCGGGAAACCGTCGGAGTAGAACTGCCCAAATTCGGGGAAACCTGTGAGATGGCAATCCCAGCCAAGCCCCAAACGGGGAAGGTGTAGAGACTAGACGGGTGGCGCCTAAGGCGGAGACGCTATGGTGAAGGGATAGTCCAGACCACGAACGCTAGTGGCGGCGGCGAAAGTCGAAGTGGTATGAAAATCCGTTGGGCCGAAAGGCCTGTGGGGGTTCAAGTCCCCCCGCCCGCAGAGGATAGGATCAATTGGTATGAATTAATGTCCTCTGCTGCGCCCACATCGGAGATACCAGATGGTAGATACCGCCGATTTTAAAACTTGGCTCGATAGCCAAGATTTAGATGGCGACATGGAAGGTTTGATTTGTCTGTACCGCGCTGTAACGCAGCGCGCCAGCTACAGCAACTGGAAGGTCACAACCCAGGGCGATATGACATTCATATCGGGTTCGGAAGGCGCCTTACAGTTATTCACCGAAAAGGCTAGACAAGCCTTCATAAAGCATTTGGATCATCTGCCCGGTTATGGCGACGCAGGACTGTCAGTCGAAAGCAAATACGACATTTATCGGAATTCACAGAAGAACGATTAAGCACCGAATAGTGGATTTGCCGTCGAGGCAGTATGGTAAGAGCTGGGATCTACTCGATCCTTTTAACAGTAGTTTTAAACCATTCGGAAGCGCCGCTCTTAGGTGCCCAAGCAATTCCCAAGCACTTCTACAGTTCCGGCGCAACCACGCTGAGAGCCTTTGCGAACGCCTTAGAGCGGGCCAGTCGCGAGCTAAGCAAATTCCAAATCTGCGGAAGGATGCAATTCCGTTATGCGCATTGGAATCCCGTACCAAAATAATGGGGAATTATATAGATGGCTCCCTTTTACCAAGAATTGCCTAAGTTTTTTTGCTTGTCGCGTCCATCGCGGCCTTCGCCGCTTTCGCAGCCCTTTCCAGATGGGGTGGTGGAATTACAAATCGACCGCCAACGATGATCATTGGCGTATCCAGCGGCGCGCGCATTTCGGGCCGTTCACTCCCAACGGCAATCACAATGTCGGTTGGCACCTCGGTAATGATAGCTAGCGAACCGATGAGTTCCGCTTTTCTAAATATCTCAACTAATGGTTCGACCGTTCTTGGTCGCGCACCGTCGAATCCTTTTGGCTCAAATATGAAAGTGCCAAAGCTATGGACCTCCGCAGCACGCGGATACATGGCAACAGGTATTCCGGCGGAGAAAAATGCGTCTCTGATCTGGCCAGCGAACCATCTGGTTTCGGCGTCAGTCTCAAATGCAATGGCCACTATAGGAAATTTACCCCGAAGCCCTTGGATAAAATCCCATTGGTCCTGGTTCAACATTCTTGGCAGCAATTTAGCTTCTAGTTCGGCGCGCGCTAAATCAGCTTTGGCGGCGCGCTCGTTCGCTTTGGCTATTTCGCCCCTAGCTTCCTCTGCATCAAATGCCAACGATTTAATATCGCGTTCCAATAGTTTGGCGCGTTCATTCGTCTCTAGCTTCGCATGCTTAAGGGTCCTCCAAGTTACCCACCAAAGACCTATCGTAGATATACTCAGAATGAGAGTGAAAAGCGCGATTGGGTCATGCCAAGTTTGGAACCAAAAGCTTTCCTCTACAGCGTATTCATTCGATAGGAGATAGCTTGGTGGAAGCCCCATCAATAGAGGCGTTACTGCTGCAAGGTAGAAAAAACCAACAAGAGCTGCACCGATAAGCGCGGCCCAATCGAATTGTGATAGCCAAATGTAGTGACGCTTCATCGCAACAGCCGCTCGATCGTTCGCCTAGAACCAATCCCCATCGATTGAAGCAATCAATACGGTCCCCAACTGTCATTAGAAAAGCTAAAGCCTATGCACCCGTCCCTTCGGGTAGTCAGTACATGGCGCTTCCCATCCCGAAATGGACCGCCTTTCGCACGAGCCCGATAGTAATCCACCGTCTCTTGGGTTTCATGCATATAGCCCTTGTCGGAAATGATCACATAATAGGGCTTGCAATAGTCAAATACTTCATCGCAACAGCCGTTCTCCCGCCCATGGTGTGATGCCACAAAGACGCTCGTATCTCTCAGTGCCTGCTGGAAAGATGTTTCTTTCAGAAGCTCAAGCCACCCAGCGCGTTCCAAATCGCCGGTAAACAGCACTCCGGTACCGTGGCACTTTAGGAAGACCGCCATACTCAGATTATTTTCGTCCTCGAACTTTGGATAGTCGGCACAGAACGCCTTTCTCTCCAGGCCTTGGAACGTAGGCTGGGGAGAAGTCCGGTCACCGGTGAACACGTGAGCAATTTCGTATGCTAATCGTTCTATGCCATCACCCATGCCATCTTCCGACTTCAATTTATGCAAATCAGACGCTGACACAGACCTATTACGCCACAGCCATCTTATATCTACTTCATCGCATAAGTCGGCAATGCCGCTGACGTGGTCTTCATCGTAATTCGTGATCGCTAACATCTCGAGGGTCGAAATTCCTACGCCCTTTAGATAGGCGCCGGGCTTCCATCCAGTAGTCGCATTGTGACCGCAATCAACCATGAGACGGCTATTATTATCGCACGTGAGCAGCGCACACGCGCCATGCTCGACGTCGAATATTTTCAGATCCATTGGCCTTCACCGCCGCAAGTCAGCATCAATTCTTTTTGTTATGTAAGAAGTCTGTTTTCTATATGAAAAGAGAAATAGCAAAAGAAGGACACCCGAAAGCCAGTAGATGCTTCCTGCACGAAGGGGCGCATACATGGATTGTAATATTTCGAACAATTTCAACGCTAATAGCGATACGAACAAAGCGCAGATTGTCCGATATGAGTTATTAGCTTCAGAAAGCGTTTCCAGCTTTTCGTCTGTGGATGACGCGTGCACGAAGTCGGCGTAGACGGAGCTTTTTAGAAAGCCAACGACCTTAAGGGCCGGTTCAACTATTAGGGAGCCGATCCTGCTGATGACCATCCCAGCGAAGTAATACATGAATGCGGCTATTAGCACGTTCTCCTGGTAGAACGAGAAGTGCGTAATGGTGTGTGCAAACACGACGAAAAGGACACCCGGAAGCAAATAATTGAAGATGTTATACGAGGACACTTTTGCTAGCAGATCGTTCATGGTCAAACCGAGGTGGTGTTAATCGCTCTCAGGATAAGCATGCGCATACTCATCGTAGGGTTTTTATATTTGTAGCAAGCTGCGAAATGCTGCTCGCGGAAGCGCTGATGCTTTGTGCAATGTTGCCGAAGCTGGCGATCTTTGACGCTTGGTCTTGCAAGGCCTTGGCAACCGTGGCCAGCGATGTTGTCAGCTCAGCAATCTCCCCGGAATTATCAAGCGTTGCCAAGGTAACCAAAGCCAATTTCTCGACGCTAAGAAGCACCTGTCCTTGCGAGGCTTTAAGAGAATTGATTTCGTTCAGCTGTTGCGAGGATAAGGGCCCATCCGGACCAGAGTTCTTAATAGCGTCAATTTGAGTATCAATCGCGTCGCTGGTGTTTTTAAGGGCGGTCATCTGTGCTTGTGCGGCAGCGATAATGTCATTTGCACTCGCCATGTTCTTTCCTTCAATTCTTGCTTAGGGTTTTAAGGCCTACCGGATCCATGTTCTCAACTTGCTGTGAAAATGCAGTCATTGCCGATATTGCGTCAGCAGGACTCGTGTCTGGATTTTTGATTGCCGTGGTCAGTTTTGTATGCGCTGTGGCGAGCGCGTCAAAAAAACTGGCATTGACTACAAGAGCTGTATTCAGGCGCATTTGCGGAAAGGACTTCCCGCCTGAAAGTGACTTAAAAAGTTGCTGGAGCGCTCAGAAAAGCATTATCCTTATCATTCAAGCCTGGGCTTTAAATGCAGCGACGTTCGCCGTACTCGCAGATTGGATTTCTGCATCAATAATTGGCTTAGCCTGGCTGAATAACAGGCTCGGCTGTTTGTGTGGCGGTTTGGAGGGCCTGGAGTTTCAAAGAATTCTATATCGGCCAAAGGCCCAACCCGCCGCGCTCGCCAACGGTTTTTGGATTGCAGATATGGCCACTCCAGCTGGAGCGTTAACTGCCCCGCCATTGTTGAGATTGCCGCCAGCCCTTGATTAAGGGCAGTTTGGATATTCGCGGAGGCGTCCGCTTTCTCAATTGATTCAGAGCAGTCGCATAAGCTGCGACACCATTTATAAATGCGACCGATTTTGGCATTAGCGAGGAGGTGTAGACGGCGTAGGTCTGCCCCCCGCTTCTGATAAACGATGGCGCACGCCTTTGATGTCAACTGACACTCGCCGGAAGCGGCTTCCACCCTGCCCGCCTTCACGGCAGCATCTTCGTTTATCGTCGTGTATTGTGCGGCAACTTGTGTATCGATTGCCTTAAAGGATGCGGCAGCAGCTGTTGTCGCTGTTGAAAATGTTTCGATCGGTGTTCCGAACCGATTGGTCGAAGCGCACCCACTGACCGTTGTGGCGCCACATGCCATGATCAGCGCCAATATTTTTTGTTTGCGGCCAGAATATTAAAATGTTCTCCGACACTAAGACTTACCCGCGCGCCTCATTTTATCACTCTTGCAGGTTGCATTACGAATTGCGGATGGGAAAAGTAAAATTCGGTCCCGCCACTCTGGAATTAAAGGGTGCCCTGAGCGCCGAGTCATTTGACTGTCGTTTCTCCAGATCGAACGATAAATAGCAGAAGGCTCAAACGCTGGCTGGCGCATCTGTCACTACCCCGAGCCAGTACCGGTTTGCCTCTTCACCAGAGATCAGCCCATCGCGCCCACCAGATAAGTGCATCTCGGTAAAGGCTTAAAATCCGTTGTTCCGAAAGGGACGTGCCCGTTCGATTCGGGCCGGGGCCACCACGCTGCGCTTTGGTGCCCCGTCCCTTCATTCTCTCATGTCCGTTCTCGCTTTGCTCTCCCGGACGACGCCGGGGCCACCACGTTGCGCTTTGGTGCCCCGTCTATTTGGCGAAGTATTTTTTCAGCCGCTCCCAATAATGGAGATGCCAACCGCTCACCAATCCTGCGTAATCGCTTGCAGGGAAGGCGCCCTGATCGAAAATCAAATGCGTACCCTGCCCGGCCGGGGCCAGCTCGAAGCGGGCGATGGAATAAAGCCCGGGGGGCCAATCCGCACTCCGCCATGCCTGGACGACACGGCGGTCAGGCACAAGTTCGATCGTGCGCCCCGTGATCGCGCCGCCAAACAGGGAGAAGGCTTGGCCCTCGCCCGCGTCAAACTTCGCCGGCGCCATGCTGAAAGCGGCGAATTCCTTTTCGTCCGTGAGCGTGGCATAGACGCGATGCGGCGGCACAGCGAAAGTCTCTTCCTGGTGGATGCTGGCGCTGATCTTTGGCGCGGCCAAGGCGTTGCTTGCGGCCAGCAGGGCGCCACCCGCCAATCCCGCCAGTAACATCTGCCGCCGCCCCGCTGCCTTGCCAAATAGAGCCATGACATGATCCCTCCCCGGAACGCGGCGTCAACATGCGCCCTGGCACAAGATGTTCAAGATCATCTTTTGCGGCTAGCCTTCCCGTCCGACCTGAAGGGAAACGCCATGCCTTATCCCTTGAATCATCGCAAAGAGACCCGCGCCCGGATCGTCACCGCCGCCCGCAAGCTCTTCAACCGGCTGGGCTTTGACGGTGTCACGATCGGCGACATCATGAAGGAGGCAGGGCTCACGCATGGCGGCTTCTATCGGCATTTCGAAAGCAAGAGCGACCTTTATGCCGAAGTGCTGGATTGTTTCTTCACCAACCCGCAATGGGCCTGCGCCTGGGAGGGCATGGAGGAATTCGACGAAGCAGCAGACCTCGCGCCGCAAATCGTCCGTGCCTATCTTTCGAACGCGCATTTCAATGACGTGGAGAATGCCTGTCCCATGGTGGCGCTGCCCAGCGACGTGGCGCGCGCCAGCCACAGTGCCAAGCGCGCCTATCAGGCGGCCTTCGAAGGCATGGTGCAGATTCTGGAACAGGGCGCGGGCCAACCAAGCCGCACTTCCGCGTTGGCGATTGCCGCCCTATGCGTGGGCGGCATGGTGATCGCGCGCGCCAGCGACGACCGCGCCCTGGGCGATGAATTGCGCCAGGCGGCGATGAGCGTGGCGTTGAAGCTGGGCGGGTGGGAACAGGACGCCCGCCAGTTGGCGGATGCGGACTGACGCTCAAAAGGTCTTGCGCAGCTGGATGAACAGCCTGGGGAAGGAATGGGTGTGCTCGTCCTGGATCGAGGTCAGCGGTGAGAGGTTGCGCGCGCCCGCGTAATTATATTCGATGACATCGAATGTGTAGGGCACGATATTGGCCAGCTGGAACTGAAGATCGAGATCCGGCGCGGGCTTGTAATCCCACTGGAAGCCGAAATAGGGCGTGGCCAATTGGAGGTGGGTCACCTGGTCGATGCGGTAATAGTCGCGCCCATAGGGCATGCTTCCCGCGTCGAATTCCAGGCTTGAATTCAGCGACTTGATGTCTTCCAGATAGGAAATCTGGATGGTGTGGTCGCGGGTGTTGGAAATCTGACGCGTCTGTCCGGTCACGGGATCCTTGGTCGAGGAATCGCGCCACACCAGCGAGGGCTTGAGCGTTCCCCCGGTGATTCCCAGCCGGTCGAGCGGCGCGGATATTTCGACGTCGTACGTGGTCAAGAGACCGTGAGGGAGATTGCCGGGCCCGTCCAGCCCGTCGCCGATGGGGATATAGTCCACCAGATCGGTGGCGTAATCGCGCGTGATGCTCAAGAGAAACGCGCCCCGGTCCCAGAAATGATACTCATAGTCGCCTTCGAACTGCCAATGCCGGTCGGGCACCAGATTCTCGTTGCCGGCGTTGATGCCGTTCTGGGAGAAATTGCTGGAGGCGATGAAGTTGGTGAAATCGAGCTGGCCCACCACGCGTTCGGTGCGCAACCGGAACTGGCTGGTATCCGTCGCCTGCCAACTCAATACCGCGCGCGGCTTGAGAAAGGCGAAGCTGCGTGAGGGGATGCCTTTTGCCGTTATGGTGGAGAATTCCCCGCGCAGGCCCGCCTCCAACGACCAATCCGGCGCGATCTTCCAGCTCGACTGCACAAAGGCTTCACCGCGCTTCTCGTTGACTTCAGGATTGGCGCCGGGCAGCGGAATCAAGACGCCATTGGAAACATAACTCGACGCGCCGTTGAGGAAATTATAAGCGCCCTCCATGCCGCCCTCGAGCGTCAAATCGGGTGACCAGAAGTATCTGAGCGTGCCGCGCAGGATGCTTTCGCCGCTGTCGCCCACGGAATTGAAGACCTGATCCTGTCCCGGCGTTATCGAGGCATTGTCATTCTGATCGCGTTGCAGCCTTTGCAACACCACCAGATTGAGCTCCACCGCGCCAAAATGCCGGTCCCAATTGCCGCCCAATTCGGCGTTTCGCAATTTCTCGGAGGCGGGGAAGTCGGCCTGGCCCGGAGCGTCATAGAACACGGCGCTGTTGTAGGTGGTCTCCTGCAGAACGAGATTGGTCGAAAGATTGCCTGCCAGAAGCGGCTGCACCCACGAACCGTTGAGGCCCCAGCCCACTTTCTCGGCGCCGCGGCGATGTGAACCATCGATCACCGCGCCCACGCCCGGATAGGCGGTGATGCCGATGCCGTTGCCCGCGGAATCGTCGTTCAGGGTGTTGATGCGCGATAGCTGCAGATCATAGGTCTTGTCGTCCCATTGGCCGTTGAATTCGACGCTGGCGGCTGGTCCCTGATGGCCGTCGCCATAGGTGGTGTTCGCCAGGGTGACGATCGCGTGCTTGCCGCCCGGCTTCAGAATCACGTCGGCGACCACGGTCAGGCCCTGCATGTCGATGCCGGGCGCACCGCCCCGTATCACTTCAATGCGATCCACCGAAGAAATAGAAATCCGGGTCAGCACACTGCTGAGAACATCGGTCTTGGAGGCAGGCGGCGCGCCATTGATGAAGACATTGCCCATTGATCCGGCATAGCCGCGCTGCTGGGTGTTGGTGTCGGTGAAGACGAAGCCGGGCAAGCGCGTGACCATGTCGTAAGCGGTATTGAGCTGCATGCCGGCGAAATAACTCGCGGGATAAACCAGCACCGCGCTGGGCGCGTCCGCATGGGCGACCCCTGGCGCCAACACGGCCAGCGCCAAGGCTACCCAAAGACAGCGGAAGGTATTGACAATATTGCAGAAATTCCTGATCACGCATTCCCCGGCTGTCTGTTTTCGTAGTTACTGGTACAAGATAGCTTGTACAGCAAGATACCTTGCGCCAGCGGAGAGCTCAACCCAATAAACTCCCTTTCAGAAATTTATTTACGCAACGGAACTCAGAGCACCGCTTCGATCACACGCGGGCCTTTGTGCGTCATCGCGTCTTCAAAGATGGCGGCGAATTCGCGGCAATCATGCGCACGTTCGGCCTCCACGCCATGGCCGCGCGCCAGCGCCACCCAATCCTGATCGGGACGGCCCATATCGAGCATGGAGAGCGCCTTCGGCCCGGCATTGGCCGCGCCCACGCGCATCAGTTCGATATTGAGAATCGCATAAGAGCGATTGGCGCAGATCACGGTCACCACATCGAGCTTCTCGCGCGCCTGGGTCCATAGCGCCTGCAGCGTGTACATGGCGCCGCCATCACCCGAGACGGTCACCAGCTTGCGGCCGGGCGCGGCGATGGCAGCACCGGTCCCCACCGGCAACGCCTGACCGATGGCGCCGCCGGTGATGTAGAGAATATCGTGCGGCGCGCTTTTCGGCAGGAAGTGCGTCATGCCCAGGCCGCTGGTGTTGGCTTCCTCGGAGACGATGGCGTTCTCCGGCAGATAGCGGGCGATGATCTGACCCAAAGTCATGGGATTGAGCGGACCCTCAGGCAGATCAGGTCTTTCCAGCGATGCACGCGTGCCTTGTTTCGGCGCGCCGATCGCGTCCGCCACCGCCGTCAATGCGCCCGCGCCATCCTCATGCGGATGAGACAGCGTGATGATCTCGCAGCCTTCCGGCGTCACCCAGCTGGGCCGTCCGGGATAGGCAAAGAATGTCACCGGCGGCGCCGCGCCCACCAGGATCAATTGCTCCAAGCCCCGCAAGCTTTCGACGATGTTCTCCGCGAAATACGGAATGCGCTCCATCACGGGCTGCCCCGCGCCGCTGCGCACGCGCGGGGCAAAGAAATCATAGGCCAGCCGCGCGCCGCTTTTGGCGGCGATGCGTCCCGCCGCCTCCGCGCCCTGCCAGAGCGCCGCCCCCCGCATCAGCAGCATGGTTCTTTTGCCGTTCAGCAGCGCCTTGGCCACGCGGTCCACCGTGCCGGATGCGACCGGCACGAACGGTGTCGCGGGCAAGGGCAATGCCGGTGCTTCAGCGTCGTCCCAGGCGGCATCGGCGGGCACGATCAAGGTGGCGATCTGGCCGGGCGCGCTCCTTGCCGCCGCCATGGCGCGAGCCGCATCGGCGGCGACGGTCCGGGCGCTGGCGGTCGAATGGAGCCAATCGGAGACGGGCCGGCAGATGCCTTGAATGTCCGACATCAGCGGCGCATCGAAGCGGTTATGCCAGGTGGCGTGATCGCCCACGATATTCAGGATCGGCGTCGCGGCGCGTCTGGCATTATGGAGATTGGCCACGCCATTGGCGAAGCCCGGGCCCAGATGCAGAAGCGTCATGGCGGGTTTTCCCGCAATGCGGCCATAACCGTCGGCCGCGCCCGTTACCACACCTTCGAACAGGCCCAGCACCGGGCGGATCGGGCTTTTGTCCAGCGCCACCACCACATGCATTTCGGACGTGCCGGGATTGGCGAAACAGACCTCGATCCCGCCCGCCGCCAGCGTCTGGACCAGACTTTCGGCCCCGTTCATGCCGCCCCCTTTTCTGCCGATCTTGCCCGAAGGGGCCGCAAAAAAGAAAGGCCGCGCCCGTCAGGACGCGGCCTTTCGCATTGTCGTCGCTTGGGAGCTGCTAGGCCGAGACCCTGCAGGAAGCGAGATCCAGGCGACAGGCACCCCGTACGGAATGACAATGAGACACTGGATCACCTCCTTTTCATGATGGTTGCATTACGCGAATATAGGAAACGCCCGCCCGTTTGGTAAGCCCGCTTTTTTGATTTGTTGCGTGACCGATGGAACATATTTCCACGACCTGTGTGATCGCCGGCGGCGGCCCGGCCGGGATGATGCTGGGCTATCTCTTGGCCCGCGCCGGGGTGGACGTCACCGTGCTGGAGAAGCACCGGGATTTCCTGCGCGATTTTCGCGGTGACACGGTGCATCCCTCGACGCTCGAGATCATGCATGAATTGGGGCTGTTGGAAAAATTTCTCAAGCTGCCGCATACCCAAATCAAAAGCGGAACCGTCGAAATCGGCGATGAGCATTTCACCATCGGCGATTTCTCTCATCTGCCCACGCGCTGCAAATTCATCGCCTTGATGCCGCAATGGGACTTTCTCGATTTCCTTGCCGGAGAAGCAAAGCGTTTCGCCAATTTCCATCTACTGATGGAGACGGAAGCCAAGGATCTCTTGGCGCAAGGCAAACGCATTTCCGGCATCCTGGCGACCGGTCCGAACGGTCATGTTCAAATTCGCGCGGGTCTCACCATCGCCGCCGATGGCCGCCATTCCGTCTTGCGCGCCAAATCGGGGCTGAAGGTCAAGCATCTGGGTGCGCCCTTCGATGTGCTGTGGCTCAAATTGCCGATGCGCGACAGCGATCCGCAAAATCTGGTGGCGCACATCAAGAGCGGGCATTTCTTCGCCATGATCCCACGCAACGGCTATTGGCAATGCGGCTATCTCGTACCCAAGGGCGGATTTTCCGTGATCAAGGCCAGCGGCCTGGCGCAATTCCGCGGCAGCCTCAAACAGGTCGCGGGCTTCGCCGCTGACCGGGTGGACAACTTGATCCGCGATTTCAGCCAAGTGAAGCTTCTCACCGTGATGGTGAACCGGATGGTGGAGTGGGCACGGCCGGGATTTCTCTGCATCGGCGATGCCGCCCATGCGATGTCGCCTGTGGGAGGGGTTGGGATCAATCTTGCGATCCAGGACGCGGTGGCCGCCGCCAATCTTCTGGGCCCGGTGCTGCAAAAGCGAATCCCCCGTCTCAGCGATCTGCAAAAAATCCAGCGGCGCCGCGATTTTCCCACCAAGGTGGTTCAGGCCTTCCAAGTGATCGCGCAGAAAGCGGTGATGGCGCGCACACGTTCGGCCGTCACCAAACCGCCGCTCCTGCTCAGGCTGCTGAACAAATGGCCCTGGGCCCGGCGCATTCCCGCCCGCTTCATCGGCCTTGGCATCAGGCCCGAGCATGTGAGGCTGAAGGCGGGAAAAATAGACCCGCTTCCGTTATTGCTGACCGTGCCTCGCCCGGAATAATCCCGCGCCGGCATCACATCTGCATCGTCCAGCCTTCAACTGCCATCGCCGCTTGCCGCACCGCTTCCGAGAGCGTGGGATGCGAATGGCAGGTGCGGGCGATGTCTTCCGACGCTGCGCCGAATTCGATCGCCAGCACCACTTCGGCCAGAAGATTGCCGGCTTCCGGCCCCAGAATATGACAGCCTAGGATGCGGTCGGTCTTGGCGTCGGCCAGCATCTTCACAAAACCGTCCGTCGCCATGATGGTCTTGGCCCGGGCATTGGCGGTGAAAGGGAATTTTCCCACCTTGTAGGCACGGCCTTCGGCCTTGAGCTCTTCTTCTGTTTTCCCCACCGCGGCCACTTCGGGAAAAGTGTAGATCACCGACGGGATGGCGTCATAATTGACGTGGCCGGCCTTGCCCGCGATCAGTTCGGCCACCGCCACGGCTTCGTCTTCGGCCTTGTGCGCCAGCATGGGGCCTTCGCGGCAATCGCCGATCGCGTAAATGCCCAGCACATTGGTCTTGTAATGCGCGTCCGTGACGACGCGGCCACGCTTGTCCAGCGCCACCCCCACCTTGTCGAGGCCAAGATTGTCGGTGTAGGGCCGCCGTCCGATCGCCACCAGCATCACATCGGCTTCGATCACGCTTTTTTCGCCGCCTGCCGCGGGCTCGACGGTGACGGCAAGACCGTCCCTCTTCTTCTCCACGCCCGCCACCTTGGTCGAAAGGTGGAAGGAGAGACCCTGTTTCTGCAACACGCGCTGGAATGCCTTGGACACTTCCAGATCCATGCCCGGCGTGACCCGGTCGAGGAATTCCACCACCGTCACTTCGCTGCCCAGCCGCTTCCAGACCGAGCCCAACTCCAGTCCGATCACGCCGGCTCCCACCACCAGCAATTTCTTGGGCACTTCTTTCCAGGCGATGGCGCCGGTGGAAGAAACAATCTGCTTCTCATCGATGGCGGCGCAGGGCAAAGGCGTCACGTCCGAACCGGTGGCGATGATGATGTGCTTGGCGGTGAGGGTGCGCAGGGCGCCGTCCTTGCCCTTGACCTCGACCCTGCCGGGCGCGGTGATGCGCCCTTCGCCCACCACGCCTTCGACCTTGTTCTTGCGGAAAAGAAATTCCACGCCCTTGGTGAGTTCGCCTACCACCTTGTCCTTCTGCGCCATCATGGCGGGGAGATCGAGCGAGACTTGCGCCTTGATACCCAGCTTGGCGAAATCGCTTTGTGCTTCGTGGAAACGTTCGCTGGCGTGAAGCAGGGCCTTGGACGGGATGCAGCCGATATTGAGGCAGGTACCGCCGAAGCTGCCTCTTTTGTCCACGCATGCCGCGGTCAAGCCCAATTGGCCCAAGCGAATGGCAGCGTTGTAGCCACCCGGCCCGCCGCCAATGACGATTGCATCAAAACTGTCAGCCATGAAAATTTCCTCGGAATAGGCGCGTGATTTGCGGGGCGGGACCATAGAGCATGACCCCGCCGGATAGAACCAAGCGGCAGGAGATTTTTGGGCCGGGCTACTACTCGCCTGCCGCAGCCGAGGCTGCGGATTGGGCCCGGGCCGCTTCCACCCGTTCCTTCACGGTGGGGTCTGGAAAGACCAGTTCCACCACCGTGCCTTTGCCCGGGTCCGAGCGAACCGACGAGACCCCACCCAATTGGGCGCCGAAGGTGCGGATCAGGCGCGAACCCACGCTTCGCCCCGTCTCGTCGATGGAATAGCCGATGCCGTCGTCGGCGATGGAGAGCTTGAGCCGTCCCTCGCCATCGGGCTTGAGCTTCACCCGGATCACGCCTTGCGTCTGGCGGGGGAAAGCATGCTTGAAGATGTTGGTGAGCGCCTCGACCGTGAACAGCGCCACCGCGACCGCCACATTGCTGGACACGACCATGTGGGGAACGTCCACTTCGACCCGCACATGCTTGGTGTTGCCGATGCCTTCGGCGATCTGGCGGGAGAGTTCTTCCAGCAGCTGCTTCAGATCGAGGGTGGATTGGTCCTCCAGCTCGTTCAGGATGCGATGCACCAGGGCAAGCGCATTGATGCGGGTCTGGGCCTGCATCAAGGCGTCGCGCGCCTTGAGCTCCTTCACCTGATTGGCCTGGATGGAAAGAAGGCTCATCACGATCTGCAGATTGTTTTTCACCCGATGATGGATTTCCCGGATCATCACGGTCTTCAGGTTGACGGATTCGCGCAGCCGCCGGTCGCGGTCCTGGATGCCTTCCGCCATCTCGCTCATCGCCTCGCCCAGTTGCTTGAACTCACTGGGCGCGTCCGCCAGATCCGGCCGGATGGTGTAATGGCCGCTGCGATAGGCGATGGCGATGCGCCTGAGATAGGCGATCCATTGCGTCACTTGCCGGTCGGTGGCGATGGAGATCGCGATCCAGGCGAACAGGATCATGGCGATGGGGAGAAGAAAATCTATGCCGACATGAAAATAGGTCTGGCCGAAAAGCTGGGCTTCGCGCTGGCCGAAGGCGGCGAACAAGGTCTTGCCGCGAAGCGCGGCCATGCCAAAGCGCCAGGCCCCGCCCGTGCTTTGCGCATCCAGCGGCGCGCCATCGGGAAAGCCGGCTTTCTTGGCCGCCGCGGCGATCGCGGGCGCGACCTTGTCATTGTTGCTGGCAAGGATGGCGCCATTCCGGTCAAAAATCACCACCACGGCGTCCTGGGGCAGAGGATGGGCGCGCAGCAGAAAGCTGAACCATTGCGCGTCCAGCGTGATAGCCACGCTGCCGCCGAAACTGCCGTCGGGATTGTGCAGCGGCAACTGGCTGCCGATCACCGGCCGGCCCGTGGCCAGGCTGATCGACTTTGTCCCCACCACCAGGCCCTTGGCCGCTTTCACCGCGGCAAAGATGGGAAGCTTGCCAATATTGATTCCCTTGGACAGCGGCACCGCCGAGCAGACCAGCGTGCCGTTCGAATCGATGCGGCTCAAATTGGTGAAATAGCTTACCCCGATCATCGCGTCCGCCAGGATGGCGTCGCAATTGCCGTTCATCTCGCGCACATCCTTGAGCGAACCCATGGCGCGCAGGATCTGTTCGCCGGATGCGAGCACGAAATCTTCGCTAGCGGCGGTGGCGCGGGCGGACTGGATCATCTGCGCGCTGACATCCGCGGTGTCGCGCCGCACCCGCTCCACGCCCTGGAAGATGTTGACCGCCACCACCGGCAAAAGCGCGATGGTGATGATCAACAGCAACCGCTGCCGCAGCGTCCAGCCGCGATCTGTGGCCGAAGCACTTTCGGAGAAATTATTTGGGGCGGCGTTTTCCACCGGGCTCCCCCGACTGATTCGGGGTAAGCCGGTCCAACTGGGCCATGATTTCACGGGCAGCGTCCCCTTCGGCGGGCCGTGTCACGCCTTCCAGCGTATCATCGCCGTCGAGGATTTCCATCAGCGCCTTGCGCGCGCGTGCGACCCTGCTTTTCACAGTGCCCACCGCGCATTTGCAGATGGCCGCCGCGTCTTCGTATGAAAAGCCGCCAGCACCCACTAAAATCAATGCCTCGCGCTGTTCGTCGGAGAGGCAGCGGAGCGCCCGTGCCGTGTCGGACAATTGGGCGGAAAAGATTTGATCCTCGCCGCCACCGGGAATGCGCTCGGCCGCATCCTGGTCCCATGGCGCCTGCCGCCAGGCCCGGCGACGGTCCGAATAAAACTGATTGCGCAAGATGGTGAACAGCCAGGCCTTGAGATTGGTGCCGGGAATGAAGGTAGCGCGGCTCTGCCAAGCCTTGACCAGGGTCTCCTGCGCCAGATCGTCAGCGCCTTCCTGGTTGCCGGTCAGCGAGCGGGCGAAGGCGCGCAAAAAGGGGATCAGCGCGAGCAGCTCATTCTTGAAATCGCTGTCGCCGTCGCCCGTCTCTTTGCCCGGATCCATATGCTGGCGCATGGGGGAAGGAGAAACCATTACGACACCTTCTTGCCCGTCCGGGCATCCTCGGCGTCATCGATGCGGCGCAACAATTCCAGGAAATCGTCCGGGACAGGCTCCTGCGCCACATCGTCGTACATACGCCGGAGTTCGCGTCCGATAGCCCGCTGCCGAGCCCGGATCGCACGAGATTTCTCGTTAGGCTTTTCCTCGTTCGACACTGTGTTATCCCATGGCATGTTAGGACGAGCACTCCAAAAGGCGTACACACCACGCCTAGTTTTGCGCCCCCATAGGGTCCAGAACGTCCCCTGGTTGGAAAGGTTCCTGCCGACCCGGGAACTTTTTCGGCTGGCGGGAATTTTCAATTCGCGCTTTGATTTACGCCGAAGGAGCCTTTTCATGAGCATGACGCAAACCCTTGCGCCGCACCTGCCCTATTTGCGCCGTTATGCCCGGGCGCTGACAGGTTCTCAGGCCTCCGGGGATGCCCATGTCCGGGCCGCGCTGACGGCCCTGCTGGAAGGAGAGGAAAGCCTGCCGGACGGGGCACCCCCACGGGTGGGGCTCTATCGCCTCTTCCACGCTATATGGGAGTCGGGCGCCGAGCATTTTGATGATGCGGACACCGGGACGTATAGTCCCGAAAACCGCCTCAAGGCCCTTTCCGCCTCCAAGCGGGCGGCCCTGCTTTTGACCGCGGTCGAGGCCTTCAGCCCCGAAGAAGCCGCCTTCATCATCGACGAGAGCCCGGAGGAAGTGGAAGCGGCCATTCTGGACGCGCAGAAGACCATCGACGGCCAGCTGGCCAGCAAGGTCCTGATCATCGAGGACGAGCCCATCATCGCCATGGACCTGGAGAATCTGGTCACTGAGCTGGGCCACAAAGTGGTCGCCACCGCCTCTACCAAGGACGAAGCCGTCGCCAAGGCCAAATCCGAGCGTCCCGGTCTGGTACTGGCGGACATCAATCTGGGCGAAGGCGGCTCGGGCATCGACGCCGTCAACGAAATTTTGTCGTCCTTCGATATTCCCGTGATTTTCATCACCGCCTATCCGGAAAAGCTTTTGACCGGCGAACGCCCGGAGCCCACCTATTTGATCGCCAAGCCGTTCCTGCCCGAGACCGTGCAGGCTACGGTGGGCCAGGCGCTGTTTTTCCATCCGGTGGCGAAACAGGCTGCCGCCTGATTATTGGTTTGGTTGATGAGTTGGAGAATTTGACATGGCCGCGAAGACAAAAACCGCCAATGGCATCGACGGGCGCTTGACCGCGCTTCGTCAGGATTTCGAGGCGCTGCAACACGACATCAAGGGCTTGGCGGGCGATGTGGGCGTGATGGCGTCCGAGCGCGCCCAACTTGCCATGCGTTCGGCCGAGGACGTGGCCGATCGCGCCATGCGGCTGGCGGAAGAAGCCGCCCGCGAAGCCAAAGTGAAGGCGGCCGAATTCCGCGAAGACGCAGAGGAATGGGCGGAAGAGAATGCCGAAAATCTGCGCGCGCAGGTGCGTTCCCAGCCCCTCGCCTCGCTTTTGATCGCCGGCGGCATCGGCGCCTTCCTGGGCGCGATCTTCCTTCGCCGCTGATTCCGCGATAAAGACGGAATAAGGGGCCTTAAGCCGCGAAGCGGTGGGCCATAAATAGGCGGCGCTTATCCGGAGTTCTCATGTTCGCGCGTTTCGGCGCAAAAGCCTTCTTGCTGATGGTGGGCGTGGCGCTGATTTTCTTCGGCGTCGGCCTTATCGATCTGGGAATCGCGGCCGCGCTCAAGCCCTATGTGGGCACGGCGTGGGGTGATGTGATCGCGGGCGCGATCTTCCTGGTGCCGCCGCTGATCTGGGCCTTGGCCGTACTGAGCATCCGCCCGCCCAGGCGGAAGCCGTCGTCATCGGGCGCCCAACAGGTGATGGCCGCTTTGTTTGGCGCCCTGGCCAGGGAAACACCCTGGATCGCCGTGGTGGGCGCGGGGCTCGCGACCGTCGCCGACCTGTTTCTCAATCGCAACAAGCCCAAAAAATAGTTTTCCCTGAAACCCCAGGCATGAGCGGAACGTTCTGCTTCGAGGTTTTAGGAGAAAAACGCATGCTGGGATGGGCTTTAACCTTCCTGATTCTTGCTTTGGTGGCCGGCTATATGGGCTTTTTCGGCCTGGCCGGCTTGGCCGCCACCATCGCCAAACTATTGTTGATTGTTTTCGTCATCCTCTTGATCGTCAGCGCCTTTTCCGGCGCGCTACGTGGCAGGCCTCCGATTTGAACCCCGGGGTAAGGAGGGCACCACCCATGCGTATGCCTCAGCGCCTTATGGACCATCCCGTCGAAGCGGCCGTTGCCGGTCTTCTGCTGCTGGCTTTGCTGTTCGGGTCTGCGGATTTCTCGTCCGGCCCGCCACAGAAACCGCCAGCGCGGACGGCGGAAAAAATGTGAAAAAAATAGGAAGGGCCCGGAACGAACTTCCGGGCCCTTCGTTCTTTCTCACGAGCGGACGTCCGATCCGGAACGCCCCCAGCCCCTTCGACAGCCCGCCTCGGGTGTCCGCTCTCTTCCCAAAAATCGAAAAATTCTTTCAGCTCAAGGCTCTTTACCTTGGATGGCGCTGGCCGGCCCCTGCAATCGCCAGAGCCTGTAGCGGGATATCGCGCGGCCTCGGCGGCTGCGAACCAAGTCCGGCAAGGTCGTCACCGTCCGGAAATGCGCCAGCAAGTTCCCGTCCGGCGCGCGATCGGCCAAGTAGAGGAACGTCGCGGACCCCAGCACAACATCCGGCGCGTCCAGATAGCGGTGGGGCTGATCCACCGCGATGACGGACAACCCTGGCGCGTAGAAACGCAACCAGGAGGTCGTCTCATAATCGCCGGCGATCACGGTCGATGCCCCCGTTTGCCGCTCGACAGGGCCGATATCGCCCGCCAGACCACGCACGCCCACGCCCAAGAGCCGCGCCAGCGGATCCGCTTTCAGCGGCACGAACCCTGTCGCCGCTTGCAGATAGACGACAAAAAGAACCAAGACGGATACGGGAAGCGCCAGCCGCGAAATCCATTTGCCTCCGGCGCGGCCGAACGCGTCCGCGGCCAGCACCGAGAGCATGGGATAAAGAAAGCAGGGCCAATTGCCTTGCACCCGGTCATGAAGCGCATGCGCGAGAAAATAGATCAGCGCGGGAGCGGCAAGACATAGCAGCAGGAAACGCGGATCGCCAGGACGGCCGGCGCGCAGGAGACCCAGGATCATCAGGACAAAAATGAATGGCGTGGCCAGGCCCAACTGTGCCCCGAAGAATTCCAGCAGATAGCGGCCGGTGAGATGGCCTTGGGTGACACGCCCGAACTGGAAAGCAAAAGTCATCCATTTATGGGTCTCTTGCCACCACAGATTGGGCAGGAAGACCAGGACTGCGAGCACACCGCCTGCCCAGGGCCAAGGCGTTTTGAGGAAATGCCGCGCGCGCGGGTTGGCCAAGAGCCAGAGAAGCGCGCCCCCGCCCACAAAGAACCCGGAATATTTGGCAAGAAGCCCCAACCCTCCCGCCACGCCTGCCGCCAGCCACCAGCGCCCGTCATTGCTGGCGTCGAGCTTGGCCAGGAAAAACATGAAGCTGGCGGCCGCGGTCACCGATAGCGCATCGGGCGTGGCGGCCAGCATCTCGACCCCGATCATCAAAGTGAGGTTGAACATGAGCGCGGCCAGCGCGGCGCGGTCGTCGTCTTTCAGGATCAATTGTCCCGTCCGCCACACGAACCAGCTCGTCAGAACCGACAGCGCGATCCCGCCCAGGCGCACGCCCAGTTCCGTGTCGCCCAAAAGCCAGGTGCCGAAGCGGATCACAAAGGCGATGGCGGGAGGATGGTCATAATAGCCCGCCGCCAGATGCTTGGACCAAAGCCAGTAATAGGCTTCGTCGGCGGAAAGCGGCAGCAACCCCGCCATCACCAGTCGAAGCAGGATCAGCGCCGCCACAGCCCATAAAGCGGCGCGGAGGCCCATGATCTCGCGCGCGCTCACCGAGCACGCCAAACAAACAACGTCGACATGGCGTAATTCCACAAGGCGCCCATGACCGCGCCTGCCGCGCCCGCCACCCACCAGACCTCGCGGTTGGTGTAAAGCCAGGAGGCGAGGTCGACATTGGTGATCACGCCCACCGAACAAAGGACACAGAACAAGACAAAGCCTCTCAGCAGCGCCACGCCTTTGAGCCGCCGGTCGCGGTAGGTGAGTTCATTGTTGAGGATGAAGTTGCTGGTCATGGCGATGAAGGTGGCGATGATCTGTGCCGCGCGAAACGCATCGGGCAGGAACGCCAAGGCCACGCTCAGCGCCACCAGATGCACCACCAGGCCCAGGCTGCCCACGATGGCGAAAAAGATGAACCGCGGATCGACCAGATCGCCGGTGATCTTGGCCAGCAGCAATCCCAAGAATTCCACCCCGATCTGGGCATTGAATTTGCTTTCGCCGTCGAAGCGCCGGCCGAAGACATAGGGCTGTTCGGCGATCGCCAGGCGGTCGCCGGCGGTGATGGCGATATCCAGCAAGATCTTGAAGCCCACTGGGGACAATTTGGGGGCGATCTCCTCGAAGGGCGCGCGGCACATCATGAAGAAGCCGCTCATGGGATCACTGAGATTGGTGCCGACCAGGCGATGGGTGAGCGCGGTGGCGGCGCGCGAGATGGCGCCGCGCTTTTGCGACAGCGTGCCCGCGCTGCCGCCTTCGAGATAGCGGGTGCCGGCGATCAGATCCACGCCGCCTTGCTTCAGCCGCTCCAGCATCAGCGGCAGGACCTTCTCGTCATGCTGGAGGTCGGCATCCATCACCGCCACAAAAGGCGAGGCGGATGAAAGAATGCCTTCGATGCAGGCGCCGGCCAGGCCCCGCCGGCCGACGCGGCGCAAGCAGCGCACCCGCCGGTCATCGGCGGCGATCTCCTTGACCGCATTCGCGGTGCCGTCCGGCGAATTGTCGTCCACGAAGATGGCTTCCCACGCCGTGCCGGCGAGGGCCGCGTCCAGCCGCTTCACCAGCTCGGCCACATTGCCCCGTTCCTTGTAGGTCGGAACGATGATGGAAAGCTCGGCGCTGTGCATGACCCGGCCTGAATTCGACCGGGTTAGGTGACGGCAGCCGCCGTCGCCGTCAAGTACCCTTCCGGCCTTCTAGAGCCGGAAGAAGCTGAAATAGAGGATGATGCCGGCCAGGATCGCCAGACCGAGACTGATGTGCAGCACCCAGCGGACGGTGCCGGTCTCCGCGCCTTGGCGCGCGTCTTGCGCGTCCAGTTCCTTGTGGTCGTCCCTCGTCGTGGCCATGACTTCTCCTATTCCGCCGCGTGGTCGCTGGGCGCCAAACGGCGCTCCATGTCGCTGATCGCTTCACCGATCTGCCTCGCCAATACCGGGTCGCCTTCCGCAGCCCAGGCTTGGAGGATTTCCATCCGCTCCCCATTGTCGAAGCGGCGGTCGCGCATCACATCGCCCGGCACGCGGTAAAAACGGCCGGGTCGGGCTTTGATATCGTCAAACAGTTTCTGCTTTGCCATGGCGCGTTGCCGCCAAACTCAAATTCGGCCCATCAACGCCAGGACAAGAACAACGACCAGCACCAAGCCAAGCGTGCCCGAAGGGTAGTAGCCCCAACCGGAGCTGTAGGGCCAAGCCGGCCAAGCGCCCAGAAGCAAAAGCAGCAGCACGATGATCAAAATGGTTCCAAGCATGACCCGTCCTTTCGCAATAAAGAAAACGCAATCGATCAAGAAAATCCCTGGCAAAGGCGAAGGTTCCGAATTTTCCCAACCGGGGAACTGCGGAACGGCGAGTGGCAAAACTCGTTTCCCTCAATGCATCGCGATGAGGAGCATTTCCATGAAAAACATCCCGACCATGACTTTGGGCGCTGCGGCGCTTCTGTGCCTGGTGGGCGGCGCGCAAGCCTACACCCATCACCCTTCCACCGCGGCCGAGCGCGCTCAGACCAGGGCGCTCAATGAAGATCAATTGAAACAGGCCGAACAGGAGAACGCGTCGCTTGGCACCAGCGCCGATGCGGCGGCAACGAATCAATCGGCCAACATGGCCGCGAACATGCCACCGCCGTCTACTAGCGCCAAAGAAACCCAGCCGCCGGGCTCCGGTCCGACCTCAGGACGCTGAAACATCGCCGGCTTTCGGCTTGACCATCGCCGGCACCAGCAAAAGTGCCGACAGGAACAACACGCCCAGGACGAGCCAGGCCTCGTTGCAGGATTGGGTGAGCGCGGCGCGCCGCACCATGGGCTCGATCATGGCCCGGGTGATCGGGTCCACCGGTCCCATGGCATGATTGTGGAATAGGCGCACCGGAAGGCCGGCCAGCCGCGCCGCGTCCGGATCGCCCGCCTGAAGCCGCGTCACCAGGCTTGTGGCGTGGCTTTCCGTGCGTTCGGTCAAGATCGTATCGATCAAGGCGATGCCGAGAGCGCCGCCGAGATTGCGCATGAGATTGAACAAGCCGCTGGCTTCGGCCACTTCGTGCTTTTGCCAATGCTCCAGCGCGCAGCGCGTGGAGGGCAACAGGCAGAACATCATTGCCAGGCCCCGCATCACTTGGGGCCAGAACAGCGCCGAGGCGTCACTGGTCTGGGTGGTGAAGCCGTTGGCGATCAGACCCAAGCCGAACAGGCCGAAGCCGAACAGGGTCAACACGCGCGCGTCGATCTTGGTCTCGGCCCATGCCGCCACCGGCGCGGTCAAAAGTTGCGCTCCGCCCGACACCATCAGGATCTCGCCGATCACCATGGGGGTGTGGCCGCGCACCAGTCCGAGAAAGATCGACAAGATATAGACCGAACCGTAGAGGCCCGCGCCCAGGACGAAACTCAGCGCGCAACCCAAGGCGAAACCGCGGTTGCGGAAACGGTCGAGATGGACAAAGGGATGGGCGACGGAGAGCGCCCTCTGAACGCCCCAGGCGAATGTGATCCCGCAAGCAAGGGCCAATCCCCAAATATAAGTCCCCCGCCAATGATAGCCGGGCCCTTCGTTCAGCAGCCATTGCAGGCCGGCGAGGAAGACCGCGAACAACACCAGCGTCAAACCATCCAGACGCTTCAACACGCCGAGTTCGGCTTTTTCGCCGCCCAGGCTCAACAGCACGGTCAGAGCCACGACCAGGCCGGGCAAGATATTGATGAGGAAAATCCAGTGCCAGGAGTGGGTTTCGGTCAACCAGCCTCCCAACAAGGGACCCAAAGTGGGCGCGAACAGCGCCGCCACGCCCGCCATGGTGGTGGCGAGGATATGATGACGCTCCGGGATCAAGACAAAGACGGCAGTGAAAACCGACGGGATCAGCATGCCGCCAAAAAATCCCTGCACCACGCGCGCGGCGATCAAAAGATCGAAGTTGGTGGAAAGCGCACAGGCCCAACTCGCCGCGACAAAGCCCAGTGTGGCGCCGGCGAATAGAAGCCGGAGCGACAGCGCCCGGGTGAGGATTCCCGTCAAGGGAATCGCCACCACTTCAGCCATCAGATAGGCGGTCTGGATCCAGCCCAGGCGATTCAGCGGGATGTGCAACGCCGTCTGGATGGCGGTCAACGACGAGGCGACCACCTGGACATCCAGGACCGCCATGAACATGCCCACGCACATCGCCGCAAAACCCAGCCAGAGAGCCGCTTTGGTTTCGCCGTCTCCACGGTCGGGGATGCTGATCATCGCTCAGCTCAAATTCCGTCTGGGGCGAAGGGCGGCCTCTTCCTCGCGGATGCGCCAGAACAGAATGGCGGCATTGGCGAGAGAAAAAAATATCGCCACCAGGGGTTCGTGAAATGCCATCGGCAAGGCCAGGATCTCGCCCGCCACCACGATGTAATTGGGATGGCGGACGAAGCGATAGGGTCCACGTTTCACCAGCGCGGCGCCAGGCACGGAAATGATGCGTGTCGTCCAATAGGGCCCAAGGCTCGCGATCACCCAGACGCGCGTCGCCTGCAGCACCACAAAAACCGCCAGCCAAGGCCAGGAAATGCGAACGTCGGGAGGCAAAAGCCAAAGAACCGCCAGCAGCCAGGCGCTGTGAAGAAAAATAATCAAGGGATAATGGCCGGCGCCGATTTCAACCGCGCCCTGAGCTTTCAATCGCCTTGTGTTGCGGTTGGCAAGCACCAACTCGCCCAGCCTCTGCACCACCACCAGAAAGATGATGGCATAGGCGAGCAGGATCACCGCCCCTCCAGCATCAGAAAGGCGGCGGAGAAGCCCGGCCCCAGCGCGGTCAAAAGCGTGCGCTGGGATTTGCTGCGTACATCCATGCGCTCGGCCACGAACAGCACGGTCACTGCCGACATGTTGCCATAGTCCCGCAAGACCGACCGGCTGTCCGAAAGCCCGCCGCGTGGCAATTCCAGCGCGTCTTCCAAGGCATCCAGCACTTTGGCCCCGCCCGGGTGACAGGCGAAAGCGTCGATCTCGGACAATGCGATGCCGTTCTTGGCGAGATAATTATTGAGCAAGGGCCGGAAATCGCTCGCCACCAGGCCGGGAATGCTTTGAGCGAAGCGGGCCTTCAGCCCGTCCTCGGCCATTTCCCAGCCCATGATGTCGAGGGAGTTGGGCCAGGTATGTTCGCCGGCCGCGCCGAAATAGGGGCCGTCGCCTTCGGTGGAAAGAATGGCGCCAGCCGCGCCGTCACCGAACAGAGCCGTGGCCACAATGTTGCTGTTCGAGATGTCGTTCTTGCGGAAGGTGAGGGCGCAAAGCTCCACCACCAGGAAAAGAACTTTGCTGCCGGGTCTGGCGGAGGCGATGTCGGCGGCGCGCGAAAGGCCCGTGACCCCGCCTGCGCAGCCCAGGCCGAAAATCGGCAGGCGCTGGATGTCGCGGCGCAGCCCCATGCGCTCCACCAGGAGCGCGTCCAGGCTGGGGGTAGCGACCCCGGTGGTGGACGCCACCACGATACAGTCGATCTCTTCCGGCTTGAGGTGGGCCTCGTCCAACAGGCCTCGCGCCACCGTTTCCAGCAGGTCCACCGCATTCTCGATGTAAAGCCGGGTGCGGTCGGTCCAGCCATGGTCCTCGAAATACCATTCGAGGGGCACGCAGGAATAACGCCGCGCGATGCCCGTGTTCTCGAACACGGGCAGTAGGCGCGCCATGTCGCGCACCTGGCTGAACAAATTATGGGCGTAATAGGCGGCGTCCGTCTGCAATATCGCATAGGGCGGGACTGCGGACTTCAATGCTAACAGGCGGGGACGCGTCGATCCTCGGTCTTGCACGACTGTGTTTTTCTAAAATGGCGCCCCTCTCCTTCTTACGAGCGAAGCGGGCGAAACGCCAGAGCCGCAAGGCTGGGCCATGTGGAAAGCGGCGGAAATGCGGCGTTTTGAGCAAATCTGGCGTGTTGAAATGGCCCAAGCACGCATGTAAATCAGCCCCGCAGGGGCCAGGTCAAAAAAGGGAAAATAGATGTCGAATGGGAGAATTGCCGTTCTGTCCTTGATCGCGGCGGGTCTGTTGTCGAGCCCGGCATGGGCGGCGGGCGATGCCGTCCAGGGCAAGGCGGTCTTCGCGCGCTGCGCCATCTGCCACAATGTCGAGAAGGACGGGGGCAATGGCGTGGGCCCAAATCTCTTCGGGGTTGCCGGCCGCAAAGCCGCCAGCGTCGACGGGTTCAATTACTCGGGACCGATGAAGGCGGCCGGCATCGTCTGGACGGATGACAATCTGGAAAAATGGATCGCCGGCCCCGCCAAGATGCTGCCCGGCACCAAGATGGCGTTCGCGGGCATCTCCAGCAAAGGCCAGATCGCCGACGTCATCGCCTATCTACACACCCTGAAATAGCCTTTCGCCGCATTTGCGCTTTGCCCACCCACCCCGGGAACCGGCCCGCGGCGGGATGCCGCAGCTTTTGCTGCGGTGCAGTGCAAATGTGCCGGTTTCCGGAACAAATCCCCCCGAATGGGCGTCTTCATTGACGAAGCAAATGCCCGCGCCTAGTGTTGCGCCGCACAAAGAGACAGGGATGGCGGGGCTCCCGCTGGAGTTCAAACGTCATCCCATGGGGATCCGATAACGCCATGAAAGTGCTGGTGCCCGTGAAGCGGGTGATCGACTTCAATGTAAAGGTCCGGGTCAAAAGCGATCAGACCGGCGTAGACCTCGCAAATGTCAAAATGTCCATGAACCCTTTCGACGAAATCGCCGTCGAAGAAGCGGTCCGCCTGAAAGAAAAAGGCAAAGCGAGCGAAATCATCGCCGTCTCGATCGGACCCCAGCAGGCGAGTGAGACGCTGCGCACCGCACTCGCCATGGGCGCGGACCGGGGCATCCTGGTGAAGACCGACGGCGAAGTGGAACCCCTGGCGGTCGCCAAAATCCTCAAAGCCATCGTCGAAGAAGAAAAGCCGGAACTGGTGATTACCGGCAAACAGGCGATCGACGATGATTCCAACCAGACCGGCCAGATGCTGGCCGCGTTGTTGGGTTGGGGCCAAGGTACGTTCGCGCACAAATTGGATCTGGACGGCGGCACCGCCAAGATCGAACGCGAAGTGGACGGCGGCCTTCAGACCGTGGACGTCAAGCTTCCCGCGGTGATGACCACCGACCTCAGGCTCAATGAGCCGCGCTATGCGTCGCTGCCCAACATCATGAAGGCGAAGAAGAAGCCGATCACGGAAAAGACGCCCGCCGATTACGGCGTTGACGTCGCCCCACGCCTGAAAGTGCTGAAGGTCACCGAACCCGGCAAGCGCAGCGCCGGCGTCAAGGTCAAGAGCGTGTCTGAGCTTGTCGACAAGCTCAGCGAAGCGGGGGTGATCTGATGGCCTCCCTGGTTCTCGCCGAGCACGACAACAAGAATTTGAGCGACGCCACCGCCAAGACGGTGACGGCGGCGTCCGCGGTTTCGACGCCTGTGCATGTCCTGGTCGCCGGGCAGAATAGCGGCCCGGTGGCCGAGCAGGCGGCGAAGATCAAGGGCGTGGAGAAAGTGCTTCTCGCCGACGATCCGCTCTATGCCCATATGGTGGCCGAGCCGATGGAGACACTGCTTCTGTCGCTCGCCGACAAATATGACGCGATTCTGGCGCCGGCGACCACAAACGGAAAGAACATCCTTCCCCGCGTCGCGGCCAAGCTGGATGTGCCGCAGATCTCCGAAATCATCAACGTGGTGAGCCCCGACATTTTCGAGCGGCCCATCTATGCCGGCAACGCCATCCAGACGGTGGAGGCCAAGCTGCCGAAAAAAATCATCACCGTGCGCACCACCGCCTTCAAGGCGCCGGGTGAAGGCGGCAGCGCCCAGATCGAAAAGATTTCGCCCACGGCCGATCCGGGCACGGCGAAATTCGCAGGCGAAGTCTTGTCGCGCACGGAACGGCCAGAACTCACCTCGGCCAAGATCGTGGTCTCGGGCGGACGTGGGCTGGGCTCGGCGGAGAATTTCAAGCTGATCGAAAAGGTCGCAGACCGTCTTCATGCCGCCGTGGGCGCCAGCCGGGCCGCGGTGGATGCCGGCTATGTGCCCAACGACTATCAGGTAGGCCAGACCGGCAAGGTTGTGGCACCGGATCTTTACCTTGCCGTGGGAATATCGGGTGCCATTCAGCATCTCGCCGGCATGAAGGATTCCAAGGTCATCGCTGCCATCAACAAGGATGAGGAAGCTCCCATCTTCCAGGTGGCGGATTTCGGTCTGGTCGCCGATCTGTTCCAGGCGCTGCCGGAATTGGATCAAGAATTGGCCAAACGCGGCCGATAGCTAAAGCAAAGGCAACATCCATGAGTATTGAACGTATCGGGGTGATTGGAGCCGGTCAGATGGGCACGGGTATCGCCCATGTGATGGCGCTGGCGGGTTATGACGTCGTGTTGGACGACGTCAACAAAGACGCGTTGGGCAAAGCCCTCGCCCGCATCGAGAAGAACATGCAGCGACAGGCCGCCCGAGGCACCATCAGCGAGGATGCGGTCAAGCCCGCCATGGCGCGCATCCGCATCACCCAGGTGCTCGACGATCTCAAGGACCGCGAATTGGTGATCGAAGCCGCCACCGAGGACGAAGCGGTCAAGAAGAAGCTGTTCCAGGAACTCTGCCCCAGGCTTTCGGCCACGGCGATGATCGCGACCAACACGTCCTCCATCTCGGTGACGCGTTTGGCGGCATCAACCGACCGCCCCGAGCGCTTCATCGGCCTGCATTTCATGAATCCGGTTCCGGTGATGCAGCTGGTGGAAGTGATCCGTGGCATCGCCACCGACGATAAGACTTTCCAGACGGCGCTCGATATCGTCAAGCATGTGGGCAAGACCGCTGCCTATGCGGAAGATTTTCCTGCCTTTATCGTCAACCGCATTCTTCTGCCCATGATCAACGAGGCGGTCTATACGCTCTATGAAGGCGTGGGCAATGTGGACGCCATCGATACGGCCATGCGGCTGGGCGCCAATCATCCCATGGGGCCGCTGCAGCTTGCCGACTTCATCGGCTTGGACACCTGCCTCGCGGTGATGCAGGTTCTGTATGAAGGTCTGGCGGATTCGAAATACCGCCCCTGCCCGCTGCTGGTGAAATATGTAGAAGCCGGTTGGCTGGGCAAAAAGACCGGCCGCGGTTTTTACGACTATCGCGGCGAACACCCGGTTCCCACGCGATAACGCCGGTTAGCTTTTGGTGAGGTCCTTGAAATAGGCGATCGAGGCCGGCGACGCCCATTCGCCCGGTCCCTCGGCGTTGGCGATTTCGTGGCCAGCAGGATCGATCAGGACGGTGGTGGGAAGGCCATAGGCGCCAAAGGCGTGGAGCAGCGCCAACTCGGTATCCACGTAAGTGCCCAGCTGCGCCACGTTATGGCTTTTCAGGAAGGCTGCGGCCACGTCGCTTTTGTCATGGCCCACATCCACTGCCACCACTTTCAGGCCCGGCACCGCCGCCTGCAGTTTGGTCAAGGCCGGCAGTTCGGACACACAGGGCGCGCACCAGGTGGCCCAGAGATTGATCAACACATAATGGCCCTTGAAATCGGCAATGCGGTGCTTGCCCCCCGCGGCATCGACAAACGGCGTCTGAGGCACGGCCGGGGCTTTGCTTTCCGCCGCCAAAGGCGGGGGCATGGCGGTCTTTGCGTGGACAGGTCCGTATCCGATCCCATATAGAACCCCCACGGCCAGAAGCACGGCCAGGGCGGTGGTAAGCATGGTGCGGGTCTGCATGAGGCCTCGTGGCGGCAATGACGGCGAATAAAATGTGGGGCGGGCGGTTTGAATCCGGTCCCGCCCAGATCATGAGGGAGATTACCCCCTCCATAGATTTCGACAAGCGCCTGGCCCACGAGGATCTTGCGGGCTCGCGGGCGCATGTCCGCATGCTGGCATTGCAGGGGATCGTTCCCAAGAGCGACGCAGAAGCCATTCTCAAAGGCATCGAGCAGATCGAGCACGAGATTCAAGAAGGAAAATTCATCTTCAAGCGCGAGCTGGAAGACATCCATCTCAATATCGAAGCGCGGCTGACCGAGATTATCGGCCCGGCGGCGGGGCGCCTCCACACCGCGCGCTCGCGCAACGACCAGGTGGTGACCGACTTGCGGCTTTGGGTGAGAAGCGCTTGCGGACGCGCCGAGGAAGGCCTCTTGGCTCTCTGTCATGCCTTGATCGCCAAGGCCGAGGTGCATGCGGGCGACATCATGCCCGGCTATACCCATATGCAGCCGGCCCAGCCCGTGACCTTCGGGCATCACATGCTCGCCTATGTCGAAATGTTCATGCGCGACCGCGGCCGTTTCGATGACGCCAAAAGGCGGATGAATGAATCGCCCCTGGGCGCCGCCGCGCTGGCGGGCACGTCCTTTCCCATCGACCGCGACATGACGGCGAAGAACCTTGGCTTCGCCCGGCCGATGCGCAATTCCATGGACGCCATCTCGGCCCGCGATTTCGCGCTGGAATATCTGGCGGCGTGCACCATCGCCTCGGTGAACCTGTCGCGGTTGGCCGGCGAATTGGTGCAATGGTCCACGCCCGCTTTCGGGTTTGTGCGCCTGTCGGACGCCTTCACCACCGGCTCCTCCATCATGCCGCAGAAACGCAATCCCGACGCCGCCGAACTGATCAGGGGCAAGACCGGCCGCGTGCTGGGCGACTTCGTTGCGCTCGCCGTCGTGATCAAGGGCCTGGTCCTCACCTATGGCAGCGATCTGCAGGAAGACAAGGAACGCGTATTTGACGCCGCCGACACGCTGGAGCTTTCGCTGGCGGCGATGGCCGGAATGGTCGCCGATATGACTGTCGACACGGCCAAGATGCGTGCCGCTGCGGCGGCCGGTTTTCCCACCGCCACCGATCTGGCCGATTGGCTGGTGCGCGTTCTCAAAAAGCCTTTCCGCGAGGCGCACCACATCGCCGGCTCCATCGTCAAACGAGCCGAAGATATGGGCGTGGCGCTGGACAAGCTGCCCCTGGCCGAGATGCAGGCGATCGAGCCAGCGATCACCCAGGACGTGTTCGCCGTGCTTTCCCTGGAGGCGTCGGTCAATTCCCGCATGAGTTTTGGCGGCACGGCACCGGCTCGAGTAAAAGAGCAGATCTTTTTTTGGCGGGAGAAACTGAAGTGAGAAAACTTCTTCTGATCGTCATGCTGTCGTTGGTCGCCGCGTCCTGCGGCGTCAAGAATGAGTTGAGCAAGCCGGATGGCACCGTCACGCCCCGGAGCCAGCCCGATCCTTCGCGCCCGCCTTATCCCATCGGCCGCTAGGCCCATGAATGAGTCCCGATGAATTTCTTCTCCTATAAAAACGGCGAGCTTTGCGCCGAAGAGGTTCCGCTCACCCAGCTCGCGCGCGAGGTGGGAACGCCGTTCTATTGCTATTCCAGCGCCACGCTGGAGCGCCACTACAAGGTTTTCGCCGGCGCATTGCCCAAGGAGTTCCTGATCGCTTTTTCGGTCAAGGCCAACGGCAATCTTGCCGTACTCAAGACCTTGGCCAAACTGGGCGCGGGCGCCGATGTGGTCTCAGGCGGCGAATTGAAGAAGGCGCGCGCCGCGGGCATTCCCGCGAACAAAATTGTCTTTTCCGGCGTGGGCAAGACGGCGGACGAGCTTAGGCTCGCACTGGCCGAGGATATTTTCCAATTCAATGTCGAGAGCGAGCCCGAGCTGGAAGCGTTGAACGGATTGGCATTGGCGATGGGCAAGCGCGCGCCCGTCACCCTGCGCATCAATCCCGACATCGATGCGCGCACCCACGCCAAGATCACCACCGGCACGTCGGAAACCAAATTCGGTATTCCCTATTCGCAGGCTCGCGCCGCTTACGCCAAAGCAGCGGCCTCGAAAGGCATTGCCGTGGTGGGTGTGGATGTTCATATCGGCAGCCAGATCACCGATCTCGAGCCGTTCGACGCGGCATTCCGCCGGATGGCGGAACTGGTCGCCACCTTGCGCGGCGATGGCCACAACATTACGCGGCTTGATCTCGGTGGTGGTTTGGGCGTGCCCTATATCGAGGACAATCAGCCCCCGCCCGATCCGGCCTCATATGGGATGGTGGTGAAGCATGTGACGGAAGGCCTGGGCTGCCAGCTGATCTTCGAGCCCGGGCGGTTGATCGCCGCCAATGCCGGGGTGCTGGTGGCGTCGGTGATCTATGTGAAACATGGCGAGGCGCGAACATTCTTGATTCTGGATGCCGGGATGAACGACCTGATCCGGCCCGCGCTTTACGATTCCCATCATGAAATCGCCTCGGTCAAGGAACCAAAGCCCGGTGCCGAGCGTGTCAAATACGACGTGGTGGGACCGGTTTGCGAAACCTCCGATCTTTTTGCCGCCGCAAGGTTCCTTCCCGAACTCAAATCGGGCGATCTTGTGGCGGTCCAATCGGCCGGCGCCTATGGCGCGGTGATGTCTTCTTCTTACAACGCCAGGCCGCCCGCGCCAGAGGTCTTGGTCAAGGGGCAGGAATGGAGCATTGTTCGCCCCAGACAGACCCATGACGACCTCATTGCCCAAGACCGCATCCCAGGCTGGCTGGCGGAGTGACCAGAACGTCGCCGCGCGGTTGAGCCGCGCCACCGCGCTCGCCCGCTTCGTGCTGGTGGTGGAGCGGGTGATGCCGGCGCTTTGGCCTGCCATCGGCATCATCGGGCTTTATTTCGCAGCCGCCTTGTTCGGTCTCTTTCTTCTCATTCCCTGGATCCTGCAATCGCTGCTTCTGGCATCCGCCATCACGGCGACCGGCCTGGCGCTGGAACACGGCTTCCGCGACGTGCATTGGCCCAGCCGGCATGACGCGGCGCGCAAGCTGGAGCGCGACAGCCGGCTGCCCCACCGCCCCATTTCCGAGGCCGACGACCGGCTTCTGGCCGGTGGGGGCGATCCCGTAGCGATGGAGCTTTGGGCGCGCCATCAAGCCCGCACTCTGCCTGATCGCCTTCATGTCGCGTGGCCCAATCCCGACTTCGACTCCCGCGATCCCTATCGGCTGCATCTGATCTTGCTGGTGCTGCTGGTGGCGAGCCTGATCTTGGCGCGGAGCGACTGGCGCGCGCGGCTGGCCGGCGCTTTCGACAGCGGCGCCGCCGCAGGCGTGAGCCTGGATGCCTGGGTCGATCCGCCGCCTTATACGGGGATCGCGCCCATCTATCTGCCGCAAGACGAGCGCCAGACCATCGCGGTGCCGTTCGGATCGATCCTCAATCTGCGCGCGCATGGCGCGGCCCATGCGCCGGGTGTCGCCATCGGCGACATGCATCCGCCGCATTTCACCGGAGAGGCGGGGGAATACGCCGCGACCGCCCGGCTTGTCCATGACGGCCGCGTCCGCGTGCAGGCCAGCGGCCATCGTATCGGTTATTGGAATTTGCGTGTCATTGCGGACCGCGTGCCCGTGATCGCTTTCACCGCGCCGCCGTCAGTGACGGAACGCGACGCGGTGAAATTCGCCTTCAAAGCGAGCGATGACTATGGCGTGGCCTCGGCCCGGGTGGTGATGCGTCCGCATGGCAAGCCGGGCGCGCCTTTGATCGTGGATCTGCCGCTGGCGCCGGCCAAGACGGTGGCGGAAACCAGCTATTCCGACCTTACCGGGCATCCTTATGCCGGCCTGATGGTGGATGCCCATCTGGAAGCGCGTGACGGCGCCGGCCAGATCGGCGTAAGCAAGACCGTCACCTTCCGCCTGCCGGAACGCGTCTTCACCGATCCCTTGGCGCGCGCCTTGATCGAGCAGCGCCAGGCGCTGGCCACCAGTGTGGATCGGGCGGGCCGGCGCGCGGTGGCCGACATGTTGAACGCACTCACGATCGCGCCGGACAAATTCTATGCCGGCCAGGAAAGCGTTTATGCCGGCATCCGCGCCGCCTATTGGGGCGTTCGCTCCGCCCATGCGCCCGGCGACATCCAGCATGTCGAGGATCTTCTCTGGCAGATCGCCATGGCGGTGGAGCAGAAAGGCATGCTGGCTGCGGCCAATTCCCTGCGCCAACTGCAGGCCTTGATTACCGCGGCAATGGCGGCGCATGCGCCCCAGGCCGTGATCGACCAGCTGCTGCAGCGCTATAATCAGGCGATGCAGCGCTACATGGAAGCGCTTGCGCAGAACTCACAGAGCGGCAGTCAGCAGCAGCAGGCCGATGATCCCAACGCCAAAACCGTCAGTCCCAACGATCTTGAGCAGATGATGAAGGCGATCCAGCAGCTGGCCGCCAGCGGCAATCGCGAGGCGGCGGCACAGATGCTGGCGGCGTTGCAGAACATGTTGGAGAATATGAAGGTCTCGCGGAGCGCGTCCGGAAGCGGCCAAGGCGGCGAGCAGAAGAATGGCGCACTCAATCAGGCCATACAGCAATATGGCGAATTGATGGGCCAGCAGCGCGCGCTGATGGATAAGACGCTGCGCCAGCAGCAGGGCAATGGCGATCCCAAGGATGGCGGTGCGCAAGGCCTGGCCAAGCAGCAGGATCAGGTGCGCCAGAAGCTCAATCAGGCCATCCAAAAGCTGGGCAAACAGGGCGAGGCCTTGGGCAAGGCCGGCCAGGCGATGGAAGAAGCGCGCAAGGCGCTCAACGGCAAGGACTTCTCCAACGCCAGCAATGCCGAGAACAATGCCTTGCAGGAATTGCGCAAGGGCGCCGACGAACTCGCCAAGGAAATGCAGAAAGGCAACAATCCCGCCAACGATGCGCGCGAAGATCCGCTGGGCCGTGGCCAGAACGGTCCCGGCAACATGATCAAGCTTCCCGATCCCAACGATCTGGCGCGGGCCCGCGACATCCTGCAGGAACTGCGCCGCCGCGCCGGCCAACGCAGCCGCCCGACCCAGGAACTGGATTACATCGACCGGCTGCTCAGGGAATTTTAGAGCGCGACGCCGATATAAGGCAGGCCGCGATGCCGGCCCGCATCGTCCATGCCGTACCCGATCACGAACTGGTCGCCGATGGCGAAGCCCACATGGTCGGCGGTGGCCACCCGATCGGGCTGCTGCTTGTCCAGCAAGACCGCGATGCGCACGCTGGCCGCGCCCGCGGCTTCGATCAGGGCGCGCGCCTTTTCGATGGTGCGGCCCACGTCAAGGACACCATCCACCACCAGCACATGGCGGCCGGTAATCTGCTCGGAGGGTCCCGCAATCATGGAGATGGCGCCGGCCACGCGCTTGTCGCCATAGGAGCGCAGCCAAAGCATCTCCACATCCAGCTCCAGGCCTTTGCGCGAGAGGGCCCGCACCAGATCGGCGGCAAAGACGAAGCCGCCCACCAGGATAGGCATCACGATGTCGGGCTTTTGCGGAGCCTTGGCGATCTCATCCGCCAGGGTTTCCACCCTTTCGGCAATCTCTTCGGCGGTGAAAAGAACAGGGAGCCGGACCATTTCAACCATTGGGCGCGAACCGCACTTCCAGATGACTGGCCGCGGGCGGCGGACTGGAGAGGCGGGTGAGAAAGGTAGCGGACTGGCCGGGCTTCAAGGTCTGCACCGTGGGGGTGAAATTCCAATGATAGAGTTCGTGATTGCTGGGGTCGCTCAAGGTCACGCGCACGCTTTGCGGCACCGGCAATTCGCGGTCCGCTTCATTGACGATGGTGCCCGTCACCGCCAGCACCACCTGGCCGTCCTCGCTCTCGCGATGATAATCGACATGGGCGAAATCGATGCCACGATTGTTCACCTTCAGTCCCAGGCTGGAATAGACGCCCGCCGATTGCGGCCAGATCATCGCGATCTCCTGGCGGTAGCGGACGGCGGCATAGCCGATCACCAGGACCGCGGCGATCAGCGCCACCCAGCCCGCGGCCACCCCCAGCAAGGGCCCCCAGGCAATGGGCTCACGCGGGGCCTCCGGGACCGCCTTGGGCGCAAAGGCACGGGCACGGGAAAATACGGGTTCGGGCTCAGGCGCCGGCCCGGGCGCAATGGCGGCGACATCAGGCTCGGGCTGAGGCTCCAGCCCCTGCTGGTGCCAGACATGGCCGCATTTGGCGCAACGCACCTTGCGTCCGGCGGGCGGGAAATTCGCCTCGTCGGCCTGATAACGCGTGCCACAGGCGGGACAGGTAAGAATCATGCGGCTTTATCGACGATTCGCGTTCGAAAATAGGGGGCACGCCGGATGACCGCAAGGCGGCCCGCGGGTTAAGGTCCGCCACCATGGTTCGTTTTGAAAATGTCGGCATGCGCTACGGGCCGGGTCCTGAAGTCTTGCGCGACGTCACTTTCGTGCTGGAAGCCGGCTCTTTCACCTTCCTCACGGGTCTTTCCGGCGCGGGCAAGACCACGCTGCTCAAGCTGATCTATCTGGCCGAACCGCCGTCCCGGGGTCTCATTACCCTGTTCGGCCAGGAATTGGCCATCGCGCGGCGGCGCGACCTGCCGCCGCTCCGCCGCCGCATCGGCGTGGTGTTTCAGGATTTCCGCCTGCTGAACCATCTTTCGGCCTATGACAATGTCGCCCTGCCGCTGAGGCTTGCCGGCCGCAAAGACGAGGACTACGCCCACGACGTGAAAGAGCTTCTGTCCTGGGTGGGCTTGGGCGACCGGATGCAGGCGCGCCCACCCACCTTGTCCGGCGGCGAGCAGCAGCGCGTCGCCATTGCCCGCGCCGTGGTGGCGAGGCCCGATCTTCTCATCGCCGACGAACCCACCGGCAATGTCGATCCGGAAATGGGCGCCAGGCTGATCCGCCTGTTCGGCGAATTGAACCGGCTGGGAACCACGGTCTTGATCGCCACCCATGACCGCGCCCTGATCGAAGTCGCCCGCGCGCGCGAGATGCGGCTGGTCGATGGGCGGCTGGTGGAATTGCGCACCGCCGTGAGCGCGATGTCATGAGCCGAGCGTCATGAGAGAATCCAGCACCATCCTGCCGCGCGACAAGGGCGCAGCGCCGCTGGACTTCGTCATTGCGGTAATGGCGTTCCTGGCTGCCCTGGCGCTGGGTGCTTCGTTGGTGGCCGATCGCGCCACCGAAGGATGGCGGCATGGCATGGCCGGGAAACTGACGGTGCAGATCCTGCCGCCCGAAAGCAGCGATGCCGCGAAGGTTCTGGACCGCGAAACCGATGCCGCCTTGCGTCTTCTGCGCGCCACGCCCGGCGTCGCCCATGCCGAACCTTTGTCGGAAGCCGAATTGGATGCCCTTGTGGCGCCCTGGGTGGGGAAAAGCGGTCTCACCAGCGATATTCCACTGCCCCGCCTGATCGACGCGTCGCTGGTGCCGGGCGACCAAGTTGATGTGGCGGGTCTGGGCGCGGCGCTTAAACGGGCGGCGCCCCATGCCGTGCTCGATGATCACAGCCGCTGGATTGCGCGCCTGAAAGCCATCGCCGATACGGTGCGCTTTTCCGCCTATGTTGTGTTGCTCTTGATCGCGGGCGCCACCGCCGCTTCCGTGTCATTCGCCACGCGCGCTGGCCTTGCCGCTCATCACGAGATGGTGGCGCTGTTGCATCAGATGGGCGCGAGGGCGGGCTTTATCGCCGGGACGGTGGAACGGCATTATTTTCTCTCCGCCCTGGGCGCGGCGCTGCTGGGCACGCTCTTGGCGGCGATCCTGTTCGCCGGCGTGAGCGGCGTCGAGCAATTCGGCGGCGAGGCCGTGCCGTTCCTGCCGCCATTGTCGTTCGACTGGATGGAGATGCTGTGGCTGGCCACGGTTCCGGTGGCTACCGCGCTCATCGCCTGGGCCACCGCGCGCATCTCTGTGCTGTCGGTCGTTCGTGCTATCTACTAGGCCGTCATGCGTGGCTTCCTTGCGGCAGTGATCCTGATTGTCCTGGCCTACGGGTTGGGCTTCATCGTATTTGTCTCGTCCTTGCCCAAGGCACCGGCCAATTTCCGTGGCGCGGACGGCATCGTGGTGCTGACCGGAGGCGAAACGCGGCTGGACCGCGCCGATGCCTTGTTCGAGCACAGCGTGGGCAAACGGCTTTTGATCACCGGCGTGGATCAGGAGACCAGCAAGGAAACGCTGAAACATCTTATCCATGCGGGGCCGCGCTTCGATTGCTGCGCCGATCTGGGTTATGCCGCCGAAGACACCCGCGGCAACGCCCAGGAAACCGCCGACTGGGCGCGCGCCCATGATTTCCACAGTCTGATCCTGGTCACCGCCCGCTATCACATGCCGCGCGCATTGCGGGAATTTTCCGCCGCCATGCCCCAAGTGCATTTCCGGCCCTATCCGGTGGAGCAGGAAGGCATCGACCTGATCGATTGGTGGCGTCATCCCCGCACCATCTTTTTGCTGCATCGTGAGTTCGTGAAATATCTGGCCAGCCTCGCCACCACCAGCATGGCGCGCGCATGATCGCCATCCGCTCGGCCCTGTTCATGGCCTGGTTTCTTCTTCTCACCGCCGTAATGGGGATCGTCTTCCTGCCCTTTCTGCTTGCCCCGCGCCAAGCCACGATGTGGATGGCGCGGCGTTGGGCGCGCGCCACCTTGTGGGGCTTGAAGATCATTGCAGGACTTGACCATCGGCAAATAGGCCAAGCGCCCAAAGGGGCGGTGCTGGTCGCTTCCAAACATATGAGCATGTGGGACACGCTGGCGCTTTATCTGGCGCTGGAAGATCCCGGCATCATCCTGAAGCGCGAGCTTCTGCGCATTCCATTTTATGGCTGGTATCTGCAAAAGACGGCGGCCATCGCCATCGATCGCGGCGCGGGCGCCGACGCCTTGCGGAGCATGGTTCGCGGGGCGCAGAAGGTTCTCGATCAAGGCCGCCCGATTTTGATTTTCCCGGAAGGCACGCGAAAAAAACCGGGCGCTCCTCCGGACTATAAACCCGGCGTGGCCGGTCTCTACGGCCAATTGGAAATTCCCTGTGTGCCTGTGGCGCTTGATTCGGGGCGATACTGGCGGGGCTTCTGGAAATATCCGGGGACCATCACGCTGGAATTTCTTGCCCCCATTCCGGCAGGGCTGAAACGGCGCGAATTCCTGGCCACTCTGGAGGATCGTATCGAAACCTCCACAAACCGGCTTTTGGGAAGTTAATTTCGGCTCTGGAACGTTTCATGAACACAAGCCATAATAGGATGCGGTGGCGCGAGCGCCGCCTTTATGATTTTTAGGGCTCCATGCAGGAAATCTCCCGCCAGATCTGGGACATGAAATACCGCTTCAAGGCGGCTGACGGCACGCCGTTGGACCAGAGCCTGGCGGATAGCTGGGCACGAGTGGCAGCCAGCCTGGCCATGGCCGAAGCGCCGGAGAAACGGCTTGAGGCGGCCACGGCTTTTGCCCGCGCGCTGGTCGATCACAAATTCCTGCCTGCGGGACGTATCCTGGCGGGCGCCGGCACGGGACGCAGCGTCACCCTCTTCAATTGTTTTGTGATGGGGACCATCCCTGATTCGATGGACGGGATTTTTTCCGCCCTGCGCGAAGCCGCGCTGACGCTGCAGCAAGGCGGCGGCATCGGCTACGACTTTTCCACCCTTCGCCCACGTGGCGCGGGCGTGGCGGGCGTGGGCGCGGATGCATCGGGGCCCGTTTCCTTCATGGAAGTGTGGGACGCGATGTGCCGCACCATCATGAGCGCGGGTTCAAGACGCGGCGCCATGATGGCGACACTGGCCTGCGACCATCCCGACATCGAAGATTTCATCGAAGCCAAGCGCACGTCGGGACGGCTCTCCAATTTCAACCTCTCGGTCTTGGTGAGCGACGCCTTCATGTCGGCGGTGGCCGATGACGCCGACTGGACGCTTCAATTCCAGGGCAAGACCTATCGCACCCTGAAAGCGCGCGCGCTGTGGGATCACATCATGCGCTCGACCTTCGATTATGCCGAGCCGGGCGTGATCTTCATCGACCGCATCAATGAACAGAATAATCTTTCTTATTGCGAGACCATCTCGGCCACCAATCCCTGCGGCGAACAGCCTTTGCCGCCTTATGGCGCCTGTCTGTTGGGTTCCATCAATCTGGCCAAGCTGGTGCGCCATCCGTTCGAGGAGAACGCGCATCTTGATCTGGAGGCGCTGGCGGCGCTAACCGCGACCGCAATTCGGATGCTGGACAACGCCATCGATGTCTCGCGCTTTCCGTTGGACGTTCAGCGCCAGGAGGCTATTGCCAAGCGCCGCATCGGGCTGGGTGTCACCGGATTGGCCGATGCCCTGATCTTCTGCCGCACGCGCTATGGCACCGACGATAGCGTGGCGCTGATTAAAGCTGGCTTTCCGCCTTGAGCCATGCCGCCTACCGCGCTTCGGTGGCGCTGGCCGAGGAGAAGGGTACTTTCCCCCTGTTCGATCGCCAACGAATATCTGGCCCGCCCGCATATCGCCGCCTTGCCGGAGGACATTCGCGAAGGTATTCGCGCCCATGGCGTCCGCAATGCGCTTCTCACCTCGATCGCGCCGACCGGCACCATCTCGCTTTTGGCCGGGAATGTCTCGTCGGGGATCGAACCGGTTTTCGCCTTCTCGTACACCCGCAAGGTGCTTCAGCCCGACGGCAGCAAGCGCGAGGAAATTGTCGAGGATTACGCGGTCACCGCCTTTCGCCGCCAGTTCGGCGAAGACGCCGCCCTGCCCGAATATTTCGTCACGGCGCAGACGCTCGCGCCCGAGGACCATCTGGCAGTGCAGGCGGCAGCCCAGCCCTATATCGACAGCGCCATTTCCAAGACCATCAATGTTCCGGCGGCGATCTCGTTCGAGGATTTCAAACATGTCTATCTGAAAGCCTATCGGGACGGCTGCAAGGGCTGCACCACCTATCGCCCCAATGACGTGACCGGTGCGGTGCTGTCCATCGCGGAGCCCGCCGCACTCCCCGCCGAAGCCCTGATCGCCAGCGACGAACCGGAATTGCCCTTGCCGCTGCCGGCGCCGCGCGAGGAACGGGGCGGGGTGATCTATATGACCAGGCCGCTCGACCGGCCGGATGCCTTGAAGGGGCGCACCTACAAGATCAAATGGCTGGACAGCGATCACGCCTTCTACATCACGCTCAACGACATCCAGCAGGATGGGCGCCGCCGACCGTTTGAGGTCTTCATCAATTCCAAGAATATGGAAGCCTATGCCTGGGCGCTGGCGCTTACCCGCATGATCTCGGCGGTGTTCCGCCGCGGCGGCGACGTCTCCTTCGTGGTGGACGAGTTGAAGGCGATCTTCGATCCGCGCGGCGGACAATGGATGGGCGGGCGTTATGTGCCCTCGCTTCTGGCGGCCATCGGCGAAGTGATCGAACGCCACATGATCGAGATCGGATTCCTGAGCGGGCGCACCGCCCCCGATCGCCCTCGCTTTTCGCCGCCATGATGCCGCGCGAGGGCGTGCCCGCGAATTTCTGTCCCCGTTGCGGCGAGGCCAGCTTTGTGAAATTGGAAGGCTGCGATTCATGTTTGTCCTGTGGTTATTCGAAATGTGGCTGACTTTTTGTTGTCGCGCGGCCAGACGGAAAACCGGCTTCCACTTTTCCTGGCCGCGCTCCCCGGCTATTCCAAGTGCGGCTAGTTTCCTGAAATGAAATTCTCCAGCCGTTTCTGGCTTTATGCGCCGCTGGTGCTGTTTCTTGCGCTGGCGGCATGGGTGATGAGCCATTGGTGGAACGTGGCCCATGCGCTCGACGACAGGCTCAAAGCCATGAATGGCCGCCAGGCCATTCCCGGCGTGACCCTGTCCTGGAACAGCCAGACCATTTCCGGCTTTCCCTTTCGTGTCGATGTGGTGTTCACGAATTTCCTGGTCCGGGCCGAAGGCCCGCGCGGCCCCCTGATCTGGCATAGCGACCGCTTCGCCATGCACGCGCTTACTTATGGCCGCATCCAGGGCATTTTCGAGGCCGCCGGACCGCAGACCTTGGCGTGGACCGACGCCGACGGTGTGCGTCACCAGCTTTCATTCGTGCCGGGCAGCCTGCGCGCCAGCGCCATTGCCGACAGCAAGGGCCTCAGCCGTTTCGATCTCGACCTGCTCGATGCCGGCGGCAAGGACACCGACGGCACAGCTTTCACCGTCGGCCGCGCCCAATTCCATATGCGGCGGGATCCCAAGAAGGACGCGCTGGACCTGAATATCAGCGCGGTCGAAGTGAAGGGCCACGCCACGCCCTTTGGCGATCATGTCCTAAGACTGGAACTCTACAGCCAAGTCGCTCAGGGCTCGGCCTTCGCCCGCCTGCTAGCGGGACGGACAGGCTGGATGGACGCGATCATGGCGTGGCGGCACCAGAACGGGCAGATCTTCCATGGCCCAGTGCATATCCAATCCAGCGCCGTCACCACCGACAAAATGGATGACACGTTGCAGCCGCGCCTGCACGCGCTGCTCTTTCCCTTCTACTGAGGCTTAAGATCGTCGCGCCCGAAATTCGGCGCAGCCGAATCCTGGCCGACATCCACAATGGAACGGCGGATTGTGCGGGTGCGGGTGAAAAGATCGAACAGCGCCTGGCCGTTGCCGTCGCGCACCGCGCGCTGAAGGATGCTGAGATCCTCGTTGAAGCGGCCCAGCACTTCCAGCACGGCATCGCGGTTGTTGAGGAAGACGTCGCGCCACATGGTGGGATCGGAAGCGGCGATGCGAGTGAAGTCGCGGAACCCGCCGGCCGAGAATTTGATCACTTCGCCTTCGGTGACTTTTTCCAGATCATGCGCGGTGCCCACGATATTGTAGGCGATCAGATGCGGCACATGGCTGGTCATGGCCAGCACCAGATCGTGATGAGCCGCGTCCATCACTTCGACCTGGCTGCCGCATGCCTCCCAGAAATGTTTGAGCTTCTCCAGCGCCTTTGGATCGGCGCCAGGAAGCGGCGTGATGATGCACCAGCGATGATCGAACAGGCTGGCAAAGCCCGCGTCGGGGCCCGATTGCTCGGTGCCGGCGATGGGGTGAGCGGGCAGGAAATGGACGCTTTTCGGTAGAAAAGGCACCACATCGCGAATCACCGCGCCCTTGACCGAACCCACATCGGAGAGGATCGCGCCCGGCTTGAGATGCGGCGCGATCGCCTGCGCCAGCTCCTTATAGCTGCCCACTGGGGAACACAGGATCACCAGATCGGAATCTTTCACCGCATCGGCGGGATCGGAGGCAATGGCGGCCAGTTCCAGCTCGGCGGCGCGCTTGCGCACATGTTCGTTGATGTCATAGCCGGTGATGCGTTCGGCCAGAATTCTTGCGCTTGACGGCATGCGCCAAAGAAGAACCGATCAGGCCCAGGCCGATCAAGGTGACATGCTCGAACATCAGGCGCGTCCCATGAATTCGCGCAACGCCCCGACCACGCGCTGGTTGGCGTCGGCGGCGCCAACCGTGAGCCGCAGAGCATCCGGCAGGCCGTAATTGCCGACGGCCCTGAGTATCAGTCCCTTGGAACTCAAGAAAGCATCCGCTTCCTGGGCGCTTTTCTTGCCCTTGGGAAACTGGACCAGCACGAAATTGGCCACGCTCTCATTCACTGTCAGGCCCAGCTTGCGGATTTCTTCGGTGAGATAATTCTTCCATTGCTCGTTGTGGCCAATCGACCGCTCGATATGGGCGCGGTCGCGCACCGCCGCCGCCGCCGTGTGCTGCTGCATCATCGAGACATTGAAGGGCCCGCGAATCCGGTTGAGCACGTCGCACACCGCCGCCGGCGCATAGGTCCAGCCGATCCGCATGCCGGCCAGGCCATAAATTTTCGAGAAGGTCCTGGTCATCACCACATTGGGATAGTTCGAGACCATCTCGATCCCGGCTTCGTAATCGTTCTTGCGCACATATTCGCTATAGGCGGCGTCGATCACCAACAGGGCATGGCTGGGCAATCCCGCATGGAGACGGCGCATCTCGTCATGGCTGATGTAGGAGCCGGTGGGGTTGTTGGGGTTGGCGATGAAGAGCATGCGGGTCTTGTCGCTGACCCGCGCCAGCGCCGCGTCCACGTCAAACCGCAATTTGGGATCGGGTATCTCGACCGGCTTGGCGCTGTTGGCCAAGGTGGCGATTTTGTAAACAATGAAATCGTGCTCGCTGAACAGCACTTCATCGCCGGGCCGGAGATAGGCGTTTGCCAGCATGGTGAGGAGCGCGTCCGAGCCGTCGCCCGAGGCCACGATTCGCGCCGGATCCAGGCCATGTATCTCGGCGATCGCCTCGCGCAGGATCTTGGCGCTGCCTTCGGGATAAAGATGAAGATCGTGCGACGCCTTGGCCAACGCCTCGACCGTCTTGGCGCTGGGGCCCAGCGGCGTCTCGTTGGAGGAAAGCTTGATCACGTCCTTCACGCCGGGCACGGCGGCACGGCCGCCCACATAGGGCGTGATGTCCAGAATGCCGGGCTTTGGCGAGGGCGTCATAAGGATCTCAAGGTGCGAGGCGGTAGGATACCTAATAAAGGGTCTGAAAAAGGGCGCTATTGATAGTGGCAGGCCCGGCAAAAGCAAAGCGCCGCGCCTCACGCCGTTTGTTGACAGGGGGGCGAAGCCACCTTAGCTACGCCCCTTCGAGAGTAAGACTCATGGCAGAAATCGCAGATCCGCACTTTTTAAGGCCGCTGAGCGCGCCCGAAGCCGATGCCGGCAAGGCGGTGAGCTTTGGCGCCGACAAGCCGCTGAAGCTGGATTGCGGCCGCACGCTTTCGCCCTTCTCCATCGCCTACATGACCTATGGCACGCTCAATGATGCTAAGAGCAATGCCATCCTGATCTGCCATGCGCTGACCGGCGATCAGTTCGTCGCCTCGGAGCATCCCGTCACCGGCAAGGCCGGCTGGTGGAAATTGATGGTGGGACCGGGACGGCCGATCGACACCAATCGGTTCTTCGTGATCTGCGCCAATGTCATCGGCGGCTGCATGGGGACCACGGGACCGGCGTCGATCGATCCCTCGACCGGCAAGCCCTTCGGCCTGAATTTCCCCTGGTCACGGTGCGTGACATGGTCCGCGCCCAGGCCATGCTGTTGGACGCGCTGGGCATCGAGAGATTGCTTATGGTGATCGGCGGTTCGATGGGCGGCATGCAAGTGCTGCAATGGGCAGCGTCCTATCCCGAACGGGTGCGCGCCGCGGTGCCCATTGCCTGCGCTGCCCGTCATTCCGCCCAGAACATCGCCTTCCATGAAGTGGGCCGCCAGGCGATCATGGCCGATCCCGACTGGAAAGGCGGCGAGTATCAACTGCAGAACACCAGTCCTTCGAAGGGATTGGCGGTGGCCCGGATGGCGGCGCACATTACTTATTTGTCCGAAGCGGCGCTGCAGCGCAAATTCGGCCGCAATCTGCAGGACCGCGAAGCGCTGTCCTTTCAATTCGCCCCGGATTTCCAGATTGAATCCTATCTCCATCACCAGGGCATGAGTTTTGTCGACCGCTTCGACGCAAATTCCTATCTCTACATCACAAGGGCGATGGATTATTTCGACCTTGCCGAAGATTATGCCGGCCAGCTTGCCGACGCCTTCCGCGACTCGCCGGTGCGGTTCTGCATCGTCTCCTTCACTTCGGACTGGCTTTTCCCTCCCGCCGAGAACAAGCGCATCGCCCATGCCTTAAACGCGGTGGCGGCGAAAGTGAGCTTTGTCGAAATCAAGAGCGACAAGGGGCACGACGCCTTCCTGCTGGACGAGCCGGAAATGTTCGACACGGTGACAGGCTTTCTGAATTCCGTGGCCGCGGCGGAAGGCGTGGCATGAACAGCGCCTCCTCGCATCTGCGGCCCGATCTGGCCGCCATTGCCGAGATGATCCCGGATGGCGCGCGCGTTCTGGACGTGGGCTGTGGCGACGGCGCCTTGCTGGAGTATCTGGTGCGGACCAAGGGCGTGGATGGGCGCGGGGTCGAACTGTCCCAGCAGAATGTGAATGCCTGCGTGGCGCGAGGGCTTGCGGTGGTCCAGGGCGACGCCGATGCCGACCTGGCCGAATATCCCAGCCAGGTCTTCGATTTCGTGATCCTCAGCCAGACCATCCAGGCGACCGAGAAGCCGGCCACGGTCCTGGCGCAACTTTTGCGCATCGGCCGGCAGACCGCGATCTCGCTGCCCAATTTCGGCTATTGGCGGGTCCGGCTGTCGCTTTTGTTTCGGGGCCGCATGCCGCGCACCAAGGCGCTTGATTATCACTGGTACGACACGCCCAACATCCATCTCTGCACACTGGCCGATTTCGTGGATCTGGCCCGCACGCAGGGCGCGGTGATCGATCGCGCGCTGGCCTTGAAGCGGGAAAGCGTGGTGGGGGAGATGCGGCCGGATGCGCTGGGGCCCAATCTGTTCGCCCAGGGCGCGATCTTCCTGCTCCGCAAGGGCTAGCTAGTTCGGTAATTATAACTATTCCATTCCGGCGGTCTTGAGCTGGGTGCGGGTGCGGGCACGCGCCAGCGCGGGCGTGGCCGGCGCATAAAGCGACTTGGAGGCTTCGGCGATGTGGACGCCGCCCAGCGCGGGAAAAAGCCGCGCGCCAAACCGTTCCCATCCCGCACCGCTGCCGGTCAGCGCCCGGCTGGCGATGGGTGGCGCATAAAGCGCCTGCTGCCATTGTTCGGGAACGAACATCGCCCCGCGCAAAAGATGATCCAGCTCGGAGCGGGAGAAGGGCCGGCCATGGCCGAACGGCGAGCGCTCAAGCTGTGCCCACAGGCTGGCGCGATTGGGCGCCACGATCAGCAAGCGGCCCTCCGCCGCCAGCACCCGCCACAATTGGCGCAGCAATGGCCGCAAGCCTTCCGCTTCCTCCAGCCCATGGATGACCAGAGCCAGATCGAAAAACGCATCCGGGAAAGGAAGCGCGTCTTCCTCGACCAGTGCTGTGAGGCATTTCTCCTTAGGCCAGGCGATCGCGGGTCCCAACGCCTGCGGCACGGCGGCGATAGTGCGTTCGGACTCCGACAAGAAGGCGCGCAGATAAGGCTGGGCAAAGCCGTATCCCAGAATGCGGCGTCCTTTGGAGTTGGGCCAGAATTGGCGCAGCCGGCGCAAAATCAGCCGCCGCGTCCTTTGCCCCATGGGGCTGTCATAGAAATCCTGTAGGCCGCGCCCATCCATGCCCCAATCGGTAGCCCCAAGCGTGGAGCGGTTCAATCTTTGGGCGTCCCAATGCTAGGCTTGGTCCCGTCCCAAAATGGAACCTTCCCGTGCAGATCGAGATCGTCCCCTGCCTCAGCGACAATTACGCCTATCTGATCAAGGACGGCGATGATTGCGCCGTGCTGGACCCGTCCGAAGCAAAGCCGGTGCAGGCCGCGCTCGAACGCCTGGGTTGGCGGCCGGGCTATATCGTCAACACCCATCATCATAACGACCATGTGGGCGGCAATCTGGCGTTGAAAGAGACCTACGGCGCCAAAGTGGTGGGGCCCGGCAAGGACAAGGCGCGCATTCCGGGCCTGGATATCGGCGTGGACGAACAGTCGGGCTGGCAGTTTGCGGGAAAATCCGTGCGTGTGCTGGAAGTCCCCGGCCATACCAGAAGCGCCCTCACCTTCGTCATCGGGGGACAATGCCTTTACCGGCGACACGCTGTTCGCCCTGGGTTGCGGGCGCTTGTTCGAAGGCGATCCGCCCATGATGTGGGCCAGTCTCTCGAAATTAATGACGTTGCCCGACGTCACTCGGATCTATTGCGGCCATGAATATACCGAGAATAACGGGCGTTTCGCCCTTACCCTCGAGCCCGGCAATTTGGAATTGGTCAGCCGCATGGGCGAAGTAAAAGCCCGGCGCGCCGACAAGAAGCCCACCATCCCCTCCACCATGGGACTGGAGAAACAGACCAATCCCTTCCTGCGGCCGCAATCCGCCGGGATCAGAAAAACACTGGGAATGGAGAAAGACAGCGACGTGGCCGTGTTCGCCGAGATCCGCCGGCGCAAGGATAATTTTTAGCCCTTGAGCCGCAGCCCGAAGGGACGGCGAACGGTCCGCTAGCGGCGGCGTAGCGCGGACGCATGCGCGAGTGGCAGGTAGAGAAAAAACTAGTCTTTCTTTTTCTTGTCCGAATCATCGCCACCGAACGGCGCGGAGATGACATCGCCGGCGACATCTGCCGCGGTGCCGATGACGGTAGCACCCACTTCAGCGCCCGCGCCCACCACGGCGGCCCCCGCACCGACCACCGCGCAGCCGCCAAGGCCAGCCGTAAGCGCAACGATGGCGCCGCAAACCAAGAGAATGCGCATGAAATCCCCTTTGACAGGCCACCAGTGTGGCATCCTATAGCGCAAATGACCACCAACTTCGGCGCGGGCATAGCCTGATGGGAAAGTTCCGAACGCTCTTCGTCACCCGGCTTTATCAAGCCCAATTGTCTTTGGTGCGGAACCGCGCGCTGGAGCAGACATGCCTGGGCATTGCCGCGGAGGACCGCGCCGGGCGGAAATGGGCAAACGACCATGGCTATGGCGGTTACACGTCTTATGCCTCGCTGAATGATCTGACTCGCCGGGCCAGCGTGCTGGCGGAATTGGAAAAGGACATCGCCCGTCATGTCGCCTTGTTCGCGCGCGATGCGGCGTTCGAGCTCGGCGGAAAAAAGCTCGCCCTCGACAGTCTTTGGATCAATGTGATGGACAAGGCCGGCATCCACAACGCCCATATCCATCCCAATTCCGTCGTCAGCGGCACCTATTATGTGACGGTACCGTCCAAGGCCGGGGCCATCCGCTTCGAAGACCCCCGGCTTTCCATGCTGATGGCGGCGCCGCCGCGAAAGGCAAAGGCGAAGGAATCCAGCCGCACCTTTGTCACCATCGCGCCCGAGCCGGGCATGCTGCTTTTGTGGGAAAGCTGGCTGCGCCATGGCGTCGAGCCCAATCGCGCCAGAAGCCCCCGCATCTCCATCAGCTTCAATTACGCCTAAAGCGCTAAAGCGGTCTCACGGGGCCGTGATATGCTTTCCTTATCCAAGGGAGGCTATTTCATGGATACGGGCATGCCGGAAACCACCATGCTGTTGTGGAGCGTGGTGTTGGGCTTGGTACAACTTGTCATTGCCAGCATGGCGATGACCCAGGACGTCGGACTTCCATACAATCTAAGTTCGCGGGACGCGCCGCCGGCGAAGCCGATGGGCAAGATCGCGGGACGGCTGGTGCGGGCGTTTGGCAATTTCCGCGAGACATTTGCCTTGTTCGCGGCGTCGGTCCTGCTGGTGGTGCTGCTGCACAAGCAGGACCACATGTCGGCTTTGGGCGCGCAACTCTATTTCTGGGCGCGCGTGGTCTATGTGCCAGTCTATGCCCTGGGCATCCAGGTGGTGCGCACCATCGTCTGGGCGGTCTCGATCGTGGGATTGGTAATGGTTCTGCTGGCGGCCTTCGGCGCGGCGTGAAAACGAAAAGACTGCTCGCGCCCGAATTGGCGCGAGCAGTCTTTCATGCGAAGCGCATTAGGTAAGGCGCCGGCGCACCACCGCGTCCAGCTTGTCATTGAGATGCGAGACGTAATATTCGCGGTCCCAGGCGGCGCGCGCCTCGGACATCAACCTGTCGCGCACGGGCTCCGGCAAGGTGCCCCAGGAGGCGATCACCGCCGATCCCAGCCTTCTCACCAGACACTCGTCCTCGGCGGGATATTTGAACATATTTTTCTGCTCGACAAACGCCATATTGATCCCTTCGTTATCCGATGATCAGGTTCGGGGCGGAATGGAGAATTCCACGCGGGCCGAACAAAGCGGGGGAGATGTGCTCAAACCCCGCAGCCCGACCCTAAATCAGGTGCGCGCAAATTTGAAAGTGGAACTTTGCGGGATGCAGGGCGGTATCAGCGCGCTGATAAAATTCCGCGCCGTCTCCTACCGTTTGCCTTTTTTCTGCCGATCTTTGCGGGCCGCGTAACGCGCATCGCGCGCGGCTTTCTGCTCGGCGAGAAGTTGAGCCATGCGGTCCAGCTCTGCGCGCTTCTGGTGCTCGGCGGCGTGTTTGGCCTCTTCCTCGGCCTTGCGGCGAGCGTCTTCCTCCGCCTGCCGGCGTTTCTCGGCTTCGGCAGCGGCGCGTTTCTTTTCCTCGGCTCGCTGCGCCAGGCGCTCGTCGCGCGCGGCGGCGATTGCCGCGCGTTCCTTGGCGCGCTCGTCCGCCGTGGCTTTGGCCTCTTCGGCGCGGGCCTTGGCTTTGGCAAGCATCTCGGCGCGTGCCTTTGCCGCCGTGTTCATACGGTCACTGAATTTTTGGTCGTTGCGGATGGCCATGTCTCTATTGGTCGCGAAGGGCGCGGGGTACCGCGCTAATTGTCGAGGAAGCTCCGGAGTTTTCTGGAGCGGGACGGGTGTTTCAGCTTGCGCAGCGCCTTGGCTTCAATCTGGCGGATACGCTCGCGGGTCACGCTGAATTGTTGTCCCACTTCTTCCAGCGTGTGATCGGTGTTCATGCCGATGCCGAACCGCATGCGCAGCACGCGCTCCTCGCGCGGCGTGAGCGTGGCCAGGACGCGGGTGGTGGTCTCGCGCAGATTGGCCTGGATCGCGGCATCGATGGGCAGGACCACGTTGGGATCCTGAATGAAATCCCCCAGATGCGAATCTTCCTCGTCGCCGATCGGCGTCTCGAGGCTGATCGGCTCCTTGGCGATCTTGAGGACCTTGCGCACTTTCTCCAACGGCATGGCCAGGCGCTCGGCCAGTTCTTCCGGCGTCGGCTCGCGGCCGATCTCGTGCAGCATCTGGCGGCTGGTGCGCACCAACTTGTTGATGGTCTCGATCATGTGCACCGGGATGCGGATGGTGCGCGCCTGATCGGCGATCGAGCGGGTGATCGCCTGCCGGATCCACCAAGTGGCATAGGTCGAGAATTTATAGCCGCGGCGATATTCGAATTTATCGACCGCCTTCATCAGGCCGATATTGCCTTCCTGGATCAGGTCCAGGAACTGCAGCCCGCGATTGGTGTATTTCTTGGCGATGGAGATGACCAGGCGCAGATTGGCCTCGATCATTTCCTTTTTTGCGACGCCGGATTCGCGCTCGCCCTTTTGCACGGTCTGGACGTTGCGGCGGAATTCCGAGACCGATTGGCGGGTTTCCTGCGCCAGCGCCTGGATCTCTTCGCGCAGCGCCTTGACCTTGTCGCGCTCCTCGGTGACGAAATCGTGCCAGCCGATGCCGGACAGGCGTCCCACTCGGCGCGCCCAGTTGGGGTCGAGCTCGTTGCCGAAATATTGCTTGAGGAATTCAACCCGGTCCACGCCATGGGATTCGGCCAGACGTAGAAGCTTGCCTTCCAGCGACACCAGACGGCGGTTGATGCCGTACATCTGGTCGACCAGGGCTTCGATGCGGTTGTTGTTGAGCTTGAGCGACTTGACCAGATCCATGGTCTCGCTGCGCAGCTTCTTGAACCGGCGTTCCTGACCCGTAGACAGTTCGTCCGCACCCAAGGCGGCTTCGACCGAAGCGTCCTGCAGCTTGCCCAGCTTCTTGTAGAGGCCGGCGATATTGTCCAGCGCTTCGAGCACCTGGGGCTTCAAGGCCGCTTCCATCGCCGACAAAGGCAGATTGCCTTCATCGTCGAAATCGTCGCCATCGGCAGCGCCGTCGGCGGTCGCCGCGGCCTCACCACCGTCTTCACCGGGTGGCTTGGGTTCGGGCTTGGGCGGCTCGGGTTTCTTGAATTCCGGCGCCTTGAATTCGGGCGTCTTGAATTCGGGAGTGGGCGGAACGACCGGCACGCCATTGAGCGGCTTGCCGTCGGGACCAACCGGAGGCGGCACCGGCGCGGGCGAGCCATCGGGCCCGGCGCCATACATGGCTTCCAGATCGATGATGTCGCGGAGAAGAACTTTGCCTTCGTTCAACTCGTCGCGCCACACGGTGAGCGCCTCGAAAGTGAGCGGGCTTTCGCACAAGGCGCCGATCATCAATTCGCGGCCGGCCTCGATGCGCTTGGCGATGGCGATTTCGCCTTCGCGCGACAAAAGCTCGACCGAACCCATCTCGCGCAGATACATGCGCACCGGATCGTCGGTGCGGTCATATTGCTCGCCGGATTTCGCCGTGGTGGCCAGCGCCTTGCTGCCTTCGACGGCGGCAGGCAGATTCTCGCCCTCGGCTTCCTCAGCCTCTTCGCTCTCGATGACATTGATGCCCATCTCATTGAGCATCGCCATCGTGTCTTCGATCTGCTCCGACGAGGTCTTGTCGGACGGCAGCACCTTGTTCAATTCGTCATAGGTGACATAGCCGCGCTGTTTGGCGCGCGCGATCATCTTGCGCACGCCCACATCGGACATATCCAGCAGGGGGCTGTCGGCGTCGCCCGGTGTCTCGCTCTCGCCCGGCTTCTTGGGCGCGATCTTGGCTTGCGGCTTGACCGGCTGGGGCGCAACGACGGGCTTGGCCGCGCCTTTGGCTTCGGCTTTGGCGCCTTTCTTGAGTTTCAGCTCAGGCTCGGGCTTTCCGGGTTTGCCGGCTTTGCCTTTCGGCTCTGGCTTAACGGGCTTGGCCGGGCTTTTGAGTTTGATGGGTTTTGCGTGCTTGGCCGGTTTCGCCGGCGGCTTGGCAGACTTCTTCACCGCCGCCGTCTTGGCAGCAGCGGGCTTGGCGGGCGCTTTCTTGGCAGGCTTGGGAGCCGGTTTAGACGGTTTCTTGGTCAAGACAGGTTTGCTCGCCACTTCGTTGCAGTCCTTAAGTCCCCAATAGTGGGGCTTGAGTTAATAACGCCACCACCCCGTCATTCTTGAGACGACCGAAAGAACCGGCGCACTTCCCGCCACGATTCCTCGCTCTCCTCCGTCGCAAACCGCCGAAGAGCGCGTTCCCGCTCAGGCTCCCACTCCGCCATGGCGCGAAAATCTGCTGCGGCGCGCAAGAAACGGGCTTCAGTCTCATCCTCCGGCACGGAATCCGGCAGCCCGGGGTTGGTTCTGACGCCCAGCCGCGTCAGCAAATCGGCCAATCCCAGACGCTGCAAATGGGTTAAAACCGGCGCTTTTTCAAGGCTGGAGCCGGAGGCCGCGAGGTTTAAGAGTTCGTGCCGCAGCCTGTCAAGCGAACGGTCGCGGAACACCAGTTCCGCCAGAAGCTCGCCATACCGCAGGGCCAGGGCGGGCCGTTCCAACAGCAGGGTCGCCAATTCGGCCTCTTTGTGGGCCAAGGCGCCATCCCGGGCCTTTCCCGCCTGGCCGGCCTGCGCCAGGAGGCTGGCCTTGACCGCCGGCGACACCGCTTCGGCGGTTCCCGGCTGGGGCCGCCCAGGTCCCTGGAAGGGCTGGCGGCGGAAGGATTGGCCCCCTTCGGCGCGACGGGGGGCGGGCCGGCGCTTGAACTTCTCGAACACGCGCTGCTCGAAATCCCGCCGGTAATAATCGGCCACTTTGCCGTCGGTAATATCCCCGGTAAGCGCAGAAAGTGCTCGTTCCAGCCCCGCCCGGCGCTCGGGTGTGGAGAAATCCCGGCCTTCGGTCTCGATCCGCCACAACATGTCCGAGAGGGGGATCGCGCTTTCCAGCAACATTGCCATCGCCCCTGGTCCACTTTTGGCAATGAGGGAATCCGGATCCTCGCCCGCGGGCAGGAAAATAAACCGCAGCGACTGACCTGCCTTGAGATGCGGAAGCGCCAGGCGCGCGGCACGCTCGGCTGCCTTGGCGCCGGCCGTGTCGCCGTCAAACGCCAGAACGGGTTCAGGCGTGGTGCGCCAGAGAAGCTGCAATTGATCTTCGGTCAAGGCGGTGCCCAACGGCGCCACCGCATGGGCGAAGCCGCCGCGCACCAGGGCGATCACGTCCATATAGCCTTCCGCCACAATGATGGTGCCCGCCTTGATCGCGGCGGCCCGGGCGGTCGCGAAATTGTAGAGCTGGGCGCCCTTGGAGAAGAGCGCGTTCTCGCCGCTGTTGATGTATTTGGGCTTGGCGTCGTCTTCCAACGCCCGCCCGCCAAACGCGATGATGCGGCCGCGGCCATCGGCAATGGGAAACATCAGCCGGTTGAAGAAGAAGTCGCGCATCGGATGGCCTTCGCCGCTACGCGTAAGTCCTGCCGCCAGCATATCGTCCTGGGTGACGTTCCTTTCCTTGAGGAATTCGATCAGCGCCTGGCCGGAGTTCGGCGCATACCCTAGACGGAATTGCGTCGCCGCTTTTCCATCCAATCCACGCCGTTTCAGATAGTCGCGCGCCTTGGCGCCTTCGGGGGCGCGCAACTGCAGCTCAAAAAATTGCGCCGCCAATTCCACGATCTCGTAGAGCGATTTGCGTTTCTGCTCGCGCGCTTCATCATCGGGCGACCATTTGGGCAACTCCACTCCCGCTTCCGCGGCGAGTTTTTCCACCGCCTCGGGAAAACTCAGGCCTTCGGTCTCGATCAGCCATTTGAAGGCATCGCCGCCCGCTCCGCAGCCGAAGCATTTATAGGCGTGGCGCTCATTCTCGACCTTGAAGCTGGGCGATTTTTCCGCGTGAAACGGACAACAGCCCCACATCACCCGCCCTTTGCGGACCAGCTTGACGCGGCGGCCCACCAGCTGGACCAGATCGGTCCGCCGGCGGATCTCCTCCAGCAATCCTTCGCCATAGCGCATGGAGCGACTTTACGGGAAAGACGGCGCGAAAGGGGCGCGAAATCGCGCCCCGCCCTCGCGCCGCTGTGTATTAAGCGGGCGCCGACAGCCGTTCCTTGACCAGGGCCGAGACGCGGCCAAAGTCCATCTGCCCGGCATAGCGTTCCTTCATCGCCGCCATCACCTTGCCCATGTCCTTGATGGAGGAGGCACCCAGCTCGGCAATCACCTTGTCGGCCGCCGCTTTCACCGCCCCCTCATCCATTTGGGCCGGCATGAAGGAGCGGATGATGGCGATTTCCTCGCGCTCACCGGCCGCCAGTTCCGGCCGTTTCCCGGCATCAAAGGCCACAGCGGATTCCTCGCGCTGCTTGATCATCTTGGCCAGCAGGGAAAGGATTTCGTCGTCGCCCAGCAGATCGCGGCTGGTCTCGGTGCGCGCCGCAATGTCGCGGTCCTTGAGCGCCGCCAGCACCAGCCTCAGCGTCGCCAAACGCTTGGCGTCCTTGGCCTTCATCGCCTCTTTCATGGCGTCATTGAGTTTCTGGCGAAGCGACATGGAAATTCCGCCTTTTGGGAAAGAACCACGCTACGCGAATCGGGGGATAAGTACAACGCATTGAAAATGCAGGCGTAATATGTTGTTTCGCGCTGTTGACCCTCGGCGCCCGGCTCCCTATTTTCCGGCAAATCCGAGGACGCCTCCCATGCCTGACGCACAGACCCAGCTTCCGCTCGCGCGCGGAGGCGTGATGTTGGCCGACGGCACCTTCTTCGAGGGCACCGGGTTCGGCGCGGCCGGCGCGGTGGCGGGCGAGGTCTGCTTCAACACCGCCATGACCGGCTATCAGGAGATTCTCTCCGATCCCTCCTACGCGGCCCAGATCGTGGCCTTCACTTTCCCCCATATCGGGATCGTGGGCACCAATGCCGAAGATATCGAAACCCTGACCCCCGCGGTGCGCGGCCTGATCGTGCGCGCCGACGCCGAGCATCCCTCCAATTACCGCAGCCTGTCGGCGCTGGACCGCTGGCTGAAGGCGCACAACATTCCCGCCGTGGCCGGGATCGACACCCGCGCGCTGACCAACCTGATCCGGGAAAAAGGCATGCCACATGGCGTGATCGTCAACGCCGGATCAGCCGCGCTCGACCATGCGGCGCTGTTGAAGCAAGCCAAAGGTTTCTCCGGGCTGGAAGGCCTGGATCTGGCCAAGGATGTCACCGCACGGCAGACCTATAAATGGCGCGAGACACCTTGGGCATGGAACGAAGGTTACGGGAAGGAAAACGAAACCACCTGGCGCGCCACCGTGATCGATTATGGCGTCAAGCGGAACATCCTGAGGCTGCTGGCCGGGCGCGGCGCCGACATCACCGTGGTGCCGGCCACTGCCGACCTGGACGAGGTGATGCGCCATGATCCCGACGGCGTGCTTCTTTCCAACGGACCGGGCGATCCGGCCGCGACGGGCGAATATGCCATCCCCACCATCCGGGGCGTGGTGGATCGCGGCGTGCCGCTGTTCGGCATCTGCCTGGGCCACCAGATGCTGGGTTTGGCGCTGGGCGCCAAGACCAGGAAGATGGCGCAAGGTCATCATGGCGCCAATCATCCGGTGAAGGACCTGGAGACCGGTAAGGTCGAGATCGTCTCGATGAATCACGGCTTCACCGTGGACCGCGACACGCTGCCCAAAGGGGTCAAGGAAACCCATGTTTCGCTGTTCGACGGCACCAATTGCGGCATCGCGCTCGAAGGCAAAAGCGTGTTCAGCGTCCAGTACCACCCCGAAGCGTCACCCGGCCCCATGGACAGCCATTATCTGTTCGACCGCTTCGCCCGCGCCGCCCATAAAAGTTAGCGGGAATAAAATGGGGGCGCGGACGGTATTGATCCCGACAATTGCCCCTGGAGCGAACGCCATCGGCCCCGGTCATGGATGAGAAACGCCGCCGCTTCGAAGCGTTGGCGATGCCGCACTTGGACGCGGCCTATAATCTTGCCCGCTGGCTTGGCCGGCGCGGCGCGGATGCGGACGATATTGTCCAGGAGGCCATGTTGCGCGCTTTTCGCAGTTTCGACGGTTTCCGGGGAGAAGCGGTGAAACCATGGCTGCTGGCGATTGTGCGCAACTGCCACCTGGATGCGCTGGCGGAGAAAAAACGCCATGCGGCGGCGGCGTTCGACGAAGGCCACGAGATTATCGCCCCCGACCCAACGCCTGAAGCCGCCGCGATCCAAAAGGGCGCGGGGCGCGTGCTGGAAAAGGCGATTGCGGCCCTGCCGGAGGAATTTCGGGATATCGTTGTGCTGCGCGAGTTGGAAGACATGTCCTATCGCGAGATCGCCGCGGTGACGGGAGCCCCAATCGGCACGGTAATGTCCAGGCTGGCGCGGGGGCGGGCGCTGTTGAAAACCTATCTGGAAGGAGGCGGGCATGGCATGTGACCAAAGCCTCAAAGTTGCCGCCTATCTGGACGGCGAACTCGATGTCGGCGAAGCGCTCGCCGCCGAGCGTCATCTGGAAAGTTGCGCCGAATGCCAGACGCTGAAAAGCCAGCATGAAGAATTGCAGGCCGCTTTTCAAAATGTCTCTTATCACCGCGCGCCCGCTCCCTTGCGCCGCAAGATCACGCAGCAAATCGACCGGGAAGCCGCGCCGCGCCGGCGTTCCGGTTTCTGGCTGGGCGCGGGCAGCGGCGCCGGCGCGATGGCGCTGGCCGCCTCGCTGGCATTCATTTTTTTGTCGCCCGGGAGTTTCCTGGTGAATGATCTGCTGGAGGCGCATCAGCGTTCGCTTCTGCCCAATCATCTGATCGACGTCGCCTCATCGGACCGGCACACCGTCAAACCCTGGTTCGCAGGCCATGCCGATGTTTCGCCGCCCGCCGTGAATTTCGCCGCCCAGGGCTATGTCCTGGTGGGAGGCCGGGCTGATTATGTGGACGGCACGCGCATGGCCGTGGTGGTCTATCGCCATGGCGCGCATGTGATCAATCTCTTCTCCTGGGCCGACAGGGGCGCCGGCCTGCCCCCTGTCCGCATGCGCGACGGCTATCACATGCTGTTCTGGAAACAGGGCGACCTCGATTTCGCGGCGGTGTCGGACACCGGGCCCGAAGAGCTCGATCAATTCGCCGCCCTGGTGAAAAAAGCCGGCAGCGGGGAATAAAAGACTTCGCGTGCCGGTATAGGCCTCGAAACCAGCGCGAGGCCATCATGTCGGACATTATTCAACCATCACGCCGTGGGGCAATGAAATGCCTGGCTTTTGGCGCAGCAGGCACGCTTTTCACTTTGTCCGGCGGAATTTCTGATTCCCAGCGCGCTCGGTCACACCATTTCAGGAACGCCGCTGTTCCTGCAGATCAGCGACACCCATATCGGCTTCAACAAAGAGGCCAATCTCGATGTTGCCGGCACGCTGAAGGAAACCATCGCCAAGGTGAATGCGATGGAGAGGAAACCTCTCCTCACCCTCCACACCGGCGACATCACCCACCTGTCCAAACCATCCGAATTCGATCTGGCGGCGCAGCTTTTGTCCGGTCTCAGCGCCGGCGAGCTTCACACGGTGCCCGGCGAGCATGACGTCACCGATGGCGGCGGTCAGGAATACTTCACTCGCTTCGGCAAGGCCTCGGACAATCGCGGCTATTACAGCTTCGACACCCACGGCGTGCATTTCGTGGCCCTGGTGAATGTGATGCATTTCCAGCCGGGCGGTCTGGGCGCGTTCGGCGCCGATCAACTGGCCTGGCTGAAACAGGATCTGGCGGGCAAAAGCGCCAGCACGCCGGTGGTGGTGTTCGCGCATATGCCGATGTGGACCATCTTCGAATCCTGGGGTTGGGGCACGGGCGATTCCGAAGAGGCGCTCTCCTACCTCCGCCGCTTCGGTTCCGTGACAATCCTGAACGGCCATATCCATCAGATCGTGCAGAAGGTCGAAGGCAACATCACCTTCCACACCGCCCGCTCGACCGCCTATCCCCAGCCTCAAGCAGGCGTGGGTGACGGACCCGGCCCCCTGGTGGTGCCCGCGGACCAGCTGCCGCGCATGCTGGGTATCACCAGCATCGCCCTGGAACGGCACCATCTTTCTCTTTCCGACACGACCCTGGCCTGAGGGACTCTTATTGAATGCCCTACCGCTTCGCTACTTGAGGACCCCCATGCGCATGATTGCTATTCTGGCGGCTTTGCCGCTCGTTCTTCTGTTGTCTGCCGCGCCCGCCAGCGCCGACGACGCCGTCATCACCATCAAGAATTTCATGTTCACGCCCATGACTCTCATCGTGCCCGAAGGAAGCACGGTCACGTGGGACAATGAGGATGGCGAACCGCATACGGTGGTGAGCCTGACCGGTGATTTCCGTTCACAGGCGCTGGATGAGAAAGATCACTTTGCCCATCAATTCTCCGCGCCCGGCATCTACAAATATGTCTGCTCCATCCATCCCAGGATGGTGGGCACGATCACGGTGGTGGCGGAAACGCCTAGAATAAGATGCCTTGAATTGGATGCGGAGGGAGCGCGGCTTAGGCCCCACCCTCATCATGGCCGTTCTCCGGCGCAGTCCAACCCTTCAAATCGGACGTGGGCGGCATCCCCACAACGTTAAAGCCGGCATCGACGAAATGGACTTCCCCCGTGACACCGCCGGACAGGTCGCTAAGCAGATAAAGTGCCGCGCCGCCCACATGTTGGAGTTCGACCGAGCGCTTCAGGGGCGAATGAGTCTTGTTCCATTTGAACACCATCCGCGCATCGCCCACCGCGCTTCCCGCCAAGGTGCGCATCGGTCCGGCGGAAATGGCGTTGACCCGGATATTGTCGCGGCCGAGATCGGCGGCGAGATAGCGCACGGATGCCTCCAGCGCCGCCTTGGCCACGCCCATCACATTGTAGTTGGGCATCACCCGCTGGGCGCCCAGATAGGTGAGCGTCACCATCGCGCCGCCCTTGGTCATCAATTGCGCGGCGTGCCGGGCCACCGCGGTGAAGGAATAACAGGAAATGTCCAGGCTCTTGTGGAAATTGGCGCGGGTGGTGTCGACGTAACGGCCCTTCAATTCCTTGGCGTCGGAAAACGCGATGGCATGAACCAGGAAGTCGAGCGTGCCCCATTCCTGCTTGAGCCTGGCGAACACGGCGTCCAGTTCGGCATCCTTTTCCACGTCGCCCGGCAGCAGAATCTCGCTTCCGATCGAACTGGCCAGGGGCTTCAACCGCTTGGCCTGGGCGTCGCCTTGATAGGTGAAAGCAAGTTCCGCGCCCTGGGATGACAGCATCCGGGCAATGCCCCAGGCGATGGAATGATCATTGGCCACACCCATGATCAGGCCGCGTTTGCCCGCCATCAATCCCGTTTTGGCCTCAGCCATGAAACGCCTCGCGCGGTGTTTTCTGTTCCATTGATTCGTGCGTCACTTTTCCAGCCGCTGAAACGCCAGCGACGCGTTGGTGCCGCCGAAGCCGAAGGAGTTCGACAGGGCGGTATTGATTTTTACATTGTCGATGCGTTTGCGCACGATATTGGCGCCTTCGACAGCGGGATCGAGTTCCTCGATATTGGCGCTTTCGCAGATGAAATCATTCTGCATCATCAGAATCGTATAGATCGCTTCATGCACGCCGGCCGCGCCCTGGCTGTGGCCAGTGAGCGATTTGGTGGCGCTGATCGGGGGCATCTTGTCCGCCGAAGACTTCGCGGATGGCGTTGATCTCGGGGATGTCGCCCACCGGCGTCGAGGTGGCGTGCGGATTGATATAGTCCACCGGGGCTTTCACATTCGGCGAGCGCCATCTTCATGCAGCGCACCGCGCCTTCGCCCGAAGGCGCCACCATGTCGGCGCCGTCGGCGGTGGCGCCATAGCCCACGAGCTCGGCATAGATTTTCGCGCCACGCGCCTTGGCGTGTTCCAGCTCTTCCAGGATCAAGATCCCGCCGCCGCCGGAGATCACAAAGCCGTCGCGGCTCTTGTCGTAGGCGCGGCTGGCCTTCTCGGGCGTGGCGTTGAATTTCGACGACATCGCGCCCATGGCGTCGAACAATTCGCTGAGCGTCCAGTCCAGTTCTTCGCCGCCGCCGGCGAACATCATGTCCTGCTTGCCCCATTGGATCATTTCCGCGGCGTTGCCGATGCAGTTGGCCGAGGTCGAGCATGCCGAGGAGATGGAATAATTCACGCCCTTGGTCTTGAACCAGGTGGAGAGATTGGCGCTGCAGGTGGACGACATCGCCTTGGGTACCGCGAAGGGGCCGATGCGCTTGGGACCCTTGGCGGGATCGCGCGCCGATGTCGGCGGCGGCGACGATCGCCTTGGTCGAGGGACCGCCCGAGCCCACAATCAGGCCGGTGCGGGGATTGGAAATTTCTTTTTCGGTCGAGGCCGGCATCGGCGATGGCTTGCGTCATCGCCACCCAGCAATAGCCCGCGCCATCGCCTTGAAAGCGGCGGGCGCGGCGATCCACCACCTGGTCGAGATCGATTTTCAAACTGCCATGAATTTGGGAGCGAAAGCCCAGACGGACATAATCTTCGGCCCCGACGATGCCGGATTTGGCCTGGCGGAGTGATTGCGTCACTTCATCGGCATTGTTGCCGATGGATGAGACGATGCCCAAACCGGTGACGACGACGCGACGCATGAAATCCCTTTTGCCTCCTCACGCCGCTTAGGCGGCGCGAAGCGATGAATATGTTCCGCCCGACGAAGGATGACGTTTCAGACCGACGCGGGCTGCGCCGCCGCTTTGGTCAAGGCCGCGGCCGCATCGGTGAACAGCCCCACCTTGAGGCCCTTGGCTTCATAGATGATCTTTCCATCCACTTTCATGATGCCGTCGGCGATGCCCAAGACCAGCTTGCGCATGATCACGCGCTTGAGATGGACGATGTAGGTGATCTTTTTGGCATCCGGCAGCACCATGCCGGTGAATTTCACTTCATCCACGCCCAGAGCGCGGCCGCGGCCCAATCCGCCCATCCAGCCCAGGAAGAAGCCCACCATCTGCCAGAGCGCGTCCAACCCAGGCAGCCAGGCATCACCGGATCGCCCTGGAAATGGCATTTGAAGAACCAGAGATTGGGATTGACGTCGAATTCCGCCACCACTTCGCCTTTGCCGCCTTCGCCGCCATCCTCGGTGATCGAGGTGATGCGGTCGAACATCAGCATGGGGGGCAACGGCAATTGCGCATTGCCCGGCCCGAACAATTCGCCGCGGGCGCAGGCGAGCAGCCCCGGCAGATCGAAACTCGATTTCTTTACCGGCTTATCCAATGTCCCGTTCCTTCAAGACCGTTTTGTTCCAACACGTTTGTGACGCAAAATAAGGGAAGTCCTTGCGGTCATTGCCCAAATTTTGCCCCCCGGCTTGCTTAGAAATGTTCTAACATGTAACTTTGGACAGTGTAGCAAGGATTGGCGGTCCCTTACAGGGCCGGCCACGCCAGGAACGTCGCACGATGATCAGGACCGTCAGAGGGAATAGCAAGGCGCTCGAGCGGCTTCGGGCCGCCGGTCTGCGCCCGACGCGCCAGCGGGTCGATCTGGCCGGCCTCTTGTTCAAGGGACCTCATCGGCATGTCACGGCGGAAAGCCTGCATGAAGAAGCCAGCGCGCTGGACCTGAAAATCTCGCTCGCCACGGTTTACAACACCCTGCATCAATTCACTCATGCGGGTCTTTTGCGACAAGTCATTGTCGACGCAGCCCGCGGCTATTTCGATACCAATACCGGCGATCATCAGCACTTCTTCCTGGAGGACGAAGGAAAGCTGATCGACATCCCCGGCGAAGCCATTTCCGTATCGGGCGTGCCCATCCCGCCTGCCGGCATGGCTGTGGATCGGGTGGATGTGGTCGTCCGCGTCAACGGGCTGATTTGTGCCCCTCCGCCCTACGCACGCTCGAGAGCGTGCTACGGGCACCTCCCCCGCCAGCGCTTCGCGTGCAGGGGAGGCGGACCTGAGATGGGAAGAAAAATTCATATTAGAATAATTCTAATCTATTGACAGGACGCTTCCGCGGGCGCCAATCTGCCGCTCCGAACAAAGGAGGCCCCCATGCCAGCTCTGAAAAACACCAAGACCTGGGAAAATCTGAAGGAAGCATTTGCCGGCGAAAGCCAGGCCAACCGCCGCTACCTTTATTTTGCCCAGAAGGCCGACGTCGAAGGCTATAACGACGTCGCCACCGTGTTCCGCTCGACTGCCGAGGGCGAAACCGGCCATGCCCATGGTCATCTGGAATATCTGGAGGAAGTGGGCGATCCCGCCACCGGCGAGCCCATCGGTCCCACTGACGCCAACCTCAAGGCCGCCATCGCGGGCGAGACCCACGAATACACCGACATGTATCCGGGCATGGCGCGAACCGCGCGCCAGGAAGGCTTCGATGAAATCGCCGACTGGTTCGAGACCTTGGCCAAGGCCGAGAAGAGCCACGCCGGCCGTTTCCAGAAAGCGTTCGACACTTTAGGCAAGTAACCCTCTGCCTTCGCTCGCTCGAATGCGAGCTACGGCATCTCCCCCTTCCATGCGTGCGCTTCGTGCGGAGGGGGCGAGCGGGGCAACCAAGCCGCGCGAGCGGCCTCAGCCCCGGCGCACCGCCCTGGAGCAGTTATGACAGGCGAAGGCAGCCTTGACGCGCCCACCCGCGAAATCATCCGACTGGCAGGATCCCGACTTCACCGATCCGGTGAAACTGGACGCCGAGATGCGCCGGATCTTCGACATCTGTCATGGCTGCCGGCGCTGTTTCAATCTCTGCGATTCCTTTCCCCGCCTGTTCGATCTGATCGACTCCATCCCACCGAGGATGTGGAAGGGGTGAAATCGGAGGATTTCACCTCGGTGGTCGAAGCCTGCACGCTTTGCGACATGTGCTTCATGACCAAATGTCCTTATGTTCCGCCCCATCCCTTCAATGTCGATTTTCCCCATCTCCTGCTGCGCGCACGCGCCACCGAAGCCAAGAATGGCAAAAAAGATTTCGCGCAGGCCCAACTGGCCGAGATGGACCGCAACGGCGCCTTGGCCCGCTTTGCTTCGCCCCTGGATCAATTGGGCCTCGGACAAATCCAACAAGCCGATGCGCAAGGCGATGGAGAAGGTGGCTCATATCGACCCCAAGGCCACGCTACCCGAATTCCGCAGCCGGACTTTTGTGTCGGCGGATCGCGGCGACCCCATTGTGGCCAATCATCGCCGCGCCCGCCTTCGGCGAGCGCAAGGCTGCGCTCTATGCCACCTGCTTTGTCAATTACAACCGTCCCATCACCGGCATGGCGGCGCGGAGCGTGCTCAACCACATCGGCGTGGAAACCATTGTCTCCTATCCCGGCTGCTGCGGCATGCCGTTCCTGGAACAGGCCAATCTCGCGCGAGTGGCGGAGAACGCCGCCAAAGTGTCCAAGGAATTGGTCAAGCTGATCGACCAGGGTTATGACATCGTCACGCTCACCGCGTCATGTGGATTGATGCTGAAATTCGAGTGGGCGCTGATCTGTCCCGACAATCCGGATGTACGGCGCGTGGCCGAGCATGTCTTCGACATCGACGAATATGTGGTGGATGTGGCGAAGAAAGAAGGGTTGCCGGGTGGCATGTTGCCGTTGCCCGAAGGCATCACGGTCCATCTCGCCTGCCATGCCCGCGCCCAGAATATGGGGCCCAAAGCGGCGGAGATGCTGCGGCTCATTCCTGATACACCGATTGATGTGATCGAGCGCTGCTCCGGCCATGGCGGCACCTTCGGCGTGGTCGAGCCCACCCATGACGTAGCGGTGAAAGTGGGCCGGCCCGTCTTCCGTGCTGCCAACAGCCAGAAGCGTGGGGCCATATCGTGTCGGACTGTCCCTCTGGCGGCGCAGCATATCGTCGCCCATACCGAGACAGGCGGTGCATGAGCCGGAGCATCCCATCCAGATCATGGCCCGCGCTTTTGGACTGGAGGTTTGAAATGCCGGCCGCCGCCCGCAAGATCACGCCAGCCGATATTCTCTCCGACAGCGACTATGCGCAGCGGCGCAAGGACTTGCGCCGCGAGGCGATCGACCTGAAAAAACATCGCCGGGTGGAAGTGGGGCCTTTTGCCACGTTCTATTTCGAGAACTACCAGACCATGTGGCTGCAGGTGATGGAGATGCTGCGCATCGAGAAGGGCGGTACGGCGCAGGTGGCGGGCGAGCTGGATGCCTATAATCCCCGATCCCGCAAGGCGACGAATTGATGCCACCCTGATGCTCGAAATCGAGGACGCCCGGAGTGCCGCAACGATGTTCTTCTGAGTTTGGGCGGGATCGAGGAGACCGTGTTCATGGAGATCGGCTGAAGCGCATTGCCGCCACGCCCACCGAATATGACGACCGTACCACACCGGACGGCAAAACCTCATCGGTCCATTGGCTGCGTTTCCAATTCACCAAGGACCAGATCACGCGCTTCAAAAGCGAGCGCGTGGTGATCGGGATCGGCCACAAGCATTACGGACATATGGCGGTCTTGAGCGAAGAGGCGCGAAACGCCTTGGCCCAGGATTTTGCCTGACCGCACTCAAAGCTCGATGCGGTCCTGGGCGATGTCGTCATAGATGTCCGAAGTGAGCTTTTCATAGCGGCGCGTGGCGGGATTGAACCAATAAAGCGGATCGTCGATCTGGCGCGGATCAAAGCCGTCGCGCACCAGCTCCACCTTGCGCTGCTTGAAGGTGCCGGTCACCTCGATCTCGGGCTGCAGCCTGAGGAAGACCGGGCGGGCAAAGGGTGACAAATGCCCTTCCAGGCGCTGTCCCAGATTCGCCACATCAAACGCGCTGTCCGCCACCAAGGCGGCCATGCCGGCGCGGCCATCAGCGCCAGGGACGCTGACGCCATAGACGTTCACTTCCTTGATGCCAGGCACGGTGGTGAGCGCCTCGGCCACTTCGCTGGTGGCGACATTCTCGCCCTTCCAGCGGAAGGTGTCGCCGATGCGATCGACAAAATAGAAATAGCCATGTTCGTCGCGCCGCATCAGGTCACCGGTGCGAAACCAGGCATCACCCTTCTTGAACACGTCACGAAGGATTTTCTTCTGCGTGTCCGAAGCCTTGGTGTAGCCTTCAAAATCTCTTCCCGCGCGCTTGGAGATTTTCCCCAACGCTTCGCCCGCCTCTTGGGGACCGCATTCGATGCAAAGCCCGTCTGGCCCGCGTACCGGCATCTCACCTTCGACATCGAAGCGCACCACCCGCGCCGGGAGCAGCCATTCGATATAGTCGGGCACGCGGCCCACCGAACCCACCGTGCCGTCATAATTCAGCATCGAGACATTGCCTTCGGTGGCGCCATAGAATTCCACAATGCGGGGAATGGCGAAGCGATCCTGGAAGCGCTTCCAGATCTCGGGCCTGAGCCCATTGCCGGTGATGGCGCGAATGTGATGATCGCGCTCATGCGCGGCGGGCGGCGCATTCAACAGCCAGCGGCAAAGCTCACCGATATAGGCGAACATGGTGGCATCATATTTGTGAATGTCGCTCCAGAACTCACCCACCGAGAATTTGCGCTTGAGGATCAATGCCCCGCCGGTCATGAAAGCCATGCCCACCGCGCACACGCCGCCGGTGGCGTGATAGAGCGGCAGAGGGTCATAGATGCGGTCGCTGGATTTGGGGACGAGCGCGCCGACAAAGCCCGACATCATGAAAAGCATGCGCACATGACTGAAATTCGCCGCCTTGGGCAGGCCCGTGGTGCCTGACGTATAAATGAGGAAGGCGCGATCCTTGGCAGTGACGTCGCGCCTGGGTTCTTCCCCGACCGGTGTGGTGGGAAGGCCGGCCAGCAGGGGATCGAGGTCGTTCAGGCCCTCATGAACGCCGCCCTGAACCCAGCGTGAGAAGGAGATGGTGAAGAAACCATCCGCCTCGCACACACAAGCCGCAAGCTCGGCACCCGCGATCAGATGCTTGGCCCCGGCAATCTCGATCGAATGCGCCAAGGCCTGGCCGCGCTGGTTGGTGTTGATCAAGGCCACACAAAGACCGGCCTTGAACAATCCCAGCCAGCAGCAGAGAAAATCGGGCCGGTTCTCCATCAAGAGCGCGACGCAATCGCCCCGTTTCAGGCCTTGGCCGATCGCCCAATGGGCATAGGCGTTGGCGCGCGCATCCAGCGCGTGATAGCTCATCACCTCGTCGAGATAATAGATGGCGGGGGCGTCGGGCGTGGCGCGGGCCTGGGCTTCGACAATATCGACAATGGTGCGATGGCTGTCGGGCTTGACCTTCGCCAGCAACGCCAAGGTGCGCGTGATGTGGCTGAGATAGATGGCTTCGCGCCTGACCGCGGCGGCAAGACTCATGCGCTCTCCCTGGCTCTAACTTGTGCCGGGAAGCATTGGTTCGCAAGATAGGGGTGTTTGTTATGCCCCCTTCCGGTGCGTGAATGGAAGAACTCGACTTACGAGGCCTGAAGTGTCCGCTGCCCGCATTGATGGCGCGCAAGAAACTCTCAGCACTTCCGCCCGGCACAACCCTTCGGGTGCTGGCGAGCGACCCGCTTTCGGTGGTGGACATGCCGCATATGTGCAGCGAGGAAGGTCATGACCTGATTGAGACAGGACGCCGGGCCGATCATCATCATTTCCTGATCCGGCGCGGGCATGCCGCGCCCGGAAGGAATAGCGATTAACTGTCATAAGTGTGGATGCGGCTTCCACAAGGGCGGCCATAAGCGCCCGGGGGCGGCTCGACGGGCCTCCCGGGGGGCCTTTCATGGTCCGTTCCCCCTTGATAAAGCTGGCCGGGCGTAACAAGTTCGGGCGTCCGGTCCGTGCCGGGCGCAAGACACGCCGGGACGGTCCTTCCACCAATTGCCCGGCTTATTCGTTAATGCAGATATCCCTGTCCGGGGATTGAGCTTTTGGGGATCCGAACTCTCGCCATGCACGGTCTTTTCCACGGCGTCTCCCTGACCCTGCAATTTGCACTGACTTGCATCCTCGTGACCGTTTGCACCCTGTCGATTTCAGCTTGCCGTCCTGGCCTGGGTACGGGCGTTTCGCAAAGCGCCAGTTCTTTTCCACCCGGCCTTGCCGGATCGAGACCTGCCCCATGTGCTGGTGCAGCTGCCGGTCTGCAATGAAGGCCAGTTGGCCGTCCGGGTGGTGGAAGCGGCCGCGCGGATGGATTGGCCCGGGGATCGTCTCACCATCCAGCTTCTGGATGACGGCGACGGCGCCCACCATGCCGCGCTGGTGCGCGACGCCATGGCGGTGACGCCCGACGGCGTGAAGTTGGAAATCCTCCGGCGCGGCAATCGCACCGGCTTCAAGGCGGGCAACCTCGCCTTCGGGTTGAAACATTGCGACGCGCCGTATGTGGCGATCTTCGATGCCGACTTTGTGCCGCCGCCGGATTTCCTTCGCCGCACCGTGCCTGTGCTGGTGGGCGATTCCGGTTTGGCATTCGTGCAGGCGCGCTGGGGGCACGCCAATCGCAACGCCAATTGGCTGACGCGGGTCCAGGGCCTGTTGCTCGATTCCCATTTCGCCGTGGAGCAGGAAGCCCGCTTCCGCGCCGGCCTGCCCATTTCCTTCAACGGCACCGCCGGGGTGTGGTCGCGCACCGCTATCGAGGATGGCGGCAGTTGGACCGGCGACACGCTGACCGAGGATCTCGATCTCTCCATGCGCTGCATGATGCGGGGCTGGCGGGCGGCGATGCTGCCCGATCTCACTGTGCCGGGGGAATTGCCGCAAACCGCCGCCGCCTGGCGCGCGCAGCAGGCGCGCTGGACCAAGGGCCATGCCCAAGTCGCGCGCAAATTGCTGCCGCTGGTGTGGACGAGCCGCATGCCGCTTTGGAAGAAAGCAGCCATGACGCTGCAGATGTGTCAGTTCGCTTTTTATATGATGGCATTCGCCAGCGCCGCGATCTCGCTCACGCTGATGTATATGGGCGTCGTCTATTATTCCGCCGTGGCGCTTCTGGGCCTGGTCGTCACGCTTCTGGGCCTGGCCTCGTCCATCGGCTATCTCTATCTCGGCCAGCGCATGCTGGGTCAGGAGCGCGACCCCCGGCTTTATCGCGCGCTGCTGCTTGCCGTCGTGTTCCCCTCGGGCCTGATTCTCGCCAACACGCGCGCTACCTTCGAAGCCTTCTTCAGCACAAGAATGGATTTCAACCGCACCACGCGGGTGGGCGAGGCCCATGTGGGAGGCTGGCGTGGCCTGCCGGAACTTGTGGCCGGCGTGATGTTGCCGATTTTCGCCTTCGCCGAATCCAATTGGAGTGCGGTCTTCTTCTTTTTCGCCGTGGCCGGCCTGGTTTCCATTGGCGCCATGGGCGTCTCCGGCGCAACCGAGCCGGTGCGAAGCCGCATCACGCCCGGTGAGTAAGTTAAGGCGAGTAATAAATAATTAACCATCTGACCGCCTCTTTACAGCCCAGCGCTTGCTCTTCACCCTGGAAGAGCCAAGGGGATTCATGCTGCGGGTTTGGGGAAGGATCGCTGTTCTGACCGTGATGGGCGCCGCCTTGGCGGGCTGCGCCAGCGAGCAGGCCATCGCTCCACGCATGCCGGCCGAAATCAATCTTGTCCCGCCCAGCGTCAGCTCGCCGCAATCGCCGCTGCAATGCGTCCCTTACGCGCGCGCCCATTCGGGCGTGAACCTCTTCGGCGATGCCTGGACCTGGTGGGACCAGGCGGCGGGAAAATTCCCCCGCGAATCCGCGCCAGAGGTCGGCGCGGTGCTGGTGCTCCAGGGCTACGCCGGACCCCAAAGCGGGCATGTCGCGGTGGTGCGTTCGCTGCTCAATTCGCGCGAGATCCGTGTCGATCACGCCAATTGGCTGGATGACGGCGCGATCTATGTCGACGATCCCGTCGCCGATGTGTCGAACGCCAATGATTGGAGCGCGGTCCGAGTTTGGAATATCAAGACCGGCGCCTGGGGCGGCAAAATTTATCCCGTCCGCGGGTTCATCGGGCCTGCGCAAGAAAGCATCACCGACCTGATCGCGCGCAGCGATTCCAGTGAAGACCAGTCTTTCCAAGGACTTGGACATTAGTCCGCATCGTCGTCGGGGGATTTGAACCCGGCCGCTGAAAGGCCTATTTTCCCGGCCCGCTCCTGCTGGGCAGCCTGCCCATTCGAAGCGTTCTCGTGCGAGAAAGCTGTTCTGCCCGCGTCCATGAGCTCATAGCCCCTTGACCCTGTCGAACCCGGCGCAGCCCGCCAACACCAATGTCAGCCCTGCTGCTTCGTCCTCGTTCAAGCGCGAGTTTGGACTCACGATAGGCGCATTGGGTGTGGTGTTCGGCGATATCGGCACTTCGCCGCTGTATGCCATGCGGGAAACCGCGCAGGCGGCAGGCGGCCACCTGCCGGGCGCGGCTGCCGTCTATGGCTCGGTGTCGCTGATCTTCTGGGCGCTGGTGATCGTGGTGACGATCAAATATGTCGTCTTCATCATGCGCGCCGATAACAATGGCGAAGGCGGCGTGTTGGCGCTGGCCGCGCTGGCCCATCGCGCGCCGGTAAGCCGGGGCGTAAAAACCGCCATCGGCATTGCCGCCTTGATGGGGCTCGCCCTGTTCTACGGCGACGGCATGCTCACGCCGGCAATTTCCGTGCTTTCGGCGATGGAAGGCTTGAGCGTGGACGGCAGCTCGTTCTCGCTTTGGGTGATCCCGCTCACCATCTTCATCCTGTTGGGCCTTTTCCTTTTGCAGCGGCGCGGCACCGAAAAGATCGGCAGATTGTTCGGGCCGGTAATGGTGCTGTGGTTTGTCGTCATCGCCGTCTTGGGCGTGGTGGCGATCCTCAAATCACCGCAGATCCTCAAGGCCGCCAATCCGCTTTACGGCCTGGCGCTGTTCGGCCGCGAGCCTTGGACCGCCTTTGTCACTTTGGGTTTGGTGGTTTTGGCGGTGACCGGCTGCGAGGCGCTGTATGCCGATATGGGCCATTTCGGACGGCGCGCGATCCGCTCGGCCTGGCTCTATTTCGCCTTTCCCGCGCTGATCCTGAATTACTTCGGCCAGGGCGCCCTGCTTCTGTCGCGGCCGGCGGATGCGTCGTTCCTGTTCTATGCCCTGGTCCCCGATTGGGCGCATTATCCCATGGTGGCGCTGGCCGCCGTCGCCACCGTCATCGCGTCGCAGGCGGTGATCTCCGGCGTCTTCTCGATCACACGCCAGGCGGTGCAGCTGGGCCAGTTGCCCCGCATGGAAATTCAACACACCTCCGCGGTCGAGCGCGGGCAAATCTATGTGCCCCGCATCAACGCGCTTCTGGGCATAGGCGTGATCCTGATCGTGCTGATCTTCAAGTCTTCCGACGCGCTGGCCTCGGCCTACGGCATCGCGGTCACGGGCGTGATGGTGATCTCGACCGTGCTGGTGGGCGTGGTCGCCTATCATCGCTGGGGCTGGCCCAAATGGGCGGTCTTTGCCGTCTTCGGCACCCTTGGCCTGGTCGATCTCGCCTTCCTGTCATCCAACGCGCTCAAGATCGTGCAAGGCGGCTGGCTGCCCTTGGCGGTGGCGGCGGCGGTGTTCGTGGTGATGGACACCTGGCGGGTGGGCCGGCGCGTTTACATGGAAAAAGTGCGCGAGGGATCGCTCTCGCTCGACCTGTTCTTGGAGCGGGCCGACAAGATGACCCAGCGCGTGGCGGGCACCGCGGTGTTCATGAGCGCGCGCAGCGACATGGTGCCGGGCGCGCTGCTGCACAGTCTGAAACATTTCAAGGTGATGCATGAGCGCGTGGTGCTGGCCACCGTGAGCGCGGCCGACACGCCTTTCGTTCCCCCGATCCGGCGCATCGCCGTGGAAAAACTGGGCAAGGGCTTCTTTATCGCCCGCCTGGTCTATGGCTTTTTCGAAAGCCCCGACATTCCCCGCGATCTTGCGCTCGCCCGCGCGCACGGCCTGGCGCTGGAGATGGATCAGACCACCTTCTTCCTGGGGCGAGAAACCTTGGTGCCGGGTGAACAACCCAGCCTCAGCCGCTGGCGCGTGGCGCTTTATATGTGGCTGTCGTCGAACGCGCAGGCCCCCGCGCGATTTTACCACCTGCCGCCCGGCCGCGTGGTCGAACTCGGTACCCAAGTCACAATTTAATCGAGAGCGTAAACCAGCGCCTTCAAATACGCGCTTTCCGGCAGCATGGGATGCACGGGGTGATCGGGACCCGCGCCCGCCGTGCGGATCAGGGATGCCCGGCGGCCGGTGCGCAGAATGCCCGCCGCGCATTCGGCGGCGAAGCGTTCCAGCGGAATATTGTGCGAGCAGGAGGCCAGCAGCAAAAACCCGTTTGGGGCGGTCACTTCGCTGGCCAGCCGCGCCAGCTTCCGATAGGCCTTGGCGCCGGGTTCAAGGTCTTTCTTGGATTTCACAAAAGGCGGCGGATCGGCGACCACGACATCGAATTGCTCCTTGCGCTCGCCCAACCGCGCCAACTCCTCGAATACGTCGGCCTTCACGGCACGAATGGAGAGCCGGTTCGCCGCGGCACTTTCTTCGGCGAGTGCCAACGCGCTTTCCGAGGAATCCAGGCAAATCACTTCCTTGGCGCCTTCCTGCGCCGCCAGGAGGCCGAACCCGCCGGTATAGCTATAGGCATCGAGGAACGTCCTGCCTCGCGCGAGCTTCGCCATGAAGGCGCGATTGTCGCGCTGGTCGTAATACCAGCCCGTCTTCTGGCCCTGCCCCAAATCAGCGAAATAGCGCACGCCATTCTCTTCCACGGCGATGCGCCCCATCGCGCCCAATTCCGCCCGGACGTAAGCGGGAAGGCCTTCCAGCGCGCGCGAAGGCGCATCATTGCGAAGAATGATGGCGGCAGGCGCAAGAAATCTCCTGAGGGCCGCGATCAACTCGGCGAGAATCATTTCCATGCCGGCGATGGTGATCTGCACCACCAGCACGTCGTCGAAGCGATCGATCACCAGGCCCGGCAGGAAATCGCCTTCGGCATGCACCAGCCGATAAAAGGGACGCGCATAAATTCGCCCCCGCAGCCCCAACGCATGGGTGAGGCGTTGTTCCAGGAATTCCCGGTCCGGCACGGCCTGGGCCTGGCGTGCGAACAACCTCACCGCGATCAGGCTTTTGGGATTGAAGAAGCCGCTGCCCAGGACCTGGCCGTCATCGCCCTGGACATCCACGGCGGTGCCAGGCGCCAGCGCCTTGGTGCCCGGTGCGATCTCGTTGGAGAAAATCCACGGGGCGCCGGCGCGGGCGCGGCGGCCTTCCCGGGGCTTCAAAGTGATGACGGGGCGCTTGCTCATGGCGTGCGTTAGCACGCGCGGATATCAAAAAGAACCCCGCACGCTCGCTAAGCCCTTGAATTCACGAATGGCAGCACAGAAGGCGGCACGAGACAGTTTGCGGGCTTGCGCCCGTCTGGCCGCCCCCCGATGATGCCGCAGCATTCAACGGAGACCGGCATGGCCATCGACGGCAAATGGGAAATCACGATCAATTCGCCGATGGGGGCGCAGAAAGCCACCTTGGACTTGAAAAGCGACGGGACGACACTGTCCGGCACTCAAACCGCCATGCAAGGCACCCAAGCGGTTACCAACGGCAAGGTGGATGGCAACAACCTGTCCTGGTCGGCCTCGATCACGTCGCCCATGCCGATGACCCTGGAATTTGCCGGCAGTGTGGACGGCGACAAGCTGTCGGGCAGCGTGAAGGCGGGCGCCTTCGGATCCTTCCCGTTCAGCGGCGGCCGCGCGGCCTAAGCTGCATGCCATATCGAAAGGGCGGCGGTGTCGCCGCCCTTTTTCTTTTAGGAGAATTGTCTTGGCCCAGGGGAGCGCCGGCCAGGCGGAAGTGAACGGGAAAGGCCGCGGGCGATGAATGTTCCCATTCATCGCGAAGGCTGGCCCTTCATCTTTCTGTTCGTGGCCGTCAATCTCCTGGCGTTTCTATTCTCGGTGTGGCTGGGCGTGATCCTTTTGCCGCTCACCCTCTGGTGTGTAGCGTTCTTTCGCGATCCCGAGCGCCAGACGCCGCGGGAAGGGGGCCTGATCATTTGTCCCGCCGACGGTCGCCTTTTGCCCGTTATCGAGGCGGCGCCGCCCGTGGAACTGGGCCTGGGCCACAGGGCGCGTCCGCGGCTTTCCATCTTCATGAACGTGTTCAACGTCCATGTGAACCGCAACCCGATTTCAGGAACCGTGATCGCCAAATCCTACCGGCCAGGCAAATTCTTCAATGCCTCCTTCGACAAGGCCAGCATCCATAACGAGCGCATGTCCCTGAGATTAAGGCCGGAAGGCGATAATGGAACCCATGACCTGGCCGTGGTGCAGATCGCGGGGCTGGTCGCCCGGCGCATCGTTTGCGACCTGACCCAAGGCCAGGGCGTGCAGCGGGGCGCGCGATTTGGCATTATACGATTTGGTAGCCGGGTCGATGTTTACCTGCCGCCGGGAACATCCATCCTGGTCCAGGCCGGTCAGACGGTGACGGCAGGCGAAACCATTTTGGCGAGGTTCGACAGGTGAGCGAAGGCCAACTACAAGACATGCCGCCCAAGCGCGAGCGTGGCGCGCGCCGGGCCCGTGCCCGCCAGATGGTGAAGGACCGCCTGGAGCGGCTGGAAGACCTCTCCATCAGCAAGCTGGTGCCTTCGACCTTGACCCTGCTCGGCCTCTGCAGCGGCGCCACCGCCATAAGATTCGCCTTGTCGGCGGATTGGCACACCGCCGTGGTCTGCGTGGTGCTGGCGATGATCTTCGACATGCTGGATGGCCGGGCGGCGCGGATGTTCGGCGCCGATACGCGCTTCGGCGCGCAGCTCGATTCGCTTGCCGATTTGGTGAGCTTCGGCGTGGCCCCCGGCGTCATCATGTATGTCTGGAGCCTGGAGCGGATGGGCGCGGCGGGCTGGATCGCGGCCTTGATCTTCTGCGCCTGCAGCGCCATCAGGCTGGCCCGCTTCAATGTGCAAAGCGCCCGCGATGAAGGCGCCACCAAGGCCAATCCCTATTTCACCGGCCTGCCCACGCCCGCCGCCGCCTGCATGATGCTCTTGCCGCTGCTGATCAGCTTTCAATGGAACGGCCAGACGGTGCGCGAACCTTGGGTGGTGGGAACGATGATCGCCATTACCTCGGCCTTGATGGTGAGCCGGCTGCCTACGCCATCCATCAAATATATGCGGCTTCAGCGCGAGCATCGTTTTCTGGCCGGCGTGTGCGGCGGCATCCTGGCGATGTTGTTGATCATCTGGCCCTGGGCGACATTGACCGGCGGTCTTCTCATCTATGTCGCCACTATTCCGGTGGCGGTTGTGGTGCATCATCCTGCAGCCCGCCAGCAGCGCGCCGCCTTGCATCATCATTGACGCACCGCGCCGACGCCGCGCGAAAAATTTCATGCGACAATCTTCACCGAAAGAGTTCCATTCGGAAGAAAGTTTCGCCGTCTGTAAAAAACTTTAACTTGCGATTTTCGGTTCAAGTTCCCGCGAGGTTATGTCAGGTTCACGCCGCAGGGGAGAAAGGGCTGTCGCGTATGCCGCTTTATCAGCGGGCTGGGTCGGCGTTTGTCATCATAGCGGGTCTGGGCCTTGCCGCCTGCACCACGGAACGCGCCAGCGTCCCTCTGCGCACCGCCACCGAGCAACTTTTGATCTCGACCGCGGCCGATCGCGCCGCCAGCGAACTTTCGCTATCGATCCCCAAAAACACCAAGATCTTCATCGATCGCCAGTATTTTCAGGGTTATGACGACGGCTATGCGCTGAATGCGCTGCGCACCCAATTCCTGCGCCAGGGCCTGGATGTGGTCGACGATCGCAAGAATGCCGAAGCCATCGTCACGGTGGCGTCGGGCGCGCTTTCCACCGATGAGAAGGCGCTGCTGATCGGTATCCCCGCCTTGCAAGTGCCCTTCTTTCCCATCGGCACGTCGGTGTCGGTGCCGGAGATCGCCTTGTTCAAGACCGCACAGGACAAGGGCGTGGCGAAATTCGTCGCCACCGGTTACGACGCCAAGACCGGCAAACTGATCGCCACCGCCGATCCGCAATACGGCATCTCGCACCAGACCAATCACACCGTTCTGCTGTTCTTCTCCTGGCAATCCGGCGATGTTCTGCCCGCCAATGTGGACAAGAATTCGCTCGACGTCGCCAATATCGCAAAGAACATCCCCAGCGACCTGGGCCTTACGCGAAATACTGATAAATCCAAGTCTCAGTAAGCGTCTTGTCCCCCAGCTTCAAATAGCAGCGCAGGTCGATCGGCGATCTTCCGTCCAGGGTGATGTCGAACAGCGAGCGCCAACGATTGGTGCCGACCACTTTGATCACATAGGCGCCCTCGGCCTTGCCGTTCGAGACACTGACGACCGGCGTCACGTCATAGCGTTGCTGCAATTGATCGAGCGCGCCACCCTGCCAGTCGATGGCGAATTTCCGTCTGTTGGCGGGCGCTGCCTGGCCCGGGATGCCGCCGCGCCCGATGCGGGTGGCGACGGCGCGGGCAAGGGTCTTGGGATAGTTGGGTTCGGCATCCAGCCAATACAGACGGTAATCGAAACTCAGTGTGTCGCCGCTTTTGACGTCTTTGGCCGGCCGCCAATAGACCACGATATTGTCGTGCGTCTCGTCGTCGGTGGGAATCTCGACCAGCTGGACGGCGCCTTCGCCCCAATTGCCTTTGGGCTCGACCCAGATGCCGGGCCGCTTGTTGTAGAAGGCGCCGTCGTCCTGATAATTTTCGAAATCGCGGTCGCGCTGCATCAGGCCAAAGCCCTTGGGATTGGTGTCCATGAAGGAGTTGGTCTGCAGACTGGGCGGATCGATCAAGGGCCGCCAGATGCGTTCGCCCTTGCCGGTCCACATCGCCAGCCCATCGCTGTCATGAATTTCCGGGCGCCAGTCGGCGGCTTTCGGACGCTCGTTTTCGCCATACCAATACATGCTGGTGAGGGGCGCGATTCCCAGGCGCGAGATGTCGGCACGGAAGAAAAGGTCGCAATGGGCGTTCATCACCACCGCGCCGCCTTGGACCGCGTTCTTCGTGCAGTCGAATTTATAGGCACCGGTGACACTGGGCCCTTCCAGGAGAGCGTAGATCGTCACCACGGCGCCGTTTTCCTGAAGCCAGAATTGGGAGAAGCGGGGAAATTCCTCGGCCGTCTGCAGGGCAGTGTTGACCGCGATGCCCCGGGCGGAGGCACCATATTGCCCATCCTGACCGGCAGAGCGGAAATAACTGGCGCCCTGGAACGCCAGCCAGTCCACCAGCGAAGTCTGACTTTCCATCACCCGGAAACCGGCGAAACCCAGCTTGGCCAAAGCCTTGGGGTCCAGGCCGGAGGTGCTGTAGTCGAAATAATCTGAGGAATAGATGATCTGGCGGGCCATTTCTTTGCCGTTTTGCCCGGCCTGGAGAGCAAAAATATCGACAGGGTCGCCCGAATATTTGTTGAGATGGAAAAAGGCGATGGGCTCGGTGCCGGGCACGCCCCGCCAAAGCGTATCTTCCGGGCGAAATCGGATTTTCTGAACCTTGTCGAAATCGACCGCCTGAATGATCGCTTTGGCCGGGGGCTCGGCCGCCTGATAGGGGCTGGCGGCGAGTTTCTTGGCGCGTTCGCGCAAGGCTTCAAAGCTAAAAGCGTGCGGCGGCCCCAATTTGAGGCCGGGTGCCGTTTGGGCCTGTCCTGGCAGGGCGGGTGCCAAGCCGAGGGCGGCAAGGCCGGCAATCAAGGTGCGTCGGTCGGGATAGGTCATGGAATCAGGCTCCGGAGGAACGCGCCATAGGGGTTAAAGGTGGAAAAGTTGGGGCAATCGTCTCTCCCGACTTAGGACCGCGCTTTCGGGGACCGCGAATTCTCCCCACCCGATCCATGATTTCGCCGTAATGTTCTCCCACCTTCAAGTCCTACAGGATTTTGAAGGGCTGAGCGTTTATGGATCGCGACGGATTTCTCTTGCAGGGCGAGGTTCTTGCCGCCAGCGTGCCTCCGCGCAGTTTTTCAACCATGCCGGAGCAGCCCCTGGTCCCCTGGACATTGCCGCGCCTGGTCGCCGCCGGGTATGAATGGCTGATGACCGAGACTCTCCCCGCACTTTCCCAGACCGTGACCACCAAGCACCGTGTCTGACATCGCTGTCCGGCGATGGCTATTTCTATTTCTGGTTGTCCTTTCGACTGCTGGCGCAGTCTTCAAGCTTTACCAGGTGTTGCGCGTCGACGGCATTGACGCGCTGGAATTTCTGTTCCTGATCCTTTTCGGGGTCCTGTTCTGCTGGATTACCGTTTCGTTCTGGTTGGGGGTATTCGGCGCTTTCGCCCGCCTGACCGGCGCCAGGCTGATGCCGCTGGCGGAGAGCCGCGAGCCCTCATCCTCCCGCACTGCCATCCTGATGCCGGTCTATAACGAAAATGTGGGCCGGGTCTTTTCCGGGGTGCAGGCGATGTTTGATTCCCTTGCTTCGACCGGCGCGACGGGTTTCGATTTTTTCATCCTCAGCGACTCCACCGATCCGGCCAACTGGGTGGCGGAAGAAGTGGAATGGCAGCGCCTGCGCCAGAGTCTCGACCCTGCGGCGCGGGTCTTCTATCGCCATCGCCACAAGAATATTGGACGCAAGAGCGGCAACATCCAGGACTTTTGCGAGAACTGGGGCTCGGCCTACGACTATATGGTGGTGCTTGACGCCGACAGCCTGATGAGCGGCGAGACCCTGGCTGCCCTTGTCGGACTGATGGACGCCAATCCCAAAGCCGCATTGATCCAAGCTCCGGCGATGCTGGTGGGGCGCGCCACGCTGTTTGCCCGCATCCAGCAATTCGCCTCCAGCGCCTATGGACCCACTTACAATGCGGGCCTCTGTTGGCTGCAAGGCGCGGACGGTAATTACTGGGGCCACAACGCCATTATCCGCGTGCGCGCCTTCCAATCGAGCAGCGGCCTTCCGAAATTGCCCGGCCGCGCGCCATTCGGCGGCGAGATCATGAGCCACGACTTCGTGGAAGCCGCGCTTTTGCTGAGGGCGGGTTGGCAGGTCTGGATGGCACCGGATCTAGGTGGAAGCTATGAAGAGCCGCCGCCCACCATCTTCGATCATCTCAAGCGCGACCGGCGCTGGGCCCAAGGCAATCTGCAGCATGCCCGCGTCATCCTCGCTCAGGGATTGAAACTGCCGTCACGGCTGCACATGGCGCTGGGCATCATGTCCTATCTGGCGTCGCCCCTGTGGTTGTTGCTTCTGATTGTCTCTGCCTTGGAGATGTTCCTGCCGTCGGGCATCGCCCCCTTCGCCTATGTCGGGCGTCAGCCCGAATTGGCGCTGTGGGTGTCCCAGGAAACACCGCTGCTGCAGCTCACTGTCGCCACGCTGGTGCTGCTCTACGCGCCCAAGCTCCTGGCGCTCGTCGTGCTGCTCACCAATCCGGCCGCAGTGGCAGCGCATGGCGGCGTTCTCAGCATCGTGCGCTCGGTCTTGCTGGAAAGCGTTTTCGCCACCTTGTTCGCGCCGGTGGCGATGCTGTCCCACAGCTGGTTCCTGCTGAACATCCTGGTGGGCCGCGCCACGGGATGGACGACGCAGATCCGCAGCGACCGCGCGTTGCCGTTCTGGTTTGTGGTGAAGAATTATTGGCCGCATACCTTGATCGGAATTTTGGCCGGGGCGGCGCTCTATCGTTATGCGCCCGAGAGCCTTCCCTGGTTCGTGCCGCTGCTGTTGGGAATGGTCCTGGCCATCCCCGTGGTCGAGATCACCTCCAGCCTGAGATTGGGCGAAGCATTGGCGCGCGCCGGGACGTTCTTGTCGCCCAGTGAAACCATGATGATCCCCGTGCTCAAGCATGCCCATCAATTGCTGGCGCGGCGCGAAGGGCTTGGCCACGCCTCCGACTATCGCCAGCTGGTCTTCGACGACCCATCGGTGATGGCCCTGCATCTCAGGCTGTTGAAAGAGGGACCACCGGTGCTGGAAATGCCCCGCACGCAACTGGCGGCATTGGCCCAGGCGGCGCGGCGACGCGACACCGGCGCATTCACCCGTCAGGATTGGATGGCACTGCTGTCCGATCCGGAAAGCCTGGAAGAAACGCGCGCTTAGGCCTTCGCGCGCCTTGCTTCCTTGTCGAGGGCGCGGAAATCCTCATCGCTCAAGACAATGTCTGCGGCGGCGACATTCTCTTCCAGATGTTTGACTTTGCCGGTGCCGGGGATGGGTAGCATCACCGGGCTGCGTTTCAACACCCAGGCAAGCGCGATCTGTGCGGGCTTGGCATTGTGCTTCTTGGCGATGCCATCCAGCAATGAACCTGGCTTGGCCAGATCGCCCGCTGCCAGCGGAAACCAAGGAATGAAACCGATGCCGTGCTTCTCGCAATGGTCAAGCACATCCTCGCTGCCGCGCGTCACCAGATTATATTGGTTCTGCACGGTGGCGACGGGAAAGACTTTGCGCGCCGCCTCGATCTCTTCCACCGAGACTTCGCTCAAGCCCGCCTGGGCAATCACGCCTTCGCTCAACAGTTGCTTGATGGCGGCGAACTGCTCGCCCCTCGGCACTTGGGGATCGATGCGATGCAGTTGCCAAAGGGCAATCGTTTCGACCTTGAGCCGCTCGCGGCTTCGCTTGGCGGCATTGATCAGATAATCGGGGTCGCCCTTGGTCTGCCATTGCTGGGGACCGGAGCGTGTCAGGCCGCCCTTGGTGGCGATCAAAAGGCCTTTATAAGGGTAGAGCGCCTCGCAAATGAGATTCTCGGAAATTTCGGGGCCATAGGCGTCGGCGGTGTCGATGAAATTCACCTCAAGCGCGGGAAGCCGCTTGAGGGTGGCCAGCGCTTCGGCACGATCCTTGGGCGGGCCCCAGATGCCTTCCCCGGTAATCCGCATGGCGCCAAAACCAAGGCGATGCACATTCACCTTGCCGCCGATCGAGAATTTGCCTGATTTCGCCGCACTCGCCATGGGATGCTCCTTTGAGAAGACGTGACCTGAAATAAGGAGCCGCCGGCCCCCGTTCCAGTGTGGCAAAAAGAAAACGGCCCCGACGAGGGGGCCGTTTCCATCGGCTTTTATTTCTTGCCCCTCCTCCCCCTTGGCGCGAAGCGCCTGAAAGGGGAGGTGGCCGTAGCACCAATCAGGTGCGAAGGCCGGAGGGGTTAGCCATTATCCGGCAGCGTGTAACAAATGTACTCGCCGGAATAATCGCCGCCCGAGACTGCGACGATGATGTATTGCTTGCCATTGACCATATAGGTCATGGGCGAACCGGACTGCGCCGCAGGCATCAGCACATTGCCCACTTCCTTGCCGGTCGCCTGGTCATAGGCGCGGAGCGGCGCGCCGCGCGGATGCTCGGGCGTGGTGGTGACCTGACCGTCACCCGCGATCACCAGAGTCTTGGTCAACAGCGTGCCGATATTGAAGCCCGCCTGACCGGTCCGGGGTACGTTGATCCCCTTGAGCGCCGGATTGTTGCGGATGGCATCGGGTGTGTCGCCATGCGCCACCTGCCAGACGATGTCACCCTTATCCAGGTTGATCGCGCTGATGGTGGCGTAGGGCGGCTTGAGCAGCGGCAAGCCCTGGACACTGACGGTGCGGAACCCGCCACCACCGCCGCCGCCAGCTGCCGGACGTGGCGGCCGCTTGGCTGCGGGCGCGGCATCGGCGCCCGCATCCGCGCCCGCGGCATTGACCATGACGATGCGCTGACCGGCCAGGCCTTCCACATAGGGAAGATCCGTCATGCCCGGAGGCGGGGGTACAAGAGCCGTCAAGGACATGCAGTCATTGCAGCCATAGATGTAAGCGGTGTGGTTCTCGGGATTGAAGGACCCACCCGGCCAGTTGGTGCCGCCATTGGCGGCGCCCACCATGATGGTGGCGATGGGACCGTCGGGATTGGACACAACCGGCGGCGTGTAGATGGGGCCGATCTTGTATTTCTTGATCACCTCCAACGCCTCGGCATGCATGGCGGGCGTGAAGTCGATCAGATCATCCTTGCTCACTCCCGTCCTGGTGTAAGCGGCGGGCTTGGTGGGGATGGGCTGGGTGGGCGCATACCATTCGCCCGGCGCCGTGCCCTTCTCGACTTTGCGCTCCGGGATCGGCCACACCGGCTTTCCGGTAATGCGGTCGAACACATAAAGCATGCCCATCTTGGTGGGGCTAGCCACAGCCTTGATCGGCTTGCCATTGACGTTGATATCCATCAGCAGCGGCGCCGACGACATGTCATAGTCCCAGATCTCATGATGGATGAGCTGGAAATACCATTTCAGCTTGCCGGTCTTGAGATCGACCGCAACCAGGCTGTCGCCATAAAGGCCGTTGCCGGGACGCTTGCCGCCATAGAAATCCGACGTGGGCTGCTCGACGGGAAGATAGGCAAGACCGGCGACGGGATCGGCCGTCATCTCGGTCCATACGCCCGTGTTGCCGGTATATTCGTTGGAATTATCGAGCCACGTCTCCGCACCGGGTTCGCCCTTTTGCGGGATGGTGTGGAATTCCCAGATCTTCTTGCCGGTGCGCACATCATAGGCGCGCGCCGAACCCTTGTTGTTCTTGTAGCTGGTGGGGGTGAAGCCTTCCCGGAAAGCGGAGCCCACCAGGACTTCGTCGCCAACAACGGTGGGCGCCGACTGCCAGCCGATTTCGCCGGTGGTGAGATCGGGTGAAATCTTCTGGTCGTCGTCAGCCTTCAGATCGACCGCGCCGTTATTGCCGAAGTTGGCCACACGCTGGCCGGTCTTGGCGTCCAGGCAGATCAGCTGATAACCCGGCGTGACATAGAGAATCCGCGCTTCCCTGCCGTCGCTCCAATAGACCGGGCCGCGGCCCGACAATTGCCGTGGCGCAGCGGCGCCGCGCGCGCCTTCCTTCTCGCCATGCACCCAGAGGAGTTCGCCTGTTACCGCATCCAGCGCGATGACACCGCGGCGTGAGCCCGCCGTGGCGTAGACCACGCCGTTCACTTCCAGCGGCGTGCCTTCCAGCTTGAATTCCGGACGATTACCGACGTTGTCGGTTTTGAAGCGCCATGCCACTTCCAGATTGGAGAAGTTCGACGCGTTGATCTGATCCAGCGGCTTGTATTTGCTGCCGTTGATGTCGCCCAGATAGACCGGCCAATCGACATTCTGGCCGCCCGTCTGCGCGAACGCCGATCCGGCCAGCAGCATGGCCATCAAGCCTGCGCCGACCGCGAGTTTCTTTTTGCCCTGTGACATGCATCCCCCTTGGATGAATTGTTTTGCGTTCTTCGATGTCGCGAGCCCGCGCGCGAGCTCCGTTGGCGGCAATTTCGTCGTGAATGACGGGGCTGTAAAGAAAACAAACGCGATGCCGCGGCGCACCATTTCGCTCCGATGAGGTAAGGTTTTTTTTGCAATGCCAATAATCCAATAAGCTATTGGCATTATTCGCAGATTTTGAAGGTTGAATCGCGCGCGACGCAGTTGCGTGAAAGCGCCGCAGCTTGAACCAACGGCGCGGCCGCAGCTTAGTATCGCGCGATCGCCAAGGAGAGAATCGTGCAGCAGATGGACCAAGACCCCCGCGCCGTGTCGCGGCGCGCACTGTTGAAATTGATCGGCACCACCGCCGGCAGCGCCGTGATGTACGAAACCATGGTGGCCATGGGCTATGCCGGCACTTCGGATTTCGACGGCCCGATCAAATTGTCGGGCGACGTGAAGGGCGCTTCGGTGCTTGTCCTCGGCGCGGGCCTGGCGGGCATGACCGCGGCCTATGAATTGCGCAAGGCCGGCTACAAGGTGCAGATGCTGGAATATAACGACCGGCCGGGCGGACGGAATTGGTCGCTCTATGGCGGCGACAGCTATACCGAATTGGGCGGCGTCACCCAGCATATCGAATTCGACAAAGGCCTTTATTTCAATCCCGGCCCCTGGCGCATTCCCTATCATCATCGCGGCCTGCTTTATTACTGCAAAACGCTCAATGTGCCGCTCGATTCCTTCGTGATGGTGAACTACAACGCCTATGTTCATTCGACCAAGGCATTCAACGGCAAGCCCCAGCGTTATCGCCAGATCGCCGCGGATTTCGACGGCCATGTGGGCGAGCTTCTGGCCAAGGCCACATCCCAGGACAAGCTCGACGGCGCCATCACCAAGGATGAGAAGGATGGCCTTCTTCAGGTGCTGCGCTTCTGGGGCGCGCTGGACAAGAATTACGAATATAAGAAGAGCGAGGCCGCCAGCAGCATGCGGGGCTTCGCGGTCGAGCCGGGCGGTGGCTTGAGCCCCAAGCCGGTCGATTCCGATCCCTTGCCGATGAAAGAGCTGTTCGGCTCGGGCATGTGGTTCTCGGTCATCGCGGGAAAAATCTATGAATTCCAGACGCCGCTGTTCCAGGCCACAGGCGGCATGGGCATGATCGGCAAGGCCTTCGGCAGCGCGCTGGGCAATCTGATCAAGTACAATTGCAAAGTCATCGACATCAAACAGGACGGCAAAGGCGTCACCGCGACCTATGTCGATTCCAAAAAAGGCGGCGCGTCGCAGACCGCGCATGCCGATTGGTGCGTCTGCACCATCCCGGCCTCGATCCTGAGCCAGATCCCGATGCAAGTGGGCGCGCCGATGCGCAATGCCATCGATTCGATTTCCTACGATTCCGCTTTCAAAGTGGGACTGGAATTCAAACGCCGCTTCTGGGAGGAAGATGACGATATCTATGGCGGCATCACCTATACCGACCAGCCGATCGCCAATATCAGCTATCCCTCGAACGATTATCACCGGCAGGGTGGCGGCGTGCTGTTGGGCGGTTATATTTTCGGCGACAGTCCCGCGACCTATAATTTCTCCGCCCTGTCGGCGCAGGATCAGATCAAGGCGGCGCTGGCGCAAGGCGCCAGGATTCATCCGCAATATCCCAAGGAGTTCAAAAGCGGTGTCGGCGTGGCGTGGCACCGCGTGCCCTGGACCTTGGGCTGCTCGGGCCGCTGGAGCGACGAGAACCGCGCCAAGAACTACGAGAAGATGTGCGCCATCGACGGACGCATCGTGCTGGCGGGCGAACATTGCTCGCGCCTGCCGGCATGGCAGGAAGGCGCGGTGCTGTCAGGACTGGATGCCATCAGCCGGCTGCACAAGAAGATACTTACTGCATAACCCCCTCTGTCTTTTTCGCGCAAGCGCTGCCCGTTAGCAGCGCTTATTTTTTCACATACCGAATAACAGCCTTCGGGCCCACTTCCGCGCCATAGATCACGCCATTGGGATCCACCCACACGCCTTCGGCGGCGCTGGTGTCGGGATCGGCGTGACCCATGTCGGGATCGGGGATGAAGTAGTCGACTTGGCCGGTCTTGGCGCTGCCGATCCGCATGCCGCGCTGGAATTTGGGATTGTAGCCATAACCCTTTTTGTCGATGGATTCGGAATCGGTGACGTAGAGAACGTCATTGGCGTCGATATAAATTCCGCTGGGCCGGCTGAACTGGGACCATTGGGCGATGAATTTGCCGTTCTGGTCGAAGATCTGCACCCGGTTGTTGCCGCGGTCGGCGACAAACAGCCGCCCTTGCGAATCCATCGCCAGTGCATGCGGCATCTCGAATTGGCCGGGACCCGTGCCATGACTGCCCCATTGCAGAATGAATTTGCCGTTTGGATCGAGCTTCACCACCCGTGCATTATGTCCGGGACCTGGTTCATGGCCGTCGGCCACGAAAATATCGCCATTGGGGGCGATCAAGACCGCGTTGGGTTCATGGAAGGTGTCGTGGCCATCGCCCGGCACGCCGGGCTTGCCCAAGGTGCGCAGCACTTTGCCGTTCTGGTCGAATTCTAGCACGTCATCGCCGATACCGTTTCCCACATGACCGTCGGCGATCCAGATGTGATCGTCCTTGTCGATGGTCATGCCGTGCGGGAACAGGAATTTCCCCGCGCCGAAGGATTTGAGGAAACGGCCCTTGGCGTCGAACTCCATCACCGGATCGAGCTTGGAATTTGCGCAGTCATTGGCGCCGCAACGATCCACCACCCAGACATGGCCTTGATGGTCCACCGCCACGGAATTGCTCGAGCCCATGGTGCGGCCCGGCGGCATTTGAAAGAAGTCGCGGATGGTGCGGTAGGGATTGGGCTGCGAATTGGGCGCATTGCCCGCCCAAGCCAACGCCGCGCTTCCCAATAGCAAGATTGAAGTGAGCAGAAACCGGTCAAGCCTCATTCTCGTCCCCTCCTGATTGTTCATTTTGCCGGCGCGCTTTGGTGCGTTTCCGTCCGTATCTTGCCCAATTATGTCAGGAAAGAAAGTTTTGCCATATTGCGCATGCGAGCTAGAGGCCCGCTAGCTTCTCGTCGCAAATCCGGGAAAAGATATCGGCGGGGAGCACCGACGAGGAGACAATGGCCCGCAATCTGACCGAGGCGGACGTCGCCGATTTCCGCGAGCGCCTGTGCGAGACCGCCGCGCGCCTGTTCGTCGAGCGCGGACCCGCGGATTTCAATATGCGCGAGCTGGCAAGCCGGTTGGGGGTGAGCGCCATGACCCCATATCGTTATTTCAAGGACAAGAACGAGATTTTTGCCGTGGTGCGGGCGCGAGCGTTCCGGCGCTTCGCCGACGAGCTGCAAGCCGCCCATGACAGCCAAGGCGAGCAAGTGGAAAAAAGCGCCGCCATCGGCCGCGCCTATGTCCGTTTCGCCCTGGAGGAAGAGACCAATTACCGGCTGATGTTCGATCTTTCCCAGCCTTCGGACGAAACCATACCCGAATTGGAGTTCCAGGAACGCCGCGCCCGCGCGCTGATGCGTGAACATGTCCATATGCTGGTCGAATTGGGTGTGCTGGAAGGCGATGCCGATCTCATTGCCCGGGTGATGTGGGCGGCGTTGCACGGCGTGCTCGTCCTGCATCTGGGCGGAAGGCTGACGGCTGTGAGTTTCGACCAGCTCTTGTCGGAAACGATGCGGGTGATCGCCAATGGCTATAGGCCGGTCAAAATGGCGCCCCCAAGCTGTGTTCCGGCGGCGCAGGAATGGCCCACGATACCTTGATCGGACCGGCATGATGGAGTTCCAGTCGAACGGCGCGTTCATTCCTGTCGGCGCCCCCATACACCGGCGCCGGCTGAGCCGTGTCGAGACCGCCTTCATCGCAAGGCGCAATGTGCTGGAGATCATTCCGGGCCTGGCTTATCGCCAGCCCATCGTCTCGGGCGACATGCTGATCCGCTGGCACATGCTGGCCGATCCGGCAGGCCTGAAGCGGGTGATGCTGGACAATCTGGCCAATTATCCCAAATCGGAAATCATGCGGCGGATGCTGAGGCCCGCCATTGGCGAAAGCCTGTTCAATGCCGATGGCCCCGAATGGAAATGGCAGCGCCAGGCAGTGGCGCCGGTCTTCACCCACCGCAACGTGGTGGCGCTGGCGCCCGCCATGACCGCGACCGCCGAGCGCACCGGCGACCGGTTGGCCCAGGCAGGGGGCCGGGCCGAGCTGGTTTCGGCGATGCTGACCGCGACCTTCGATGTGATTTGCGACGTGGCGTTGTCGGGGCGCGATCATTTCGACAGCAAGACGTTCAGCCACGCCATCACCCATTATTTCCAGACGGCAGGACGCGCCTCGCTGCTGGATTTCCTGGGCTTCCCCGAGTGGTTCCCCAGACCTGGCGAACTTTTGGCGGGCTCCTCGGTCAGGACCATGCACGGCATGGTGGCCACTGCCATCGAAGCGCGGCGCAGAGAAAGCACGGGCAAGGCCGACGATCTTCTGGATCATATGCTGGCGGCGGAAGATCCCGAGACCGGCCATCGCATGAGCCCGCAAGACCTGATCCACAATATACAGTTCTTCATCGTCGCCGGTCACGAGACCACCGCCTTGGCGATATCCTGGTCGCTCTATCTGCTCGCCAACATGCCGGAATACCAGGAACGGGCGCGGCAGGAGGCGCGAGCCCGGCTGCAGGGCCGCGCCGCCCGCGCCGATGATTTGGCCGCAATGCCTTTCATCAAACAGGTGCTGGAAGAAGCGATGCGGCTTTATCCGCCGGTGGGCCTTTTGGCTCGCACCGTGGTCAAGGACGATCAATTGTGCGGACGCCAGATGCGTCCCAACGACACCGTGTTTCTTCCCATCTGGGCGCTGCATCGCCATCAGATGTGGTGGGAAAAACCCGATGAATTCGATCCCGACCGTTTCGATCCGGTCGCGGGGCCCAAGCGCGACAAATACCAATATCTTCCCTTCGGCGCGGGCCCGCGCGTGTGCGTGGGCGCCGACTTCGCCATGATGCAGGCGCAGATCATTCTTGCCACGCTGATGGCGCGCTTCCACATCAAACCCAGCCTGCCCGATCCGCATCCGGTGATGACCATGACGGTAAGGCCGGACCCGGGAATCTCCTGGAACTGGAAGAGGCGGCGTAAACTATTGAGGTTTGGCGGCCGCCTTCGCCGGCTGCTGCTCTTTTTTGGCCAAGTCCAGCCGGCATTGAAGATTCTGGACCGAACCCGGCAGCGCACCTTGCGCCACACAGGTGGCGTAATCGTCCCGTTCCTGCTGCTCGGTGCGCACCTGGCCGAGATCCGTCTTGGCCTTGGACACATCGCGCCCGATCCCGACGCAGCCACAAAGCATCAGGCCCGCCAGCAAAAGTCCGGCCCACCGCAACATCATGGACGATCCCATAGAGCGTGAATCGAGCTTAAGCCGGTGGCATACGGCGCTCCAGTCCAATCTGGAACCCCATGCGCCGATAGGTTAGGCTCGCGCGCCATTTTTGGGAGGGGACGCCATGAACAAGGACCTTGAGAAAGATCTCGACGGCAAAGTATCGCGGCGGGATTTCACGGCTTTGTCGGTGGTCGCCGGTTTGAGCGCGACCGCGACGCCCGCCGCCGCGTTGGCGGTGACCGAAAGCGACGTGACGATCAAGACACCGGACGGGACGTGCGATGCCGCCTTCATCCGTCCCACCACTGGAAAACACCCCGGGGTCGTGATCTGGACGGATATCTTCGGCTTGCGCCCCACCTTCCGCGATCTGGGCAAGCGGCTTGCCGCCGAAGGCTATGCCGTGCTGGTGCCCAATCCCTTTTATCGCACTCAGAAGGCGCCGGTGATGGAGGACGCCAGCAAGGCGGACTTCAATGATCCCGCCTTCCGCGCCAAGATGGACACTTGGACAGGGCCGATCAACCAGCCTGGCGCGATTGAGCGCGATGCCACTGCCTATATCGGTTTTCTCGATGGGCAAAAAGAAGTCGATACCGGAAAGAAGATCGGCACCCAGGGCTATTGCATGGGCGGACCGCTGGTGTTCAAGACCGCGGCGGCGATGGCCGACCGCGTGGGCGCGGGTGCGACGTTCCATGGCGGCGGCCTGGTCACCGACAAGCCCGACAGCCCGCATCTGCTGATCCCCAAATTTAAGGCGCGCATGTATATCGCCATCGCTGCCAGCGACGACACCCGCCAGCCGGACGCCAAGGACAAGCTGAAAGAAGCTTTCGCCGCGGCGCATGTGCCGGCCGAGGTTGTGGTGTATCCGGGGACTATCCATGGCTGGTGCGTGCGCGACATGCCGCAGCAGAATGGCAAGCCGATCTACAGCAAGCCGGATGCCGAGCAGGCCTGGGGCAAGCTTGAAGCGCTGTACAAATCCACCTTGACTTGAAATGGACCACTAGGCGGGATTCAGCGCCAGTCATTGCAGAAGCATGATGGTCTTGGCGTCGATGATCTCGCCTTGCGCCGCCATCTCGAGCGCCGTCGTAAGCGGCAATTCGGCGATTTCGATGTCTTCGCCTTCACGCGCTTGGCCGCCGCCGCCCGCGCGCGGCGCGGTCGAATCATAATCGGCCACGAACAGGCTCAATCTTTCCTTCACCGCGCCCGGGCTCATGAAGCAATGAAAGATGCGGCGGGGATTGCGGATCTCGACGCCCGCTTCCTCCATCGCTTCCTTGATGGCGCAGCGCTCGGGATCGTCGCCATCGAGCTTGCCGGCTATCGCCTCGATCAGAAGGTGGGAATAACCATTTTCGAACGCCGGCCAGCGGAATTGACGGATCAGGAGCACGCGTGAGCGCGCCCGGTCTATGGGCAAAACCGCGGCGCCGTCGCCGATATCATAGGATTCCCGCGCCTGGCGCTGCCAGCTCCCGTCCCGCCTGCGAAAATCGAATGCGGCGTTGCGCAACACATAGTGATTGTCCGAAAGGATGGACAAATCATGGAGGCGCACACGGGCGCCGAGGTCGGTTTCGGTTTCATCGCTGGTCTGGGACATGCGCCGGATTTCTTTTCCTTAAGCGTTTGACTTCGTCTTGCCGCAAAACCGGCATTATTCAAGCCCAGCTTGGCGATGGCGGTTTCGCGCTGTGGCCACGGGGCCCCTCCGTGCGTTATGGCATAAGGGAGGGTTATGGAGTTCAGGAAGATGTCCCGTTCCGTTTCGTTGATAAGCCTCGGGCTGTTGCTTTTCAGCACGGCTGCGGCGATCGCCCAACCCTATCCTCCGCCGCCGCCACAAGATGCGGCGTCGCGCGACATGTATTGCCGTCAAAGCGCCGCCGCCAGCACCGGCTATGTCACGCCGGGTGAGGCCGCCAATCGCGCCCAGACAAACGGCACCGTTGGCGGTCTTCTGGGCGGCGCGGCCTTGGGTGCGATCCTGGGCGGCCGCCATGCCGGCACAGGCGCTGTGATCGGCGCCGGCGTTGGCGCAGTGGCCGGCTCGGCCGTGGGCTCGGCCAATGCCAATCAGGCTGCGGCAGATGTTCAGCGGCGCTATTCCGAGACCTATTATGCCTGCATGAATGGCGGCTATGGGCCGCCACCGCCTCCCGAATATTACGCGCCGCCCCCACCGCCGCCGGGCAATTATCCGCCGCCTCCGCCGCCGCCGCCGGGGGACTACCCGCCGCCGCCCAATGGGCCTTATCCGCCCTGAACGCGGGATAAGATCGATCGCGACGAATATCCGCGCGCTTATTTCTTCGCGCGTCGAGGTCTGGTAGCGGGACGGCGCCGCAGCAAAGGCTATTTTTTTGCCTTGGCCAGGGCCGAATTGAGGGTCTGGCGGAAGCCGAGGCTGGTCATGGTGGCCGACGTTACCAGATCGACCTGGGCGCTCTGCTCCTTGATGGCTTCGCTTTTAAGCAGCGGCTCAGCCAGGTCGGTGATCTCCACCGATCGGGTGCGGTCGAAGGGCATCTGCAGGAATTGCACATCGGCAATCTTCCCGCTCTGGATCACGGCCTTGACCTGGACAGTGCCCCAAAGGATCTCGACCGGATCGCCGGTGAATTCGCCATCCTTGTAATGGGCGGATTGGGCCTCAGCCCGCGCGGCGGCCAGAAAAAACGCAAGCGCGGCGGAAGTGAATGCCCGGTGGGTCTGGGTGCGATTCGCCATGGCTTTCTCAGGGTCGCGAACTTTATCGAATCGTCCAGCCCTGTCCAGAAAAGGTGAAATGGCATTGCCCGGCGCGGCTACGCGCGCATGAAGGGAACGGATCGGCAAAGAGGGGCGCTTCCCTTGCGCGAGTTTTTGTGGCGCTATCAAAAAAATTCCGCTGGACCTTAGAAACCGGCGGGAAGGGAGCGTTCGGCATGTCGAGATTTTCGCTGGTTTTAACGGCCCTGGCCGTGGCGGCTGCGCCCGCGCTGGCGCAAAACGATGCCGCTAGCGTCTACGGTACTGCCACCACCACCAATATCTGGGCCGGCGTTTATTCCGACCAGCAGGCAGCGCAAGGCCAGAAATTCTATGCCGCCGCCTGTGGGGATTGCCATGGCGAGCACCTGGAGGGCGATCCGGGCCAAGGCTTCCCCGCGGTGGCCGGCCCGGGCTTCATGGTGGAATGGGACGGCCAGACCATGGCCGACCTGGTGCGCCACATCCATACCAGGCCCAACGACAATCGCAGCGACATGGACCCCGTCACCGCCGTGGAGATGGCCGCCTTCATCCTGAACCAGAATGGCGTGCCTTCCGGCAAGATTCCGCTTTCGACCGATGCGAAGGAAGAGGCCAAGATCCTGTTCACGCAAGACAAGCCCAAGTAGGGATGCCTTCGAAAGCGCCTGGCCACTGGCGCCAAAAGCGGACAGGCACCGGATGCGATCCGGTGCCTGTTGTGTTTTATCTCGCGGGGTGGTTTTGCGGCTTACTTGAGTGCCGGATTGACGTAGCCATGCTCCAGAACCTTCTTGGGGTCGGGGCGCACGCTGAGATAGGTGACGTGGTCGGTGATGTCGGTCCAACCATGTGGCAACCCCGCGGGAATTACTGAGATATCGCCGACATTCAGCTTGCGGGCGACATAATTCCCCACGATTTGGCCGCTGCAAGACGGACCGTTAAGAATCTTGGTGACTTCGCTATCGGGACCGGAGCGCCGTCCGTTCATGATTTGGCCGCCGGTGACCAGCGTGCCCGAGCCCGAAATCACGATATAGGTCTCCACCGTATCGTCATGCGAAATGCCACCTGCCGCCGCCGGCTTGGATCCGGCCGGGAGGACGGTTACCCCGCAAGGCGTCGCCGGCGCGGCGCCAGGAGGAGGACCGGCTCTGCCAGCGCCTGCCGGCCTATTGGTGGGGCCGCGGTACACCACCGCTACCGACATTTGATAACTTCCCATGTCGAGCACCCGCAGCGTGTGGTCGGTGGCCTTGGGCTGGTCCTTAAGAACCTTCTGGATTTGGGCATTGGTGATGTCGGTCGCCACGTCTTGCTGTGCAACAGCCGTACCCGACAGGGCGAGCAAAGCCGCCCCCGCGATCAGACTTGTCTTATGCATTAGTCCCCTCCTGAAAAGATCATCTTCCCTATGCGGAATGGCATTTTGGCCACCCCCAAGCGCATCACTATAGACGGATATTCAAGCCTCCTACCACACCCCCTCCCGTGCGCTTGGCACCTGGGTTTTCCCGGTTTGGCTCAAATCCCGCGCACCGATTTAAGGTGGCAGCAAGCCTGATATGCCATCGTCGCGGAGATGTCTTGGACGCGATCGATGGACCATCGCCAGACTTTCGGGAGGCGCGCCGCGGCGCAGGCCGCAGCCGCTAAGCCGCATCATGAAACAACCCCGGCAGGCGAATATTTTCTGCCGCCGCCCCCTTCGAACGACGATGATACGGAAGCATCAATGTCCTTGCGGCGCGTGATGAGCAATTTTCCTTGGCGCCAATTTTCCCTGATGGCGGGCCTCTGCTTCGGCATCGCGTCTTTTGTGTTGCCGGCGGCGGTCAATGACGCGATTCAGTGGCCACTTTACATCCTGACCGCAATCAGCCTGTGGGCCGGACTGCGCAAGCGCGGCAAGCAAGCGCTATGAAAAGAGCGTCGCGCAATTGTCCGGTACCTATATTAGGATGCATCAGCCATTCGGCGCGAGCAGTGCCATGCGCGGACTATCTTGTTTGGGAATCATTTGTTTCTTGCTGCCGAGCAGCGCCATATTCGGCGCGCCATCGCTGAAACATTGTTTCACCGATAGCCAGTTCGATGGCTGGTGGCGGCCCGCCGGCGACAAGACGCTTTATATCCGCACCGATCACGCCCGCTATTACCGGCTCGACTTTACCCAGGAATGCAGTCTTTTTCCCGGCACGCATCTGATCTTCAACATTCACGGAAGTGACACAATATGTTCGCCGTTGGATTTCGATCTCAAGGTGAGCGAGGGCATGGGCGATATTCCACGGCCATGCTTTGTGAAAAGCCTCAGCGAAGTCCCGGCCAGCGAAGTGGCGGCGCTCAAAAGTCGCAAACCGTAGCAAATACGCCAGAACTCAACATTTCCAAACATCATTGGCGATTTTTATAATCGTGCGGATCGTCCCCACGAGCCGCTTCTTGCTGTGTTTTCAATTCTCTATTTCCGGTATTGGAAGAGCTCGGCGCTCAACCGCATGGGCGCGTCCTTTGCGAGTGTCATAAAGCCGTCAAGCATCTGTGCGATCCAGTCGCCGCGACGGGGATATTTCATCTGATCACGCACCAACGGGCTTTCGCAAAATGGCGATCGCGCGGCCGGTTGTTGTCACCCTGTCGGATCGATCAACAAAGGGGTGTCATATGTCTCACGTTCCCAGCCGTCTCAGAAATTCGTCCGCCAGCATGGCGCTGGCCCTCGCGGCTGTGTTTTTCGCGGGCCCCGCCCTCGCGCAGCAGGTCGTGGCCAATGATCCTTCCACCGGTCAACCTCTGGAGACAGTGGTGGTGACCGGTACCGCCCAGTTCAGCACCGATGCCGCACCCGCAAAATCCTCGCTGAATACGATGGAGCCCGAAACCATCATCAACCGCTCGTATATCGAGAATTTCATGCCGCCCCAGGCGGACTATGTGACCATTCTGTCCATTGTGCCTTCGATGACAGGCGGCGATCCCAATGGTCCGGGCCTGTCGGACGGCGGCGCCAAGAACACGCTGCGCGGCCTGCCGGACGGCGATTTCTCCATGCAATATGACGACATCCCGTTCGGCGACACCAACGGCCCCACCCATCACAATATTTCCTACTTCCCGGCCAGCACCATCGGCTCGATCAATGTGGATCGCGGTCCGGGCAACGCGGGCAATCTGGGCGCCAACACCTATGGCGGCACCATCAAGCTGTTTTCGGAAACACTGGGCGACGACCCCACGGCGAAAGGTTTCGCCAGCTATGGCAGCTTCGATACCTGGATCGTCAATGCCAATGCCCAAAGCGGCGAGGTGGATCTGGGCGGCACACAGGCCAAGGGCCTGTTCAACATCCAGCACATGGAATCACAAGGGGCGTTGAGCTTCCAAAATCTGGGCACGACCAACGCGCTATTGAAGGTGCAAGATACCTTTGCGCCCAATTGGACGATCACGCTGTTCAGCACCTACAGCTATCTGAAGGAGCATCTGGACGACAATAACGGCCTTACCCCCGCGCAAGTACAAATCTACGGCAAGAGTTTTGCCCTTCAGTACAACAATCCCAGCCTTCCCACCTATGCCCCTTACAACTACACGACCAAGTCGACCGATTTCGACTATATCAAGCTGGACGGTTCGGTCGGCGGATTGAGCATCCAGAACACCGGCTACACCTATGCCTACTGAAATCACACTTTCAGCCCCAACAGCCAGATCCAGACCGGGTGCAATTTTTCGCCGGCTGCGTACGGCACGGCGGTTTGCGGCAACCCTCCCTATTACTCTTCGGCCGACGTCCTGACGGGCAACAAGGCCACTGACCTTAACCCGGTCAACGGCAGCACCAGCGACCTGCTCGCCTATGACAAGCAGAATGCCTATCGCGTGTGGGGTGACGTGCTGCGGGTATCCGACGATTATGATATCGGCGGCATCACCGGCCAGGTTCGCGCCGGCATCTGGTATGAAGCCCAGGCCACGCATCGCTACAAATATTATTTCGACGCCAATCAGTGTGCCGCCAACGGTGCCGCGGTTTATCTGCAGGATACGCCCTCGCAGGCCTCGGCAGCGTGCGGCGTCAAAAAGGGCTCAAGCCCGGTTGCCGGATACGGCTACGCCAAGGATGACGAATATTCCGCCTGGACCCAGTATCAACCCTTCGCGGAAGTGGACATACGCCCCACCGAAGATCTGTTGATCACGCCCGGCGTCAAATACATCCACTGGGACCATTCGGTGAATGCGCCCGTCGAGCAAGGCAATGTTTGCGGCGTGGACTTGGCCTGCGCGCCTTATAATGCGCTGGGGCAGGACTTCGTCGCTGCCTTCACCACCACCGATACCCTGCCGTTCCTGCAGGTCAACTACCGGCTCGACACCAACTGGAGCGTCTATGGCGAGTATGCCAAGGGCATCTATGTGCCGGATATCTCGGCCTTCGAAGCCGGCACCCAGACCACCGCGTTCCCCAAAGCGGAAACCACCACCAATTATCAGGTGGGCACGGTCTATTACGCCGATCACTACACGTTCGACGCCGACCTTTATTACATCGGGATCGCCAACAATTACATCAGCCAGGCCTGCGCCCCGCCCGACCAGAACGACACCTGCTTCATCAACAATGGACGAGCGACGTATGAGGGCATCGAAGGCGAAGGTACCTATGCCTTCGACAACATCATGGGCGTGGATGTGACCGGCCTTTCCATGTTCGCCAATGGCGCGCTGATGCGCTCGGTGGCGCAAGGCGGAAAGTGGGAGCCGAATGCTCCCTACTGGACGGCTGCCTTGGGTGTTCTTTACCAAACCAGCAGCTGGCGGTTCAGCCTCATCGACAAATATACTGGCCAGCAATACAACGATGCGACCGATATCAAGGCCTACGAGATGCCCGCCTATGGCGATCTCAGCGGCAGCATCGCCTATGTGTTCGCCAATTATGAAATCGGGATCTCGGCGGACAATCTCACCAACAGCCGCGCCGCCATCGTGATTACGGAAGGTGGTACCGGCACCAGCATTGCCACCAGCACCGATCAATATCAATTCCAGGCGCCCAGAAGCTTGATGGTGACGCTCAAGGCGCATTTGTAATAACCCCCATCTGCCTTCCTCGGGATAAACCCTCGGAAAGCATCTTCCCCCGCCAATGGCTTCGCCATGCGGGGAAGAAAGTCAGGGAATGTTGAGAGAACTCCTTGCGAAAGCGCGGGGTTTTTCTTTAGGCGCGGGTGATCAGATCCATTGCCGCCAGCGCCATTACTTTGGCCGAGGCCACCATGTCGTCGATGCCCACCCACTCATCCGGCTGGTGCGCCAGGTCGAGCACGCCGGGACCATAGGCGATGCAGTCCTTGAGCCGGCCGATGCGGTCCACATGCTTCTGGTCATAGGTGCCGGGCGAACAGACAATCTTGGCCTCGCACCCCAGGACCTGGTGGATCGCTTTTGCCGTCGCCGACGCAACCGGGCCGTTGCGGTCCGCCATCACCGGATGGACATGGAACAGCTCACGCATTTTGTAGCGGAAGCCGGCGCGGTCGCGCACAAGGCTGTCCAGCAGGGATGTCATCTCACCCTGGACCTGGTCCAGCGATTCCTCGATCAGGAAACGGCGGTCGATCACGATGCGGCAGCTGTCGGCCACGCAGGGTGCGGGCAGGCCCTCATGGCCTTCCGCCTGGCCGCCATGAATGGAATTGATGTTCATGGTGGATTGCCGCGCTCCATCCGGCACCACCGGCATGTCGGAACGCCGGGCCGCGAGGGCCGGATAAAGCTGGCGTTCGAATGTCTCCAGCACCGCGCTCATGTGCCGGATAGCGCTGTCACCCAGGAACGGCATCGAGCCATGTGCGATGCGGCCCAATGTTTCGATTTCCGCCCACCAGACGCCGCGATGGCCGATACAAACCCGGTCCACATTCAAGGGCTCGGGAATGATCACATGATCCACGCGCGGCTTGGAGAACCAGCCGCGTTCCGCCAGATAAGCGACGCCGCCATAGCCGCCGGATTCCTCATCCACCGTGCCCGAGATTTCCAGCGCGCCTGGCAATTCCATGCCGGAATCCAGCAACGCCTCCACGGCGATGACGGCCGCAGCGATCCCGCCTTTCATGTCGCAGGCGCCCCGGCCATAGAGCTTGCCGTCCCGCACCACGCCTTCGAAGGGATCCATGGTCCAATCCGCGCCGGTCTGCACCACGTCGAGATGGCCGTTGAAATGCACGCAAGGTCCGGGCCGCGCGCCTTCGCGCCGGCCCACCACATTGATGCGGGGATATTTGTCGTTGTCGCCGGGCGCCCCTTCGGCGCGGACATAGGTGACCTCGAAACCGCGGCGCTTTAGCCGCTCACCCAGAAATTCCGCGCAAGGGCGATAGGCTTCGCCCGGCGGATTGATGGTGGGAAAGCGGATCAGGTCGCGCGCCAAATCGACAATGTCGTCGCGGCGCGTTTCGATCTTGCGCAGCACGCCATCCAGGCCACGGACGTCGTCAGATACAGCGGCCACCATCGACCTCCAGAGCGACACCGGTGATCATGGACGCTTCATCGCTGCAAAGAAAGCAGGCGGCCGCGGCAATATCTTCCGGCGTGGAAAAGCGCCCGATAGGGATCGAGGCCAGGAATTTGGCGCGGATCTCTGGCGTGTCCTCGCCCATGAAGGTGGCGAGCAGCGGGGTTTCGCCCGCCACGGGATTGATCGCGTTCACCCGGATACCGAAAGGCGCAAGCTCGACCGCCATGGCGCGGGTGGCAGTGATCATCCAGCCCTTCGAGGCGTTGTACCAGGTGAGATTGGGCCTGGGGCTGACGCCGCCGGTGGAGGCAATGTTGAGGATCGCGCCGCGTTTGCGGGTCTTCATGACGGGCACGATCTCGCGCGCCGTCAGGAAGACCGATTTGGCATTGACCGCCAGGATGCGGTCGAAGGTTTCTTCCGGAAGGCTGTCGAGCGGCTGCGGCTTGTGGCCGATACCGGCATTGTTCACCAGAATGTCGATGTCGCCCCATTTTGCGCGCGCGGCCTGAACCAGGCTCTTCACGTCGGCGCCCTGCGAGATGTCGGCGCGGACCGCCAGCCCGCCAGTTTCCTTTGCCAGCGTTCGGGCCGCGTCTTCATTGAGATCGGCGATCACCACCCGCGCGCCTTCTCGCGTGAAGCGGCGCACGATGCCCTCGCCGAAGCCCGAAGCGCCGCCGGTGACGATCGCGACTTTGCCGGTGAGCCGCTCAGCCATGGAAGGTCGCCACGGTTTTCACCCGGGTAAAGGAATGAAGTGCTTCGAGTCCCTTTTCGCGGCCATGGCCGGAACGGCCGGTCCCGCCGAAGGGCAATTCCACCCCGCCTGCCGCGCCGTAATTGTTGACAAAAACCTGCCCGGCATTGAGCGCCCGCGCCAGCCGCATGGCGCGGCCGCCATCGCGGGTCCACACACCCGACACCAATCCATAGGGCGTGCCGTTGGCAATGCGGATGGCGTCTTCCTCGGACTCGAACGGTATCACCACCTGCACCGGTCCGAATATTTCCTCCTGGGCCAGAACATGATCGGGCGGCACATTGCCGAACAGCACAGGCGCCACGAAATGGCCCCCGGCCGGCGCGTTGGAAGCGACCGCGCCTCCGCCGATTACCGGAAGTTTGTCGGCCCGACCACGCGCGATATATTTCTCGACCCGCGATTTCTGCGAGGCGGAAATCAGGGGACCAATATCCAGATCGTCGCGTGCCGCGCCCACGCGCAGCGCACGATAGCGATCGCCCAGCTTCCGGGTCAGTTCGTCATATATGGGACGCTGAAATCAAAAGCCGCGACGACGCCGAACAGGTCTGGCCGGCATTCTGGATACCCGCATTGACCAGGGCGGGTAGGGCCCTTTCTTGATCCGCGTCGGCAAACACGATTTGCGGCGATTTCCCGCCCAACTCGAGTGTGACCGGCACGGCATTCCTGCCGGCGGCGGCCTGAACCAAGCCACCCACTTCGGTCGAGCCCGTGAAGGAGAGATGATGGATGCCTGGATGCGACGCCAGCGCGGCGCCCGCTTCCTCGCCGGTGCCGGTCACCACATTGAAGGCACCGGCCGGCAGGCCTGCCTCTTCGGCAATCCGCGCAAGGGCGAGCAAAGTGAGGCTGGCTTCTTCCGCGGGCTTTACCACCACCGCATTGCCGGCCGCCAGTGCCGCCGCCACCGAGCGGCCGCCAATCTGCATGGGATAGTTCCAGGGAATGATATGGCCGGTGACGCCGTGCGGCTCACGCAAAGTATAGACCGTGTAGTTGGCCAGAAAGGGGATGGTCTCGCCCATCAGTTTGTCGGCCGCGCCGCCATAGAATTCGAGATACCGCGCCAGCACCACGGCATCGCCGCGCGCCTGCTTCATCGGCTTGCCCACATCGCGGGCTTCCAGTTCGGCCAAGGCATCGATGCGGGTCTCCACGATCCTGCCCATGCGCGCCAGGATGCGGCCGCGCTCCACGGCGGTGAGCGCGCCCCAGGCGCCGGAAAAGGCCTTCTGCGCCGCTTCTACCGCATCATTCACATCGGCGGCGGTGCCCGCGGCCATGGTGCCGATGGTTTCGCCAGTCGAGGGATCTTCAACGGGCAAGGTGGATTTCGCGGCGCGCCAACGGCCCGCGATAAAGAGCTGTTCGTTGATCATGCGGGCATCCTATCGGCGGGGTTCCCCCGGCTCAAGGGACGTGGCGCGCGATTGGAATTCGTTCCCGGTCCGGAAAGAACTGCAGTGCAAAAAACACGATGGCCGCGTTCACCAGAAGGCCGGCAAAGCCCGCATTCACGCCATAAAGCGGGACGGCAAATTCATAGAGCGCGATGGCGATAGCATCTCCGGCGATGATGCCGGCGATGATGGCCGACGGGCGCATGCGGCGGATGAAAAGAATTCCCAGCATCCCGGGCAGCGACTGGGTGATGCCGAAATAGAAGAAATTGTTGATCGTCACCAGCAATTGCGACGACGTGGCCGCGCCCGCGATGGAGAGCAGAAGATAAAACGCCATCACCAGCTTGGACCATCGGCGCTGTTGATCGCCGGTCAGGCCCGGCACCAGATTGCGCGACACCAGCGAGCCGACGGCCAGGCAGATGCCGGTCAAGACAACCAGGCCCGAAAGTGCCGCGCCCGCCAGGACCAGGCCCACGATGGGGCCGGGCAGAAGCGTCTGCGCCACCGCGGGAAACACGTCATTGGCGGAAGCGAGCGCGATGGGATGACGCAAGGCGAAATAGGCGACGAGGGTGAGAAAGGGAAACATCAACATGTAGAGCGGCATGGTGATCTGGGCGCGGCGGATCGCCTTGGCCGAACGCGCGGTGAAAACATAGGCGCAGGTCTGCGGCACCAGGCAAAACCCCACACACTGCAGAAGAATGGTGGTGATCGAGAATATGTCCGTCCTGAGCGTGGGCGGCACGATCTGTTTCATGTTTGCTGTCGCCGAAACGCCATCGCTCCAATGATTCGCCGCCACCAGGCCGGTCAGGAGTATCGCCAAGATCAGGAGAATATCCTTCAGCACCGCGACATAGGCCGACGCCCGAATGCCGGAGATGGCGACATAGGCAAAAGCAAGAACACCGGCGGCCGAAGTCAATACCAAGGGAGAAATCCCCCAGCCCAGGACCTTCAGCACGATCTGAAGGCCCAGGAATTGCTGCATGCCCAGCGGCACCAGAAACAAAAGCCCGGCGGTCGCAACCACCAGTTCCAAGGCCCGGCTGTCGAAATGGCGGCGGAAAAGATCGGGCAAGGTCACCGCGCCGTGGATGCGGCCCGCACGCCAGATCAAGGGATTGAGGAAATAGCCCACCACAAAAGCGAGCAGGATATAGCCCAGGAACCAGGTCGCGGCGCCGGTGCCACCGGCGTAGACGCCGCCGGGATACCCCAGGATGGAGCCGATACTGTAGGTCTCGCCCACTGCGAGAAAGAAAAACAGGACGGTGTTGAACTGACCCGAGGCGACAAAGAAATCCTCGGCCCGCTGGCGCAGATGGCCGCGCTTGGAAAAGCCCGCCAGGACCAGCGAAAGCACGATGATCGCCAGGAAGGCCGCGCGTCATGGCTCGCGGCCTCGCTCGTAATCGGCGCTGATGTCTTCGTCGGGCAGATGACGGTCATGGCCGAACCAGCAGATGGCAAGACAAAGCGAGGCCAGCGGAATGGCCACGAACAGCCACAAGAGGCCCAGCGGAATACCGAACGGCGCGATGGGAAGATGATTAAGCAGAGGCACTGTCGGAATCACCGACAGGAAGGGAATGACGATGCCGACGATGACGCGGGCGGCAGGAGACATCATCGGCGCGCCCATCTCATGACGCGTGCCTTCACAGCGCGCGCCCTCAGAGCGTATGCCAAGTCTTGCCTTCCATGCCGGGCGGCAATGTCGCCTCATAGACGCCCCGCGCCACGGCGCGCGCCAGCACATCGGCGGCGATGGAGCCGATCCGCGCCACCGCGAAATCGGCCGACGGGCCTTTGATCTTCTGCTTCGCGGTGGAAAGCCCGAACACCACATCGCCGTCAAAGGGCGAATGGATGGGGCGGATGGCGCGCGCCAGACCATCCTGCGCCATCATGGTCACTCGCTTCATCTGATCGATATCCAGATCCACATCGGTGGCGATGCAGGCAATGGTGGTGTTGGTGCGGGCGCCGGGATTGACTTTGGTCTGGCCCCAATCCTCGCCCACCACGCGTTTGGCACTGGCGCCCAGGCCGCCGAATTCATTGCCGATCTCGAACGAACCCGCCCAGAAATTTTTCGTGTTCGGCACAATCACAGAACCCAGGCAATTGACGGCGACAATGGCGCCCACCGTGATGCCGTCTTTGGTGACAAAGGAGGCCGAGCCGGTGCCGCCCTTGAGCGCGCCGGCTTCCGCGCCATAGCCCGCGCCCGCGGTGCCCAGCTTGAAATCCGCGCCCGCGTTTTGCACGGCGCGAAGTCCCAGATCGCGATAGGGCGGCGTGAGGCCCCAGGCCTTGTCGCCGCGATTGGCAAGGTCATAAAGAATCGCCGCGGGGATGACGGGCGATTTGGGAACGCCCGCGGCCTGCGACATGCCATAGCCGCGATCATGCGCGCCCAGCCATGCCGCCACGCCATCGGCAGCGGCCAGGCCATAGACCGAGCCACCGGACAGCACCACCGCATCCACCGAGTGGACCAGATTCCAGGAATTGAGCGCGTCGGTCTCGCGCGTGCCGGGACCGCCGCCGCGCACATCGGCGGCGCATGTGGCGCGGCCATCGGGCAGGATCACGGTAACGCCGGTGCGCACCTTGGGATCATCGGCCTGGCCAATCGAAAGCCCCGCCACATCGGTGATCAGATTGCGCGGGCCCGGGCCACCCTGGCTTTGCGCGAACGCGAAGCGGCCATCACCCGCCAATATCGCCGCACCACTGGTCAACGAAGCAAGCAGAGTGCGGCGGTCCATGAATGTGCCCCGGAATGACGGTGATGAATGGTGCCGCCTGCGTGACTCGAACACGCGACCCCCGCATTACGAATGCGATGCTCTACCGGCTGAGCTAAGGCGGCCCGTCAGATGGAAACGTGTGTAGCGTTTTTCCGTGGGGCGCGCGACCTTTAAAACAAAGGGGCGGCCATGACAACCGGAACCGCGATTTAAGGCTGTTTTCCACGCGGATGGGCCTTTTCATACGTCGCCATCAACTCGCGCATATCGACCGCGGTATAGGTCTGGGTGGTGGAAAGCGACGCGTGGCCCAGCAATTCCTGCACGCTTCTGAGGTCCCCGCCCCCCTGGAGCAGATGGGTGGCGAAGGAGTGGCGGAGCGCATGGGGCGTGGCCCGTTCGGGCAGGCCCAGCCGCCCCCTGAGCCGCTGCATCAGGGCTTGCGCCTCACGCGCGCTCATCGGCTTGCCGCGGCGAGAGAGGAACAGGGGCGCCGACGGCGCGTCCGGCAAATGGAATGCGCGCGGCATAAGCCTCGACCGCTTCCTGCAAGACCGGCAGCACCGGCACGGCGCGTTCTTTGCGGCCTTTGCCCAGGATGGTCAGCGTCTCGGCCAGCGGCACATCGCCCCGCTTGAGCGACAAGGCTTCGGAGATGCGAAGCCCCGCGCCATATAAAAGCGTAAGCAGCGCCACATCGCGCGCCGCCATCCATTCCACATCATGCTCTCCCGCTTCTTCCAAGCACGCGCGCGGCATCCTTCTCGCTCAAGGGGCGGGGCAGGCCGCGCTTCACCCGCGGCGTTCGGACCGCGCGCGGCGCGGCATTCTCCAAGATGCCTTCGCGGGCGAGGAAGTTGTAGAAGCCGCGGATCGCCGCCAGCGCCCGCTGCACGCCGCCCGCGCCCAGGCCTTCGCCACGGCGCTGGGCGATGAAGGCGCGGATGTCGGCGGGTGCGAGTTTCTGCAGCAGACGCTCATTGAAAGCGCCGCCGAAATGCTCGCGCTGAAACGCCAGGAAGCGGGACACGTCGTCGCCATAGGCGCGCAAGGTGTTGGGGCTGGCGCGCCGCTCATGCCGCAGCGAGTAAAGCCAGAGTTTCCTGAGATCGTCCGGCGAACGCCCCACCGCCATGCGTCAGGTCTTGATCGTCACATGGGCCTTCTTGGCGTCGGCGATGAAAGCGGCCAGGCCCTTGTCGGTCAAAGGATGGCTGACATCAGTTTCTTGAAGATCTCGGTCGGCATAGTGGAGACATCGGCGCCCGACAGTGCGGCTTCGCGCACATGGCTGACGCTGCGGATCGAGGCCGCCAAGATTTCGGTCTTGAAACCGTAATTGTCATAGATGGTGCGGATGTCGCGGATCAGGCCCATGCCGTCTTCGCCGACATCGTCCACCCGGCCGATGAAAGGCGAAATGAAAGTGGCCCCCGCCTTGGCGGCCAGCATCGCCTGGATCGGCGAAAAGCACAGCGTGACATTCACCATCAAGCCATCGTTCGACAATGCGCGGCAGGCTTTCAACCCATCCCAGGTCGAAGGAACCTTGACGGTGATGTTCTTGGCGATCTTCGAAACCGCCCTGCCCTCTTTCATCATGCCGTCGAAATCGGTGGAGAGCACTTCCGCGCTCACCGAGCCGGACACGATGCCACAAATCTCCTTCAGCGAATTCGCCATAGTCGCGCCCGGTCTTGGCGGCAAGCGAGGGATTGGTGGTGACGCCATCCACCAGGCCGGTGGCGGCATATTCGCGGATTTCCGCCACATCGGCGGTATCGAGGAAAATTTTCATGGGGCTGGGTGACCTTTTTATTGACGGACGGCCTTGGGGAGCACGAATGGTACCCTATGCGGAGCGCATCTTGAACCGGGCTCGTTTGTTCGCCGAAACACCCATTCCCGCGGTGGAACGGGCCGGTATCCTTTTGCCTCTGCCGCTGACCGGGCCTACGACTACAAACTGCCTCGCGGCATAAACGCGGCCCGCGGCCTGCTGGTTGCCGCGCCCATCGGCAACCGCGAAAGCCTGGGTGTGGTGTGGGGCGCCCCCGAAGGTACCGTGGGCGACAACCGGCTCAAGATTGCCGAGCCGTTGGAAGGCCTTCCCCGCTTGCCCGCGGCCTTGTGCGATTTCATCGATTGGGTGGCGGCCTATACCCTCAATCCGCCGGGCGCGATTTTGGCGATGGCGCTGCGCTCGCGTGGCGCGTTCGAGCCGGAAACCCGCCGCATCGCCTATATTAAAGGCGATACGGTTCCCACGCGGCTGTCCGAACCCAGGCGCCGGGTGCTGGCGGTGGCGGATGACGGCCTGGCGCGCAGCGTTCCCGGGATGGCGGAAGACGCCAATGTTTCCACCGCCGTGGTGCGCGGCCTGATCCAGGCAGGCGCGCTCAAGCCCACCGAACTTCCCGAATTCGCCGCCTTCCGCGCCCCCGATCCGGAATTCGCGTCGCCCGAACTCAATCCCGACCAGCAGCAGGCGGCGGACATTCTGCGCCATGCGGTGCGCGAGAAGAAATTCTCCGCCCATTTGCTCGATGGCGTCACCGGGTCGGGCAAGACCGAAGTCTATTTTGAGGCGATCGCCGAGGCGCTGCGGCAAGGCAAGCAAACTTTGATCCTGCTGCCGGAAATCGCGCTGACGGTGCAATTCCTGGAACGCTTCGCTATGCGCTTCGGCATTCGTCCCGCCGAGTGGCACAGCGATCTGTCGCAGAAAGAGCGGCGGCGGGTCTATCGCGCGGTGATGCGCGGTGAAGCGCAAGTGGTGGTGGGCGCGCGCTCGTCTCTGTTTCTGCCCTTCGCGGCGCTGGGCCTGGTGATCGTGGATGAGGAGCACGAACAGGCGTTCAAACAGCAGGACGGGGCCATCTATCACGCCCGCGACATGGCGGTGGTGCGCGCACGCACCGAGAATTGCCCGGTGCTTCTGGCCAGCGCCACGCCGTCGCTGGAAAGTTTCGTCAATGCCACCAGCGGACGCTACAGCCACTTGAAGCTACCAGCCGTCATGGCGTGGCGGAATTGCCGGAGGTGCGCATCCTGGATTTGCGCCGCGAGAAAGATGAAGAAGAAAATGCCAAGTGGCTATCGGCACCTCTGCGCCAGGCGCTGGAACAAACCTTGGCGGCAGGCGAGCAGGCCTTGCTGTTCCTCAATCGGCGGGGTTATGCGCCCCTCACGCTGTGCCAGGCCTGCGGCCACAAATTCACTTGTCCCCATTGCTCGTCGTGGCTGGTGGAGCATCGCTATCGCAGGCGTCTCGCCTGTCATCAATGCGGATATGAGATCGAGGCGCCCTCCGAATGTCCGAATGCAAGGCAAAAGACACGCTGATCGCCTGCGGGCCGGGCGTGGAGCGGGTGGCGGAGGAATTCGCCCATTTCTTTCCCAACGCGCGGTACGCCATCGCCTCGTCCGACACGCTGCACGGACCGGCGGAAACCCAAGCTGCCATTCGCGCCTTCGCCAAGCGCGAGATCGATGTCCTGATCGGCACCCAGATCATCGCCAAGGGTCATCATTTTCCGCAACTCACCTTGGTGGGTGTGATCGATGCCGATCTTGGGGGCGCGGACGGCGATATCCGCGCCCGCGAACGTACTTTCCAATTGCTGCATCAAGTGTCGGGGGCGGGCGGGACGCGCGGAAAAACCGGGACTGGTCTTGCTGCAAACCCGCAATCCGCAGGACGCGGTGATGCAAGCCTTGGCGAACAGCGACCGCGATGGCTTCTATGAACAGGAGCGGCTTTATCGCGAGCGGGTGGCGGCGCCACCTTTCGGACGATTGGCCGCCATCGTGGTGTCAGGGCATGACGGCGAACAGGTGCGTGAGGTCGCGCGCCAATTGGGCAAGGCCGCGCCCCCCGCCAAGGACATCAAGGTTTGGGGGCCCACGCCCGCATTCTATTCTTTGCTGCGCGGCCAGACGCGCGAGCGGCTTCTGGTGCAGGCCGCCAAGGGCGTGGATGTGCAAGCGTATCTGCGCGCCTGGCTGGGCAAGGTGAAAATCCCCGCCTCGGTGCGCGCGGCCGTGGACGTGGACCCGATCAGCTTTTTCTAGGAAAGTGCGTCTTGGTCGAGGTTTTCTTCCCCCGCGCGGCGGAGCCGCTGGCGGGGGAAGATGTCTTCCGAGGGTTTATCCCGAGGAAGACAGATGGGGGCAATTAAAGAGACCGGACATCCGTGAGATGTCCTGTCACTGCCGCCGCCACCGCCATCGCCGGTGACACCAGATGCGTGCGCCCGCCGCGGCCTTGCCGCCCTTCGAAATTGCGGTTGGAGGTAGACGCGCAGCGTTCACCCGGCTGAAGCTTGTCGGCATTCATCGCCAGGCACATGGAGCAGCCGGGCTCGCGCCATTCGAAGCCGGCTTCGAGAAATACCTGGTCCAGGCCTTCTTCTTCGGCCTGTTCCTTCACCAGGCCGGACCCCGGCACCACGATGGCGTTGACGCCCTGGGCGACATGGCGGCCGCGCGCAACCTCGGCGGCGGCGCGAAGGTCTTCGATTCGGCCATTGGTGCAGGAACCGATAAAAACATGGTCCACCTTGATGTCGGTGAGCTTCATGTTCGCCTGCAGGCCCATATAGTCGAGCGCACGCTGGGCCGCTTCGCGCTTGTGCGCTTCGCCGATCCCGGCCGGATCGGGCACGCTGCCGGTGATCGGCAGCGCCTGCTCGGGCGAGGTGCCCCAAGTCACCATGGGAACAATGTCACGCGCATCCAATGTCACTTCGGCGTCGAATTTCGCGTCCGCGTCCGATCGCAGACGCTTCCAGTGGTTGGCCGCCATTTCGAACGCCGCGCCTTTGGGCGAGCGCGGACGGCCCTTGATGTAGTTGAGGGTGGTGTCGTCCACCGCGATCAGGCCGGCGCGCGCCCCGCCTTCGATGGTGAGATTGCAGAGCGTCATGCGCCCTTCCATGGAAAGGCTCTTCACCGCGTCACCGGCATATTCGATCACATAGCCGGTGCCGCCGGCGGTGCCGATCTTGGCGATCACGGCCAGCGCGATGTCCTTGGCGGTGACGCCTTCGGGCAATTTGCCGTTCACGGTGACGCGCATGTTCTTGGAGTGCTGGGCGCGCAAGGTCTGCGTCGCCAGCACATGCTCGACCTCCGACGTGCCGATGCCGAATGCGAGCGCGCCGAATGCGCCATGCGTGGAGGTATGACTGTCGCCGCAGACAATGGTGGTACCGGGCAAGGTCCAGCCCTGTTCCGGACCGATGATGTGGACGATGCCTTGGCGGATATCGTCCATGGCGAAATATTCGACGCCGAACTCGCGGGCGTTCTTTGCCAAGGTCTCGATCTGTTCGCGCGATTCCGGATCGGCGATGCCGTTGGCGCGGTCCTTGGTGGGCACATTATGGTCTGCCACCGCCAGGGTGAGGTCAGGCCGGCGCACTTTGCGGCCGGCGGCGCGCAGGCCTTCGAACGCCTGGGGACTGGTCACTTCATGGATGAGATGGCGGTCGATATAGAGGACGGGCGCCTCGCCCGGCTTCTCTTCCACCAGATGCGCATCCCAAATCTTGTCGTACAGCGTCTTGCTCATGGCCCTAACTGTGAAACTTTATTGCGCGGACTACGCCCGCGCGGCGCGCCTACATATAAGCGAAGGCGGGTTGGTTCAACTTGAACGGCTTAAAAGTTGAAATTGCCGCTGAAATAGGCCACCGCGATGATGATCAGGATGGCAATGGCCTGGGCCAGAACGCGGATGCGCATCAGCTTGTTGGACCAGCTTCGCGCGGCCTCGCCGCCCACCCAAAGGGTGTAAAGCCCCATGCAGAGCACCACGGCCACCGACAGGACCGCGATTGCGACAATGATTTTTCCTGCCATGGCGGATTTATCAGCCCAGAGCCGTTCCTAGGCAATGGCGTCGATTGCCGCGTCCGTGAGAGTTCCGGGGACGATGGTGACCGGAATCGCGTGGGAGCCCGTGGCGAACATGGCGACCAGGGGCCCCGGACCCGCTTTGCCGGTGCCGGCCGCCAGGATGAGGATTGAAAGATCTTTGTCCTCTTTCAGCACCTGGCTCACGCAGTCGGCCTTGCGGCCCTGCAGGATGACCAGTTCGGGGACCACGCCCGCCAGCTCATTGACAGTCCTGGCGGCGGCATGGACCAGCGCCTCTGCCTCGGCATGGGCCTCATCTTCCATGATGGATTCCACGCCCCGCCATTGCTGGAAGTCGGGCGGCACGGCAATCGCCAGCAAGGTCACCCGGCCGCTGGTGTGCTGGGCGCGGCGGGCGGCATAGCGCAACGCCACCCGGCATTCCGGCGTCTTGTCCACCACCACCAGGAATTTGCGGACCCGCTTTTTGGCTTCGGCCATGCCGGCGATGCTAGCGCCAGATCGGCAGGAGGAAAATGGCGAGATTGGCCAAAAAGCCCAGATTCCAAACCGCGGTCCGTGTCCAACCCCATCCCATGAGATAAGCGGCCACAAACATCAGCCGAAACGCCACAAACGAAAGCGCGATTAAATCGAGTTTGCCCTGCGGCACCTGGCGAAATTCCGCCAGCAAAACGGCGAAGGCAAAAAAGGGAAATGTTTCGATGCCATTGACATGAGCGCCCCACGCCCGCGCGCGCAAGGCGGGTTGGTAGAATTTGGGATCGCGCGGATTCTGGTTGTCGAACTCGCGTCCGGCCATCGCTTTGAATGGCGCGAGCGTGAGAAGATAAATCAGCACGGCCGCCAATACGCAATATTCGGCGATGGTCATGGCAATTTCCGTTTTAGATCATAGAGAATCTCAAGCGCCTGTTTGGGCGAGAGCGCATCCGGCTCGATCGCTTTCACGGCATCTTCCAGAGCGTTGGTCTTGGGCGTCGGCGCACCCACGCCAAACAAAGGCAAATCATCAATCCGCGCCAGGGGTTGATGACCTTCCCGGCCTTCTTCCAACGCGCGCAGCACTTCCTCGGCGCGGGTGACCACGGCCTGCGGCAAACCCGCCAGCTTGGCGACATGAATGCCATAGGAGCGGTCGGCGGTACCGGGCATCACTTCATGCAGGAAGACGATCGTGTCGTTCCATTCCTTCACCTTCATGGTGACGCAGGTCATGGCGGAAAGCCGTTCCGCCAACGCCACCATCTCGTGATAATGGGTGGCGAACAGCGCGCGGCTCTTGTTGGTCTCATGCAGGTGCTCGGCCGCGGCCCAGGCGATGGCCAATCCATCATAGGTGGCGGTGCCGCGCCCGATCTCGTCCAGGATCACCAGCGATTTCGCCGTTGCCTGGTTGAGGATGGCCGCCGTCTCCACCATCTCGACCATGAAGGTGGAGCGGCCCGCGGCCAGATCATCGCCCGCGCCCACGCGCGAGAAAAGCCGGTCGACGATGCCGATATGCGCGGAATCCGCCGGCACGAAGCTTCCCATCTGGGCGAGGATGGCGATCAACGCATTCTGGCGCAGGAAGGTGGACTTGCCCGCCATGTTGGGGCCTGTGACCAGCCACAACCGCCCCTTGGACGACTGCGAGAGGTCGCAATCATTGGGCACGAAGCCGCGCGCATTCTCGGCCCTGAGCGCCGCTTCGACCACTGGATGACGGCCTTTGGTGATCTTGAAGCCCAAGCCATTGTCGAGACTGGGACGGACGTAATTCGCGGCCACGGCCAAATCCGCCAGCGCCACCGAGACATCGAACACCGCGAGCGCGTCGGCGATCCGCCCCAACGCTTCCTGATGTTCCAACGCCAACGCCGTCATCTCGTCGAACAAGGCGCGTTCAAGGTCCAATGCCGCGCCCGCGCTTTCGGCGATACGGCTGGCGAGATTGGCCAGTTCGTCGGTCGAGAAGCGCACTGCACCCGCCATGGTCTGGCGATGACGGAATAGATCGCGCATCGCCATCAGCTTGTCGCCATGCTGCTGCGTCACTTCGATGAAATAGCCCAGGATGCCGTTATGCTTGATCTTGAGCTGCGGCACCTGGGCGGTCTGGCGGTACTGGTTTTCCAGACCCGCGATAACTTTACGGAACTCGTGGGCCAAAGTGCGCAATTCATCCAATGGCGCGTGGACATTGGCTTTGATGAAACCACCGTCGCGGGCGAGATAGGGCGGCTCATCCACCAGCAGCAATTCGAACCGATCGGCCAGCCGCGATACGTCCGCGACACCTTGCACGATGGCATCGGCTGCAACCGCAGCTTCGCCCTGCAAGGCGATCTGCGCCAGACCTTCGCGCAACATGCGTGCCGCGGCGATGCCGTCGCGCAGATTGGCGAGATCGCGCGGACCGCCACGCCCCACCGACAAGCGCGCCAAAGCGCGCGAAAGATCGGGCGCGGATCGCAACGCTTCGCGCAGGTGGCGGCGCAACTCGCTGTCGGCCGCAAAGAGCGCGACCGAGACGTGGCGTGCCTCGATGGCTTTCACTTCGGTCAAGGGCGCTGCCAACCGTGCCGCCAATTCCCGCGCCCCTTGCGCGGTCACGGTACGGTCGATAACCGACAAGAGGCTGCCGTGGCGCCCACCCGACAGCGTCTCGGTCAATTCCAGATTGCGGCGCGTGGCGGCATCAATGGCCATGAATTGCGCCGGCGCCACCCTGGTCAGGCGGGCGAGCCGTGCATGCTTGCCCTTTTGGGTGAGCTCCAGATACGCGACCAGGGCGCCTGCGGCCGACAATTCGGCGCGGCTGAAACTTCCCAGCCCGTCCAGCGCGGCGACGCCATAATGCGCCATCAGCGCGCGTTCGCCATGGGCGGAATCAAACCGATTGGCCGGCAGTGGTGACAGCGCGGCGCCGGATGCTTTCAGCAAAGCGCCGACGGTCTCGTGCGCCAAGAGGCCATCCGGCACCAGAAGTTCGCGGGGACGAACCCGCGCCAGTTCGGGGGCGATCTCGCGTTCGCCCAAGGCCGCGACCCAGAAGCTGCCGGTGGACATATCGGTGGCGGCCAGCGCGAACTCGCCTCTTCCACCCACTTGTCCCAGGGCCGCCAGGATGTTGGACGCCCGCGCATCCAGCAGCGCGTCCTCGGTCAGGGTCCCAGGCGTGACCAGCCGCACCACTTCGCGCCGGACCACCGCCTTGCTGCCCCGCTTCTTGGCCTCCGCCGGATCTTCAACCTGCTCGCAGACCGCCACCCGGAAGCCTTTGCGGATCAGTTTTTCCATATAGGATTCAGCGGCATGGACGGGTACCCCGCACATCGGGATGTCTTCGCCCAGGTGCTTGCCCCGCTTGGTCAGGGCGATGTCCAGGGCCTCGGCCGCCTTGGCCGCATCGGCAAAGAACAGCTCGTAGAAATCCCCCATCCGGTAGAACAGGAGATAGCCCTCATGGGCGTCCTTGATGCTCAAATATTGAGCCATCAAGGGCGTGATATCGCCGGCCAGCTCGGCCGAGAGCGAAGGTTGTTCCGTCATGGGGAAAAGCCTATCAGACTGGTCATCCCTGGCCCGGCGGCAACCTGACATGCTTGGCCGATATTCTGTGGATTGCTTAAGCACCGACGGACCCCCATGCCCGGCACCGAACGCCCTACCTTTACTGATGAAGAAGCTCTCGCCTTTCACGCCTTACCCAAGCCCGGCAAGCTGGAGATCACCCCGTCCAAGCCGATGGCGACCCAGCGGGACCTGAGCCTGGCTTATTCGCCGGGCGTGGCGGTTCCGGTCCGGGCGATTGCGGAAAATCCCGACGCGGTCTTCGATTACACCGCCCGCGGCAACATGGTGGCGGTCATCACCAACGGCACCGCCATTCTGGGCCTGGGCAATCTGGGAGCGCGGCGGCCAAGCCGGTGATGGAAGGCAAAGCCGTCTTGTTCAAGCGCTTTGCCGACGTGGACGCGATCGACCTGGAAGTGGACACGTCCGACGTGGACGCCTTCATCAATAGCGTGCGTTACCTGGGCCCCACCTTCGGCGGTATCAATCTGGAAGATATCCGCTCGCCCGATTGTTTCATCATCGAGCAGCAATTGCGCGAGATGATGGATATTCCCGTCTTCCATGACGATCAGCACGGCACTGCCATCATTGTCGCGGCGGGCCTGATGAACGCCGCCGACATCACCGGCCGCAAATTGTCAGAGATGAAAGTGGTGTTGAACGGTCCGGGCGCGGCGGGCATCGCCACCCTGGAACTGATCAAGGCCATGGGCGTGCGCCCCGAAAACTGCATCGCCGTGGACAAGGTGGGCGTGCTTACCAAGGACCGCACCGATCTCAATCAATGGCAATCCGCGCATGCCGTGGTCACCGACAAGCGTACCTTGGCGGATGCATTGGTGGGCGCCGATGTCCTGATCGGCGTCTCGGCCAAAGGCGCGGTGACGCAGGCGATGGTGAAGACCATGGCCAAGGCGCCCATCATTTTCGCCATGGCCAATCCCGATCCCGAGATCACGCCGGAGGAAGTGAAGGCGGTCAGGCCCGACGCCATCGTCGCCACCGGGCGCAGCGACTACCCCAACCAGGTGAACAATGTCCTGGGCTTTCCTTACATTTTCGCGGTGCGCTGGACGTGCGGGCGCGCACCATCAATGAACCGATGAAGATCGCCGCCGCCGAGGCGTTGGCGGCCCTGGCGCGGGAGGATGTGCCCGATGAAGTGGCGGCGGCCTATCGCGGCTCGCGCCCGGCCTATGGTCCCGATTACATCATTCCGGTGCCGTTCGATCCGCGCCTGATCAGCCGGGTAAGCCGCGCGGTGGCGGAAGCGGCGATCAAGACCGGCGTGGCGCGGCGCGAGATCAAGGATCTGGATCATTATTCCTATCAGCTGTCGGCCAGGCTCGATCCCTCCGCCACACTGTTCCAGACCATCACTTCGGCGGTGCGCGCCAAGCCCAAGCGCGTGGTGTTCGCGGAAGGCGAGAACGAAGCGGTGATCCGCGCCGCCTATGCCTTCCAGAATTCCGGCTTGGGCAAACCCATCCTGGTGGGCCGGACCGATGTGGTGCGTCAGCGTTTCATAAATATGGGTCTGGACCAGCACGCGCTCGAAATCCGGGTGCCGCTGTCGGCGCAGGAAGTCACGCCCTATGTCGAGCGGCTCTATACCCGCCTGCAGCGGCGCGGTGTGCTTTATCGCGACGCGGTCCGCATGGTGACCAATGACCGCAATATCTATGCCGCCTCCATGCTGGCGGCAGGCGATGCCGACGCCATGGTGACGGGCGTCACCCGCAACTATGCCGCGGCGCTGACCGACGTGCGCACGGTCATCGACGCCTCGCATGGCGTGCGTCCTATTGGGTTACAGTTGATCTTTGCCAAGGGCCGCATCGTGCTGGTGGCGGACACCTCCATCACCGAACTGCCCAATTCCGAGCAGCTTGCCGATATCGCCATCCGCGCCGCGGCAACGGCGCGGAAACTGGGCCTGACGCCGCGTGTGGCCATGTTGGCCTCGTCCACCTTCGGCTTCCCCCGTTCGGAGCGCAGCGAGCGCATCATCGAAGCCGTGCATATCCTGGACACGCGCGGGGTGGATTTCGAATATGACGGAGAGTTTGCGCCCGATGTGGCGCTGGATCGCGCCAAGCTTGATCTTTATCCCTTCACCCACCTGACTGACACGGCCAATGTGCTGGTGATGCCGGCCATGCATTCGGCCCAGATCTCAACCAAGCTTCTCCAGCAATTGGGCGCGGTGAACGTAATGGGGCCGCTGCTGGTGGGTCTGGAGAAATCCGTGCAGATCGCGCCCCTGGGCGCCAAGATGAGTGAGATCTATAACGCGGCTATCGTCGCCGCCTACGACATCAATGATTAGGGCTAACCATGCTCGACGCGCATAAGACCAAAAACTTCGTGGATGCGATTTGGGATAGGGAGATTGTTCCCACTCTTACCAACTATATCCGCATCCCCAACAAGAGCCCGGCCTTCGATCCGGATTGGGAAAAGCATGGCTATATGGACAGGGTGGTGGAGATGTTCTCCGCCTGGGCGAAAGACAAGCTCAAGCAATTGCCCGGTTCGTCATGGGAAGTGGTGCGCCTTCCCGGCCGGACTCCGCTCATTTTCATTGCGGTGCCAGGTAAGGCTTCCGGCACCATTCTGATGTATGGCCATCTCGACAAGCAGCCGGAGATGACGGGCTGGACCGACAGTCCCGGCCCCTGGGAGCCTGTGCTCAAGAATGACCGGCTGTATGGCCGAGGTGGCGCCGACGATGGCTATGCCATGTTCGCGGCGATCACCGCGCTGCTGGCGCTGAAAGAGCAAAACATTCCTCATGCCCGCGCCGTAATCGTGATCGAGGCGTGCGAGGAATCCGGTTCGCCGGACCTGCCTTTCTATATAGATCATCTGGCGGCCAGGATCGGCACGCCCGATCTGGTGGTCTGCCTGGATTCCGGTTGCGGCAATTATGACCAGCTTTGGCTCACCACCAGCCTGCGCGGCATGGTGATCGGCAATCTCACCGTGCGCGTGCTGACTGAAGGCGTGCATTCCGGCGACGCCAGCGGTGTGGTGGCGTCATCCTTCCGCATCGCGCGGCAGCTTCTGTCCCGCATCGAGGACGAAGCCAGCGGACAGATGAAAATCGATTCCCTGTTTGTGCAGGTCCCTCCCGAGCGCCAGGACCAGGCGCAAGCCGCCGCCGCCATTCTGGGCGACGAAGTCTTCACCAAATTGCCTTTCGCCCTCGGCATGAGACCGATGACGGACGATCCAGCGCAATTGATCTTGAACCGCACCTGGCGGCCGCAATTGGCGATCACGGCGATGGCCGGTTATCCCACACCGGAAAATGGCGGGAATGTTCTTCTGCCTTTCACGACACTGAAATTGTCGCTGCGTTTGCCGCCTATCTGCGAGGCGGAACCGGCGCGGCTGGCGGTAAAAAAAGCGCTGGAAGATAACCCGCCTGATGGCGCGACGGTGGAATTCGATGCGCCGCGCGGCGAAACCGGTTGGAATGCGCCCGCGCTTTCGCCTTGGCTGGCCAAGGCACTCGATAAGGCCAGCAAGGCGCATTTCGGCAAGCCGCCGGCTTTCATGGGCGAAGGCGGTTCGATCCCCTTCATGGCCATGCTGGGCAAGAAATTTCCCAAGACCCAATTCGTGGTGACGGGTGTGTTGGGGCCGCATTCCAATGCGCACGGCCCCAACGAATTCCTGCACATCCCGACCGGCAAAAAGGTTTCAGCCTGCATCGCCTCGATCCTGACCGATCACGCGTCGCAAGAACCATGAGCTTTCTGGATTCCGCCGACGATCCCAAACGGGCCTCGCGGCGGCCCTTGCTGTTTTTCCTGTTGGTGACCTTGGCGGTGGGCGCGTCCGCCAGCGTCTTTACCGAGCCCAACATCTCCACCTGGTATGCCGGCCTGACCCATCCGGCTTTCGCGCCGCCGAACTGGGTGTTCGCGCCGGTCTGGACCACCCTCTATGTCCTGATGGCGGTCGCCGCCTGGCGGGTGTGGCGCATAAGCGGGGGCAGAAGCCTCGAGATCGGCGCTTATGCCGCGCAGCTCCTTTTCAACTTTGCCTGGAGCGCGATCTTTTTCGCAGGCCACAGGATCGGGCTGGCCTTTATCGAAATCTGCGTCCTGCTGGCTCTGATCCTGGCCACCACCATCCTGTTCTGGCGGCGCGACCGCCTGGCCGGCTTACTTTTCCTGCCTTATCTGGCCTGGACGGGTTTCGCAGCCGCGCTGAACCACGCTTTCCAGGTCCTTAATCCCTGAAAACCGGGCTTTTGCGGCGTTCAAGCCTTGGCAAGCCCAACCCCCCACCCTATATACCCCCCGTAGGCAGCATGGGTTTGCCCATGAGCCTTATTTTGTCATATATTTCAATGGGATGGGCCGGAGGACGCCGTCAAGGGTCAGGACCCCATGCCGTGTGAGAGGAACTAAAATGGCTAAAGTAATCGGCATCGATCTGGGCACGACCAACTCGTGCGTCGCCGTGATGGAAGGCTCGGCCCCCAAGGTCATTGAGAACGCCGAAGGGGCGCGGACCACGCCCTCGATTGTGGCGTTCGCCCCCGATGGGGAACGCCTGATCGGACAGCCCGCCAAACGGCAGGGCGTCACCAACCCCGAATTCACCTTCTTCGCCATCAAGCGGCTGATCGGCCGCCGCTTCGACGATCCGATGACCCAAAAGGACATCGGCATGGTGCCCTACAAGATCGTCAAAGCCGACAATGGCGACGCGTGGGTGCAAGGCCGCGACAACAAGAAATATTCTCCGTCCGAAATCTCGGCCTTCATCCTCACCAAGATGAAGGAAACCGCCGAAGCCCATTTGGGCGAGAAGGTCACCCAGGCGGTGATCACTGTTCCCGCCTATTTCAATGACGCCCAGCGCCAGGCCACCAAGGACGCGGGCCGGATCGCCGGCTTGGAAGTGCTGCGCATCATCAACGAGCCCACTGCCGCGGCGCTGGCCTATGGCATGGACAAGAAACAGTCCGGCACCATTGCGGTCTATGACCTTGGCGGCGGCACCTTCGACGTGTCGGTGCTGGAAATCGGTGACGGCGTCTTCGAAGTGAAGTCCACCAATGGCGACACCTTCCTGGGCGGCGAGGATTTCGATACCCGCGTGGTGAATTTCCTGGCCGACGAATTCAAAAAAGAGAACGGCATCGACCTGCGCTCCGACCGTCTGGCGTTGCAGCGCCTGAAGGACGCGGCGGAAAAGGCCAAGATCGAGTTGTCGAGCGCGCAGCAGACCGAAGTCAATCTGCCCTTCATCACTGCCGACGCATCGGGCCCCAAGCATCTCACCATCAAGATCACCCGCGCCAAGCTGGAAAGCCTGGTGGACGATCTGATCCAGAAGACGATGGGGCCGGTCAAGCAAGCCTTGAAGGATGCCGGCGTCACCGCGCAGCAGATCGACGAAGTGATCCTGGTGGGCGGCATGACCCGCATGCCCAAAGTCCAAGAAGCCGTGAAGCAATTGTTCGGCAAGGAGCCGCACAAGGGCGTCAACCCGGATGAAGTGGTCGCCATCGGCGCCGCGATCCAGGGCGGCGTGCTCAAGGGCGAAGTCAAGGACGTGCTGTTGCTCGACGTGACCCCGCTGTCGCTGGGCATCGAGACATTGGGCGGGGTCTTTACCCGCCTGATCGACCGCAACACCACTATCCCGACCAAGAAGTCGCAAATCTTCTCGACGGCCGAGGACAACCAGACCGCGGTCACTATCAATGTGTTCCAGGGCGAACGCGAGATGGCGGCGGACAACAAATCGCTGGGCCGTTTCGATCTGCAAGGCATTCCGCCGGCCCCGCGCGGCGTGCCGCAGATCGAAGTCACCTTCGATATCGACGCCAACGGCATTGTCAGCGTCACCGCCAAGGACAAGGCCACCAGCAAGGAACAGCAGATCCGCATCCAGGCTTCGGGTGGTCTCTCCGACGCCGACATCCAGAAGATGGTCAAGGATGCCGAAGCCCATGCCGGCGAAGACAAGAAGCGCCGCGAGCTGATCGAAGCCAGGAACCAGGGCGATGCCTTGATCCATTCGACGGAAAAAGCGATGGGCGAGCATGGCGACAAAGTTGACGCCAGCCAGAAACAGGCGATCGAAACCGGCATCGCCAACCTGAAAGAATCGGTCAAGGGCGACGATGTCGACGACATCAAGGCCAAGACCAATGCCCTGGCCCAGGCTTCGATGAAGCTGGGCGAGGCCATGTACAAGGCGCAACAGGCCGAGGGCGCCCCCGGCGAAGGCGGAGCCGCCAACGGCCCGGGCAAAGCCGAGGACAATGTTGTGGATGCCGACTTCGAGGAAGTCGACGACAGCAAGAAAGGCGCGGCCTAGGATTAAAGCCCCTGTGCATCAAAATGCATGGGGGCTTACTTTTCATTTAGGGGGCGGGATTAAAGTTTCAGGGCCATGAGCAAGCGCTGCTATTACGAGACCCTGGAATGCGAGAAGAGCGCCACCGTCGAGGTGCTGAAAAGCGCCTATCGCAAGCTGGCGATGAAATTCCATCCCGACCGCAATCCGGGTGATACCCAGGCCGAGATCAAATTCAAGGAAATCAGCGAGGCCTATGACGTCCTGAAGGACGATCAGAAGCGCGCGGCGTATGATCGTTTCGGTCATGCCGCGTTCGAGGCCGGCATGGGCAGGGCGGGCTCGGGCGGCAATCCGTTTGATTTTGCCGGCAGCTTCTCGGACGTGTTTGAGGATTTCTTTGGCGACTTGATGGGCGGGCGCCGTTCGCGGCGCAGCAACCGCGGCCAGGATCTGCGCTACAATCTAGAGATCACGCTGGAGGAGGCTTTTGCCGGCCGCTCGGTCGAGATCAAAGTCCCCACTATGGTGGCGTGCGAGATCTGCCACGGCTCAGGTGCGGAAGCGGGCACCACCGCGGAGACCTGCCCCACCTGCGCCGGTCACGGCAAAGTGCGCGCGGCTCAGGGCTTTTTCACCATCGAACGCAGCTGCGCCCATTGCCGGGGTAGCGGCAAGGTCATCCGCCATCCCTGCAAAACCTGCCGCGGCGCAGGCACCGTACAGAAAGAGCGCACGCTGACGGTGGACGTGCCGCCTGGCGTCGAGGAAGGCACTCGTATCCGGCTTTCCGGCGAAGGGGCGGCAGGCGCTAATGGCGGGCCCAATGGCGACCTTTATATTTTCCTTTCAGTGGCCGAACATCCCATCTTCCAGCGCGACAGCCATCACCTTCACTGCCGCGCCACGGTCCCGTTCGTCACCGCCGCCCTGGGCGGCAGCATCGAGGTCCCCACTTTGGATGGCGGAAAGGCCAAGGTGACGATCCCGGAAGGGACCCAGCCAGGGAAGCAATTCCGCATCCGGGCCAAGGGCATGCCGGTCCTGCGCAGCGCTCAGCGCGGCGATCTTTATATCGAGGTCGCGGTCGAGACCCCGGTGAGGCTTTCGCGCCGGCAAAAGGAATTGCTGCGCGAGTTCGAAGGCGAGACCAAGGAAGGCTGCCAGCCGGAAGCAGAATGTTTCCTGGCCAAGCTGAAAGAGTTTTGGAAAGGCAGCCAGACCGCGTAAGGTCCGGCGCATGCGCGCCAAAGCCCTCCGGAATGATCCGTTTACAGACAATCTGCGCTTTCTGCGCGCGTTGATCGCCCGTCCCAAAAATGTGGGGGCGGTTGCGCCTTCAAGCCGGGCATTGGCCCGCGCCATTGCCGATGAGATCGACCCCATCCACCCCGGACGCGTCCTGGAATTGGGCCCCGGCACCGGCGTGATCACCCAGGCGATCCTGGAGCGCGGTGTCGCGCCGGAGCGGCTGACTGTGGTCGAATATGATCCCGATTTCGCCGCCGGCATCGCTGCACGCTTTCCCGGGGTCCAAGTGATCCGGGGCGATGCCTTCGACTTGGCGCATACATTGGGGGCCCGGAGCACCGAGCGGTTCGCCGCCATCGTCTCGGGCATTCCGCTGTTGAATTTTCCGCCTAAGCGGCGGGAGGCCTAATTGGAATCGCTGACGGGCCGGCTTCTCCCTGGCGCGGCGCTGGTCCAGTTTTCCTATGGCATGCACGCCCCTGCCCCTGCGCCGGTCGATTATCACGTGGCCTGCACGGCGCTCATCTGGGCCAATATTCCCCCGGCCCGGGTCTGGGCCTATCGCAGGGACTGACAGTTTTTGCTGCGGTTATGCTGCAGCTTATGCTGCAGCAAAGAGTGCAGCATAAAGCCCCGACGGATTGCTCCGCCAGGGCTATTTTATAATCAAATCAGTATCTTATTCTGCGGCCTCGGCCAGCCCGGGCGCGGCCTGCAGGACGTCCGGGCCGACATGGGCTTCGAACTTCTTGAAATTGTCCCGGAACATCTGCGACCAGCTTGCGGGCCTGGGCGTCATAGGCGGCCTTGTCGGCCCAGGTGTCGCTGGGATTAAGGATTCGGCTGTCCACCCCCGGCACCGCCACCGGCACCCGGAACTTGAAATGGGGGTCGACCCGCATCTCGACTGTGGCCAGGCTGCCATCCAGCGCCGCGTTGAGCAGAGCGCGGGTCGCCTTGATCGGCATGCGCTGAGCCGGTGCCGAAGGCGCCGCCGGTCCAGCCGGTATTGACCAGCCAGCAATCGGCGCCGTGCTGGCGGCGATCAGGTCGCGCAGCAGATTGCCATATTCCGACGGATGACGCGGCATGAAGGGCGCGCCGAAGCAGGTCGAGAAAGTGGGTTGCGGCTCCTTGCCCAGGCCTTTCTCGGTGCCGGCCACCTTGGCGGTGAAGCCCGAAAGGAAATGATACATCGCCTGGCTGGGCGTCAGCCGGGCGATCGGCGGCAGCACGCCGAACGCATCCGCGGTCAGCATGATCACATTTTCGGGATGGCCGGCGCGGCCGGTCTCGACTGGCATTGGGAATGAAATCGATCGGATAGGCGGCGCGGGTATTCTCGGCATATGTGCGTCGTTGAGGTCGAGTTCGCGCGTCTCCGATCCATCACCACATTTTCCAGCACGGTGCCGAAGCGTTCGGTGGTGGAGAAGATTTCCGGCTCGGCTTCGCGCGACAGCTTGATCACCTTGGCGTAGCAGCCGCCTTCGAAATTGAAGACGCCATGTTCGCCCCAGCCATGCTCGTCATCGCCCACCAGGGTGCGCGATGCGTCGGCCGACAAGGGTGGTCTTGCCGGTGCCGGAAAGCCCAAAGAATATGGCGCTTTTGCCGTCCTTGCCGACATTGGCCGAGCAATGCATCGGCATCACCCGCTTGGGCGGCAGGATGTAATTCAGGATGGTGAAGACCGATTTCTTCATTTCGCCGGCATAGGAGGTGCCGCCGATCAGGATCGAGCTTCTTGGTGAAATTGACCGCGATCACGGTCTGGGTGGCGCAGCCATGTCTTCGGGATCGGCGACTGAAGCTGGGCAGATCGATGATGGTGAATTCCGGATCGAAGCTCTTGAGCTGTCCGCGGTCGGGCGGATCAGGAGCTGATGCACGAACAGCGAGTGCCAGGCATATTCGGTGACGATGCGCACCGAAATGCGGTGGGTCGGGTCGGCGCCGCCGAACAGATCCTTGGCGAACAGTCCTTGCCTTCGGCATAGCGCCATCATGTCGGCATAAAGCGCGTCGAAATGCGCCGGGCTCATCGCCTTGTTGTTGTCCCACCAGAATGGGGTTCGGTGTTGGCGTCCTTCACGGTGAATTTGTCGGAGGCGGAGCGGCCGGTATGCTGGCCGGTCAGGACCACGAAGGGGCCATCCTTGGCCAGATGGCCTTCGCCGCGGCGGATGCGCTTCCTCGTAAAGGGCCGGCGCGACTCAGATTCCAGTTGACCGCTTTCAGATTGCGGAAGCCGTGCTTTTCCAGACCGTGTGCAGACATGTCGGTGCGAACTCCGATGCTCCCGCCTGATGCCTGCGCAATTGGAGGTCGGCCGCTCAAATCCTTGACGGCAGAACTAGACGGAATGACGATGCCGTCACAATGAAGAAGGCTGAAAGTCTTGGAAAAAGTTAAGCCTATCAAGAGGCTTATGCGTGAATCTGGCCAGCAGCGGACCGCTGGCCTCGGAGTCGCGCGCTTGGCGCTAGAGTAAACTGCCATGCCTTTGAATGACGAAGAACTGGACCGTTACGCCCGCCACATGGTGCTTCGGGAAGTGGGCGGCGTGGGCCAGGCCGAAAATCCGCGCACGCGCGGGTGCTGATCGTGGGCGCCGGCGGGCTGGGCAGCCCCGCCGCGCTTTATCTGGCGGCGGCGGGGGTGGGCACGATGGCATGGTGGATGACGACTGGTCAGCCTTTCCAATCTTCAGCGCCAGATTCTGTTCCGCACCACAGACGTCGGCCGGCCCAAGGTCGAGGTCGCGGCCGAGCACCTGAAGGCGCTGAACCCCGGTGTGGCTGTCGATGCCACATTCTTTTCGGCTGACCGCGGGCAATGCGAGGCATTGATCGCCGACTACGATATCGTCGCCGACGGATCGGACAATTTCGCGACCCGCTTCCTGGTGAATGACGCCTGCCACGCCGGCGCAAGACCCTGGTCTCGGCTGCGGTGACGGAATTCGACGGCCAGCTCGCCACCTTCAAGCCGTGGGACAAAAGTGGGTCCTACCCCTGCTATCGCTGTCTGGTCCTGGAGCCCCCACCGGCGGGGACCGCCCCCAATTGCTCGGAAACGGGGGTGTTGGGGGCGGCTGCCGGCGTGATGGGGTCGCTGCAAGCCCTGGAAGTGCTGAAGGAAATCACCGGCATCGGCGAAAGCCTGGCCGGTAAAATTTTGATTACCGACATGCTGTCGGCCCGCACCCGGGTGGTGCGGCTGGCACCCGATCCCAAATGTCCCCTCTGCGGACAGGCCTAAGTAGTTTTGCGGATTAACCCTGTTTCAACGCGAGACTGCCAACACTCAGGGGCATGGGGAAAGAAATTCATTACGAAGTATTTCGCCGGGTCGGCGCTCGCGGCGGCTGGACCCTTCATGAAGTATTGGGCGACCGGCAGCGCGCCTTGGATTCGGCGCAGCAATTGATGGCGTCCGACCAGGCTACCGGCGTCAAGGTGGTCAAGGAAACCTACAACGAAGAAACCGGCGACTATCTCACCCTAAAAATTTTCGAGGACGGCCGCAACGAGCTCAAGGAAGCGACAGTCAAGGAAGAGCCGCCTTCGGCGATCCCCTGCTTCAAGCCTGACGACCTCTATTCATACCACGCCCGCCAAACCATGGGCCGGCTGTTCGTGGATTTCCTCAGCCGCAACCAGATCACCATCACCGAATTGATCCATCGCGCCGACCTGCTGGAAAAGCTGGAAGCGACCGGCACCGTCTATCAGCACGCCGTGCAGAAGATCGCGGTGGCGCAAGCATCTTCGACCTCGGTGCCGGTGCAGCAGATCATCAAGACCCTGAACGACCTGGCCAGCCAGGCGCTTCAGCGCGTTTATCGCGACCAGAAGAAAGGTCTGTTTCCCAATCCCCACGCCCACCAATTCGCGGAATTGGCGGGGAAGCTCGCCGGCCAGGGCGATGCGTCTTATCTCTTCAATGGCGCGCTTGCCCGCCATCTGATGGACGCGGAAGGTTGGAACGGAAAGGTTCTGGCGCTGCTGTCTGTCCTGCAAAAGGCGCCGGAAACGGGCGCGCCACGCGCCCTGGTGCTGTCCTCCATCGACGCCATCATGGCGGAAATCCTCAGCGGCTCCGCGGCGCTGCATGAGTTGATCGGCGGCGCCGAAAATCTCGCCGAAGCTTTGGGCTGCCTGGTCGAGCTGTTCCTGGGCAACGCCATCGGTGGAAACCAGGAAGGCTTGGCGCCGCTGGCCGCGCGCTTTGCCGCCGACGAATTGCCCGAAGCGCGCACCGCGGTCGCGGGCCGCATCGTCGCCGAATTCAAGAGCGCCAAGCGCCTTTGCCCCAACTCACTGGTGGAGGAATTGAAGGCACTGCGCCGGCTTGCCAACCGTGTGGTGATGGGAGTGGGCAAATATCTCAGCCACGAGGACTTGATCACCGCCTTCACCCTACGCTCCAAGCGGTTGGTGACCCAAGAAAGCCTGAGTGCCTATCTGGCCGAATGCACGCCCGACGAAAAGCTCGAGCGGCTTCTCTTTGTCGAGGAAAATATCATCGGCGTCGAAAACAAGCGGCAATTGGCGGCCTTCGTGATGCCGATCTTGAATTCCGCGCCGTTCGAGAACTACTTCCAGAATGCCAAAATCCCTGTCCTGTCCAGGCTGCAACGTTTGACCCAGCTGCAGAACCGCGTCCGGCGTGCGAGTTTCGTGGACGTTCAGCGGGACGAAATTTCCCAAAAGCTTGACCGGCTGGCATGGGACATCGCGGTCCGCGGGCGGCTGTTCGAGGGCTTGAACGCCAAGAACCACGGCCATGCCGAGAAGGTTCAGACTTTGCTGAAACTGGCCAACGGCGGCTTTTTCACCGAGGGCCTGGTTCTGAACAAGGTACGCGACACGGTGTTGGACTGCCTGGGCAAGCCCGGCTTTCTTGCCGCGTACTTCGCCGGCCAGCCCGCCAGCGATGACGCCATGGCAGGTTTGATTGCCGAGCTCACCAAGGTGGGAATCACCGAGGAAATGGGGCTGAGCTCCCTCGCCGCTTAGCGTTCTTTCAAGCCAACCGTCGATCCAGCAAGGATTTCGGTGTTTCACGGATGGGCCGGCCAGTCCGCCTATGGTGAACCGAATTTCGCTATGGAAAGAGGGGCGCCAAAGCCCAGCGGGTTGTGATTGGAGTTTGCAGGGCGAGGGCCGCGTAGCGGCAGCCCGAGCCCTGCATCAATGGGCAGCGTCCCAATTGTCCGCGGCCCGGGCGTCGACCACCAACGGCACGGAAATTTCCACCGCCGGAAGCGCGGCTTTTTCCATTACGCTGCGGACCAGTTGTGCAGTGGTATCTATCTCTTTCTCCGGCGCTTCGAAGATCAATTCATCGTGGACTTGGAGCAGCATCTTGGCGGCCAGGTTTTTCTCGGCCAAGGCTTGCGGCACCCGCACCATGGCGCGGCGGATGATGTCGGCGGCCGAGCCCTGGATGGGCGCGTTGATGGCGGCGCGTTCGGCCCCGCCGCGGAAACCCGGAATCTTGGAATTGATCTCGCGGATATGGACGCGCCGGCCGAACAATGTTTCGACGAAGCCATGGGTGCGCGCGAACTGCTTAGTGTCTTCCATATAGACGCGGATGCCGGGAAACCGGGCGAAGTATTTCTTGATGTAATCGCTGGCTTCGCTCTGGGCGATGCCCAATTGATTGGCAAGTCCGAAACCCGAAATGCCATAGACGATGCCGAAATTGATCGCCTTGGCGCGGCGGCGGATTTCCGCCGGCATATCCTTGACCGGTACGCCGAAAATCTCCGACGCGGTCATGGCGTGGATGTCGAGATTCTCGGCAAAGGCTTTCTTCAATTGCGGGATGTCGGCGATATGGGCCAGCAAGCGAAGCTCGATCTGGCTGTAATCGGCGCTGATGAGCTTCTTGCCCTTGGCGGCGATGAAAGCCTGACGGATACGTCGCCCCTCTTCGGTGCGCACGGGAATATTCTGCAGATTGGGATCGGTGGAGGCGAGCCGCCCTGTCGAGGTTGACGCCATCGCGTAGGATGTATGCACACGGCCTGTCTTGGGATTGATATAGCCGGGCAGCGCGTCGGTATAAGTGCCGCGCAATTTGGCCAGGCCCCGCCAGTCCAACACCTTCTTGGCGATGGCATGACCCTGGGCCGCCACATCTTCCAGCACATCGGAATCGGTTGACCAAGCGCCGGTCTTGGTCTTGCGCCCGCCTTCCACGCCCATCCTGCCGAACAGAATATCGCCCAGCTGTTTGGGTGAACCGATATTAAAATTCTCACCCGCCAGCTTATGAATTTCCGTTTCCAGTCCCGCTTGGATCTTGCCGAAGTCATTGGAAAGACGGCGCAGAAGCTCTGGATCGATGGTCACCCCTGCCCGTTCCATGTCGGCAAGCACCATGGTGAGGGGACGCTCCAGCGTCTCATACACTGTGCGCTTGCCCGTCTCGCCCAGCTTGGGCTTCAGCAGCAGATAGAGCCGCAGGGTAACGTCGGCATCCTCGGCGGAATATTTGGTGGCTTCGGCGACCGGCACGCAATCGAAAGCGACCTTGTCTTTGCCCTTGCCCGCCACTTCGCTGAAGGCAATCGGCGTATGCGACAGATGCAGCTCGGACAATTCGTCCATGCCGTGGCCGTGCAGCCCGCCTTCCAGCACGTAAGACATCAGCATCGTGTCATCGATGGGATCGAGACGGATGCCGCGCTGCAGGAACATCAGCGCGTCATATTTGAGATTTTGCCCCACTTTCAGAACGGCAGGATCTTCCAGCAGCGGCTTCAATATCGCCAGCGCATCGGCTTCACGCATCTGCACGATTTCGCCGCCCAGCGCCAGCACGTCACCGGGACGATGACCGCAGGGGACGTAACACGCCTCACCCGGTGCGACGGCCAGCGCGATGCCGCACAAAATCGCTTGCATGGGATCAAGCGATGTCGATTTCGGTGTCCACGCAGATCACGCCCTTGGCCCTGGCACGCGTCACCCATTGTTCCAACGCTTTGGTGGTGGTCACGGTCACATAGGCATTGTGGTCGATGGGCGCGCGGATGGCGGCATCGTCCGGGGGTGCTTGCGGTGTGGGTTCCGGCAGAGCGATTTTCGGCGCCGGCACATTGGCCACGGCGCGGTCGCTGGCAATCGCCTCCACATCCTCGATTTCAAAATGCGCCGCCACCCGCTTGGTGATCGCGGCGAATTCCATCGCCTTGAGGAAACCGATCAATTCCTTGGAGCCGGGCTCATGCACGGCGAATTCGTCAAGGGTCTCCTTGATCGGCACCTTGTCTTCCAAGGTCACCAGTTTGAGCGAGATGCGGGCATTCTCCGCGTTCTCCAGCAACGTCTCGCGCCTTTTGTTCTGCTTGATCTCGCCTGCGCGCTTGAGCAGCGTCTCGACATCGCCGAATTGGCCGATCAGCTCGGCGGCGGTCTTGATGCCGATGCCGCGCACACCCGGCACATTGTCGGTGGAATCGCCCGCCAAGGCCTGCACTTGCACCACCTTGTCGGGGCCGACACCGAACTTCTCCATCACCTCGGCCGAGGCGATGCGCTTGTTCTTCATGGTGTCAAACAGCTCGACCTGGCCGTCCACCACCAGCTGCATCAGGTCTTTGTCGGACGAGACGATGGTGCAGCGGGCGCCGGCCTCGCGCGCCATGCGGGCATAGGTGGCGATCAGATCATCGGCTTCATAGCCCGCCATCTCGATGCAGGAGACGCCGAAGGCGCGGGTCGCCTCGCGCACCAGGGGGAATTGCGGGATCAGATCTTCCGGCGCGGGGGGGCGGTGCGCCTTGTATTCCTTATAGATCTCGTTGCGAAAGGTGCGCTCGCTGGCGTCGAAGATCACCGCCAGATGGCTGGGCGCATCGCCCGCTTTCATATCCTCGAGCAGCTTCCACAACATGTTGCAGTAGCCCGACACCGCGCCAACCGGCAGGCCGTCGGACTTTCGGGTGAGCGGCGGCAAGGCGTGATAGGCGCGGAACAGATAGCCCGAGCCGTCCACCAGATAGAGGTGATCGCCCTTTTTCAAACTCAATGATGGCCCTGATGCGCGCCGTCCCGCAAAACGAAGCGGCGGTCGCAATAGGGGCATTCGACGAAATTCCCGTCACCCATTTCCAGATAGACGCGCGGGTGACCCAAGCCCCCGCCAATGCCATCGCAGGCCACGCGGCTAGTCTCGACTTCAACGATTTCGGGCACTTCAACCGGCATGAGGCTCTCTATTTGGCTGGGGCGGCAGGATCATAGTCCTTAGGATTTGGCCTGCAAGAGGCTAACCTGCACACGCGACTGGCGAGGATTTTTGTCACCTGGCCAGGAGCGAGGAGCGATGTGGGCGTTGGTGGCCCATGAGCGACGAGTGGTTTGTAGCGGCAACACAAACGCCAGAGGACAAAAGGACCGCCAGCATGGTTAAACTCAATAAAATCTACACAAAAACAGGCGACCGCGGCGAAACCGGTTTGACCGATTTGAGCCGCGTGAGCAAATCCTCGTCCCGCATCGAGGCGATTGGCGCTGTGGACGAAACCAGCAGCGTCCTTGGGGTGGCGCGGCTGGATGCGGTGGGCGATGCCGACGCCATGCTGGCCCGCATCCAGAATGATCTGTTCGATCTGGGCGCCGATCTCAGCACGCCTTACCGCGACCGCGATACGGAGGATTTGAGAATCGTGCCGCTTCAGGTCGAGCGGCTGGAGCGGGAAATCGACGCCATGAATGAGAGCCTGTCGCCCCTTGCCTCATTTGTGCTGCCGGGGGGTACGGCGCTGGCGGCGCACCTGCATGTCGCGCGCGCCACCGCGCGCCGGGCCGAGCGCGCCATTGTGGCGTTGGCGGGACAGGAAAAGGTCAATCCGGCCCTGCTGCACTATATCAACCGGCTGTCCGATCATTTGTTCGTGATGGCGCGCGCCGCCAACGACCAGGGCATGGGCGACGTTCTTTGGATTCCCGGGAAAAATAGATAAATCCAGGCGCGTCGATTTTGGCCGATGGCTGGGAGCGCGCGCGGAGCGTAGGGAGGTACGTGAGCACGCGCGAACGCCAGCGGGCAAAAGAACGCGCCGCTTATTCAGCTCCCGGGCGGCGGCCGAAGATAAAGGCGATGAGAACGCCCACCACCCCGATCAAGCCCCAGCCGGGAATGGTCAAGGCGGAATAAATGCCCTGGGCCATGAAGGGCAGGTCGTGCTGCACCCAATCCTTGAAGCGCGCGAGCGAACCGGGATTGAGCATGGACCAGATCGCGCCAAAGGACCTGACCGTGATCTCGCCGCCCTTCTCAAGCGAAGTGAGCGCGTCGGCGCCCAAGAGCACCAGCGCGGTCACGATCATGATCAGGGCGACCAGCCGCATCAGGACTGTCAAAGTGCTGGAACCTTTCCGAGAAGCGGGCAAAACCTAACGCGATGACCGCCGGGCTGGCAAAAGAAAAACGCCCGCCAAATTGGCGGGCGTCAAACATCACACCCCGGCTTTCTTCCCCCGCATCGCAAAGCGATTGGCGGGGGAAGATGTCTTCCGAGGGTTTATCCCGAGGAAGACAGATGGGGGCAACCAATCAAGCTTGCGGTGCGTCCGCTTTCGCCTTCTTCGAAAGGTCTTCCCCGGTCGCCTGGTCCACTTGCTTCATGGAGAGGCGAACCTTGCCGCGATCGTCGAAGCCCAACAGCTTCACTTTCACAGCCTGGCCTTCCTTGACCACGTCAGACGGCTTGGCGACGCGCTGCGACGCCAATTCGCTGACATGGACCAGACCGTCCTTGGGCCCGAAGAAATTCACGAAGGCGCCGAAATCCATCACCTTGACGATCTTGCCGTCATAGATTTCGCCCACTTCCGGTTCGGCGGTGAGCGAGCGGATCCACTTCAAGGCCGCCTTGATCAACTCGCCGTCGGCGGAGGCGATCTTCACCGTGCCGTCATCTTCGATGTTGATCTTGGCGCCGGTCTTTTCCACGATCTCGCGGATCACCTTGCCACCGGTGCCGATCACGTCGCGGATCTTGTCAGTGGGAATCTTGATCTGCTCGATACGCGGGGCATGTTCGCCCAGCTCGGCGCGGGCGCCATGGATGGCCTTGTCCATCTCACCCAGGATATGCATGCGTCCGCCCTTGGCCTGCTCCAGGGCGACCTTCATGATCTCCTCGGTAATGCCGGCAATCTTGATGTCCATCTGCAGGCTGGTGACGCCGTCTTCGGTGCCTGCCACCTTGAAGTCCATGTCGCCCAAATGATCTTCGTCACCCAGAATGTCGGACAGAACCACGTAACGTGACCCTTCCAGGATCAGGCCCATGGCGATGCCCGCGATCGGCTTGGCGATGGGAACGCCCGCATCCATCAACGCCAGCGACGTGCCGCACACCGTGGCCATCGAAGACGAGCCGTTGGATTCGGTGATCTCCGACACCACGCGAATGGTGTAGGGGAAACTGTCCTTGGTCGGCAGCATGGGATGAATGGCGCGCCAGGCGAGCTTGCCATGACCGATTTCGCGGCGGCCCGGCGAGCCCATGCGGCCCGTTTCGCCCACGCTGTAAGGCGGGAAGTTATAATGCAGCATGAAAGTCTGCTTGCTGGTGCCTTCCAGGCTGTCGACGAACTGCTCGTCCTCGGCGGTGCCCAGGGTGGTGACAACCAGCGCCTGGGTTTCGCCGCGGGTGAACAGCGCCGAACCATGGGTGCGCGGCAGGATGCCGACTTCGCCCCGGATGGGACGAACCGTGGTCAGGTCGCGGCCGTCGACGCGCTTCTTGGTGTCCAGCACGGCATTGCGCATCACGTCGGCTTCCACGTCATGCATCAGGCCGGAATAGACATTCGCGGGCACCTTGCCTTCGCCTTCGCCCACAAAGTCGGCGGCGAATTTTTTCTTCGCGGCGCTGAGTGCGTCACGGCGCTCAAACTTGATCGGCAGCTTGAATGCGGCCGCCAAATCGGCGCTTGCCGCCGCCTTGAGCTTGGCGCGAACAGGCGCGTGCACATCTTCCGGCACCGGGCGCGGATCCTTGGCGGCTTTTTCCGCCAGCCGGATGATGCCCTGGATTGCAGTCTGCATACCTTTGTGGCCGAACATCACGGCGCCCAGCATCACGTCTTCGCCGAGTTCCTTGGCTTCGGATTCCACCATCATCACGGCGTCATGCGTGCCGGCGACCACCAGATCGAGCTTGGATTCCGGATAGGCGTCGATCAGCGGATTGAGCACATATTCGCCGTTGATATAGCCGACGCGGGCTGCCGCGATCGGGCCCATGAAGGGAATGCCCGAAATGGTGAGCGCGGCGGAAGCCGCCACCATGGCGACGATGTCCGGATCGTTTTCCAGATCGTGGGAGAGAACCTGCGCCACCACCAAAGTCTCGTTGCGATAACCTTCGGCGAAGAGCGGGCGGATGGGACGGTCGATCAGGCGCGAGATCAGGGTTTCGCGCTCGGTCGGCGCGCGCTCACGCTTGAAATAGCCGCCGGGAATCTTGCCCGCGGCGTAATAGCGTTCCTGGTAATTCACGGTGAGGGGGAAGAAATCCACGCCCTTCCTTGGGATTGGGGGCGCCCACCACGGTGGCCAGCACGATGGTCTCGCCATAGGTGGCGAGCACCGCGCCATCGGCCTGGCGCGCCATTTTTCCGGTCTCAAGGGTCAGCGTGCGGCCGCCCCATTCGAAGCTTTCCTTGTGTACGTCGAACATTTTGGTTTCTTTCGTCATGGCCCAGCGCCGGATCGCGACTGGGCGTCGTCATGGTCCCCCTATGGGACCAGCTTTTGTCGAGGCTCATCCTCTGCAAAAGCAAAAGCGGGGCCGGAGCATCCTTGTGCCAGCCCACGCCAATTCTGTGAAATGCGAACTCAGCGGCGCAGACCCAGGCGCGCGATCAGCGCTTCATAGCGCTTGATGTCCTTGGTCTTCACATAATCGAGCAGACTGCGACGCTCGGACACCATCTTGATCATGCCCCTGCGGGAATGATTGTCCTTCACATGGCTCTTGAAATGCTCGGTGAGATTGGAAATGCGCTCGGACAAAATCGCGACCTGGACTTCCGGAGAGCCGGTGTCCCCACTCTTGGTCGCGTATTCGGCGATCAATTCTTTTTTGCGTTCAGGCGTAATCATCGGTCATCGGTCCTAAAGTTGGAAAACACGAAAGGGGCGAAGCTCGCCGTCGGCGATTTCGGCCAATGCCACGGGCGCCTCGGTCTGATCCCGAAGGAAGACCACGCGACCCTGGAGTCCGCCCTCGCCGGCAAATCCGTCCTCGATGCGGGCGAACATGTTCGCGCGGATAAGGATGGGGTTGCCGCTTCTTAGGCGGACCGTATCGGTGCCCGTCACGGCCAGGGCCGGGATGCCGTCCAGCGCGGTCGAAAGGGGCTTCAGATACGCAAAAGCGGCGGGACTATGCATAAAAGGGGTCAGTGTTTCCAGCCCGATGGCGTCTTTTTCCTGGAAAGGGCCCAGCCGGGTGCGCCTGAGCGCCGAAACATGACCCAAAGTCCCGAGGAAGAGAGCCAAGTCCCGCACCCAAGATCGGACGTAAGTCCCTTTGCCACAAAGGATTTCAAAGACAGCTCGGTCCTGTTCCGCTTCCACTAGCCGGGCTTCGTACACCTCGACCGGACGGGCTTCCAGGGTCACAACCTCGCCTTCCCGGGCCAGGTCATAGGCACGCTCGCCGGCCACTTTGATCGCCGAATAGGCCGGGGGGACCTGCGATAGCGAGCCGGTGAAGCGGGGCAGAGCGGCCTCGATCGCCTCACGGCTGGGGCGGGCATCTGTGGTGGCGGTCACTTTGCCGTCGGCATCGTCGCTGTCGCGTGTCTCGCCCCATTCTGCGGTGAAGCGGTAGATCTTCGCTGCATCCTGGACAAAGGGCACGGTCTTGGTGGCCTCGCCCAAGGCGATGGCCAAGATGCCGGTGGCGAGCGGGTCGAGCGTACCGGCATGGCCAGCCTTCTTGGCGTCGAAGATGCGGCGCACCGCCGCCACGGCTTGCGTGGATGTCATGCCCGACGGCTTGTCGAGAATGACCCAGCCATGGACCGGCTGGCCCTTCTTGCGCCTACTCATCCGTCTCGTCGTTCTGGTCGGACGATGTGAGATCGCGCTGAACCTGAGGCGATTTGAGAAGATTCTCGATCTTCTCCGCTTCGGCGAAGGACTGATCTTCGACAAAACGCAAATCGGGCGTGAATTTGATGGAGATCATGTGGCCCATCTGGCCGCGCAGAAAACCTTTGTGGCGATTGAGCGCGGCGACGATGGGCGCGGCATTGCCGCCGCCCAGGGGCGCGCAATAGACCGTGGCATAACGCATGTCCGGCGAAGGTTTGACCTGGGTGATGGTGACCGAGATGCCGTCAAGATCGGGATCGCGAATCTCGTTCCGATACAAGATGTCCGCCAAGGCATGGCGGAGCATTTCGCCAACCCTCAGCTGACGCTGGGTCGGTCCCAGCTCGCGCCTGGCAGGATGGAAGGAATTGCGGCCACCGCTGCGGGGGGGACGGTTTCTGGACACGGGACCCTCACAGCGCGCGCTGGATGGTTTCGACGTCAAAACACTCGATCACGTCGCCTTTTTGCATGTCCTGATAATTGGCGAAGGCCATGCCGCATTCCTGGCCGGACTGAACTTCGCGCACCTCGTCCTTGAAACGTTTCAAGGTCGAAAGCTCGCCTTCATGGATCACGACATTGTCGCGGATCAGGCGCACCTTGGAGCCTCTGCGGACCACGCCTTCGGTGACACGGCAGCCGGCGACCTTGCCGACCTTGCTGATCGAAAACACTTCCAGAATCTCCGCGTTGCCGAGGAATTTCTCACGCGTTTCCGGCGTCAGCATGCCCGACAATGCGGCTTTGATGTCGTCCACGACATTGTAGATGATGCTGTAATAGCGAACATCGACGCCATCGCGCTTGGCGCGTTCGCGCGCCTGGGCGTTGGCACGGACATTGAAGCCGATCACGCCAGCGCCGCTGGCGTGCGCCAGGATCACATCGCTTTCGGTGATCCCGCCCACGCCGGCCTGCAGAACCTGCACGGCAACTTCATCGGTGCCAAGTTTGGCCAAGGCGCCCTGGATCGCTTCGGACGAGCCCTGCACATCGGATTTCAGCACCAGCGGCAGCAGTTTCTTTTCGCCGGCTTCACGGGTCTTGAGCAATTGATCGAGTGTCTGGCGCGAATTGCTGGCCTGGCGGGACTCCCGGCGCTTGCGGCCACGATATTCCGCCACTTCGCGGGCGCGGGCTTCGGACTCCACCACCACCATTTCGTCGCCCGCTTCGGGCGCCGCCGACAAGCCCAATACTTCCACCGGAGTGGAGGGACCGGCTTCTTTCAGGGTCTCGCCGCGATCATTCTGCAGAAGGCGCACCTTGCCCCATTCCGAGCCCGCCACCACGATGTCTCCCACTTTCAGAGTGCCGCGCTGCACCAGCACGGTGGCAACAGGGCCGCGGCCCTTGTCGAGCTTGGCTTCGATCACCGCGCCTTCGGCGCTGCGATCGGGATTGGCCTTGAGATCCAGAATTTCCGCCTGAAGCAGGATGGCTTCTTCGAGCTTGTCGAGATTGATGCCTTTGGTGGCCGACACTTCGACCGCCTGGGTTTCGCCGCCCATGTCTTCGACCTGCACTTCATGTTGCAGAAGTTCGGTCTTGACGCGGGTGGGATTGGCGTCGCCTTTGTCGATCTTGTTGACCGCCACGATCATGGGCACGCCTGCCGCTTTGGCGTGGGCAATGGCTTCCACGGTCTGAGGCATCACGCCGTCATCCGCGGCCACCACCAGGATCACCAGATCGGTGACTTTGGCACCACGCGCGCGCATCTGGGTGAAGGCGGCATGGCCGGGCGTGTCGAGGAACGTGATCTTCTGCCCCGACTTCAAATTCACTTGATAGGCGCCGATATGCTGGGTGATGCCGCCCGCTTCGCCAGCGGCGACATCGGTTTTGCGCAGCGCATCCAGAAGCGACGTCTTGCCATGGTCGACATGGCCCATCACGGTCACCACCGGCGGACGCGACACCAAAGTGCCTTCGGCATCGGTGGCGCCGGTCAAGCCTTCTAGCACATCGCTTTCGGCGACGCGCTTGACCACATGGCCATACTCGGCGGCGACAAGTTCGGCGGTATCGGCGTCAATCACATCCGCCGGCGTCGCCATCATGCCGTTTTTCATCAAGACCTTGATGACGTCCACGACGCGGCGCGCCATGCGGTTGGCGAGTTCGGAGACGGTAATGGTCTCAGGAATGGTGATATCGCGCGGGCCGGCCGGACCGGCCTGCTGCACTTGATGACCTTTATTGACGCGCTGCAAATGGCGGCGATAGGCGGCCACGGGAGCGGGTACGCTCGTCATCGCCTTCCAGCGCCCGCGTCACGGTGAGCTTGCCGCGGCGGCGCTCGCCCTCGCCGGCCTTCTTTGGCGTGGCAGGTTTGACCGGAATGATCTTGTTGCCGACCTTTTTGGTCTGGGCTTCTTCTTCCTCTTCCTGCACCGGACGGCGGCGCGGAACCTCGGCGGCGGCCGGCGCCGGCTTGGGATCGATGCGGCGCGCGGCTTCGGCTTCGGCATGCGCCGGGCTTCAGCTTCCGCGGCCTTGCGCGCGTCTTCTTCGGCCTTGCGCTTTTCCGCGGCAAGGCGCTCCGCCTTCATCTTCTCGTCTTCTTGCGCACGCTTGCGCGCGTCTTCTTCGGCGTGACGGCGCGCTTCGGCGTCGGAAACGCGCGCATCGGCAATGGCCGCGGCGCGGCGGGCTTTTTCTTCGTCGGAAAGCTGACGCAACACCACGCCACCGCGCGGCGGCGCGGCCTTCGCCACCGGCTTGGCCACTTCGGCGGCAGCAGGCTTCTCGGCACGCGCCGACGGCTTGTCAGCCGCCTTTGCAGGCGCAGGACCACCGCCCAGGGTACGCTTCTTCTCGACCACCACCGCCTTGGTGCGGCCATGGCTGAAGCTTTGCTTGACGGTGGAGGTTTCCGTCTTCTTCAGCGACAGCGTTTTCGGGCGCTTGGTTTCGTCGGTATCGCTCATAATCTCTTTCGCTTCCGGGCGGGTTGCGGAAGCCGGAAAGCCGTTCCGCATCAAAGATCAAACGTTCCGCCAGCCCACCCGGTTGGATGGCGGCATGTATCACATTCTCACGCCCCAAGGCCAAGCCCAATTCGGCGCTGGAGAGGCATTCCACCATTTGCGGCTTCAGCCCCCTTGCATGGGCGGCGTTATAAAGTTTCCGCTTGCCATCGCCCGCACCGTCGCTGGCCTCGATCATCAATGACGGAGCGCGCACGCTTTCCAGCGCACGCAGCACATTGTCGAAGCCCAGAACCAGGGTGCCCGCGCGCCGCGCCAGCCCCAGATCGCCTGACATGCGCGCCACGAGCGCCTTTTCCGCGCGCTCCGCCAGGTCGGCCGTAGCATTCGCGGGGGCCTTTGCCGCGCGGGCAAAAAGCTTTTTCTCCACCGCCGCATCCACGGCCGCCCGCGACGCAGACACCCACAGGCCCCGGCCGGGAAGTTTGGCGGCAATGTCGGGAACCACTTGCCCATCCGGGGCCAGCACAAAACGGATCAGGCGATTGTCGGGCATGATCTCGCCCGTGACGATGCAGCGGCGCTCGCGCTGTATCATCTCGCCCTCATCCATTTTGCGCGCCGCCACAGTCATCAGGCCTCGGTCGGCTCCTCGCCGGGAATTTCTTCCGCCGCTTCTTCCACCACCAGTTCTTCGATCCAGCCGATCTTCACCCGCGCCTTCATGATGATGGCGTTGGCGTCATCCGGCGTGAGATTGAAGCCTTCGAGCGCACCCGGAATGCGCACGCGTTCCTTATCCTTGCTGGTCTCGTAATAGCCGAGCAGATCGTCGGTGGCCGAACCGGCCAGATCCTCAAGCGTCTTGACCCCGGCTTCGCCCAGCGCCACGGCCATGGAGGGCGTGACCCCTTCCACTTCCAACACTTCATCCTCGACGCCCAGCGCCTTGCGCTTGTCGTCCAGTTCGCGATTGCGGGCTTCGATGAACTCCACCGCGCGGCTTTGCAGTTCCTGCGCGGTTTCTTCGTCGAAGGCTTCGATTTGGGCGAGTTCGCCCACATCGACATAAGCCACATCTTCGATAGAGGCGAAGCCTTCGGAAGCGAGCAGCTGCGCCACGGTCTCGTCCACATCCAGCGTATCCATGAAGAGCTGGGTGCGCAGCGCGAATTCCTTCTGGCGGCGTTCGGATTCTTCCGCCTCGGTGAGGATGTCGATCTGCCAGCCGGTGAGCTGGGAGGCGAGGCGCACATTCTGGCCGCGCCGGCCGATGCCCAGCGACAATTGCTCATCCGGCACCACCACTTCGACGCGATGGGTGTCTTCATCCAACACCACTTTGGTGACTTCGGCGGGAGCCAGGGCATTGACGATGAAGGTGGCTGCTTCCCCCGACCACGGGATGATGTCGATGCGCTCGCCCTGCAGTTCCTGCACCACGGCCTGGACGCGCACGCCGCGCATGCCGACGCAGGCGCCGACCGGATCGATGGAGGAATCCTTGCTGATCACCGCGATCTTGGCGCGGGAGCCGGGATCGCGCGCCACAGCGCGGATCTCGATCACGCCGTCATAGATTTCCGGCACTTCCTGGGCGAACAGGCGCACCATGAATTGGGGATGCGAGCGGGAGAGAAAAATCTGCGGCCCACGAGTTTCGCGGCGCACGTCGTAGATATAAGCGCGGATGCGGTCGCCGGCGCGGAAGGATTCGCGGGGGATCATCTCGTCGCGGCGCACCACACCTTCGGCCTTGCCCAGGTCCACCACCACCGAACCGAATTCCGAGCGCTTGACCACGCCATGCACGATCTCGCCGATGCGGTCCTTGTATTCCTCATATTGGCGCTCGCGCTCGGCGTCGCGCACTTTCTGCACGATCACCTGTTTGGCGTTCTGGGCGTTGATGCGGTTGAAATCGACGGGCGGCAAAGTCTCGGCGATGATGTCGCCCACTTGCGCATCGGGATTGCGCCGGCGCGCTTCATCCAGCCCGATCTCGGTCTTGTCATTGTCGACCAGTTCGACGACATGGAGATAGCGCGAGACATGGGTCTCGCCGGTTTTGGGATCGATATCCACCTTGATGTCATTCTCGGCGCCATAATGGGCCTTGGCGGCGCGCTGCATCGCTTCTTCCATCGCGGTAAGCACAACCTGCTTGTCGATGGACTTGTCGCGGGCGACCGCGTCGGCGATCTGCAAAAGTTCAAGCCGGTTGGCGGCAACGGTACTGGCCATTTTCGTCTCCTGTAATTTTAATTGTCGCTCCCGCTCCCGCGGACGCTCCTTTAATTTGTCGCGCTTTTGCGCGCCTTCAAATCTTCCTGAATGAGTTTGTCGGTGAGGACCAACTTGGCTTCGGCGATGGTGGGAAAGGGAAACTGGATACGCTGATTTTGCGCGGTGATGATGACATCGTTGCCGTCGAGGCCCTCGAGCCGGCCGCGGAAACGCTTGCGCCCTTCGAGCGGGGCTTTGAGTTCGATCTTGGCCTCATGGCCCTTCCAGCGGGAAAAATCGCTCTTTCGCGTCAGCGGCCGATCGATGCCGGGCGAAGACACTTCGATCTCGTAATCGCCTTCGATCGGGTCCTGGGTCTCGATGAAATCCAGCAAGGCGTGGGAAAGCAGGGTGCAGCCTTCCACGTCCATGCTGCCGTCCGCTCGCTCGGCCATGATCTGCAGGGTCTTGTGTTCCCCGCCCATGATGCGCAGGCGCACGAGCTTGAACCCCGCCTTTTCAATGACGGGTTCAAAGACCGGTTCCAGATGCGATGCCGCCGCGAAGATGGCCCTGCTCCAAATGCAAAACTCTTTCCCCGCGGCGGCCTTGCGACCGCCACACAACAGGTCATGTTGTAGGGAATGCCCGGTATGTAGGCTGAAAAGTGAATCTATTCAACCCCTCCGCCCTTCGCACCCTTTGATTGCCCTCATCTGTCCGCCAAAGCGGGCAAGCCCGCAGGCGGACTTCTTCCCCCGCCAGGGGCTTCGCCCCGCGGGGGAAGCAAGCCGGGACCGGTATGGACCGTGGTTTGGGAAGTCTGTCCGGACGGCACGCGCCAGATCAGGCAAACCCCGCCCAGGGAAAAATCAGGCCAATTGCGATCCCCATCAAATCGCTGCCCTCCAGACCGCCGAAAAACCCGGGTTCGCGCTCGGCCATCGCGCATTCATACTCCATCGTGGCGATGAGACGACGGAGCAAGTTCCCCCTCCCGGTTGACGGCCGGGCGAAAACCTTGTGCCCTAGACGCGTTTTCGCCGGGAACCTTCTCATGACCGACCGCCGTTCGATGATCAAAGCTTCACTGCTCGCGCCCGCCCTGCTCGCCAAGTCGGCCTCTGCGGCGACCGGTCCCGCCGGAATCCAGATGAAGCTTCCTTGCGTGGTTTCAACCTGGCCCTTCGGCGTCGCCGCCAACAAGGCGGCCTGGACAGTCCTGTCCAAGGGCGGCCGCGCGCTGGATGCGGTGGAAACCGGGGTGAAAGTTCCGGAAGCGGACCTGAAGAACCATACGGTGGGCCGTGCCGGCTATCCCGACCGCGACGGGCATGTGACCTTGGATGCCTCGATCATGGACGAGCATGGCAATGCCGGCGCGGTGGCCGGAATGGAATATATCGCCCATCCCATTTCGGTCGCGCGCGCGGTGATGGAAAAGACTCCGCATGTGATGCTGGTCGGCGAAGGCGCCACACAATTCGCCATCGAGCAGGGCTTCAAGAAAGAGGTGTTGCTGACACCGGAATCCAAGGCGGCATGGCTCGCCTGGCTGAAGACCGCGCACTACAAGCCCGAAGCCAATATCGAAGTGAAAAGTTATGGCCAAGGGACAAGTTTGGGCACGCCCGGCGGCGCCCACAATCACGACACCATCGGCATGCTGGCGATTGACGCGCATGGCAATCTGTCGGGCGCCTGCACCACGTCGGGCATGGCGTGGAAAATGCGCGGCCGGGTGGGCGACAGCCCCATCATCGGCGCGGGCCTTTATGTCGACAATGAAGTGGGCGGCGCCACTTCGACCGGCGTGGGCGAGGAAGTGATCAAGAGCGTGGGCTCGTTTCTGGTGGTGGAATTGATGCGCCAGGGCATGAGCCCGCAAGCGGCTTGCAAGGCCGCGGTCGAACGCATCCTCAAGCAGAAGCCCCAAGCCAAGACCGAACAGGTCGGTTATCTCGCCATCAACAAGAAAGGCGAAGTGGGCGCCTGGGCGATCCAGAAAGGCTTCAGCTATTCGCTATGCGATCAGACGAGCCAGGATCGCGTGGTGCCGGGCCAGGCATTCTACGAAGCCACGCCAGGTAACTAGGCGGCCCTTTGATCGCCTTGGCTTCGTAGCGTGTCGGCGGCCAGCCTGGCGGCCGCGTCTTCCAATCTTTCGGTCCTTGCGCCGTCCATGCGAACTCCGGATGCGCGGCCAGGCGTTCCAGCGCATACGGCAGATAGGATTTGTCGTCGGTGGCGAAGCGCAACTCCGCCCCCGGCTTCAATACCCGCGCCAACTCGTCCAGCATTTCCATTTGCAGGAAACGCCTTTTGTGATGCCGCGTCTTGGGCCAGGGATCGGGAAAGAGCAGGAAAAACCGGCTTAAAGAAGCATCGGGCAACGCGGCGATGATGTCGCGGCCATCGCCTTCATGGATGCGGATATTGGCGCGCGGCTCGGCGGCGAGCTTGCTCAACAATTTCGCCACGCCCATTTCATAAGGCTCGGCGCCGATCATGCCGACTTCAGGATTTTCATTGGCGAGCTGATGCAAATGCTCGCCCGCGCCGAAGCCCACTTCCAGCCAAAGTTCGCGAATGGTCGCAGGAAATTGCGCGTGGGCATCTTTGGCGAGATCGTACGCGATCTGCGGCAAGAGTGTTCGACGCAATTGGGCTTGCCGCTCTGACAGCTTCGGCCCTTTGCGCCGGCCATAAAGTAGACCGCGTCTTCGGTCACGAAAATCGGACTCTGCCATAGTCTATCCATGCACAGGCCCGCCTCCCCAGCGCGCGCGAAGCGCGCTGGCGGGGGAGGTGGTCGTAGCTGGCCCTCGGGCCAGCGTAGACCGGAGGGGGCAAAAAATCAGACCGCGGACTTAAGCTTTTCCGCCAGATCGGTTTTCTCCCAAGAAAACCCACCCTCGCTATCGGGCTCGCGGCCGAAGTGACCATAAGCCGAGGTCCGGGCATAGATCGGCTTGTTGAGACCCAGATGCTCGCGGATGTTGCGGGGCTTGAGGCTCATCAATTGCGGCAGCACCAGCTCCAGCTTGGCTTCGTCCACCTTGCCGGTGCCGTGGGTATCCACATAGACCGAGAGCGGATCCGCCACGCCGATGGCATAGGAAATCTGAATGGTGCAGCGATCAGCCAGGCCGGCCGCCACCACATTCTTGGCCAGGTAGCGCGCGGCATAAGCGGCGGAGCGGTCCACTTTGGTGGAATCCTTGCCCGAGAAGGCGCCGCCGCCATGAGGCGCGGCGCCGCCGTAGGTGTCCACAATGATCTTGCGGCCAGTGAGGCCGCAATCGCCGTCCGGGCCGCCGACCACAAAAGCGCCGGTGGGATTGATGTGCCATGCCGTCTTGGCTGTGATCCATTCGGCGGGCAGCGCCTGGCGAATATAGGGCTCGACGATGGCGCGGATATCGTCGGAGGTTTGCTTTTCATCCAGATGCTGGGTGGAAAGCACGATCTGGGTCGCTTCCACCGGCTTGCCACCCGCATAGTGCAAGGTCACCTGGCTTTTGGCGTCGGGACCGAGTGTCTTTTCCTTGCCGGATTTACGGGCCGTGGCCAGCAATTGCAAAATCTTGTGGCTGTAATGCAGCGGCGCCGGCATCAGCGCCGGGGTCTCACGGCAGGCATAACCGAACATGATGCCCTGATCGCCAGCGCCTTCATCCTTGTTGCCGCTGGCGTCCACGCCCTGGGCGATGTGAGGCGACTGGGCGTGCAGCAGGATTTCGACCTGGGCCTTCTGCCAGTGAAAGCCGTCCTGTTCGTATCCGATATCCCTGATCGCGGCGCGCGCGACCGCTTCGACTTCCTTGGGGCCGACGGATTTGGGGCCGCGGGTTTCACCCGCAATGATCACCCGGTTGGTCGTTGCCAGCGTCTCGCAGGCGGCGCGGATATCCCAGGGGCTCATGCCTTCCTTGGGGCCTTCGCGGAAAAACAGATCCACCACTTCGTCGGAAATCCGGTCGCAGACCTTGTCGGGGTGACCCTCCGAAACGCTTTCCGAGGTGAAGAGATAATCCTGACGCGCCATCTGCTCGGTTCCTTGGGATTGGGGCGCCCCTCTTTACAGGGAATCCTGAGGGGGGTCAACAGGATATGTCAGATTTTGCATATCCTTTGCAGTCGAAAGGATTCACGGCGAAACAGGGCGCTGCTATATGGGTCGCACGAATTGTTGCAGCCCATCCTGGTCCGCCTCCCTCGTGGGCGCAGCCCTGATGGGAAAGTGGCTGTAGCACCAATCAAGTGCGAAGGCTCGAGGGGGAGTAGAAATGCGTACTGCCACAGTGGAAAGAAAGACCCGGGAGACCGAGATTGCCGTCTCGCTCGATTTGGACGGCACCGGCGAGTGCGACATCGACACCGGCATCGGCTTTCTGGACCACATGCTGGAGAGCTTCGGACGCCATTCCATGATGGACCTGAAAGTCCGGGCCCAGGGCGATCTGCATGTCGATTTTCATCACACCACCGAAGACACCGCCATCGTCATCGGCCAGGCGGTAAAAAAAGCGCTGGGCGATTTTTCCGGCATCACCCGCTTCGGCTGGGCGCTGATCCCCATGGACGAAGCGCTCACCCGCGTCGCCATCGACATTTCCAACCGGCCTTATCTGATCTGGCGGGTGAACATCCCCAAGCCCAAACTGGGCGAGATGGACACGGAACTGTTCAAGGAATGGTTCCAGGCTTTTGCCCAGAACGCGGGGGTCTGCCTCCACATCGAAAATCTCTATGCCGACAACAGCCATCACATTGTCGAGACCTGCTTCAAAGGTCTGGCGCGGGCATTGCGGCAGGCGGTGACACCGGACGACCGGCTGGAAGGCGCAGCCGCCTCTACCAAGGGGTCGCTTATCGACCCGCACTGAGCTGAAGCCGAACGATCCGCCAAGGCTGAAGTGGTTTTGTCGGCGTCTGCTGATCCTGACCGAACGAGCCCCACTGGCTGACGCCCACCACATAGGCACCGCTTTGATCCGCCATCACCAGTGAAGGATCGGCGACAGCCTCATCGTCCGCTGCGATCACGTCGAAAGACGTGACTTGTGACCAGTCGCCGGCAAGCGACAGATGCAGAATGCGTGGACGAGAAAGTCCATTCTGGCTGGCAAGGAAAGTACCATTCGGCAAGCGCGCCAAACCATCGATGCCTTTGACGTTGACGCCGTCGGGAATTTGCAGCGGCGTGACAGTGGCGCTGGCGATATCGAGCTTCACCAAGCCCAGCGAGTAATCCGCCACCAGCAACGATTTTCCATCCGCGCTCACCGCCATGCCTTGCGGCGATTTGAAAAGCGCCTGCCCGCCCAGCTGCGTCAAAGCCCGGGCATGGGATGCCAGCACATATATCGAACCGTCGCCTGCGTCCGACGCATAAACGGCGCCATCCGGCGCGAAGGTGAGATCGTTCAGGATGTGCCGTCCGGCATCCGCCACGGGATAGACATTCCGGACATGACCATCGCGCTTGTCGAGCGCGATCAAGGCGGAAGGGCCGTCATGACCCGAACCTTGACGCACCACGGCTGCCGTCACCCAGAGCGTGTTGCCGGACACGGCGATACCGAGTGGCGAATAATCGTTCGGCAAATGTGCGAAATCGTGCTGCTGCCCGTCATGGATCGTGACAATCCGCCGCGTGGCGACACTGGCGATAAAGAGGCGGTCGGTGGCCGCATCGCGCGCAATGCCTTCGGCGATGAAAGGCTCGGCCTGACCGACAAAGAGATTTGAGCAGGGACAAGGCGCGGCAACGGCCGATGTCGTCCAGCCCGCTATCAGCGCCAGCAGAAATCCCACGGCCGTTTTCATGGCTTCATCCTATGATTGATCTTGTTCCGGCGCGATGGTCCAATTGCGCCATGAGCAGTCTTTTTGCCTCTGTCGAGGACGAGCGCCGCGCTCAGCTGGAGCGCGCGCAGGAGAAGGCCTTGAAGCTGTTCGAGGCTATCGAGCGGGACGGCCTGATCCGCGCCGGCATGACCGAGCGGCAGGTGGAAGACGAAATCGGCGCCTTGGCCGAACGTGAATTCGGGGTCGAGAAACATTGGCACCGGCGGATCGTGCGGGCGGGCCAAAACAGCATCACCATCGCGGGCGACAACCCGCCGGTGAGGGCCATCGCCGACGACGATATTGTTTACGTGGATCTGGGGCCGGTATTCGAGGCCTGGGAGGCCGATATTGGCAAAAGCTATGTCCTGGGTGACGACCCCGAAAAGCACCGGCTGGTCGCCGATCTGCCGCGCATCTTCGAGCAGGTGCAAGCGCATTATCACCGGGAGCGCGGTATGTCGGGAGCCGCGCTTTACGCCTATGCGCAGCAAGCGGCCGCGGATGCGGGCTGGCGGTTTGGCGGCAAGATCGCCGGCCACATCGTGAGCGAATTCGCCCATGCCCTGATCCCCGGTGACAAGGCGCTGAACCGCATCAGCCCGCAAAATCTCAAGCCCATGAATGAGCTGGATGGCAAGGGCCAGGCGCGGCATTGGATATTGGAGATCCATTTGGTAGCGCCAGACCAGAGCTTCGGCGGCTTCTATGAGAGGCTGTTATGATCTCCACCTCGACCGCTGCTGAAGTGGCGCGCGGGGTCTCGCGCCTTTTGATCCAGGAAGGCTTCTCGCCCATCCTCGAATTCACGCTGCCCAATGGCAGGCGGCTGGATGTGGCGGCGCTGAGCCCGGCAGGCGAGATGCTGGGGGTGGAAATCAAAGTGGCGCTGGCGGATTTGCGCGGCGACAACAAATGGCCGGACTATCTGGAGTATTGCGATCTTTTCTATTTCGCCATCCCGCCGGACTTTCCCCCTGAACATGTGCCCAGCGAAACGGGTCTGATCGTGGCCGACCGCTATGGCGGCGCCATTATCAAACCGGCCCAGGCTCAACTTCTTCATGCCAGCCGCCGCAAAGCCGTCACCATCAGCTTCGCCAAAGTGGCGGCAGAGCGGCTGTCTGCAATTCTGGATACGATTGTCGAAACTTCTTCTCCCAATCTGGTGATACCCGATGCCCAATGAGCGACGGCCAGCAAAAGTGCGCAGCGGTTTTGCGTCCGGCCGCGCGACCAAAGGATTGACCAAGAATGAAGCCCGTAAGATCGCCCTGTCGTTCGAAGGCGCCAGCGAAGGACCCTATTTCGGCAAACCCGCGATTTTCGTTGCCGAGAAATTCCTCACCCGCGTCCATCACAAGGAAGAGGCTGTGGTGTTGGCGATCGGCTCGATGGAGATGCGGGATGTGATGCTGGAAGCCGAGCCCAGGCTTTTCTACATCACCGATCACTACAAGAATTTTCCCTATCTTCTGACACGGCTGTCCAAGCTGAACAAGGAAACGCTGAAGGATCTGCTGGCGGCGCGAATTTTGCGGATCGAAGCCAAGGGGAAGAAGAAGCGCGCCCCACAAAAAAGTGCGCCGCCTGCAAAAAAGAAAAAGAAGAAACCGTCTTAGCGCGGACTGCGCTTGGCCAAAATGCGTTGCGGAGCATCGGCCAGGAAAAGTGTGAAGCGAAGCGGAACGGTTTTCCGTCCGGCCGTGCGACCGCAAAAACTAACGGGGGCTACGTTTTGCTAAAATGCGTTGTAGCGTACGGCGATGCATATTCAGTCTCCGCGCCGTCTCGGACACATTGTGCCCGCAAAGCTCATAGACGCGTTGGATATGTTCCCAGCGCACCCGGTCCGCCGACATGGGATTTTCCGGCGGCTTGGGCTTGGAGCCCGGCGTGGCCATCAAGGCGGCGAGGATATCGTCGGCGTCGGCAGGCTTGGGGAGGTAATCGATGGCGCCATATTTCACCGCCGCCACGGCGGTTGCGATATTGCCGAAGCCGGTAAGCACCACCACGCGGCCATCGGGACGGACGGTGTGCAATGTCTCGACCACGTCCAACCCGTTGCCATCATCCAGCTTCAAATCCACCACCGCATAGGCAGGCGGCGATTCCTTGGCGCGGGCGCGGCCTTCGGCCACCGATTCCGCCAGGGAGACGGTGAAGCCACGCGCTTCCATGGCGCGGGCCAGCCGCTCGCGAAGCGGCCGGTCGTCTTCCACGATCAAGAGCGTCTTGTCCTCGGGCATGGCATTCCTAGCTGCGTGAGGCGGCGGAACTCGGGTCCGGCCAGCGTTCCGGGCGGGGGACATAGTACCCTGAGGCGGGCGCGTCAATCCGCCTCAACCTTAATGGGTATCAGTCCGCCTCAATCTGCGCCGGCGGCTCGGTCCCGTCGATCACGCCCCGGGCCCAAGTTACGGAAACGCGTGCGCCGCCGCTAGGTGGATTATCGGCTTTCACCACCCCACCGGTCTGCTCCAAAAGGATTTTGGCGATGAAAAAGCCCAGCCCCATGCCTTCATGCTCGCCCAATTCACCCGGACCAATATCGGTGTCGCCCAAAGCATGATGGCCCGGCCGTGAAGTGACATAGGGCTCGCCGATCCGTTCGAATATCTCAGGGGCAAAACCCGGCCCGTCATCCTCGATCACGACATAAAGACTGCTGGCGTCCCATGAGCCCCGCACCTCGACCCGGGTTCTGGCGAAATCGGCGGCGTTCTCAATGATGTTTCCCAAGCCGTGCAGCAATTCGGGGGTGCGCCAGACCTGAGGCTGAGAATGCGGGCCTTGATCGCTTTGGGGAATGTCCACCGCGATGGCGAGATCTTCACCCCGATGCGGTGCTGCGATGTCGTCCAAAAGCGCGCCCAAGGGTAGTCGCGCCGCCTGCCCCAGCATTGCTTCCTCGGGATTGGCGAGGCGGGCGATGATGGCGCGGCAACGCTCGGCCTGATCGCGCAACAGACGCACATCCTCTACTTCGGCGGAATTCTCTGGCAGCGCGCGCTCCAACTCTCGCGCCACCACCGCAATCGTGCCCAAAGGCGTTCCCAACTCATGCGCCGCTGCCGTGGCCAGCGCGCCCAGCGACGCCAGACGATGTTCGCGCGCCAGCGCCAATTGCGTGGCGGCAAGCCCCGCCGACATGCGGGCGGATTCCGAGGCGATGCGCCAAGCATAGACCGAGGTGAAGCCGATGCCGATCACAAGTGCGGCCCAGATGCCGGCCTGATAAAGCTGCGGCAGCACCAAGGTCTCGCCCGCAGGCCAGGGCAAGGGACGGTGAAAGACGCCGATCAAGCTCACGGACGCAAAGGCGATGCCGGCCAGGACCAGCGTGTTGCCAAGGTTGAGGGTGGCCGCGCCGATCACCACCGGCGCCACGAACATGAGGGCAAAGGGATTGGTGATGCCGCCGGTGAGATAAAGCAGCACCGCCAGTTGCAGTACATCGAAGGCGAGATAGTAGCTGGCTTCGCGATTGGCCAGGCGATGGCTGGCGGGATAGCGCAAGGCCAGCACGATATTGAGGACCGCGCTGATGCCGATGGCGATGGCGCAATAGCCTAGTGGCAGGCTGTAGCCAAAGGCGAAATAGACCAGGAACAAAGCGGCGGACTGCCCGGCGATGGCCAGCCAGCGCAGATTGGAGAGCGTGCGCAACCGGACCCGGCCGCGCTCCGTACCCGCTGCCGAGGGGACATAGAGCCGGGGCTTTACCGATTTCGCGGGCAGGTCGTTCATGGCGGCAGTCTAAATATTTCTTGAGACGAGTCACAGACCCGGCATTCCGCCGCAGTGCTTGCGATGCGAAGGCCGGAGGGGGTAGTGAAAAACATCATGTTCAAGACCAAGGAAGCCCTGATCCCCTATCTGCTGTTGGCGGCGGCGGTGGCGGGCGGCATTTTGTGGCACGAAAGCGAGATGTTGCCGGGTCTTGGCCGCACCATTGTCAGCGGCCAGATCGCTGTGGGCGGGCCCTATTCCCTGATCGACCAGGACGGCAAACCGCGTTCAAGCACGGATTTTAAGGGCCAATATCAGCTCATCTATTTTGGCTACACCTTCTGTCCGGATGTCTGTCCCACGACCTTGGCGGTGATGGCGGCGGCGCTGGACAAACTGGGCAATGCGCAAGGCCGCATCGTTCCCATTTTCATCACCGTCGATCCCGATCGCGACAAACCCTCGGTGCTGAAGAAATATCTCGCCGCCTTCGGGCCACGCTTTGTCGGGCTCACTGGCGCGCTAGATAAGACCGCACAAGTGGAAAAGGAATTTCGCGTTTATGCCAAGAAGCAGCCGCTGCAAGGCGGTAATTACGCCATGGATCATTCCAGCGTGATCTACCTGATGGGACCGGACGGCAAGCTTGTCACCTTCTATGATGAAGCTGCTTCGCCGGATGACCTGGCCAAGGATTTGAAGCAGAGGCTCTAAAGAGCCGGCAGCGCTATACCGTTCTGCGCGCAGGCGGCGATCAGGGTATTCTGCATCAGGCAGACAATGGTCATCGCGCCCACCCCGCCCGGCACCGGCGTGATTGCGCCGGCGACGTCCTTGGCGGCTTCGTAATCCACATCGCCCACCAGCTTGGTCTTGCCGCCTTCCGCGGCCACGCGATTGATGCCCACATCGATGACCGTGGCGCCGGGCTTGATCCAATCGGCTTTCACCAATTCCGGCTTGCCAATGGCGGCGACGAGAATGTCGGCGCGCCGGGCAATGGACGGCAGATCGCGCGAGCGCGAATGCGCCATCGTCACCGTGGCATTGGCGGCCAGAAGAAGCTGTGCCGCAGGCTTGCCGAACAGCAGCGAGCGGCCGATCACCAGCACGTCTTTGCCAGCAATATCGCCTACATATTCTTTCAACAGCAGCATCACGCCCGCCGGCGTGCAGGAGACCAGATGCGCCCGACCCGACAACAGCAATCCGGCATTGGTAGGGGTGAGCGCATCCACGTCCTTGGCGGGATCAAGCATGTCCAGCACCGCGGCTTCATCGAGATGTTTGGGAAGCGGCAATTGCACCAGGATGCCGTGGACGCTCTTGTCTTCATTGAGCTCGCGCACCTTGGCCAGCAGCGTGTCTTGGCTGGTATCGGCAGGAAGCGCGGCATGCACCGACTTGAAGCCAAGCGCTTCGGCGGTCTTGCCCTTGTTCTTCACATAAACTTCTGACGCGGGGTCGTTGCCCACCAGCACCGTGGCGAGGCCCGGTACCAGCCCATACTGGGATTTCAGCCGCGCTGCTTCCGCGGCAATCTTTTCACGAAGGCGCGCGGCAGAAGCCTTGCCGTCGATGATGGTGGCGGCCATGGGACTTAGAAACCGTAGCGGTTGGAGGCCCAGGCCAGGCTGTATTGGAGAAACCAGATCACCAAGAGCACGATCAGAGGCGAAAAATCGAGCCCGCCCATGGGTGGCACCACCTTGCGCACCCGGCGGAACACCGGCTCGGTCAGGGCTTCCAGAGCTCTGAGCAAGGTGCGCACGAAATTGTTGTAGGTATTGATGACGTTGAAGGCGATCAGCCAGCTCACGACCACGGCGATGATCACCACCCACCAATAAAGGTTGAGCAAAATCAGGAGCAGCTCGATCAGGGGATTGGTCATGGGTGACTTGTAGCGAGGCTTGCCACCCGCCCGCAAGCACGGGAACACGTCCGCCTTGACGGGGCGAAGAGGCCTTCCTAAAACCCTCGCCCTTGCCGGGCCTTTCCGGCAGACGGTTCGGGGCTGTAGCTCAGTTGGGAGAGCGCCTCGTTCGCAATGAGGAGGCCAGCGGTTCGATTCCGCTCAGCTCCACCAACCGCCTGGTTGGCCGAACCGACTTTCCAGATGGATGGGCGCCCCGGCCTTCGCGGGCCAGTGGTTCTGCCGGCCCTCGCCTGCCGGCTCGGGCGTTCAGCCCTCTCGCATGTCCACCGGACATGCTCGCGCGCCAAAGGCCGCGCCGGTCTTCACCCGCTCAGCTCCACCAACCGCCTGGTTGGCCGAACCGATACAAGTTCCGAGGTCTTAGTTTCCCCTTAATAAATTCCCGGCCATCCCGTTAGGCCGTGGTTTACCAATCCATGGCTTATTTTGCTGGCCATGCGGTCTCGCTCTCCCTTCGTAAGCCTTGGGCTTCTCGCGGCCCTGACGCTGGCCGCCCATGCCGACGACGACCCCAACGCCCAGAAAGCGCCCGAGCACAAGATTACCCAGTCGAAAAGCTATATTTCCCTGGAGCCCATCTACACCACCATCGTGGATGACGACCGCGCCCAGGGCATGCTGATGGTGGGAGTGGGATTGGACGTGCCCGATCCGGCGCTCCGTGCCGTCGCCGACCGATCGCTCCCCGTGCTGCGCGATGCCTATGTCCGGAACCTGATGGCGTTCACCGCCAGTTCGGTGCGCACCACGGTTCAACCCGATGTCAGCGAAATCGCTCATCGCCTCCAGGACGTCACCGACCATGCATTGGGCAAGAAGGGGGCGAAGGTCCTTTTGGCCCAAGTCGCGTTGCGTGTGGTTCACTAGCCCTTGTCGACGGCCGCCAATCCGTAATGTGCGGCCGCTTTTCCCATCTGCGCCGCCCATAATTGATCGCCCCAGGAGAAATGCCACCATTCTTCGGGATGGCCGGCGAATCCTTCCTCGCTCATCAGCCAATGAAGAAGCCGGCGATTGGCGCGGGCCTCCTGATCCGAGAAAGAGAAATTGTCAGGCGTCAGCGATTCAAAGCGATCCCGAGCCGCAAGCGCAGTGGCATCATCGAACAGCGAGCCCATCCAAAGAAAATCTCCGCCTTTCCAGCGCAAGGTGAGATCGACCGCGGCGCCCGTGGCGTGCGGCGCGGGAGAATTCTCATTCTCGCTGGGCGCGGCCCAATAGCGTTCCACCGCTTCGGTCAGGCGCGCGCCTGACAGCGCGGGATCGCGGCGCCTGAGTTCGTTGGGCATCCAGACATCGTGGAAATAGGCCTGAACCGCGCGCGGCCGCCAGGCATCGAACAGGAAAAGCTCAAGTCCCGCTTGCCCGGCGCGCCCATTCACATTGGCGAGTTTCTCGGCCACGGTGGCGCGCAGCAGAAGCTTGTCGGTGGCGCCTTCGATGGGCTCCCAGTAAGGCGGGTTGAAGCGCCCGGCATAATAATTGGCGCCTTCAAGGCCCAGCGTCCGCGCCTCCACCACGGCTTCCCCATAGAGTTCATTGTCGCGGCGGATCGGCACCCGGGTGCGAAAATCCTTGCGCGCTTCACGCGCGAATGACTGGTCGCCGATGGGGCGATTGCGCAAGGCCTCAAGCGTTCCAAACCGGGTCATCTTTTCTTCCCTGCCGATGAAGCTAGAGTAGCGGCAATGCCAAACCAAGCAGAAGCGGCCTTTGCCAAGGAATACCGCAATGCCCGCAAGGCCTTTATCAGCGCCTGCGTGCGGGCCAATGGCGACAGCATCGCCCGCGTCCACCCCACCGCGCTGGGCCCCGACGGCAACCATCTTTTCATCGATTCCGTCGCGTTCGGCTCGCGCGAAGCACGCAAAGCGCTTCTGGTGATCACGGGTTGCCGGGGAGAAGACGGGCTTCTGGGATCGCAGATCCTCACGTCCTTGCTGGACAGCCAGGTGATTCCCCTGGCGCGGACCCGCCTGATCCTGATTCATGCCCTTAACCCATTTGGGTTTGCCTGGGGGCGGCAGGGCAATGAAGATGGCCTCAGCCTGGATGATCCCGCCGCCCGCCACAGCTGGTCCCTCGCGATGCTGCGCGATATTTTCACCGAAGACCTGGCCCGGACCCAGAAATTGCGGATCCTGGATATCGGCCAGGGTCTGCCCAGCCAAGTGACGAAAGCGCCGGGTTTTGGCCCGGCACGCGTGCTGAAGGATCTTATGCCGGGGGTGGACCTGATTGCGGCGCGGTTGACCCTGCAACCGGACCATGTGGGGGATTTGGCCGAAAGTGTGGTGGCCAAAAGCGTGGTGGTCAGGGCGCTGGCGACGCTTTAGGTTTTTGGCTATAGGCTTAGAGAGCGACGGCCAGGAAAAGTGATAGCCCGCGTAGCGGGCGAGCTGTTTTCCAAACGGCGCCGGAGGCGCCTATCATTTAGGGGGCGCATCCGCGCCCGGCCCGCGCGACAATTGAATGAGCGCCCGTAGCTCAGCTGGATAGAGTGCTGCCCTCCGAAGGCAGAGGTCACAGGTTCGAATCCTGTCGGGCGCGCCAGTTTTTCTTAACGAGTGAAGCGAGTTTAGAAAACTGAGCGCCACGGAGCGCCCGAGGGGCGCGCGTGGGCGGCAGGTTACGGGCGGGGCAAATGAGACATCTTCACAAAGCTCTCGGATCTCTCGCGCTCATAGCTTTCCTGACTACCCCCCTGGCCTTCGCACAAACAGACGCGCCGCAAATCACCGGCGACGCGCGGGTGGACAAACTGCTCGGCCGGATGACGCTGGAAGAAAAGCTCACCTTGATTCACGACAGCCGGGAGGACCCGCGCGAGTATCAAGGCCAAGCCGGATATATCGCAGGCGTGCCGCGGCTGAATATTCCGGGGTTGCGCCTTGCCGATGGACCGCCCGGCGTTCTCACGCGCCATCCCTCAGAGGCTGAAACGGCCACCATGGGCGTTGCGGCAACTTTCGACCTCAAGCTGGCGGAACAGAATGGCGTGGTGATCGGGCGCGAAGCCCGCGCCTTAGGCGTCGATGTCTCGCTTCAGCCTTACATCAATATCGACCGTGATCTTGCCTTCCGCCGTGCCTACAACACCTATGGCGAGGACCCGCTGCTCACCAGCGAGATGGGGGCCGCCGTGATACGCGGAATCCAGTCTCAGCATGTGATGGCGGTCGCCAAGCATTTCGTCGGCTTTGACACCAATGCCACCGATGTCTGGATGGACGATCAGACGCTGCATGAAATTTATCTGCCGCCGTTCGAAGCAGCGGTTCAGGCCGGGGTCGGGGCGGTGATGTGTTCCTACAATCATATCAACGGCCCCTATGCCTGCGGCAACGCTTCGACGCTCAAAACGATTCTGCGCGAGCGCTGGGGATTTCAAAGGCATGATGATTTCCGACTGGGGCGCCACCCATTCCGCCGAGTTCATGAAGGATGGGCTTGACGTCGAAATGATCGACGGTCCGGACAGCAGCGGTTATCAGGAGCCTGCCTTCCTGGGTGCCGTTCCGGCCGCGGTGCCGCCACCGGCCGATCCCAATGGCGAGAGCATGGGCGATATTTATGGCGGCACCATTCCGGAAGAACCGGTGGTGCCCAGCAATGACAGCGATATCGGTTTGAAGGTCGCGCCCAAGACTATCGCCCAGGCGCTGGCCGATGGTTCTGTCAGCGACGAGACCGTGACGCGCGCGGCCGGTCATGTCCTGTTTGAGATGGATCGCTTCGGGCTTTTGGATGGCGGGTCCAAGCACGAAGTAACCGCGCAAGCGATCGACGCCAACGCCAAGATCATTCAACAAACCGGCGAGGAAGCCGCAGTGCTGTTGAAAAATGAAGGCAATGTCTTGCCCCTTAAGCCTGGCGAGCTCGATTCCGTTGTCCTGATCGGTCCGACCGCGGGACAAGTGGACGCCATCGGCATCAATGGCGAGCGATCCATGGGCCTGCCTGAGCGGCAGGTGGGTCCGCTGGACGCGCTCAAAAAGATTTCCGGCAACAGCAACGTCGCATTCGCCGTGGCCGATGACATGACGGGCACGCCCATTCCCGCCGCTCAATTCAGCCATGACGGCAAACCGGGCTTGGTCTATGCGGGAGCGGACGGCACCCATGTCGATGAAAGCGTGAATTTCACTGTCAAGGGCGGCAATGCACTTGCGCCCAATATCAAAGCGACCTGGACGGGCGATCTTATCATGGCAGAGAGTGGCACCTATTGGCTCTATCTTCAGGAGCTGGGCACGGATGCCAGTCTTTATATCGACGGTAAACGTGTGGGCGTGACCGGCACCTTCCAAGGCGATGTGCATGGCGACATCCTGCAAGCGAACCAGGACAATGTGATTCCCACCACCGACGGTTTGGACAATGTCCGCCACGCCCTAGCGCTCAGCGCGGGCATGCATGCGATTAAGATCGTGGTCAGTCCCGATACGTCGAATGCACCTGTGCAAATCCGGCTCAATTGGAACACACCGGAACAGCGGGAGAAGGATTATCAAGCCGCGATCGAAGCGGCGAAGCACGCGAGGACCGCGGTGGTTTTTCTGTGGGCGCGTCGGGTTCCCGCTTTTGTCCTGCCAGGCGAGCAGAACAAGCTCGTCGAAGATATTTTGCACGTGAACCCGAACGTCGTCGTGGTGCTCAACACCGGCCAGCCTGTCGCCATGCCCTGGGCGGACCGGGTGAAGGCGATCCTGGAAATGTGGTGGCCCGGCGACGAAGGCGGCTGGGCGACGGCCAAGCTTCTTCTCGGCAAGACCAATCCGGGCGGCCGCCTGCCCGTCACATGGGCGCGGCGATTGGAAGATTATCCCGCCACCGATCCTCGTTTTCCTGAACGTTCCACCCAAGGCGTCGGCAGCAAGACGACGTATAGCGAAGGCGTGAATGTAGGATATCGCTGGTTTGATGCGGAAAATGTCGCCCCATTATTCCCCTTCGGTCATGGGCTGAGTTACACCCATTTCACCTATTCGGGCCTGCATCTCGCCAAGGCGGGCGATGGCGGCATCGATGTGGGGTTCCAGCTCAAGAATGCGGGTGAGGCCGATGGTGACGAGGTGCCTCAAATCTATCTGGAGGCGCCCAACAGCCGCCCGCAAGACGGCCAATTCTCGCCCCGCCGTCTGGTCGCGTTTGACCGCATTCATCTTGCCGCGGGCGAAGCAAAAGCGGTCGCGCTGCATGTGCCGCTACGCCAGCTCCAATATTGGTCCGCCATGCGCCACGATTGGAGCACCCCAAGCGGCGCGCGCATGGTCCGGATCGGGGCGTCGTCGCGCGACCTTCGCTTGAGCGGAAGCTTCCAGTAGTCTGCGATCGTTGATAGGCAGAAAAGCAGTGACGGCTCTTTCGGAAGACGGCTTGGGACAGGCGCGCGCGCTGGCCATGCGGGGTGAGACCCAGCGGGCCCGGCAATTGTACCAGACCATGCTGGCAAGAGAGCCGGGCAACCAGACGGCACGGGATGAACTGGCCGCGCTCGATCATCGCTCCGCGCAATTCCAGGCACTGACGGACCTCTACCGGAAAGGCGATCTGGACGAAGTGTTGCGCCAGGGCCAGGTCTTGTTGCGCCAATATCCCGATATAGCATTTCTCCACAACATCATCGGCAACGCCAATGCCGGGCTGGAAAAATGGGACGAAGCGAGAGATTGCTTTATTCAGGCGCTTCGCATTCGGCCCGACATCGCGGAAACCCACGTCAATCTCGGTAAGGTTCTGAGCCCCCGTGGCCGCTACCAGGACGCGATCATGTGTTTCACAACAGCGGCGCGCATCAAGCCCGCCTATGCGGATGCGCATTACAGCCTGGGCGTCGTGTTGCGAGACCTCAAGCGCCACGAAGAGGCCATCGCCGCATTCGCACGGACGATTGAGATCAGATCCGATTTCGCCGAAGCACACGACGGCATGGGAATTTGCTTGCGGCATCTGGAGCGCCATGAGGAAGCCATCGCCTGCTTCCACCGCGCCCTGAAGTTGAGGCCGGATTTTCCCACCACCCATATCCAGCTTGGCATCGCGCTGGGCAAGGCGGGACGATATCCCGCGTCCAATGCGGCGTTTGCCCGGGCGTTGGCGCTCAATTCCGGCCTTTCCGACACTTATGCGCAGAAACTGTATCAGGAGGCCCTGATCTGCGACTGGAGAGAGCGCGAGGCGCTGAAAGACACCATCGCTACACTTGGCATGGAGGGCCATGCGGTGCGGCCCTTTGTGTTGTTTCCGTTGGAGGATGACCCCGCCCGTCACCGCATCCGGGCCGAACGCTTGGCCGGCGAACGCTTGGCGCTTCCCGAACTTGCTCCCATTCCCCGCCCGGCGAGCAAGCCCGATCGCATCACCATCGGGTATTTTTCCGCCAATTTTCACGATCATGCCGTCATGCATATGATCGCCCGGATATTGGAGCTGCATGACCATGGCCAATTCCGCGTGCATGCTTATTCCTATGGCCCTACGGCCGATGACGAAATGCGCAAGCGCGCTGAGCGAGCTGTGGATCTATTCCGCGACGTGCGCACATTGAACGACAAGGAAGTGGCTGAACTGGCGCGCAAGGATGGTGTCGACATCGCTATCGATTTGATGGGCTATACCGAGAATGCGCGCTCGGAAATTTTCGCTTATCGCGCCGCACCCATCCAGATCAATTACCTGGGCTATCCGGGCACCATCGGCGCGCCATTCATGGATTACATCCTCGCGGATCGTATGCTGATTCCGGAAGGCGCCGAGCGGCATTATTCCGAGGAAATCATCTTCCTGCCCGCCAGCTATATGCCCAGCGACGATGGAAGAGAGATCTCAGCCCGGCCGATCACGCGCGCCGAGATGAAGCTTCCTGAAGAAGGCGTGGTGTTCTGTTGCTTCAACAACAGCTACAAGCTTGCGCCCGAGGAATTCGGCATCTGGATGCGCCTCTTGGCAGCGATCGAAGGCAGTGTCTTGTGGTTAAGCGGACTGAATGAATGGGCGAAGCACAATCTCGGGGTGGAAGCCGAGAAAAGAAAAATCGATCCTGATCGCATCATTTTCGCCGAACGCCTGCCGATGTCCGAACATCTCGCCCGTCATCGGCTGGCCGACCTGTTCCTGGATACGTTTCGCTACAACGCGCATTCAACCGCCAGCGACGCCTTGTGGGCGGGACTGCCGGTCATCACCATGGCGGGCAGTGGGTTTGCGGCGCGCGTCGCGGCGAGCCTGTTGCAGGCCGCCGGTCTTCCGGAGCTCATCACCCATTCGCCCGAGGAATATGAAGGGCTGGCATTGTCGCTGGCGCGCGACCCGGCAAGGCTTTCGGCGCTAAAGGCGAAGCTTATGGCCAGCCACACGAGCGCGCCGTTGTTCGATTCCAGGCGTTTCACGCGAGATCTGGAACAAGGCTACCGCCAGGCCTACCAGCGCTATTTCGAAGGCAAGGCGCCCGCGACCCTCACTGTGTCAGATTGTAGATAAGACCAAACGGGTCCTGCATATAGCAGCGGGGAAATTCGGGCTCGTCCTTGATCACCACGCATCCGTTTTCCATCAACCGGCGCCGGGCGGCTTCGACATTCTCCACTGTGACTTCCAGAATCGGTCCCAGTTTCGAACCCCGCTCGATGAAAAGATTGATGTGGGGTCCGCGCAGACTGATCATTTCAGGATTGGGGTCGGTGATCGTGAAGCCCAGCATGCCGACATAGAACGCGGCCGCTTTGGCCGGATCCTCGGCCTGGATCAGGATGTCCGTGCCGAAACTGTTCGCCATCCCGCACCCCTCAGCTTTTCAGATCACCAAGACCCTTCACGGTCACATTGAGATCGTTCACCAGCCCTGTCGAAAGCGAATAGACCCAACCATGCACCGACAGCTTTTGCCCCCGCGCCCAGGCGTCCTGGACGAATACATCCGAGGCGACGTTTCGCACCTGCCGCACCACATTCAACTCGCAGAGCCGGTCATTGCGCTTGTGCACATCGGCGATAGCATCGAGTTCGGCGCGATGGTCTTCGGCCACTTCCCGGATGGGGTGAAGCCAATGATCGACCAATCCGCGCCGCTTGCCGTCCACCGCGGCCGCGATGCCGCCGCAGCCATAGTGGCCGACGACAATGACATGGCGAACCTTGATCACATCGACGGCGAATTGGAGGACCGAGAGGTAATTGGCGTCCTGCGGCGGGGCGAGGTTGGCGACATTGCGGTGAACGAACAATTCCCCCGGGGCCAGGTCCACGATCTCATTGGCGGGCACCCGGCTGTCGGAACAGCCGATCCAAAGATATTGCGGCCCCTGCTGACGCTCCAGCCGCTTGAAGAAGTCGGGGTCGCGCGACACCATGCGCTCCGCCCAGGCACGATTGTTCGCTTTCAGATCGTCAAGCATGCGCGCCCTTCTTGCGGGGACTGGCGAAATACTCTGTCTCTGTAATTGAAGCCGGCAGGCCGGTCAAAAACCATATTCCGGACGCCGCCAGACCAGAAGTTTGACGGTGAAGAGCTGGAGCACTTCGTCTCTTTGATTCTTGGTCTCGCTTTTCAACGTGACGAAACCGCGTTCGGGCCTGGAGCGGGAGGGCGTTACTTCCAGCACTTCGCTTTCCACCCTGAGTTCGTCACCGGCGCGGGCGGGCCGGGGCCAGGACAGCTCTCCACTAGCGCCGATCATGCCGCCGGCAATCTTGGGTCCGCTGTCGATCTGCAGCCGCATCGAGATGGCCGCGGTGTGCCAGCCGCTCGCGGCCAAGCCTTTGAAGAAGGTGTCCTTGGCCGCTTCCTCGTCGGTGTGAAAAGGCTGCGGATCATATTGGCGCGCGAACGCCTTGATCGCGTCCGCGGTCAAATAATGCGTGCCGGTCACAAAACGCTGCCCGACAAATATGTCTTCCAGATAAAGAGAATTCGCTCACCGAGGCCTCCATATCCGCATGGAAGCCTTGGCGCGCGGCGAATTCAATTGGCCTTTGTTCAATTTCGCTCTGTTTAACTGCTGTGGGCGCGCAACGCCTGCGCCACTTTCGCAACTCTGCGTCCCTGATGGCGCGCCACTTCCAGCTCATCGGCAGTGGGTCCCGACGGAGGATTGCCCGATACCACGCTGGCGCCATAGGGCGTGCCCGCGCCCTTGAACATGGCCGCGTCGGCATAGCCGGTGGGGACGATGATCATGCCGAGATGGGCAAGAGGGTTGTAGAGCGAGATGATGGTGGATTCATTGCCGCCATGGGGCGTGGCCGAGCCGGCGAAAGCCGAGCCCACCTTGCCGTTGAGCGCGCCCTTGGCCCAAAGCCCGCCCAGCCCGTCGATATAGGCCTTGAGCTCGGACGACACCGAGCCGAACCGGGTGGGCGTCCCGAATATGATGGCATCGGCCCATTCCGCATCTTCCACGGTTGGCGCTGGGTAACGGGCATTCATCGCCTCGGCGGATTCTTTCCAGCCCGGCACCGAGGACATGATGTCATGGCCAATCAGCTCGCGGGCCCGGCGCAGGCGGACTTCGGCCCCTGCCGATTCGGCCCCCTCGGCTATGGCTTTGGCCAAGCCCTCGATGGTGCCGGTGCGGGAATAGAAAGCGATCAGGATCTTGGCCATCGGGGTCCTCCGGGCGAAATTGCAGGAAGGATATATGGGATAGTTCGCTTGTTCTGATAATTGGGATAATATCGAACTTTATGTTCAAGGAAATTGAATGGAGCCCCGCGCCCCCACCCTGGACCAGATCGCGGTTTTCCTGGCGATTGTGGAAACCGGCAGCTTTGCCGCCGCCGCCCGCAAGCTGGGCCGGGCCACATCGGCCGTCAGCTATGCCATCGCCAACCTGGAAAGCCAGCTCAGCCTGAGCCTGTTCCTTCGAGCCGGGGCCAGCAAACCCCAGCTGACCGAGGCCGGGCGCGCCATCCTGTCGGATGGACGGGGGATTGCCATCGCCCTTGACGGCCTGATCGCCAAGGCGCGAGGCCTCGACCCAGGGATTGGAAGCAGAAGTCCGCCTGGTGGTGGATGTGATGTTGCCGGCGAAATTGCTGGTCCGGGCGCTGGATGATTTCCGCCGCAAATTCCCCACCGTGAGCGTGCGGCTTCAGGTCGAAGCCTTGGGCGGGGTGACCGAAGCCGTCCTCGATGGAACCGCCATGTTCGGCCTGTCGGGACCGTTGGAGATGACCAATGATCTTCTGGCTCGAGGACCCGCGGGCGCGGTCAAGCTGATCCCCGTCGCTCATCCCGATCATCCTTTGGCGGCGATGGGGAAAGTGACAAGCGCGGAGGCGCGCGATCATCTTCAACTCGTGCTGACGGATCGGTCGTCTTTGACCCGTGATCGCGATTTCGGCGTGCTGGCGGTGAAAAGCTGGCGCCTTGCCGATTTGGGCGCCAAGCACGCGCTTTTGCTGGCAGGCCTGGGTTGGGGTTCAATGCCCAAGCCCATGGTCTCCGACGACATCAAGCGCGGGCGCTTGGTCAAGCTCGCCATCGATGCGTGGGACAATGCGCAATACCGCTTCCACACCGTTTATCGCAACGACACGCCGCCGGGACCAGCCGCGTCTTGGCTGATGGAGCGTCTGGCGATGGAACGCTAAGCCTAAATCATCGCAGCGCCCGGAGTTTTGGTCACTGGCTAGGAGCGAGGAGCGATGTGGGCAAGGCGCCCATGAGCGGCGAGCGACGACGCCAGAGGCTAAAAGACCGGCGCTGGAACGAATCAAAATGCTCGCCCGTTGCTGTCAACACGCATAAGCTCGCATTCGAATTTCAACGGAGCAATCCATGGCCAAAGCGAAGAAATCCAAAGCGAAAAAATCCAAAGCCAAGAAAGTCAAAAAGACGAAGAAATCCGGGCGCCGCGCTGCCGCCGCCACGCGCGGCCGGGCAAAGAAAAGCAAAACGAAGAAAAGCAAGACGAAAAAGAGCAAGGCGCGGACACCAAAAACGGCCCGCAAGGTAGCCAAGCCGAAAGTCAAAGCCAGAAAAGCCGCGCCCAAGAAGAAGAAACAAATAATCGGCGAAGGCGATTATGAAGCCTCGCGCAGCTTCCTGAAGGACCAAAGCAATTTCGTAAAGCGCCATGCGGCCGAGATCCCGGCCATGGGCAAGGAAGCGGAACGCGCGCTTGAGGGGCCTGAAGGTGGCGAATTGCGCGCCGCCGAAGACGAAGCCCGCAGCCACTCTGCCGGTCAATAATTCGCCTGAGCATTGGAAAAGGGCCGCCGTATCACGCGACGGCCCTTTCACTTTTGGCGTCCGTTCGGTTTGAGATGGAGCGCTTACGGCGTCTCGGGCTTGAAGTTCAACGCCGCGCCGTTGATGCAATAGCGCTCGCCGGTGGGCTGGGGTCCGTCGGGAAAGACATGGCCCAGATGACCGCCACAGCGGGCGCAATGAACCTCGGTGCGCACCATTCCGTGCGTATCGTCCGTGGTGGTCCCCACCGCTTCAGGCATGGGCGCATAAAAACTGGGCCAGCCTGAGCCGCTTTCATATTTGGTGCCCGATGGGAAGAGTTCCGCGCCGCATCCCGCGCAAAGAAATTCGCCCTTGCGCTTTTCGTAATTGAGCGGACTGGCCCCAGGGGGCTCTGTCCCGTGCTGGCGCAGCACCCGATAGGCGTCGGGCGCCAATTCCTGCCGCCATTCGCTGTCGCTTTTTCCGATCTTGATCATTGTTCGCTATCCTTTCGTCACCTTATTCGGCTGCAACGCCCAATGGTTACGTCACGGCGCCTCGCTAAGGACGGTCTTGAGCGTCTCGCTCAAACGACCGGTGTTGCCGAACTGGAAACCGCCGCCATAGGCGATATCGTCCAGCCGCCAGCCTTGCGATGTATTCACCAACAGCAGCGTGTCGGTCCAATTCACGGCTCTGCCGTTGGAACTCGGCATGCGTGAAAGCCACCGGACAGCGCGCCTGATTGCCGTCCGTTGCGCAAGGCTGAAGCTTTGATGGGTCGCGCCTTCGAACAGGGAGGAGAAAAGATCGCCTTCGATCAGAGACGGCGAATTCTTGATTTCGCGGAAAACCGCGCCTGCGCTGCGGCGGCATCGGCCAGAAGCTTGTTCAGCGCCGGCGAGAGATACGGTTGAAGACGCGCGCGGGCGCCCACATCGGGAATGCCATCGGAAGGCTGGAAGCTACCATAGACCGAAAGAAAACCCGATGCATCTGCGTCGGGCGCGGCCCTATTGGGATCGATTTGGGCGGCAAGCGAAAACGGCGCCAGAAGGATGGCGAGCAGAACCACCAAGCCAGGCACTCTTCATCCCTTCGCCTTCAGACTGTCGCGGATTTCGCGCAAGAGCAGAATCTCCTCGGTTGGCGGCGGCGCAGCTTCGGTGGCCGGACTCGGGGCGGCGAGCTTGTTCATCTGCCGCACCAGAACGAAGAGGACAAAAGCGACGATCAGGAAATTGATCACGGCATTCACGAATAGGCCGTAATTGATGGTGACGTCCTTGGCGGCAGCGGCGGCAGTGAGCGAGTCGACGGCCCGGTCGCCTTTGAGGACCACGAAGAAGTTTGAAAAATCCACGCCGCCCAACGCCAGGCCGATCGGCGGCATGATGACGTCCTTGACCAGCGAATTGACGATGCCGGTAAAGGACGCGCCGATGATCACGCCGACCGCCAAATCAATCACGTTGCCGCGCATCGCGAATTTCTTGAATTCTTGGAACATGCGTGCTCCCGGTCAGGTAAATTCGTCAGGGGGAAAAATTAATCAGGGCGGCCTCCGCCAACAAGCGTGCGGCCGCGCAACATGACCTGGAAAATCGCGCCCACCAACGTGCCGCAAAGGGCGCCCACGGTGTTGGCGGCGAAATCCAAGATGTCCGGGTCACGGCCGGTATAGCCCTGCAGGATCTCCAGCGCGCCGCCAAGAAGGATCACGCCCAGCAACGCCCAAAGCAGCCGGCGGTGAAGGCCCAAAACCATGGTGGCCATGGCTGCCAGCCCAAAATAGGCAATGAAATGCTGTTCCTTGTCCCATGCCAGGAACGCGCTGAGATCGGGAGGATGGGGGGTGAGCTCGCCCCAGATAATCAGCGCAACCCCCGGCCAGAACAGCCAGAGCGAGAGATTTTGAAGAACTTTCAATAGCTTGGCTTTCCACATGGGGGAACGCCGATTTTACGGATGAATATGGCAAGCATCAGGCGCTTCGCGTCTTTGCCGCGCCATGGATCTATTCAGTCTTATAGCTCGAAAATTGTATTGAATACAGACACTTACAGATAAACCGGGTCGTTCCCGCGATTGGCACAATTTAAAGTTCCATGGGCGCGGAACCAAATGTTCCGTACTGTATTTGCTCGTTTTGAGTAATCACTGGAGCCCGTAGGAAATGAATGATTTGCCGCGTGGAGAGCGTCTGCAGATCATGTTGACTGCCGACGAACTGGCCGTTTTGGACAGCTGGCGCTTCGCCCGCCGTATGCCCAGCCGGGCTGCGGCCGTACGAGAATTGCTGAAGCGGGGCTTGGCGGCCGAAGGCTTCAATCTGGCCGAGGGGGGCAACAAATCCGAGGATTTCCGGGTTACGGGAAATTCCACGGCTTCGCCCACCCGAGACCGCGAGAGGCGAAGCGGACGGGTAATAATTGCGGGCCAAGACAGCCGAACCTGGGGGGGCTTGCCCCCGCTTGCCTTTCCACCCCGAACCCCAGATAGAACCCGCCCTCTTTCGGGCCGCCCGGCAGGGCATGCCGTGGCGACCCATGAAAGCTATCGAGCCTTCACGGCTCCATGAGGAGAGCGAAATGCCCAAGATGAAGACCAAGTCGGGCGCCAAAAAGCGCTTCAAATTCACCGCCAATGGCAAGATCAAGACCCACCAGGTCGGCAAGCGCCACCGCCTGATCAACAATTCGCCGGCCCGCACCCGCGATTTGCGCGGCACCGCGGTCCTGTCCGAATCCGAAACCCAGCGCGTCAAGCGCTGGATGCCGTACGGCTGAGGGGGATAGACCATGTCACGCAGTCCCCGTTCCGTACCCAGCCATGCCCGCCGCAAGAAGGTCTTCAAACAGGCCAAGGGCATGCGCGGCCGCCGCAAGAACAACATCACCACGGCCAATGCCGCGGTCGATAAGTCGCTGCAGCACAATTACATCGGCCGCAAAGAGCGCAAGCGCAATTTCCGCGCCTTGTGGATTCAGCGCATCAACGCCGCCGTGCGCGAGCACGGCCTGACCTATAGCCGATTTATCAGTGGGCTCGCCGGCGCGGGTATCGAGATCGACCGCAAGGTTCTTTCCGACCTGGCCATTCACGAGCCCGCCGCCTTCAAGGCTCTGGTGGATCAGGCAAGCGCGGCGAAAGCCTGATATCAAACGCCGTCGGAGCGAGCAGCCAGGACGCACGCCTTGCGTCCGGCATGATCCGTCCCACGGGGTTATCATGACCGATATCACAGCGCTTCAATCCGAGATCCTGGCTGAGATCGCCGCCGCGCATGACGAAGCGGGGCTGGAGAATGTGCGCGTCGCGGCGCTGGGCAAGAAAGGCTCGGTCAGCGAGAAGCTGAAAACGCTGGGCGCGATGAGCCCCGACGAGCGCAAAGTTCAAGGCCCCCTGATCAACGGTCTGCGCGACGCGGTGAGCAACGCCATCACTGCACGCAAGGCAGAGCTTGCGGACGCAGCGCTGGACGCGCGGCTCAAGACCGAGACCGTGGATGTGAGCCTGCCGCCACCGCCCGAGCCGGAAGGCAGCATCCATCCTATCACCCAGGTCCTGGACGAGATCACCGCCATCTTCGCCGACATGGGGTTCGCCGTGGCCGAAGGCCCGGACGTCGAATATGACGATTACAATTTCACCAGGCTGAACATCCCGCCAGATCATCCGTCGCGCCAGATGCAAGATACATTCTATGTGGCGCCGCAGGCGGACGGGAGCGCCCATGTGCTGCGCACCCACACCTCGCCGGTGCAGGTCAGGGTGATGCTGAAGCAGAAGCCGCCCATCCGCATCATCTCACCGGGGCGCACCTATCGCGTGGATTCCGACGCCACCCATTCGCCCATGTTTCACCAGGTTGAAGCCCTGGTGGTGGATGAAGGCATTCATCTGGGCCATCTCAAATGGACGGTGGAGGAATTCTGCAAAGCCTTTTTCGAGATCGACGATCTCGAACTGCGAGCCCGGCCCAGCTATTTCCCGTTCACCGAACCAAGTCTCGAATGGGACATGCGCTGCGACCGTTCGGTGCCGGGAAAAATCACCTTCGGCCATGGCAATGACTGGCTGGAGTTGGGCGGCTCGGGCCTGGTCCATCCCAAAGTGCTGGCCAATTGCGGCATCGATCCAACTCGCTATCAAGGCTTCGCCTTCGGTTTCGGCCTGGACCGGATGGCGATGCTGAAATACGGCATTCCCGACATCCGCAGCTTCTTCGAGTCCGACCTGCGCTGGCTCAGACATTACGGCTTTGCCGCACTGGATATTCCAACCCTCGATGGGGGGTTGAGTAAATGAGTTCTGCAGATTGCATGCACAGGCCCCCCTCCCCCGCGCGCGCAAAGCGCGCTGGTGGGGGAGGTGCCCGTAGCTGGCTCTCGAGCCAGCGAAGGGCGGAGGGGGAATGAAATGAAGTTCACATTATCTTGGCTGAAGGATCATCTGGACACCAAAGCGGATGTCCAAGCGATTGCCGATAAGCTCACCAGCATCGGCCTGGAGGTCGAAAGCATCGAGGATGCTGGCGCGCGGCTGAAGGATTTCACCGTGGCCGAGATCATCAGCGCCGAGAAGCATCCCAATGCCGACCGCTTGCGCCTTTGCATGGTCAATAGCGGTGACAAGGACCCGCTGCAGATCGTGTGCGGCGCGCCCAATGCGCGCGCGGGAATCAAAGTGGTGCTGGCCAGGCCCGGCACGGTGATCCCCGCCTCTGGTGAAGCGCTCAAGGTGGGCAGCATCCGAGGGGTGGAATCGCGCGGTATGATGTGTTCGGCGCGCGAACTACTTTTGGGCGAAGACCATGACGGCATCATCGAGTTGGCCCAAGACAGCCAAGTCGGCGCACCGGCGGCGGCAGCATTAGGCCTCACCGATCCGGTGATCGATGTCTCGATCACGCCCAATCGCGGCGACGCCGCCAGTGTGTTCGGCGTGGCGCGCGATCTGGTCGCGGCGGAATTGGGGACCTTGCGCACCAAGAAGATCGAGCCAGTGGCGGGGAAATTCGCCAGCCCCAAGCGCATTTCACTCGACTTCACGCCGGAGAATAAAAACGCCTGCCCCATTTTCGCCGGTCGGCTGATCCGCAATGTGAAGAACGGCCCCTCGCCCAAATGGGTGCAGGATCGCCTCAAAGCGGTGGGCATGAAGTCCATTTCCGCCCTGGTGGATGCCACCAATTTGATCGCCCAGGATCGCGGCCGGCCTTTGCATGTGTTCGACGCCGACAAGCTTTCCGGCAATTTGCGCGCGCGCATGGCCAAGGAGGGCGAGCAGGTCCTGGCGCTGGACGATGAGACCTATGTGCTCGATGGCGAGACCGTGGTGATCGCCGACGACAAGACCGCGCAGGGCATTGCCGGCGTGATGGGCGGCATGGAATCCGGGTGTTCGCTGGAAACAACGAACGTCTTCATCGAATCCGCCTGGTTCGATCCCATCCGCGTGGCGCGGGCCGGGCGCAAGCTGGGCATCGTCTCGGATGCGCGCTATCGCTTCGAGCGCGGGGTTGATCCGCAATTCGTGCTGCCGGGGCTGGAGCTTTGCACCCAGCTGATTCTGGAATGGTGCGGCGGCGAGCCATCCGAAGTGGTGATCGCGGGCGAACTGCCTCCCCCGCATAAGCATATCGATTTCGATCCGTCGCTGGTCGAAAGCCTGGGCGGCATGCAAGTGGACAAGGATGAAAGCATCCGCATCCTGTCGCGGCTGGGCTTTACCGTGATCGAGCATGGCGAGCATTCTTCATGTCACCCCGCCCAGCTATCGCCGCGACATCGATGGCGCTGCCGATCTGGTGGAAGAGATTGTGCGCATCCATGGCCTTACCGGCGTGGCCTCGACGCCCCTGGAGCGCGAGCGGGCGGTGGCCAAACCGGTGCTGACCCCGGCGCAGCGCCGCACCCGCGCGGTGCGCCGCACCTTGGCCGCGCGCGGCTTCAAGGAGTGTGTGAGCTTTTCCTTCATTGCCCGCGACCAGGCGCGCCTGTTCGGCGGAGGCGACGACGCGCGGGAACTGTCCAACCCCATCGCCTCGGATCTCGACGCGCTCCGGCCCTCGTCCCTGCCCGGGCTTTTGGCCGCGTCGGCACGCAATGCGGCACGGGGCTTTTCCGACCTTCATCTGTTCGAGATCGGACCAGCCTTCCAAAGCGGCATGCCGGAGGCGCAGACCACCAACGCGGCCGGCATCATCACCGGTGCGGGCATGCGCGATTGGGGCAAGTCGGGCCATGCCGCCAATGTCTTCGATGCCAAGGGCGCGCTGATTGCCGCTCTGGAAGCCGCCACAGGCGGTCCCATGACCGCGCCGGTGACGGCGGGCGCGCCCCAATGGTTTCACCCGGGCCGTAGCGGCACCGTGGCGCTCGGACCCAAACAGATCGGCTGGTTTGGAGAGCTTCATCCCAAAGTGTTGGCCGCGTTCGATCTCAAGGGACCGGTGGCGGGATTCGAAATCAATCTCGACGCCATTCCCGAGCCCAAGAGGAAAGCGCGCACCGCCTTTGTGCCGTCGCCCTATCAGGCGATCGAGCGCGATTTCGCTTTTGTGGTGGATGCCAAAATACCGGCCGGCGAAATCGTCAAGGCTGCCAGGATGGCCGACCGCGCCTTGATCGAAAGCGTCTCGGTGTTCGATGTCTATGAAGGCAAAACTGTCGGCGAAGGCAAAAAGTCCATCGCTGTCGCGGTGCGCATCCAGCCCAAGGACAAGACCTTGACGGAAGCCGAGATCGAGGCACTGGCTGCGAAGATTGTGGGCGCAGTGACCAAAGCAACCGGTGCGAGCTTAAGAAGCTAACGCATCGGCGAGCAGCTTTGGCGCTGCACCGGTTTCCTTCACCAACCGGTCAAACTCCGCCCGGGCGCGCGGATTGGCGCGGTGGTGCCGCTCGGCCAGGATGAATTCATTCTTCAAGGAATGTTCCAATCCAGTAAGTTCAGTCACCCGCACCTTGTAGCCCTGTGCTTCCAGGAACAGACCACGCAGCACATTGGTAAGGTGCGCGCCGAATTCGCGCCGCTGGATGGGATGGCGCCAAAGCTGCGCCAATGGGCCTTTTTGATCTTCGAGTTCGCGCGCCAGTTCCGCCTGGCAGCAGGGCACCAGCGCCACATATTTGGCTTGGTGCTTGAGCGCGAACAGGATCGCCTCATCGGTCGCGGTGTCACAGGCATGCAATGCCGTGACAATGTCCACCGGACCGACTTCGGTGTCCGCGATCTTGGCCTGCACGAACTCCATCCGCGAGAAGCCGCTGGCGTCGGCGATCTTCTTGGCCGCGGCAATCAAGTCAGGCCGCGTTTCCACCGCGAACACTTTGCCCCGCCCTGCCGGGCCGAAATAGAGATCGTAGAGAATGAAGCCGAGATAGGATTTGCCCGCGCCCAGGTCCGCCAGCACGGGTTGATCTTTTTCTTTCAGCACGGCGTCGATGGCGGGTTTTATCAACTGCGCCAGATGCTGGACCTGTTTGAGCTTGCGCCGACTGTCGGCGTTCAACCCGCCATTGGGGGTGAGAATATGCAACGCCTTGAGCAGCGCGACGGACTGCCCAGGCCAAATGTCTTTCAATGCCGGCGCGCTCATTTGAACATGTCCAGGGCATGGGTCACACCGTAATAGTAATTATAGGTCCTCACCGACCAGTAATTCATGTCGGCCCATTGTTTGGGTGGCGTGAGATCGTCCCATTCGGGCGACAGCGTCTTGGCAATGCGATTGGCCATATAGATACGCCGGCGGCCCTGCCAATAATGCAGGAAGCTCTGATGGATTTCCGCGATAGGCATCTGGCTCAGCCGCAAGACTTCCGACAGCGCGAATTGCTCGATAGCAGGAAATTTCTTCGCCCGGCCGATAAGCGCGTCGATCATCGCCAGCGTGTCGTCGAGCAGCGAGACATGGGCGGGCTCCATACCGATGAGGCCGCTGTTGAACATCCAGCTATGGTTCACGTCGTAGCGATAGGTACCCAGATGGGGCAGTTCGGCTGCGAAACCCTTTGAGTGGCGGGAACGGATTGTGCTTCTCGAAGCGGTTCATCACCACCGATGTCGCCATTTTGTCCGCCACTTCAGCATGGAATCCCGGCCTGATGATGAGAATCGGAATCCAGAAACAATACCGGCTCGACAAATTCTTCCAGGGCATCGACGCACCAGGGCTGGTTTGATGCGGTGATAATAAAGCCCGCCGCCCGACCACTCCGGCACCCGCGCCGGCAATATCGAGCACCCTGACCGGCCAGTTGCCGTAAAGCTCAGGCGTGTCGGATCGCCACCAGGATGCGGGCGGCCGCCGGGTCGAGTTCGGCCCGAAGCGAAATCAGGCTGTATTTCAGTTCCGCCCGGTGCCGGGCGCGCCCGCCATAGTCGAGATAGAGGTAATTCAACATCTTAGGGCCAGTGTGGCACGCCCCGGAAGCCTCGCAAAACGGCTGTTGAGACGGCAAGGCGGGCCTGCTAGACCCCCGCCCATCGGCCTCAAGCAGCGAAGCGGTAGGCCATCAAAAAGACCCCATGCCCGAACTTGCTCAAATCCGAAACTTTTCCATCGTCGCGCATATCGACCATGGCAAATCCACCCTGGCCGACCGCCTGATCCAGGTCACGGGCGGGCTGACCAATCGCGAGATGAAAGAGCAGGTGCTCGATTCCATGGATATCGAGCGCGAGCGGGGCATCACCATCAAGGCCCAGACAGTGCGGCTGGATTACAAGGCCGCGGACGGCAAGGATTATGTCCTGAATCTGATGGACACGCCCGGTCATGTGGACTTTGGCTATGAAGGTCAGCCGCTGCCTAGCCGCGTGCGAAGGCGCGCTACTGGTGGTGGATGCCAGCCAAGGTGTCGAGGCCCAGACCCTGGCCAATGTCTATCAAGCCATCGATGCGGGGCTCGAGATCGTGCCCGTCCTGAACAAGATCGACCTTCCCGCGGCCGAACCCGACAGGGTCAAACAGCAGATCGAGGATGTGATCGGGCTGGACGCATCCGATGCGGTGCCGATCTCGGCCAAGACCGGACTCAATATCGACCAGGTGCTGGAAGCCATCGTCACCCGCCTGCCCCCGCCCAAGGGCGAACTGAACGCCCCGCTGAAGGCGCTGCTGATCGACTCCTATTACGACACCTATCTGGGCGTGGTGGTGCTGGTGCGCATCATCGATGGCGAACTGAAAAAGGGTCAGAAGATCCGCATGATGGCGACCGACGCCTTCTATCAGGTCGAACAGATCGGCGTCTTCACGCCTAAGAAAGTCGCGGTGGGGAAACTGGGGCCCGGCGAAATCGGCTTCATCACCGCCCAGATCAAGCAGGTGGCCGACACCCAGGTGGGCGACACCATTACCGACGAACGCAAGGGCACGCCCACGTCCCTGCCCGGCTTCAAAAAGGCGCAGCAGGTGGTGTTCTGCGGCCTGTTTCCGGTCGATGCCGCTCTGTTCGAAGATTTGCGCGAAGCGTTGGGCAAATTGCATCTGAACGATGCCAGCTTCACTTATGAGACGGAAAGTTCAGCGGCGCTGGGCTTTGGTTTCCGCTGCGGCTTTCTGGGCCTCTTACATCTGGAGATCATCCGTGAGCGGCTGGAGCGGGAATTCAATCTCGACCTGATCACCACCGCGCCCAGCGTGATCTACAAAATTCACATGAATGATGGCACGATCAAAGAGCTGCACAACCCCGCCGACATGCCGGATGTGACCTATATCGATCATATCGACGAACCCTGGATCAAGGCGACCATCCTGGTGCCGGACGAATATTTGGGTTCGGTCCTGAAGCTTTGCGAAGACCGGCGCGGGCGCCAAGTCGAGCTCACCTATGCCGGCAGCCGCGCCATGGTGATCTATATGCTGCCCTTGAACGAAGTCGTGTTCGATTTCTATGATCGGCTGAAAAGCGTCTCGCGCGGTTATGCCAGCTTCGATTATCACATCGAGGATTACGAAGAGGGCGATCTGGTCAAGATGTCCATCCTGGTCAATGACGATCCGGTGGACGCGCTATCCATGATCGTCAACCGCCAGCGCGCCGAAGGCCGCGGCCGCGCCATGTGCGAAAAGCTCAAGGACCTCATCCCGCGCCATCTGTTCAAGATTCCGATTCAGGCGGCGATCGGCGGCAAAGTGATCGCACGCGAGACCTTGTCGGCGCTGAGGAAGGACGTCACCGCCAAATGCTATGGCGGCGATATCAGCCGCAAGCGCAAGCTGCTGGACAAGCAGAAGGAGGGCAAGAAAAAAATGCGCCAGTTCGGCAAGGTGGAGATTCCCCAGGAAGCCTTCATCGCCGCCCTGAAAATGGACGACAATTAGCCCTGGCCGCGCCGGGCAGCCATGCGCGTCTTCCGCTTCGACAATCCGCTCATAAGCCGCTATAGAGCCCGCGTTTTGGGATGAGCCCGATGCGCACGGCCCTGATCGATTACGGCTCCGGCAATATCGCTTCGGCAGCGAAAGCGCTGGCACGCGCCGCGGGTGACAGCAACCACGAGATCACCGTTACCGCCGATCCCGATCGGATACGCGAGGCGGACCGGATCGTCTTGCCCGGCGTGGGCGCGTTTGCCGATTGCATGCGTGGCCTCAACGCCGTTGCCGGTCTGGTGGACGCACTGAACGAAAGCGTGATCGCCAGAGGCAAGCCATTTTTGGGCATCTGCGTGGGCATGCAGTTGATGGCGCGCGATGGCCGCGAGTTCGGAATTCATAAAGGCTTGGGTTGGATTGATGGAGAAGTGCTTCCCCTGACGCCGTCCGATTCCTTGCTGAAAATTCCCCATATGGGCTGGAACGAGCTTGCCGTCGTGAAGCCTCATCCCCTGTTCGCTGGCATCAAGCCGGGGGCGCATGCCTATTTTGTCCATAGTTTCGAGATGAAGCCGGAAGTGCGCGACGATCTTCTGGCCACGACCGATTATGGCGGACCGGTCACGGCCGCGGTCGGACATGGCAATATGGTGGGCACCCAATTTCATCCTGAGAAGAGCCAAGAAGTAGGCTTGCGCATCCTGGCGAATTTTCTGGCTTGGAAGCCATGATCATTTTTCCCGCCATCGATCTCAAGGACGGCCAATGCGTGCGCTTGAAGCAAGGGCTGATGGAAGAAGCCACAATTTTCAACGCCGATCCCGCGGCCCAGGCGCAAAGTTTTGCGGCGCAGGGATTTCGCTGGCTGCATTGCGTGGATCTCAACGGTGCCTTTGAAGGCAAGAGCATCAACCGCGACGCCATCCGCGCGATCCGCGCCGCCATATCGCTTCCCATTCAATTGGGCGGCGGTATTCGCGATCGTGCCGGTGTCGAGGCGTGGCTGGACGCCGGCATCACCCGGGTGATCCTGGGCACGGCGGCGCTCACCAATCCCGGTTTCGTCAAGGACGTGGCGCGTGCTTATCCGGGCCGCATCGTGGTGGGCGCCGACGCCAAGAACGGCAAGGTCGCGACGCAAGGCTGGGCCGAAGTGAGCGACCTGACACCGGTGGAATTGGGCAAACGGTTTGAGGATGCCGGCGTGGCCGCGCTGCTTTTCACCGACATCGACGGCGACGGTTTGCTGAAGGGCGTGAATGTCACCGCCACCGCCCGCCTCGCCCGGTCGCTCTCCCTTCCGGTGATTGCGTCGGGCGGCGTGGGTTCGCTGGCCGACATCAAGGGGCTGGTCGATGCCGGGGAAGCCAACATTGAAGGCGTGGTGGTTGGGCGCGCGCTTTATGACGGCCGGATCGATCCGGCTGAAGCGTTGGCTGCCGCCGGCTAGTCGCTTTTCAGCCGGCGGGTGATGTCTTCCAATTGTTCCAGGCTGGAATAGGAAATCCGGACTTCCCCACCTTTATCCCCTTTGTGGATGATCTGAATTTTCAGCCCCAACATGTTGGAGATGCTGGCTTCCAGATCGGCAAGATTGGGGTCCTTCGCGGGTTTTCCACGGGCTTTACTTTTCCTGGCCGAACGCTGTTCAGCCTGTCGCACGGTCATTTCACCCGCCAGGATTTCCCTGGCCGCAGCCTCGGGATCGGTTGCGCTTAACAGCGTTCGGGCATGCCCGGCGCTGAGTTTCCCTTCCCGCAGCCAGGTCTTGACCTGCTCGGGTAGGCGCAAGAGTCGAACAGTGTTGGCAACATGGGACCGGCTCTTGCCCACATCCTGCGCCACCTGCTCCTGGGTTCGGCCGAAATGCTCCATCAGCTCCTGATAGGCGGCGGCTTCTTCCAGCGCATTGAGATCGGCGCGCTGGACATTTTCGATGATGGCGATTTCCAGCGCCTCGGCATCGGCCATCTCCCGCACCACCACAGGCACGTCATGGAGCTTGGCCATCTGGGCCGCACGCCAGCGCCGCTCGCCGGCGACGATTTCATAATTGTCGCGCACCCAGCGGCCTGACCAGGATCGGGGTGAGCACGCCCTTCTCGCGGATCGATGCCGCCAGTTCGGAAAGCGCTTCGTCGGCGAAGTTCTTGCGCGGCTGAAAGCGGCCGGGCTTAGGAACGCCACCGGCAAAGTGCGGCTGCCTTTCGGCATGGCCTCGCCCCGCGTGGGCGCGGCTTCGTCGCCGATCAACGCGGAAAGCCCGCGGCCTAGGCCGCGCGGCCGTTCGTCCTTTGGGCGTCATGCCGCCCGCCTTGTCCGTTCGCGCTGGATCAGTTCGCCGGCGAGCTTGATATAGGCCTGGCTGCCGGGACAGCGCAGATCATAGACCAGCGCCGGCACGCCATGGCTGGGCGCTTCGGAAATCCGCACATTGCGGGGAATCACGGTGGAATAGACTTTTTCGCCCATATTCTGGCGCACATCGGCGGCCACCTGGTCGGAGAGTTTGTTGCGCTTGTCGAACATGGTCAGCACGATGCCCTGGATCTCCAGCGACGGATTGAGGTTGGCGCGCACCAGCTCGATGGTCTTGAGCAATTGGCTGAGGCCTTCGAGCGCGAAGAATTCGCATTGCAGCGGCACCATCACCGCGTCCGCCGCCGTCATGGCGTTGATGGTGAGAAGCGTGAGCGAAGGCGGGCAATCGATCAGCACATAGGAAAATTTGATTCGGTCCGTGTGCGGAATATTCTTCCAGCGCATCCTTCAGAATGAAATTGCGCCGCGGCTTGTCGATCAATTCCAGCTCGGCGCCGGAGAGGTCGACCGTGGCCGGGACCAACGACAGAAGCGGGAATGCGGGTGGGCACGATGGCGTCGGCCAATTTGGCTTCGCCCATCAGGACGTCATAGGTGGTGAGCTTGCGCGCGGCGCGCGGCACGCCCAGCCCGGTCGAGGCATTGCCCTGCGGGATCGATGTCGATCACCAAGAGTGGGCTCGCCGACTGCGGCCAGCGCGGTGCCCAGATTGATCGCCGTCGTGGTCTTACCCACGCCGCCCTTTTGATTGGCGACCACCAGGACGCGGGGTTTTTTGGCGGGTTCGGTCATGCGGCGACAGCTCCCTCAGCTCCAATATCACACCCGAAGGATCGGTCAGGCTTGGGATCTGCCTGACTTTCATCCTCCAAGATTTATGGGCTTCCGTCAATTCAGACCCCACATTTTGACCTTTGAGGAACAGACAAACGCTGTTCGGGCCGACGAAATTGCTGTGCATAGGCAAAGAAGACTGGGCAGCGGCGCGCAGGCCCGTGCAGTGACGACGTCAAAAGTCTGCGGAGCGGCCTCTTCCATCCGGACATTTCGAATATCGACGTCAAGGCTCCATTCGTCGGCCGCGGCTTTCAGAAAGGCCGCATTTTTGGCCGTGGCCTCGAACAGGGTCACCGCGACCCGGCCTCGCAGCAACTCCGCCAAAACCAGGCCCGGGAAGCCGGCCCCAGAGCCCAGATCCACCAGAGTTTTGGCATCTTGGCGGGACGAAGGGGCGCCAACTGGGCGGAATCCCAGAAATGCCGCCGCCAGACATCCTCCAGGGAGCGCGCGGAAACGAGATTATGCCGGGAATTCCAGTCTCTTAGCAGGTCGGCATAGGCCTTCAAGCCGGGCCAATGTTTCACGTGAAACATGGGTCGCGGCAGCGAATTCTTCTGGTCCGAAATGGCCTTCAGGCACTTTTGGCCTTTTTCCCGGCCTTCACATGCGCCAGGACCAGGGTGAGCGCGGCCGAGGTCACGCCTTCGATGCGGCCAGCCTGGCCGAGGGTCCCGGGGCGGATGCGCTTCCAGCTTCTGGCGAACTTCGGTGGAAAGGCCGATCACCGCGCCATAATCGAGGTTGACCGGCAGCGCGCGGCCCTCGTCCCGCCGGAATGCCAAGACATCCGCCTCCTGGCGGTCAAGATAGCCGGCATATTGGGCGTCGATTTCCAGCTGCTCGGCCACGTCTGGGGCGAAATCCCGCAATTCCGGCCAAATTCGGCCCAAAATGCGCGAAATCTACCTGCGGCAGGGCGAGGAGATCGCTGGCGCTGCGGCGAACGCCGTCCTGCCGGATAGCAATCCCATGTTTGGCCGCTTCATTGGGGGTGAGAGACAGGCTCCGCATTGTTTCACGTGAAACATCCAGCCGCGCCATCTTGTCGGCAAAGACCCCACGCCTCGCTTTTCCGACAATCCCTGCTTGTTGGCCCCACGGCGTCAGCCTTTGATCGGCATTATCGGCCCGCAAAGTGAGCCGGTATTCGGCCCGCGACGTGAACATGCGATAGGGCTCGCTCACCCCTTTGGTGACCAGGTCGTCAATCATCACGCCAATATAAGCCTGAGACCGATCCAGGATGACCGGCTGCCTGACCGCCCGCCACGCGCGCCGCATTAATCCCCGCAATCAAGCCCTGGGCGGCGGCTTCTTCATAGCCGGTGGTGCCATTGATCTGGCCAGCCAGGAAAAGGCCCGGCACGCTCTTCACCCCAGCGAAGGGGATAAGGCGCGCGGATCGACATAATCATATTCGATGGCATAGCCGGGCCGGCGCACCACCGCATTTTCCAGGCCCGGAATGGTGGCCAGCAGCGCCAGCTGGACATCCTGGGGCAGTGAAGTCGATATGCCGTTAGGATAAATGGTGTCGTCGTTAAGTCCTTCAGGTTCCAGGAAAATCTGGTGACTTTCACGATCCGCGAAGCGGCTCACCTTGTCTTCGATCGAGGGGCAATAACGTGGTCCGCGGGAGCTGATCTGGCCCGAGTACATGGGCGCCCGATGCAGATTGGCCCGGATGATCTCATGGGTCGCCGGCGTGGTACGGGTGATGGCGCAGGCAATTTGCGGCGTCGTGATCGCGGTCGTCAGGAAGGAAAATGGCTCCGGCGGGTCATCACCTGGCTGGGATTCGAGACTGTTCCAATCAATGGTCTTTCCGTCCAGGCGGGGCGGCGTGCCGGTTTTCAACCGGCCCATGGGCAGGCCAAAGCCATAAAGCGTTTTGGACAGGCCCAAAGAAGGTGGCTCTACAGCATCATTGCCGGGCGCCAAGGCCTTCATCCGCCCGGCGGGAATTTTTATTTCACCGATATGGATCAGGCCGTTCAGGAACGTGCCCGTGGTGAGCACCGCAGCGGCACAAAATAGCTCTTCACCATTTCCAAGGCGGACACCCACAACCCTGCCGTCTTTCAAGATCAGATCTTCGGCCGCAGCTTCCCGGATTTCGAGGCCAGCGATCTCGCCCAAAGCTCTCTGCATGGCGGCGCGATACAGTGCCCGATCAGCCTGGGCGCGGGGACCGCGCACGGCGGGGCCTTTCCGCCGGTTGAGCATGCGAAACTGGATGCCGGCGGCATCGGCGACCCGGCCCATCAGCCCGTCCAGGGCATCGATCTCCCGCACCAGATGGCCCTTACCGACCCCACCGATGGCGGGATTGCAGGACATTTCGCCCAGTGTGTCCCGGCGGTGAGTGAGAAGGAGGGTGCGCGCACCCGCGCGTGCCGAAGCTGCCGCGGCTTCAGCGCCAGCGTGGCCGCCGCCAATCACAATGACGTCGAACCCGGTCATGCGGGGTCCTCAAGTAGCGAAGCTGTAGGACATCAAAAAAAGGCTCCATACGCGCATCGCCGCATCAGGGCAACGGCCCTTCGCTTACGCTCGGGCGTTCACCGCTCGAAATGGCCGTCGCACGACGCTGCCTCTAACGACGGCCATTTCGTCCGCTGCGCGGAGCGCGGCTCACTTGCCGATGCAGAAATCCCGAAACACCTGGTCGAGCAATTCCTCGACATCGACATCGCCGGTGATGCGGCCGATGGCGCGCATCGCGAGCCTGAGATCTTCAGCAAAGAGTTCGGGCCGTTCGCGCGGCGCCGTCAGAGAGTGCCGGAGATTTTCCAACGCCGCCGTCAGCGCTTGGCGATGGCGCGGCCGGGTGAGGGCCGGCATTTCGCCCTTGATATCCAGGCGCTCGGCCACCAACGCGGTCAGCGCCGTCAGCAGTTCGCCCAGACCTTCGCCGGTTTTGAGCGACAGGGCCAAACCGCCCGGATTGCCGAACCCGGCGAGATCGCGCTTGTTCCAGACCAGGAGGTCGGCGCGAAGCCCGGGATATTCCGTGTACGGAATAGTTCCGTCGCGCAGCAGCAGCACCAGATCGCTCGTCCGGGCCTGCGCCAGCGCACGGCGCACGCCTTCGGCTTCGACCGCGTCACCGGTATCGCGCAAACCCGCGGTATCAGCGGCCTGCACCAGATAACCGCCGAGATTGAGCCGCAACTCGATCACATCACGGGTGGTGCCGGGAATCTCGGAGACGATGGCAGCGTCACGTTGCGCCAAGGCGTTGATCAACGAGCTTTTGCCGGCATTGGGCGGCCCCACAATGGCAAGCTTCAGCCCCTCGCGCAGAACTTCGCCGCGGCGCGCATCGTTCAAATGTTTTTCGATATCTGTGATGAGGGCGGTCGCTTCGGTGCGGCCCGTTCCGAATTCCGCCTCGTCCACGCCATCATCGGCAAAATCGATGGCGGCTTCGGCATGCGCCAATGCGCCCAGCAAGCGCGTCCGCCAGGACTTCATAAAGATCGGCAAGGGCGCCGTCATATTGCCGAAGGGCTTGGCGGAGTTGGGCCGGCGTCTCGGCCTCGACCAGATCGGCAATCGCCTCAGCGCGTGTGAGATCGAGCCGTCCATGCTCCACCGCGCGGCGGGAGAATTCGCCCGGGCCTGCCGGGCGCGCGCCCAGATCGGTCAAAGCCTGGAATAATACTTCCCGCACCGCCCGGCCGCCATGGATGTGAAATTCCGCCACATCCTCGCCTGTGAAACTGTGGGGCGCGGGGAACCACACCGCCAACGCCTGGTCCAACTCCCCCCCGCGATGACGCAAAACCCGCAAAGCCAGGATCCGGGGCGAGGGCAGTTCCCCCGCCAAAGCCGCCAAAATGGTGCCCGCATCGGGCCCGGAGACCCGCACAACCGCCACGCCGGCCCGGCCTGAGGCGCTTGCCAGGGCATAGATGGTATCGGGCTTCAGGGCTTGTCCTTTGCCTTGCCGCCCGAGGTCATCATTCTGGCGCCCTCCCAAAGGAATTTCTGGAATTGCTCCAGGGCCTCCCGGCCGCCCAAAGGCGTCCAGGCGCGCATCAAGCTCTCCCAGTCCCCCGCCTCCATGGCCTTGGTCATGCGCGCGCTCATTTCGTCCATCATCTGCTTCTGCAGGGGCGCCACGTCAGGCAAGCCCAAAAACTCCCGCGCCTCCTGGGGCGACATATCCAGCTCGAGATGCACTTTCATCGGTCAAAACCTCCTGTTCCCGGCCGCCCTTCCTGGGGCGGATAGTTTCAGCTAAGAAGCGCGGCCTCTAAACCTTTCGGCGATTTTCCATCATCGCCGCTCCCAATGGAACCAGCGATGAGTGCTCTCGACACCGCCACCAGCCCTTTTCTTCTGGGGCACAAGGACAACCCCATCGATTGGCGCCTCTGGAGCAACGACGTCCTGGGGGAAGCCGAACAAACCGGGAAACCCATTCTCCTGGTTTTGGGCTACTCGGCCTGCCATTGGTGCCATGTGATGAACCGGGAAAGCTTTTCCGATCCCGAGACCGCCAAATTCATCAACGAGAATTTCATCCCCGTTATCGCCGACCGGGCGCAACGCCCGGACCTCGACCAGCTTTACCAGGTGGCGGCCAATGTCATGGGGCATCAGGGCGGCTGGCCGCTCAATTTCTTCCTCAATGCCAAGGGTTGGCCGTTCTTCGTTGCGGGCTATCTCCCCAAAGAGGAGCGGCTGGGCCAGCCGGCCTTCATGCGCGTGCTCACCGACATGGCGCAGCTTTATCGCGACAAGCCGGATGATGTAGCCCGCAATGCCCAAGCCGCCTACGAGCGCCTGGCCAATCTGGTGGACCGCAACATGCGCGGCCAGCCGGAAGTCATCCAGCTCGACGTCGCCGCGATGCGCATGGGCCAGCGCTATGACATTTTCCTGGGCGGCCAGATCGGCCAAATGAAATTCCCCCAGACCATCTTCCTGGAAATCCTCTGGCGGGCCTATCTGCGCACCGGCATCCAGCAATTCGTCCAGATCATCACCACGACAATGGATGCCGCCGTCCTGGGCGGCCTCTATGATCATGTCGGCGGCGGCTTCTTCCGCTACACCAATGACGAACGCTGGCTGGTGCCGCATTTCGAGAAGATGCTGGCGGACAATGCGCTGATGATCGAATTCCTCACCAGCATGTGGCAGTTCAACCGCAACGCGCTTTGCCGCCAGAGGCTCGAGGACAGCGTGACGTGGCTGTTGCGCGACCTCAAGATGGATGGCGCCTTTGCGGCCGGCCTGGAAGCGGAATCGGAAGGCGAAGAGGGGAAGTTCTATCTCTGGACCGAAGCGGAAGTGGATGCGGCTTTGTCCGGCACTTTTTCGCAACGCTACAAGGCGGTCTACGGCATCACCCGTGACGGCAATCATATGGGACGCAATATTCCCCGCCGCATGGGCCATCTCCAGCCGCAACTGTCCCAGGCCGACGATGTGCTCTTGGCCAAGCAGCGCGGAATGATGCTGGCGGCGCGCGACAAACGCATACGCCCGGCGCGCGACGAGACCTTGCTGGCGGATTGCAACGGCCTGGCGATTTCGGCACTGGCCCAAGCCGGCGCGGCGCTGGAGCAGGCCGATTGGGTCCAGGCCGCCATCACCGCCTTTGATACCGTGGTGAAGGTCTTGGGCGATGGCGAGCGGCTTTATCACTCCGCCAATGACGGCGTGCGGGGCTCATCCGGCTTTGCCGATGATTACGCCTTGATGGCGCGCGCTGCCTTGCATCTGTGGGAAGTGACCGGTGAAACGCGCTTCCTCGATGCCGCCAAGCGCTGGGTGGCAACCCTCGACGCCCATTTCTGGAACGCCGAGAAGGGCGGCTATTGCACCACCGCAGACGACGCCGAAACGCTGATCGTGCGGGCGCGGGTGCTCTATGACCAGGCCATGCCTAGCGCCAATGGCACGATGATCTGGGTTCTCACCCGCCTGGGCATGGTTACCGGCGAAGGCTCTTATGGCGAGCGCGCCCGTGCCCTGCTGGACTGCTTTGCCGACGAATATGGCCGTGCCTGGGCGTCTTGCGCCTCCTACATCAATGGACTCGAGAATTTCGCCACCGGTTCCCAGGTCGTGGTGGTGGGGCCCAGGAACAATGCCCGCACCCAGGAACTCATCCGCACAGTGTGGGGCAAGGCGTTGCCCAACCGGCTTCTCTTTGTGGTGGAGTCGGGCGAGGCGTTGCCGGTAGGGCATCCGGCATTCGGGAAGGGCATGCAGAATGGCGCGCCGACCGCTTACCTTTGCCAGCGCAATGTCTGCTCGGCGCCCATCACCAGCGCCGTGACACTAAGTCAGGCACTGACCCTGCCGCCCAAACCAGCAGGGAGCGCATGAGTTTATTGAAACTTGGTCGTGACCTTCCTTCAGCGCTTGCGATGCGAAGGCCGGAAGGGGAATAAAAATGAGCGGACAGACAGTCACGATCAAGGGCAAGGACGGCGAATTCAGCGGCTACCTTGCCAGTCCTGCGCCGGGCCGCGGGCCTGGCCTGGTGGTGATCCAGGAGATTTTCGGGGTCAACAAAGTGATGCGCGACATTGCCGACGGCATGGCTTCGCGCGGTTTTTTCGCCCTGGTGCCTGACCTGTTCTGGCGGCTCGAGCCCGATATCCAGCTCACCGACAAGACCGACGCCGATTGGAAGAAGGCGTTGGACCTGATGAACCGTTTCGACATCGACAAAGGCGTCACTGACATCCAGGCGAGCATCGATTTTCTGCGCGCATTTCCCGGCTGCTCGGGGAAAGTGGGCGCGCTGGGCTATTGTCTGGGTGGCCAACTGGCCTATCTCACTGCCGCGCGCACCGACGCCGACGCAGCGGTGGGCTATTACGGCGTGAATATCCAAACCCGCCTGAACGAGGCCGGCAACATCAAGCATCCCTTGATGCTCCATATCGCCGAAGCCGACGAATATGTGCCCCCCGACGCGCAGGCCAAAATCGAAAGCGCGCTCAAGGACAAGCCTCTGGTCACCATCCATCGCTATCCCCTGATGAACCATGCCTTTGCGCGGGTTGGCGGTGCCCATTACGACAAGGCGATGGCCGATCATGCCAACACCCGCAGCGCCACTTTCTTCCGTCAGCATTTGGCCTAAGACGCTTGAGGACCCTTCCATGAAAGCCATTCGCTTCGAAAAGACCGGCGGCCCCGAAGTTCTGCAATATGTGGATTACGATCTGCCGGCGCCGGGCGCGGGCCAGATCCGCATCAGGCACACCGCCATCGGCGTGAATTTCATCGACATCTATCACCGCAGCGGCCTCTATCCGCTGCCGATGCCGTCGGGTTTGGGATCGGAAGCCGCCGGCGTGGTGGAAGCGATCGGCGCGGGCGTGAGCGGTTTCAAGGTGGGCGAGCGCGTGGGCTATTGCAGCGGCGCCATCGGGTCCTATGCCGAAGCCAACAATGTCCCGGCCGAAAAAGTCGTGAAGCTGCCGGATGGCGTGAGCGACGAAGTCGCCGCCGCCTCCATGCTCAAAGGCATGACGGCGCAATATCTGCTTCGCCGCATTCATCCGGTGAAAGCGGGCGAGACCATCGTATTTCATTCCTCTGCCGGCGGCGTGGGCCAGATCGCCTGTCAATGGGCCAAGCATCTGGGCGCCACCGTGATCGGCAGCACCACGTCGCCGGACAAGATGGAGCAGGCGCGCGAAAATGGTTGCGACTATGTGCTCAACACCCGTGATGCGGGCTGGGAAAAGCAGGTGCGCGAGATCACCAAGGGCGTCGGCGTGCCGGTGGTCTATGATTCCATCGGCAAGGACACGTTCGAAGCCTCGCTCGATTGTATCCAGACCCGAGGCTTGATGGTGAGCTTCGGCAATTCCTCAGGACCGGTGACACCGTTCCCGCTGGGGATCCTCGCCAGCAAGGGTTCGCTGTTTCTCACGCGGCCGACCCTGGCGCATTACACCCGTACCGCACAGGAAATGCAGGAAACGGCGGACGATCTCTTCGCCGTGATCAAATCCGGCGCGGTCAAGGTCGCGGTCCATCAACGTTTCGCGTTGAAAGACGCCGCCAAGGCCCAGGAAGCCCTCTCCGCCAAGAAGACGGTCGGCGCGACGGTTTTGATTCCGTAAAAGCAACGCGTTCGGCGAGGGGGCTCGTCTTGGTCGAGGCCCACCTCCTCGCGCATGCGCAGCATGCTGGTGGGAGAGGTGGTCATAGCTGGCCCCCGGGCCAGCGAAGACCGGAGGGGGCAACAACTAGGTGTTCATGCTCTCGAAGAAGTCCGAGTTGTTCTTCGACTGGCGAAGCTTGTCGAGCAGGAATTCGATCGCATCCACCGTGCCCATGGGCGCCAGGATACGCCGCAGCACATAGGTCTTGGCCAGCGTTCCCTTCTCGACCAACAGCTCGTCCTTGCGGGTGCCCGAACGCATGATGTCGATGGCGGGGAAGACCCGCTTGTCGGCCACTTTGCGGTCCAGAATGATTTCCGAATTGCCGGTGCCCTTGAACTCTTCGAAAATCACTTCGTCCATGCGGCTGCCGGTATCGATCAGGGCGGTGGCGATGATGGTGAGGCTGCCGCCTTCCTCGATATTGCGGGCGGCGCCGAAGAAGCGCTTGGGCCGCTGCAAGGCGTTGGCGTCCACGCCGCCGGTCAACACCTTGCCGGACGAGGGCACCACGGTGTTGTAGGCGCGGCCCAGGCGGGTGATGGAATCGAGCAGGATCACCACGTCGCGCTTGTGTTCGACCAGGCGCTTGGCCTTCTCGATCACCATTTCCGCCACTTGCACGTGACGGGTGGCGGGCTCGTCGAAGGTGGACGAGATCACTTCGCCCTTCACCGAACGCTGCATGTCGGTGACTTCTTCCGGACGTTCATCGATCAACAGCACGATCAGGAAAATTTCCGGGTGATTGGCCGAGATCGCCTTGGCGATATTCTGCAGGATCACGGTCTTGCCGGTGCGGGGCTGGGCGGTGATCAGCGCGCGCTGGCCCATGCCCTGGGGCGCGACAATGTCGATCACCCTGCCGGTCTTGTCCTTCAGCGTGGGGTCCTCCAGCTCCATCTTGAGCCAGCGGGTGGGATAGAGCGGCGTGAGATTGTCGAAATGGACCTTGTGCTTGATCTGCTCCGGGTCCTCGAAATTGATGGTGGTGACTTTCAGCAGGGCGAAATAACGCTCGCCGTCCTTGGGGGCGCGGATGGGACCTTCCACCGTGTCGCCGGTGCGAAGACCGAAACGGCGAATCTGGGACGGGGAAACATAGATATCATCGGGACCCGGCAGATAGTTGGATTCCGGCGAGCGGAGAAAGCCGAAGCCATCCTGCAAAGTTTCGACCACGCCCTGGCCCAATATCTCGACATTGCGTTCCGCGAGTTCCTTCAGGATCGCGAACAGCATGTCCTGCTTGCGCATCGAGGAGGCATTTTCGATCTCAAGCTCCTCGGCAAAGGACAAAAGATCGGCAGGCTTTTTATTTTTGAGATCCTGCAGCTTCATCGCTTGCAGGCCTTCTTGAACGGTCATGTGGACACCCAGAGAGGAATTGGACCGATGCGACGGGCGTGTCAGCCCTGGAAAAGCGTCATCGGAAAGTGGCTGGACCCGCTACCCTTCGTCTGGCTTGGGCATCAGGCCAAGGCCTGCGCCGCGCGGATCAGGAGAACGAAGCGGTTATAGCGTGATTTCGCTTCCTTGCAAATATGGATTGTCGGCGTCCGGTCAAGACCGCCCCTGAGGATTTCGGCTCAGACCAAGCCTTCTCCGCCGGCGGCGGGATATGGATTCAGCTTTATGAAAATGGCTTAACTGCGACCAGGATCACAATCAGGACCATCAGAACCGCGGGAATTTCGTTGAGAACACGGTAAAAACGTTCCGAATGGGTGTTGCGGTCCTCGCGAAATGCCCGGACGCAGGTGACCAGATAGCCATGGATGCCGCTCAAGATGACCACCAGGACGAATTTGATCTGCAACCATAAGTCCAGATAGGCACCCGTCAGCCACGTCAGCAGCGGCCCCAGAATCCATACCGCGACCATCGAGGGGTTGATGATGCCCTTGAGCAGCTTGCGCTCCATCACTTTGAACCGCTCCGATCCTTCCGAACCGGGTCTGGTCTGGGTGTGATAAACGAACAGCCTGGGCAGATAGAGCAGGCCCGCCATCCACGCGATCACCGCGATGATGTGCAGTGCGAGAAACCAGGGGATGTAATCCGCTAGGTTGTTACGAAGGGCATCCATCAGTTCGCCTTTCCATAGCCGCAACGCACAAATTCCGCCGGACAAATACGCGCCCCGCTGTCGCTGATGCAAGCGCTACCCTTCTCGGATGCCGCAAGCGCCCGCACCACCAAATCCGCCAGGCCGTTCATGAAAGCTTGGTCCACACTCACCGTTGCCGCCCTCCGATAATCGGGGACCCCGGACGCACGGGCCAATTTGCCATATTCGATATCCAGCTCCACCAGCGTCTCGGAATGCTCGCTGACAAACGCGATGGGTGCAATCACTACGCCCTTTCCATCCCCACCGGCGCGGCGGATTTCTGCATCGGTCGCCGGATCCAGCCATTGTAGCGGCCCGACCCGGCTTTGGTAACAGACCGCCCAGTCCAGATCCTTTATCCCCAACCGATCCACAAGCGCTCGCGCCGTGGTCTCGACCTGCCATTGATACGGATCACCCGCTGCGATGGTTCGTTTGGGAAGACCATGGGCCGACAGCAATAACCGATACGAGACGTCAGGCAGGGGGTTTGCCATGGCCGCCCGGATTTTTTCCGCCAAACCATCAACAAAACCCTGATTGGACGGATAACAGCAAACCCGTGTCGCAGGCGCCGTAAGACCGGCGCGTCGTGCGGCGCGCGCCCAGTCCAGGAAAGACGAAGCGCTGGTCGTGGTCGAAAATTGCGGATAGAGCGGCAAAAGAATAATTCGGTCCGCCCCAAACTGGTGCAAGGCCTTGGCCGCTTCGTCACTGAAGGGATGCCAGCAGCGCATCGCCACCACGGCCTTGGCCTCAAGCCCCTTTTCCCCAAGCGCGGCCTCCAGTGCGCGGGCTTGTTCCTCGGTTTCCTTCAGGATGGGCGAACGGCCGCCAATCTGATGATAGATCTCCCGCGCCAGCGGCGCCCGCCGCCGCGCGATGAACCACGCCAGCGGTTTGCGCACAATCGCGGGCAACGAAATAATCGCCGGATCGGAAAACAAATTTCTGAGGAAAGGTTCAACCGCTTCCGGACTGTCCGGACCGCCGAGATTGAACAATACAATCCCTAACCTCACAACAATACCTTCAAAACAAAACTCCTAAGAAGGATGATGAAGATGATGTATGGCCTGTGGGTTGTGGAAGTTTCGGTTGGTATCAGGACGGTCTAGTCCTTGGGACCAAGCGACTCAAGAGGTTGCGGAAAGGTCGGCCCGTGATTTTGTCCAAGATTTTCAGGCGCGAGATCCAGTGCGTCCACAATGCTCCCCGGTTTGGCCCTGTCCACAGCGGTTTGAAGAAGGCATAAGGGAATCTCGGTGGATTGATTGGAGCAGTTTGTGGAGCAAAAATTTCACATCCATCTTGTGTCGGACGCTACGGGCGAGACCTTGAACGCGATCGCCAATGCAGCGCTTGCCCAGTTCGAAGGCGCTGACGTGCAGGTTCATTCCTATGCCTTGGTGCGAAGCGAACATCAGCTTCAGCGTTCGGTCGATCACATCGCCATCAGCCCCGGATTGGTGTTCTTCACTCTGGTCAATCCGCGGTTGCGTGAGATGCTTTTGACCCGATGCGGTTCACTCAACATCGCCTGCGTGGATGTGATGGAGCGGCCGGTGGCGGAACTCTCCAAATTTCTGGGCATTGCCGAGACCCACCGGCCTGGCGGCCAGCACGAAGTGGATCAGCGTTACCTCGCCCGCATCGAGGCGCTGAATTTCACCATTCAGCATGATGACGGCCAGTCGCTGGACACTATTCAGGATGCGGAAGTGATCCTGGTGGGGGCAAGCCGCACTTCCAAGACGCCGACATGCGTTTATCTCGCCATCCGGGGGGTCAGAGCGGCCAATATCCCCCTGGTACCGGGCATGGGGGTGCCGTCCGTGCTCACTCAGCCCGGCGCGCCCTTGATCGTAGGCCTGTGGGTATCTCCCGACCGTCTTGTCCAAGTCAGGCGCAATCGCTTGGCCAGCATGGGCGAGGAACGAGACACGAACTATATCGATCTTGACAGTGTGCGTGCCGAGATCGCCACCACCCGCAAATTGTTCGAACAACAGGATTGGCCTACCATCGATGTTTCCCGCCGGTCGATCGAGGAAACCGCCGCCTCGGTAATGAACCTCTTGACCGAGCGGCGGGAAAAACCCGCGTGAGCGGGCTGATCCTGGCTTCCGCCAGCAGGAGCCGCCAAATGTTGTTGAACGCGGCCGGCGTAAATTTCACGATCCAGAGAGCCGACCTTGACGAAGCGGGGCTGACCGAGAGCTTGCTTGCAGAAGAAAGGGATGCCAGCGCGATTGCTCTCAGCCTAGCCAGCCACAAAGCCACAGCCATCTCGCACCAGAATCCACGGGCCATTGTTTTAGGCGGGGACTCCGTCCTGGCGCTAGGCTCCGAGCTGGTCGACAAGAGCCCTGATCTGCCGTCATTGCGGGCCCAACTGCGCAAGCTCTCCGGCCGGACCCATATACTGATCTCGGCCGCGGCGCTGGCGCGCGATGGCGCTGTCTTCTGGCATCATATCGGCCACGCCCGCATGACCATGCGGACATTGAGCGATGCTTTCATTGAGGATTATCTCACCCGAGAAGGAGAAGCTTTGCTGGGCTCGGTGGGCGGGTATCACTTTGAGGGCCTGGGCGCGCAGCTTTTCGAGGACGTGGAAGGCGATTATTTTTCCATCCTGGGACTTCCGCTTTTGCCGGTGCTAAAGGAACTTCGCGCGCAAGGATTGCTTGAGACATGACGCTGACCGGGGCAGGCAAGATTGCAGGCGTGATCGGCTGGCCCATCACGCATTCGGTGTCGCCCACGCTCCATGGCTATTGGCTTGAGGAATTGAAGATCGATGGCGCGCTGGTGCCCTTGGCGGTGGCGCGGGAGGATTTCGCCCGCGTCATCCGTGCGCTGCAGCGGTCCGGATTCCGTGGTGTCAATGTCACCTTGCCCCACAAGGAAGCGGCATATGCCCTGGCGGATAGAAGCGATGCCGCCGCGGAAGCCGCGGGCGCCGCCAATCTTTTGATTTTCCATCCGGATGGGCAGGTTGAAGCGCGCAACACTGACATCGCGGGGCTTCGGGACACCATCCGTGAGACACTGGGTGAGCTGAAGGGCCGTGACGTGATCCTTCTGGGCGCCGGCGGCGCGGCACGTGGCGCCGTGCTGGCCCTGAACGAACTGGGAGCGGCGCGCGTGCATATTCTCAATCGTCATGCCGACAAGGCGGCACACTTGGCCCGCGCCCTCAAGCCGATGGCGGCCACCGCGCTGGAAGCGGGGGATTTCGCGGACTGGGACAAAGTGGCTGGCCGTGCCGATCTGGTGATCAACAGCACCAGCGCCGGCATGAAAGGTCATTCCCCTCTGGCGCTCGATCTTTCCCTCCTTCGTCCTTCAGCAGCCGTGCTGGATATCGTTTACAATCCACTCGAGACGCCCTTGCTCAAGGATGCCAAGGCGCGAGGCCATGTCACCATCGATGGCCTGGGCATGCTGATGCATCAGGCCGTGCCCTCGTTTGAAGCTTTCTTCGATGTGCGGCCGAAAGTGAGCGAGGGTTTGCGCGCCGTGCTGGAGCAATTCCTCCATGCCTAAGCCTTATGTCATCGGTTTGACCGGTGGAATCGGGATGGGGAAAAGCGAGACTGCCAAGCTGTTCGCCGCCGAAGGGGTGGCAATCCATGATGCGGACGCGGCAATTGCCCGCCTCTACGCCAAAGGCGGCGACGCCGTGGAACCCATAGCCCGGGCCTTTCCTGGAAGCGTGAAAAATGGCGCGGTGGACCGACCCGCTTTGTCGGCGCTGGTGGTCGGCGATCCACCCGCCTTGGGCAAATTGGAGGCGCTGGTGCATCCCTTGGTCGTTGAAGATCGCAAACAATTTCTCCGGGATGCCACCGCCCCGATCGTGCTGTTCGATGTCCCGCTTCTGTTCGAAACGGGCGCGGACAAAGAGATGGACGCGGTCGTGGTGGTAAGCGCTCCGGAAACCCTGCGGCGGCAGCGAGTGCTGGGCCGCCCGGGGATGACGGCGGAGAAATTCGAGCGCCTCAAGGCGCGCCAGCTGGACGACACAAAAAAGCGTCAACAGGCGGATTATGTGCTGACCACCGACAAGGGCTTGGATGACGCCCGCGAACAGGTGAAAATGATCCTGGCCGACATCCGGAAGAAAATTCGCCCGCATGCGTGAAATTGTTTTCGACACCGAAACCACCGGCTTCGAGCCGGGCGAGGGGCACCGCATCGTCGAAATGGGCCTGGTCGAGTTGATGGATCATTTCCCCACCGGCCGTTCCAAGCAATTCTATTTGAATCCGGAACGCGACGTCCCCATCGAATCCCAACGCGTCCATGGTCTTTCCGCGGAATTCCTCAGCGACAAACCGCTTTTCGCCCATGTGGTGGACGAGTTCCTGGAATTTCTAGGGGACGCGGCGCTGGTGATTCACAATGCCAGCTTCGACATGAAATTCGTCAATGCCGAGCTGACGCGGGTGGGACGGACGCCGCTTTCCATGGCGCGCACGGTGGACACGATCGAGATCGCCAAGCGCAAGCTTCCCGGCGCGCGCTATTCCCTCGACGAACTTTGCAAGCGGTTCGGCATCGATCTCAGCGCCCGTGAAAAACACGGCGCCCTGCTCGACGCGGAATTAACTGCGCAGGTCTATCTGGAACTGGTGGGCGGCCGGCAACGCGGTTTGGCGCTGGCGCCAGTCGAGATCGAAGCGGAGAGACAGCCGAGAAGAAACCGGGCGCGCCCGGCAAAGGCCGCAGCCGCTTGCCCCTCGGATCACGGCGGAAGAGATCGTCCGCCATGCCGCCTTTATCGCCAAGGAACTCGGCGACAAGGCGATCTGGATTTTCGCTTAGGCGTTGCCGGCAATGGGCTGTGCCGCGGCCTGGCCCATCTTGGCCTGGTATAGCGCCACGAAATCGATGGGCTCGATCATCAGAGGCGGCATGCCGCCGTCGCGCACCACATCGGCGACGATACGGCGGGCAAAGGGGAACAGCATATGTGGCGCCTGGATCAACAGGATGGGCTGCATCGCTTCCTCGGGAATGTTCTGAAGGCGGAAAAGCCCCGCATAGGCCAGTTCCAGAAGGAACAGCTGGCGGTCTTCGCCCTTGGCATGCACCCTGAGCTTCAGCTCGACTTCGAAATGGTGTTCGTCGCCCCGCTTGGCTTGAACATCAATGCCGAATTCAATTTGGGGCCGTTGGGTGAGACCGGCGGGAGCGCCGGGATTCTCGAACGACAAGTCCTTGATGTATTGACCCACGACCTGAAGATTGGGGAGGGATCCCTCGCCTGGGCCGGGCATTGCCGTTCCGCCGCTGCTCATCTTGCACATTCCTTGAATGACGGCCCGCGCGCTACCATGCGGGCTCCGTCCTGACAAGAAGAAGGCGCGGAATCCCGAGAGCCGCGTTATCCTGAAGCAGGCTATTGGACCCCCACGCCGCTGGACCGCAGGGGTAGGCTGGGGCTAGGCTTGCGCCATGCTTGGGTCATTGAGGATGCCGGACGCGCAACTGATCGAAATCCTGATCGCTGCCATGGTGGCCGGGGTGGTTTTGTTCCGGCTTTACACCATCTTGGGCCGGCGCACCGGCCATGAGCCCCAGTCCCAGGACCGGATCGCTCCCGCTTCTTCGGGCGCCAATTTGCGGGCATTGTCGGCCGACCGTGTGGCCGAGCCGCAGGCCCGGTCCTTGTTCGATATCCAGCTTGCCGACCCCAGTTTCGAGACCGGCCATTTCCTCAAGGGCGCCAGGGCTGCCTATGAGATCATCCTCAAAGCTTTCACGGGCGGCGACCGCACCAGCCTGAAACCGCTTTTGTCGGACGACGTCTACAAAGCCTTCGATGCCGAAATCGCCAGGCGTGGAGCTGCCCCGGCAGCCAGACTTTGGCGGGCGTCACCGATGCCCAGATCGTGCATGCCACGCTGGAAGACAAGACGGCTGAAATCACCGTCTCGTTCCGCGCCCAGTTCGCCAGCGGCTCAACGGCGGCCAACAATTATGTCCAGCGCGATGTCACCGACATCTGGACCTTTGCCCGCCAGATCGGCGCGAACAGTCCCACTTGGACGCTGGTCGCTACCAGCGGCGCGTTGCCCTGACTTTCCTGGCTTTGGCTCGCTTGGCGCTGACGCGCAAAATCTTCGTTTCGCTGATTATTCTGCTGATGGCGGCGCTTGCTGTCTTGGTGGCTAACGCGACCGCCTCCGCATCTCGCCAAGGTTTCTTTTGCCGATCTGCCGGGATGGCAAAGCGCGGATTTGCAGCCAGCGCTGGTCGCGTTCCGCCGCTCCTGCGAGGTCATGGCCCGCAAGCCGGAGAGCGAGACCATTCAGGATTATGCCGGCACCGCGCGCGATTGGCAGCAAGTGTGCGGTCGGCTATCGGGCGACGCGCGCGCTTTTTTTGAAAAGAATTTCACCCCCTATCGATTGGGCGGCGAAGGTCTTTTCACCGGCTATTACGAACCGGAGATCCGCGGCAGCCGGTTGCGTCATGGTGCGTTTCAGACCCCGGTTTATGGCGCGCCGCGCGATCTGATCCGCGTGGATCTGGGGCAATTCTCCTCTCAATTCAAAGGCGAGCATATTGCCGGTCGTGTCGAAGGCCAGCGGCTGGTTCCCTATTCCAACCGCGCCGAGATCGATGTTCATGGCCTTCCTGAGGCGCAAATCCTGTTCTGGTGCGACGACCCTGTGGCGTTGTTCTTTCTGCAAATTCAAGGTTCGGGGCGGGTGCGGTTCGACGACGGCGCCATCGCGCGCATCCAGTTCGCGGGCGAGAATGGCCGACCCTACACACCGATCGGCCGGGTCCTGGTGGCGACAGGGCGATTGGCGCGCGACCAGCTTTCGCTTCAAACCATCCGCAGTTGGCTCAAGGCCCATCCCGCTCTGGCGCAAGGCGTGATGGAGGCGGACCAATCTTTTGTCTTTTTCCAGGAAGCGCCCCTGGGTGATGGTGCTCTGGGCAGTCCCGGTGTCGAGCACGTGCCCCTTACACCCATGGGCAGCATGGCCATCGACCTTCGCAAGAACGCATTGGGTGTGCCCTATTATGTCGCCACCGATCCCCTTCACGCGTTGCTGGTCGCGCAAGATACCGGGGGCGCCATCCGCGGTTCGGTCCGGGGCGATATTTTCTTCGGGTTTGGCGCCAAGGCCGAGGCCGGCGCCGGCGGGATGAAGGCTCAGGGCCGTCTTTATGTGTTGCTGCCGAATGACGTGGCGGCGCGCCTGGGCGGAACGGTCAGCTCATGAAGCGCAAGGTCAGCGAGGAAGAACGGGCCTTGTTCAAGAAACATGTGGCTGAACAAATTGTGAGACCGGCAATTGCCAAGGTCAAATCTCGTGCGGTCGCGAAAGCCAGCACGGGCGCGTTGGACGGCACCACGGCCGAGAAGCTTCGCCGCGGCCAGCTGGTGCCGGGCGGGCGCATCGATCTTCATGGCATGACCGAAGGCGATGCGCATCACGCGCTTCAGTCCTTTCTTACGCGGGCACAGGCAAACGGGGTGCGATTGGTTTTGGTGATCACCGGCATTGGCAATTCCAAATCGCATGAAAGCGTGGAGTGGATGCGCACCCCTCACGGCGTCTTGAAAGAGATGGTCCCGCGCTGGCTGAGCGAACGGGACTTCGCCGCATTGACCTCGGGATGGGCGCCGGCCCATCGAAGGCATGGCGGCGGCGGGGCGCTTTATGTCTATCTGAGAAAAAAGACATGAAGCAGGCTTTTCGCACCATCCGGGTTTCCACCCATGGCCCGGGGCTCTATGCCGTCACGGACGCAGCGATGGAATTCGCACGCGACGAGAAACTCGGAGATGGGCTTCTCACTTGCTTCATCCGCCACACCTCGGCCTCGCTTCTGGTGCAGGAAAATGCGGACCCGGACGTGCTGCTTGATCTGAAGGATTTTTTCGCAAAGCTGGCGAAGAAAGGCATGGACTACCGGCACACAGCAGAGGGGCCTGATGACATGCCCTCCCATATCCGCGCCGCCCTCACGCAAACCTCGATCGGGATTCCGGTCAAGGCGGGCAAACCGGCTCTAGGCACCTGGCAGGGAATCTATGTTTTTGAACATCGCGATCAGCCACATCATCGCGAAGTCCTTCTGCATTTTATCGGCGATTAGTTTGGCCGGCGCTCAGACCAGTCCCGCTTTTGCGGCCAGGTCTTTGAGCGATGCTTCCGGCCGCGCGCCATAGTGGGAGATGATTTCCGCCGCCGCCAATCCGCCCAGCTTTCCGCACTCGACCAGCGCCTTGCCGCGGGTCAGGCCATAAAGAAATCCAGCGGCAAAGAGATCGCCGGCGCCGGTGGTATCCACCACTTTGGTCACCGGAAAGGCGGGTACGGCATGATGCTCATCGCCCTTGATCACCACACAGCCTTTGGAGGAGCGCGTAATGGCAGCGAGCTTGCCCCATCCGCGCATCTTCTCCGCCACCACGGCGAAATCCTCGGTCTCGAACAAAGACAGCGCTTCGTCCTCATTGGCGAAAATAACGTCCAGATCGTGCTGCATCAGATGCAGGAACTCGTCGCGGAAGCGTCCCACGCAGAAACTGTCCGACAGCGACAGCGCCACCTGGCCGCCCGCGCGCTTGGCGGCGCGAATGGCCTTGCGCGACGCCTCTTTGGCATCGGGGGCGTCCCAGAGATAGCCTTCGATATAGAGGATCTTGGCGGCCGCGATTTCCGTTTCATCCACATCCGCGGGCGTCATCTCGCGGCAGGCGCCGAGATAAGTGTTCATGCTGCGCTGGCCGTCCGGCGTCACCGCGATCATGGACGAGGCGGTGGGCGAGCCGTCCGCTGCCGGCGCCGTGGTGAAGTGCACACCCAGAGACTTCAGGCTTTCGCCGAACCGCGCGCCTAAGGCGTCGTCGCGCACCTTGCCCAGAAAGACCGCATGCGCACCCAGCGACGCCAAGCCGGCCATGGTGTTGGCCGCACTGCCGCCTGCTTCCTGCACGCTGTCGCCCAGCGCCTTATGAAGTTCCTGGGCGCGGAATTCATCAATCAGGGTCATCGCGCCCTTGGCGATGCCATGCCGGAGCAGGAATTCGTCATCCACCGCGGCGATCACGTCCATGATCGCGTTGCCCAATCCTGCGACGTCGTATTTTTGCGGCATGCCGGCTCCCGATGGCGCTATATGGCAAAGCCATTACGGGACCGACGGGATGTTCGCAAGCGCAAGCCGCACCCTTGGGCTGATTTTCGATCCCGCCTTTTTCCGCATTTTGGGCAAAGCGCTGCTTCTCACTCTGCTTCTGTTCGCGATGTTTCTGGGGCTGAGCGAATATGTCCTTTCGCTCCTGCCTGTCCTGGGCAGCCCGCTGGTCAACGATCTCTTCAAATTGCTGGCGCCGCTTCTGCTGATTTTCGGCGGCGTGATGCTGGGGCCGCCGGTGGCAGCGGTCTTTGCCTGCTTGTTCCTGGACGAACTTGCCGCGCGGATCGAAGCCCGGGATTATCCCGGCCGCGCCGCCGGTTCGGGGTCGTTCGCTGCTAATCTGCGTGCCGGTCTGCGCTTTGCCGCACTGGTGCTGGGCGCCAATCTGGTGCTGATTCCGTTCGAGTTGGAGTTGCCGGGTATGGGCGAGATTTTGAGTCTGGCCGTCAATGGTTGGCTGCTGAGCCGGGAATATTTCGAGCTCGCGGCGCTGCGGCACCTCCCGCTTGCCGAAGCCGACCGCCTGCGCCGCCGCCATGCCGGCCCCATCTGGGCGTCGGGAATCGTGATCGCCCTGGCCAGCATGATTCCCTTGGTCAATCTGATGGCGCCCTTGTTCGGGACCGCGTTGATGGTGCATCTGTTCCAACGGGTGAGTGAAAAAGGTTCATGAAGAAAAGCATTCCGGTTCTGATTTTGTTGACGCTCACAGCGTGTGCCGCGCCGCCGCGCGCGCCGTCTTCGCCTTCTGTGCCCATTCCTCTGCCGCCGCCAAAAAACGAGCCCAACAGCTTCACCGGTCTTTCAGCAGCCCAGGTGCGCGCCTTGGCGGGCATGCCGGCCTTCACGCGCAAGGATGGCGCCACAGAGATGTGGCGTTACGATACCCGCGCCTGCCGCGCCTTCTTTTTCTTGACCGGCACGCCGGCCAAGGTCACGCATGTCGAGACTTTGCCGCGCACCAAAGACAATCAAGCGGACCAGGCTTGCCTCAACGCCTTGCGCGCCCCTTCGTCCTAGACACTTTTGCCGTCTTGGGCTTCTCAGGTGGCAATTCCTGGGTCTTGTCCGGGAAGTTGCAAAGGTCGCGCACAATACAGTTGGGACATAAGGGCTTGCGCGCCACGCAGGTATAGCGGCCGTGCAGGATCAGCCAGTGATGGGCGTGGCGCTTGTATTTTTCCGGCACCCGTTTTTCCAGGCTTAACTCCACCTCCAGCACGTTTTTCCCCGGCGCCAAGCCCGTGCGGTTGGAGACCCGGAAAATATGGGTGTCCACGGCGATGGTGGATTCACCAAAGGCCACATTCAGCACCACATTGGCGGTCTTGCGTCCCACCCCAGGCAATTCCTGAAGCGCATCGCGATCTTTCGGTACCCGACTGCCGTGCTTTTCGATCAGGATCTTCGACAGAGCGATCACGTTTTTTGCTTTGCCGCGATAGAGCCCGATGGTCTTGATTGCGTCCGTCAGCTTGACTTCGCCCAGCGCCACCATCTTCTCCGGCGTGTCCACAGTCTTGAACAGCGGTTCGGTCGCCTTGTTAACGGATTTGTCGGTGGCCTGCGCCGACAGTGCCACCGCGACGAGCAAGGTATAGGGATTCTTGTATTCCAGTTCTGTCTTGGGGTCGGGAATATGCTTCTTGAGGCGCGCGAAGAACTCTTCGATTTCCGCGCGCGTCATAAGCTTGACCATGGGAAACTGACCCGCGCCTTCTAGAGGCCCAGTATATCCGTCATCGAGTAAAGGCCAGGCTTCTTGCCTTGCCCCCAGCGCGCGGCTTCCAGCGCGCCGCGGGCAAAGATGGAGCGGTCCTCGGCGGTATGCGACAACGCAATCCGTTCGCCTGCCCCCGCCAGGAAGACTTGATGCTCGCCCACCACCGAACCGCCCCTGAGACTGGCAAAGCCGATACCGCCTTCCTTGCGCGGTCCGGTTTGGCCGTCACGTGCCCGCACGGCGTTCTTCTCCAGCGGCACGCCGCGGCCCTTGGCGGCTGCTTCACCCAGAAGCAACGCGGTGCCCGAGGGCGCATCCACTTTGAGGTTGTGATGCATTTCGAGAATCTCGACATCATAGCCGGGAAGGGCCTTGGCGGCGCGTTCAACCAACGCGGCCAATAGCGTCACGCCCAAGCTCATATTGCCGGACTTGACGATCACGGCATGACGCGCCGCGGCGTGGATGCGCGCTTCCTCATCGGGGGTAAAACCGGTGGTGCCGATCACATCGACAATGCGCGCTTGCGCGGCAAGGCCCGCCAGCATCACCGAGACCATGGGGCGGGTGAAATCGATGATGGCCTGGGCGTGGACGATCAGCGGCAAGGGATCGGCCGTGAGCTTGATGCCATTGGCGGTAAGCCCGGCCAATTCACCGGCGTCGCGTCCCAGATCCGGATGACCTTCGGCTTCCAGCGCCCCGCACAGCGCCAGGCCTTGCGCCTGGGCGATTTCGCGAACCAGAGTGCGGCCCATGCGGCCGGATGCGCCGGCGACCACAATGTTGAGATCGGCCATCCCCTTACGCCTTGGTGTCGATGGCGGCGCTGGCATCTCGCTTCGCCACCGTCACCATCGAAGGCCTGAGTAGCCGGTCGCCGATCATATAGCCCGACTGCACCACATCCACGATGCTGCCGGGCGGTTTGCCGTTGCCGGGCACTTCCGCGATCGCTTGATGCAGATTGGGATCGAACTTGCCGTCCTCGGTGGAGACAGGTTTGACCCCATAACGTTCCAAGGCCGCCATCAATTGGCGGTCGGTGGCTTCGACGCCGTCCAACACGGCTTTCACTTGCGGGTCGGCCGTGGCGCGCAATTCCGGCGGACATGCCGCCAAGGCGCGGGAAAAATTATCGGCAATCGAAACCATGTCGCGGGCGAATTTGGTCACCGCATATTGGGTCGCTTCCGCCTTCTCGCGTTCGGCCCGGCGGCGGATATTTTCCGCGTCCGCCAAAGCGCGCAGGCGCTGATCGCGCAAGGCTTCCACTTCGGCCTTCAGCACCGCGACGGGATCGGGGCTGCCATCGGCGATACGGGCTTCCGGCATTTCCTGTTCGGATTCTTCGCTCATGACGGTTCCTTTGCGCCCTGGGGAAAAGGCGTAGTTCCTTAAACACTAACCAAGCAATCGTCCAATGACTTTGGCGGTATGGTCGACCATGGGAATGATGCGGCCATAGTTGAGACGGGTGGGGCCCAGAACGCCGATCACACCCACGATCTTGCCTTGGGCATTGGCATAAGGCGCGGCCACGATCGACGAGCCGGAAAGAGAAAAAAGGCGGTTTTCCGAACCGATGAAGATGCGCACGCCGTCACCTTCCTTGGCCAGTTCCAATAACCGGATAAGGTCGCCCTTGCGTTCGATGTCGTCGAACAGGGTCCGCACCCTTTCGATGTCGGCCTGAGCCTCGACGCTGTCCAGAAGATGGGAAGTGCCGCGCACGATCAGGACCTTGTCATCGGCGCCGCTGCCGGGGCGCGCCAAATTTGCCAGCCCGTCGGCCACGAACTTGGCGGTCAGCGAGTCCAGCATCGCCCGGTCGCTTTCCAGTTCGGCCAGAATCTCCGCCCGTGCGGCGTCGATGGTGCGCCCGGCAAGCCGGGCATTGAGATAGTTGGAGGCCTCCACCAATGCCGATACCGGCAGACCCACGGGCGTGTCGATGACGCGATTTTCGACTTGGCCGTCCTCGCTGACCATGATCACCAGCGCCTTGCCAGGACCAACATGGACAAATTCCACATGCTTGAGCGGCGCGTCCTGTTTGGCGGTGACCACTAGGCCGGCGCAGCGCGACAGACCGGAAAGAAGCGTCGTCGCCTGGGTGAGCATGTCTTCCAGCCGCTGACCGCTTCCCGCCATGCGAGCCTCGATCATCCCGCGCTCTTGCGGTTCCAGGTCTCCCACTTCCAGAAGCCCGTCCACGAACAGGCGCAGACCCTTTTCGGTGGGCACCCGGCCGGCGCTGGTGTGGGGCGCATAGAGCAGGCCCATAGCCTCGAGGTCGGCCATCACATTGCGGATCGAGGCGGGCGAAAGCGTCAGCGGCAGGCGCTGGGACAAGGTGCGCGACCCCACCGGTTCGCCCGAGGCAAGAAAGGCGTCCACCAAATGGCGGAAAACTTCCCGAGGACGCTCCCCCAGGGAGGGGTAGGTCAGGCGAGAGGCGAACGACTCCAAAGTGCTAAACCTTTGATACTGGTATGTTATTTGATCTCCTTGGCCATCCATTGGACGGCGGGGGTCAAAGCGGCTAGGTAACCGCCCCAGCCCACCACTTCAAGATATACACCCCCATGCGCCTCTCCAACCGAAGCCTTGATGCCCTGCGCGCCGTCAGCCTGGAACCCGGGGCCGCCCGGCATGCCGAAGGCTCCTGCCTAGTCAAATTCGGCGACACCCATGTCCTGGTCACCGCCAGCCTGGAAGAGAAAGCGCCTCCCTTCCTCAAAGGCTCCGGCAAGGGCTGGGTGACGGCGGAATATGGCATGTTACCCCGCTCCACCCATGAACGCATGCGGCGCGAGGCGGCGGCAGGTAAGCAATCCGGCCGCACCCAGGAAATTCAGCGCCTGGTCGGGCGGTCTCTGCGGGCAGTATGCGATCTGGCGGCACTGGGAGAACGGCAAGTGACCATCGATTGCGACGTGCTGCAGGCCGACGGCGGCACCCGCACCGCCGCCATTACCGGCGGCTATGTGGCATTGGCCCAATGCATCGCCTTCATGCAGAAGACCGGGTTGGTCAAGATGCCGGTGCTCAAGGACCATGTCGCGGCCGTGTCTTGCGGCATCATCAAGGGCGAGCCCATGCTCGATCTGGATTACAGCGAGGACTCCACCGCGGAGACCGACGCCAATTTCGTTATCACCGGCGCGGGCGGGCTGGTGGAGATTCAAGGCACCGCGGAAGGCGCGCCCTTCACCGAAGAGCAGTTGGGACAATTGCTGCGCTTGGCGCGCAAAGGCATCGGCGAATTGATCGAGCTACAAAAACAGGCACTCACGTGAAGTTGCCGCGAGGCAGCATCCTGATCGTCGCCAGCCACAATCCCGGCAAGGTGCGTGAGATCAAGGCGCTGCTGGGTCCACACGGCATCGAACCGCTAGGCGCCTCCGAGCTGCACTTGCCCGAACCGGAAGAGACCGGCGCGACCTTCGCCGCCAATGCGGAATTGAAAGCCCGCGCTGCCGCCGATGCGGGACATCATCCGGCCTTGGCCGACGATTCCGGTTTATCGGTCGATGCCTTGGATGGCGCGCCCGGCATCTATTCGGCGCGCTGGGCAGGTCCCAAGAAAGATTTCAGCGTGGCGACGGCGCGGGTCGAGCGGGCGTTGCTGGAAAAGAAGGCCCACGATTTTTCCGCCAAATTCGTCTGCGCGCTCTCGTTGGCGTTGCCGCATGGAGAAGTCCGGACCTTCCAGGGCGAAATCCATGGTCGCCTCACGTTTCCGCCCCGCGGCAAGCTCGGCTTCGGCTATGACCCGATCTTCATTCCGGAAGGCTTCGAGCAGACCTTTGGCGAGATCGATCCTCATGTGAAAAACGCCATGAGCCATCGCGCCCGCGCCTTTGAGAAGCTTCTGCACAGCGGCATCCTGGCGGAATCGATTTAAGATGCCGTTCGGCATCTATGTGCATTGGCCGTTCTGCGCCGCCAAATGCCCCTACTGCGATTTCAACAGCCATGTGCGCAAATCCATCGACGAAGCCGGCTGGATCGAGGCCATCGCGCGCGAACTGGAGTGGACGGCTGCACGCCAAGGCAATGACCGCCCCATCGTGGAAACAATTTTCTTCGGCGGCGGCACGCCGTCTTTGATGGCGGGCGGCTCGGTGGCGCGGGTGCTTGAAAAGATTTCGCGCCTCTGGCGCGTGACCAATAACATCGAGATCACTTTGGAGGCCAATCCGGCCAGCGCGGACGCCGCGCGATTCGCCGACTATCGTGCCGCCGGCGTCAACCGTCTTTCGTTGGGCATGCAGGCCTTGAATGACGCCGATTTGAAGCGGCTGGGCCGGCTGCACAATGCGGCCGAAGCCAAGGCCGCGCTGGGTTTGGCGATGCGCCATTTCGATCGGGTCTCGCTGGACTTGATCTACGCGCGGCCCGGGCAAAGCGACAGCGCCTGGCGCGCCGAACTGAAAGAGGCGCTCTCGTTCGGCACCGATCATCTTTCGCTGTACCAACTCACCATCGAACCGGGGACACCTTTTGCGATTCTCTATCGAGATGGCGCGTTGCAAATCCCTGACGAAAACATGGCCGCCGGTCTCTATGAAACCACCCAGGAACTGACAGGCGCCGCGGGCCTTCCCGCCTACGAAATCTCCAATCATGCAAGGCCGGGCTCGGAGAGCCGGCACAATCTGCTTTATTGGCGCTACCAGGATTATGCTGGGGTGGGGCCTGGAGCGCATGGCCGGCTGAATCTAGGCGGAACGCGCATCGCCACCTCCACCATCCGCCTGCCGGAACGTTGGCGCGAAGCCGTGATGGTGGAGGGTGAAAACGGCTTCGCCGACGCTACGCCCGTCAACGATGAAGACGCATCGCGCGAACATCTTCTGATGAATCTGCGTCTCAGCGAGGGTATCGACCTTGCGGCCTACCGAGCGCGCTGGGGAACGCAACCCTCGCGGGAAAAGCTCGCACCTTTATTGGAGCAGGATCTGCTCCAACAGGATGGCGACATCCTCAGGGCCACACAACAAGGCCGGTTGGTTCTGAATGCCGTTATTTCAGCTTTGCTGAATTAACATCCCTCGAAGCTTGGTCAAGGCCGGAGGGGGTTAAAATCAGAAACTGCGCGCCTGGAAGGTTTTCGGGGCGGGGCTGACGACATGAAATCCATCCGGCTGGACTTCCAAGACGGCAAGACCACGCTCCGACGTGCCATCGGTGTTGAAGCGGAAAATGCCATTCACGCCTGCGAAGCCGTTGGGGTCCATCAAGGTGGCGGGCGTGAAGCGATGATAGGGCACGCCAGGCGACAGCAACGCCACCAATGACACTGCGTCATAGGCCAGCGATGCGAGCTGTGGCGGCGTCGCGCCATAGACCCGCTTGTATTTCTCGACAAAGGTGCTGTCGGCGTCGGGTTCGGGCGCCGCGAACCAGCCACCCTGCAGGGTCTGTTCCTTGGTGACGGTCTCCTCGTCCCACAGACCCGTTCCCAGCAACTTCACTTTGGCGGGATCAAGTCCGTTGAAGGCGAGTGACGGCGCGATGGCCCTGAGCACGCCGCCCCCTTGTGCGATCAACACGGCATCCGCGTCGCTCTTGGCGACGGCGGTGGCCGGCGCCATCACCGCCGCGCTGTTGGGCGTGAAATGTTCGACGTCGACGCTGTTTGCGCCTGCGCTTTTCACCGCGTCGCTGAAGGCGGCGGCCACGATGTCGCCATAGGGCGTCTCGGGCACCATCGCCGCAAAATTGTGATGTCCTTGCGCCGCCGCATAGGAAACGATCCGCCGGATTTCGCTTTGCGGCAGGAAAGACAGAAGATAAACGCCATTGCCGGCGACGCTGCGCTCGGTCGAGAAGGCCAAAATGGGAACGCCCCGATCCCGCGCGATGGGCGCGACCCGCGAGACGGAAGGCCCGAACAAGGGGCCGACGATGACTTCGGCGCCCTGGCCGAGCAACTTATTCGCCGCCGCCGCCGCGGTATCCGGAGATGCGCCCTCATCGGCGGTCATCAAGAGAAGGCTGCGGTTGCCGGTATCGAACAGCGCGAGCTCAGCCGCTTTCAGCATTGCTCCGGCCAACGCCTTGGTGGCGGAGGTGGAGCTGGAGAAGGGCAGGATGATCCCCACCCGTATCGGGGTGACTCCCGGGGCTATATTGGGAAGGTGGAGATACGTGGGCAGGTCCCTGTTCAAGGGATTGACAGCGACGGGCGGGGGCGGCGGCGCCACCACGGGTGCGGGCAGGGGCTTGGGGGGCGTGCACGCGCTTAAAGCCGCTATCGCGGCCGCGCCCGCAATGGCACAACAGCGCCTGCGCAAGGTCTTCGATCGAAATGAAGCGGCAAAAATCATCGGCAGGTTCCCAAGGGGGTGAATATAAGGGCGCTACTAGAACGCACGATTCCCCTAAACCGCAACATCTTGGCGATTTAAAGGAAGGAAATGCGCTCGCGCCTGGCCTTTATGTCACGGCCACGCCGATCGGCAATGCGCGTGACATCACCCTGCGGGCGCTGGATGTGTTGAGGGGGTGCGATGTCATTGCCGCCGAGGATACGCGTGTCACCAGCAAGCTTTTGTCCATCCATGGCATCTCCAAATCCCTCACCGCCTATAACGATCACAACGCCGGGCGCGAGCGGCCGCGTTTGTTGGAGCGGCTGCATCGGGGACAACGCATCGCGCTGGTGAGCGATGCCGGCACGCCCCTGGTGTCCGATCCCGGATTCAAGCTGGTGCGCGCCGTGATCGAGGAAGGCCTGCCGGTCCATGTCGTGCCGGGCGCCTCGGCGGTGCTGGCGGGATTGATCAGTTCGGGCCTTCCCTCCGACCGCTTCCTGTTCGCGGGCTTCTTGTCCAGCAAGACGGGCGAGCGGCGCAGCACGCTGGAGGAATTGAAACCCGTCCGGGCCACGTTGATCTTTTTTGAATCGGGCGGACGCCTGGCGGAACTCTCTGAAGGACATGGCCGAGCTTTTGGGCGTGCGCACCGCCGTGGTGGCGCGAGAAATGACCAAGCTTCACGAAGAGGTGCGCCGCGGCGATCTCGGCGAACTGGCGCGGCTGTATCAGGATCTCCCCGCGCCCAAGGGCGAAGTGACGCTGCTGGTCTCGCCTCCGGTGTCTGCGGAAACGGATATCGCGGCCCTGGATCGGGCGCTGGACAAGGCCTTGGCCTTCATGCCGCTCAAGCCGGCGTCGGAAATGCTCGCAGAATTGCTGGGGCTGTCACGTCATGCGGTCTACGCGCGCGCCCTGGAGAAGAAGAATGGCTGACCGCGCCAAGGCGGAAAAGCGGGGCCATCGCAGCGAGGCCTGGGCGGCCTGGTGGCTGAGACTTAAAGGCCACCGCATTCTCGGCCGCCGCATCAAGACCCGCGCCGGTGAAATCGATCTGGTCACGCTCAGTCCGTTCGGCCCGGTTTGCTTTGTCGAGGTCAAGGCGCGCGCCTCGGCGCTGGATGCGGCGGACGCGGTGAGCCCCGAGCAGCGGACTCGCATTGCCCGCGCCGCCTCCCTATATCTGGCGTCGCGGCCGGCCTTGGCGCGGCGGGGCGCGCGGTTTGATATTGTCACGGTGGCAGGGCTTCCGCGGCACTTGCCCGATGCTTGGCGGATGGATGGGTGAAACATGGCGTTGACGGTCGCGATCCAGATGGACCCGATCGAGAAGATCGATATCGCGGGCGATTCGACTTTCGCGCTCGCGCTTGAAGCACAGGCGCGCGGCCTTGGCCTGCTCTATTACGGACCGCGGGATCTCACTTTTCGCGAAGGCAAGGTGACGGCGCGGGTCAGGCCGCTCCATGTGCGCCCGGTCAAGGGTGACCATTTCGCCTTGGGCGATGCTTTTGTTTACGATCTTTCCGCCGCTGATGTGGTCCTGATGCGCCAGGATCCGCCCTTCGACATGGCCTATATTTCGGCCACGCATATTCTGGAACGCATCCATCCCAAAACCCTGGTGGTCAACGATCCCAGGGAAGTGCGCAATGCGCCGGAGAAATTGTTCGTCACCGAATTCGAGGACTTCATCCCGCCCACGCTGATCACCAGCGATGCGCTGGAAATCCGCGATTTTCGCGCGGAGCATAAAGAGATCATCCTGAAGCCGCTTTACGGCAATGGCGGCACCGGCGTGTTCCGTATCGGGCCCGACGACGAGAATCTGGGTTCGCTGCTGGAGATGTTCACCCAATTCTACCGCGAGCCGGTGATCGTGCAGCGTTACCTGGCTGAAGTGCGCCAAGGCGACAAACGCGTGATTTTGGTGGACGGCGAATTTGCCGGCGCGATCAATCGCGTTCCCGCTGCGGGCGAGGCGCGCTCCAACATGCATGTGGGGGGCCGGCCCGAGAAAACCGAATTGACGCCGCGCGAACGGGAGATCTGCGCGGCGATAGGGCCGGAACTGAAGGCGCGAGGATTGATTTTCACGGGAATCGATGTGATCGGCGGCTATCTGACGGAAATCAACGTGACCTCGCCCACCGGTATCCAAGAGGTCAAACGGTTTGGCGGCCCCGACATCGCCAAGCTGGTTTGGGACGCGGTTGAGGCCAAGGTGCGCAAATGATCAAGGTGCGGAAATCGTCGGAACGCGGGACCACCAAAATAGACTGGCTGGATTCCAAGCATACATTCTCATTTGCTGACTATTATGATCCGGCGTTCGAAAGTTTCGGCGCCCTTCGCGTGATCAATGAAGATTGGATCGCCGGCGGCGCGGGCTTTCCGCCGCACCAGCATCGTGACATGGAAATCGTCACCTACCTTCTTGAGGGCGCGCTGGAGCACAAGGACTCCAGTGGCGGCGGCGGCGTGATCCGTCCCGGCGAGATTCAACGCATGAGCGCGGGCTCGGGAATCGTTCATGCCGAATTCAACGCCAGCCGTGACAGGCCATGCCATTTGCTGCAGATCTGGATCATGCCATCGCAGCGGGGGCTGGAGCCGTCCTACGAGCAGAAGGTGATTGACGCCAAAGCGGTGGCCAACAGATTGGCGCGTATCGCTGGGCCGGATCCGCAGCCCAATGAAGTCCGCCTGGTGCAGGATGCGGAAATCTGGGCGGCAAAGCTGGACGCGGATATCGAAGCGATCCATTCGCTTGCACCTGGCCGCCGTGCCTGGATTCAAATCGCCAAGGGCGAAGTGAGTGTGGGCGGAGAGCGCCTCACTGCCGGTGACGGCGCCGCGGTGACGGATCAAGCCCAGATCGCCTTGCGCTCGCACTCGCCGGCGGAGCTGCTGCTGTTCGATCTTGCTTGAGTCTGCCCCCATCTGTCTTCCTCGCGGCAAGCGCTCGGAAGACATCTTCCCCCCACCAGCGGCTTCGCCGCGCGGGGGAAGAAAGCCTGTGTTTTCGGGTTATTTCACCAGTCCGAAGCGCGATTTATAACGCGCGTCGATGCCCGACAGCGGGAAGTAGATGAAAACATCGGTGGTGCCGAACTGACGATCGATCACCGCGCCCTCACCGATACAGCAACCCGCGCGCACATAACCTTTGAGCAGCGGCGGCAGGCTGCGCAATCCCTCGCGCGGATCGATCCCGGTCTTGGGGATAAGGTCCATGTTCACGAACAGCTCCGGGCGCGCGCGCACCCGAAGTGACGCCGGCATGGCATGGAAGTGCTGCAGATAGGAAAGCGGCAGCGCCAAGGCGGCCGGATCGATCCCCGCCAACGACGCGCAGCCGAACATCAGGTCGATGTCGAAGCGGGCGACATAGGCCATCAAGCCTTTCCACAAAAGCTGCATGGTGCCCGGGCGGCCGCGATAGCTTTTCAGCACGCACGAACGGCCCAGCTCCAGGAATTCGGTGGACGCCGGCAAGCCCCTCAGCATCGGCGAGATGTCATATTCGCCGGCGGTGTAGAACCCGCCCGCCCGCATCGCATCTTTCTTGCGCGTCAGGCGATAGGTGGCGACGACCAAAGGCTGCCCGTCCTCGCCATGGCTTTCGCGATCCACAACAAGAAGATGATCGCAAACCTCGTCATATTTGTCGAAGTCGCGGCCCGCTTCCCGCATCTGCGGTGATGGGATCGCGCTCATCTCTTCATAAAAAACGGTGTAGCGCAGGCGTTGCGCCAGTTCGACTTCGTGTTCGGTCTCCGCCAGGCGCACTTCCAGCGCGCCCGAGACAGCCAGAACCGGCCACTGCTCCAAGCGGCCTTCGAACGGTCCAGCTTCATAGATGTTGACCACGATAAGCCCTCAAACGCCCCCGTCGCGAGAAGGGAATAAGCTGGTTCTGCGACAGAATTATAATCTAGCCCAGGGACTTGGGACCGCGCAACGAATTGTGACAGTCGCGTGTTGGTTTGTTCCGGGACAGAGTGCAATGCACAAATGCGTGGGATCAGGAACGGGCCGCGGTTTCCTTGACGAACGCATCGGGTTCGGGACGGCTCGATTGTTGCCGCGCCAGGAACCAGAACAAAAGAAGGGCGGGTATCCCCAGCGCCCCGCACCCCACGAAGAACACCGCATAGGCCGACAGCAGTCCGAAATGGGCCGAAAGCCCCTCCACCACCGCGCCGGAGAAACCTTTGAGGATTTTTCCCGCCCACGCATAGGTGGATGACAGAAGCGCATATTGCGTGGCGGTATAGCCCAGGCTGGTCAGGCTCGACATGTAGGCCACCAAGGTTACCCCGGCGACGCTGATGGAAAAATCGTCCAGAACCATCACGGCGGTGAACAATATAGTGCTGGGGCCGCGCATCGCCAGAAGCGCATAAACGGCGATGCCGATGGCCTGCAGCACGCCTCCGATCATCAGTGCGCGCATATAACCAAGCCGAAGCGAAAGAAATCCGCCCGCGGCTATTCCGGCAAAAATCGCAACCAGACCTGCCGTGGCGCGCACCGCGCCGACCACATCCTTGCTGATCCCGATGTCGTGGAAGAAAGGATTGCTCATGGGGCCGCGGACGAAATCCGGCAACCGGTAGAAGCTGATCGCCAGAAGCATCACCAGCGCGGGCGGGCCGTGGGTCTTGAAAAAGACGATGAAGGGTCCCGCGACGGCGTCGAAAAAGCCACGCAAGGTCCAAAGTGGATTTTCCGCTTCCTGCGCGGCCAACTTCTCTTCGGCGCGGCGAGGCTCCGCGGCCAGAAAGCTGGCGGTCAGGCCCACCGCCATGCCGATGCTGCAAATGACGTAGGAAGGCTGCCAGCCAATATGCTGCGCCGACACCAGGATCAGCGAGTCGGTACAGACCATGGCGATGCGATAGCCCAGCTGGTACGCCGACGTCAGCAGCCCCAGCTCGTCGGCGTCAGACGCGATCTCGATCCGCCAGGCAGAAATGGCGATGTCTTGCGTGGCCGAGGAAAACGCCACCAGCAACGCCGCAGCACCCAACACCACCAACCCATATCGTGTTCCCACAAACGCCATCGCCAAGAGGCCGACGGCCACAAAGATTTGCGACAACACCATCCAGCCGCGCCGCTGGCCCAAAATCTTCAAGACCGGCAGATGATCCAGGAGCGGCGACCAGGCGAATTGCAGAGAATAAGTGAGGCCCACCCAGGAAATGAAGCCGATGGCTTTCAGGGACGTGCCTTCGTCGCGCAGCCAATAGCCGAATGTGTTTCCGACCAGAAGAAAGGGCAGGCCCGAGGAGAAGCCCAGCGCCAGCATGGTGAGCACTTTGGGACCGAGATAGTCGCGGAACGCATGGCGGCGAGTCATGCGTGGAGTATGAGTTACCGCACCGGCGGAAGGAAACGCCGGGCGTGACCGGACTCTGCGGAGATCCCAACACCGGATCCGCCTGCGTGGTGTCCGGCTGAAGGGAATTTGGTGTCCGCAAGCGCCTCAAATTGCCGGCAGCACCACGGGCCCGTCGGGGGGTGCCGAATTTTGCGCCAAAATCGGTCCGATCCCTTAATCACTGCCATCGCCCGTCAGGTAATAAATGTTACATATCAATAGCTTATAATAGAGCCCGCGGGATAACCTAGACTGTCACAAAAGCTTTGCAGAACTGTGATGTTCGTGGCGTGAGAGCCATGTGAATTGGCGCTCACACGCCAACAGGCTTCCCATTTTTATGGCCGATATTGCCTTGACCGACGCGGACGCCACTGCCGACCGGGCCACAAGAGCTGAAACCACACGGCGCGCCGGGCGGGGCGATGCGCGCTTCCATTTCCTCACCTGGTTGGCCGCCGCTGCCGTCCTGCTGATCTTTGTGGGCGTCATCCTCTCGCTGGTGATCGGCTCGATCCCAGCGGTCAGGGCGTTCGGCCTTCCCTTCCTGTGGTCGAGTGGCTGGGATCCCACGACCAATGTGTTCGGCGGGTTGCCTTCGATCTACGGCACATTGGTGACTTCGGCCTTGGCCATGCTGGTCGCCGTGCCTGTGGGGATTGGGATAGCGATTTTCTTGACCGAATTGTGCCCACGCCCTTTTCGGCGCCCCATCGGCATCGCCATCGAATTGCTGGCGGGCATTCCGTCGATCATCTACGGCATCTGGGGCCTGTTCGTGTTCGCGCCCTGGTTTCAGGCGCATGTCCAGCAACCCATCATTGACGTCACCGCCGGCATTCCCTTGATCGGCACTCTCTTCGGCGGCGCTCCTTACGGCATTGGCATCTTTTCGGCCGGACTGATCCTGTCGATCATGATTTTGCCATTCATCTCGGCGGTGACGCGCGATGTGTTCGAGACCGTCCCCACCATGCTCAAGGAAGCAACCTATGGCCTGGGTTGCACCACCTGGGAGGTGATGTGGCGGGTGGTATTGCCTTACGCCCGTTCCGGCGTTGTGGGCGGCGCCATGCTGGCGCTGGGCCGGGCCCTGGGCGAAACCATGGCGGTCACCTTCGTGATCGGCAATGCCCACACCATCGCTTCGTCGCTGTTCGCGCCTGGCACCACCATTTCGGCCACCATCGCCAACGAGTTCACCGAAGCCACGACGCCTCTTTACACCTCGTCGCTGATTTTCCTGGGTCTGATCCTGTTCTTCATTACTTTCATCGTGCTGGCCGCCGCCCAATGGATGCTGCTCACGCTGGAGCGGCAGGCAGGCACGAAATGATCATGTCCAAAGGCCTCTATCTCCGCCGCCGAATCGCCAACAGCGTTTTTATCACTCTGTCGATTGCGGCGGCTGCGTTCGGCCTGATCTGGCTTGCCTTCATCCTTGCGGCGCTGCTGTCGCAAGGCGTCGCCGCTCTTTCGCCCACCTTGTTCACCCATTCGACACCACCCCCCGGCCAGCCTGGCGGGCTTTTAAATGCCATTATCGGCAGCGTGCTGATGAGCGTGATGTCCGTGGCGCTGGGCACGCCCATCGGGCTTTTCGCCGGCACCTATCTGGCCGAATACGGGAAACACACCAGCTTCGCTTTTGTCGTCCGGTTCGTGAACGATATTCTTCTTTCCGCACCCTCCATCGTCACCGGCCTTTTCATCTATGAGATCGTGGTCCTGCCCATGGGGCATTTCTCGGCGTGGGCCGGCACGCTCTCGCTGATGGTGATCGTGGTGCCCGTGGTGGTGCGAACCACAGAAAATATGCTGATCCTGGTGCCCGGCGGTTTGCGGGAAGCGGCCAGCGCGCTGGGCGCGCCGATGAATCATGTGATCCGCTCCGTCACCTGGCAAGCGGCGAAGGCGGGCATCATTACTGGTGTGCTGCTGGCGATCGCGCGCATCTCCGGCGAAACCGCGCCCTTGCTCTTCACCTCCCTCAACAATCAATTCCTCACCACCAACCTCAATGCACCAATGGCATCACTGCCCGCGGTGATCTTCCAATATGCACTCTCGCCCTACGATGATTGGCACCGCCTCGCCTGGGCGGGAGCGCTGCTCGTTACAGCAACGGTCTTGACCCTTTCGATCATCGCCCGACTGCTGGAAAACAAACGGAACTGAACCCATGGATATCGCGGCCAATTCCTCGAGCATCACTGGCGGCCTGGCGCCCAAGGTCGATATTCGCGATCTGTGCTTCTATTATGGGGGCAGCAAGGCTCTGAAGAACATCACCCTGCCGCTGCTTGACCGCAAGGTGACCGCGTTCATTGGCCCGTCGGGCTGCGGCAAATCCACCTTGCTGCGCGCCATCAATCGAATTTACGAGCTTTATCCGCAGCAGCGCGCCGAAGGCAGCATCACCCTGGACGGCGAGAACATACTCAAGGTCAAGGATCTCAATCTTCTTCGTGCCCGCATCGGCATGGTGTTCCAGAAGCCCACGCCGTTTCCCATGTCGATCTATGACAATGTCGCATTCGGCATCAAACTCTATGAACGTTTGCCACGCTCGGAACTCGAAGGCCGCATTGAGGATGCCTTGACGCGCGCCGCGCTATGGACCGAAGTGAAAGACAAGCTGCACGCCTCGGGCCTTTCGCTCTCGGGCGGCCAGCAGCAACGGCTTTGCATCGCCCGCACCGTGGCGACGAAACCGGAAGTGATCCTGCTGGATGAGCCTTGCTCGGCGCTCGATCCCATCTCCACCGCCAAGATCGAAGAGCTGATCGACGAATTGTCGGCCGATTACACCATCGTGATCGTCACCCACAATATGCAGCAGGCGTCGCGCGCCTCGGACTATACCGCCTTCATGTATCTGGGCGAGCTGGTCGAATATGGCGCCACGGAGAAAATCTTCACCGCGCCCGATAATAAGAGAACTGAGCAATACATTACCGGCCGCTTCGGCTAGCGCAGCGCTCATTCATCCGAAATAGTCAGCGGCCATGGTTTCGTCCGCGCGCGGTCCGCGCGACAGCGCGTTGAATAACAGGCTCAGTACAATCGCCACGCCGAGATTGAGGGCAAGCGCGATCAAGGCGGCATAACAGGGCACCGTGACGCCGAAGATATGCAGGACATAAATCGAGCTTTTCAGTCCCAGGCTCCAGGCCATCGCCGTCCCGGCAACGATACCGCAGGCCCAGCCGATCAGGAGTGCCATGGGATGAAAGGCACGCGTGAAGAGTGCGACCAGCACGGCGGGCACTGTTTGGCAGATCCAAATGCCGCCCAATAGCTGGAGCTGAATGGCGTAGGAACTCTTCAGCGCCAGCACGAAGAACAAGGCACCCAGCTTGACCAGGAACGACACGATCTTGGCGACCTGGGCTTCGCGCCTGGGCGTGCATTCGGCGTCGATAAAGTCGCGATAGATGTTGCGGCTGAACAGGCTGCCGCAGGCGATGGACATGATCGCGGCAGGTACCAGGGCGCCGATGCCGATGGCGGCGAAGGCGACGCCCGCAAACCAGTTGGGAAACATGGTGAGGAAGAGGGCCGGCACGGCGAAATTATTGCCGAAGCGGCCAAAGCCCGGGGCATAGGCGGGCATCGCCTTTACGCCGGCCGCGACCGCCATGAACCCCAGCATCGCCACCAGCGCCAGGGCGAAGGAATAGATCGGCAGGATTATGGAATTGCGCTCGACCACGCCGCGGCTCGACGAGGACAGCATGCCGGTGGTGGCATGCGGATAAAGGAACAGCGCCAAGACCGAACCCAGCGCCAACGAGGAGTAGGCGAAGCCTGGGCCCAGATTGTTGGCGCTGCCATGGCCCAGAATCAAGGTCTTGGGATCGATGCTGGCGAAGATTTTGGCATAGCCGCCCAGCTCGATGGGGATCACCACCATGGCCGCGATCACGGTGGCATAAACCAGAATGTCCTTCACCACCGCGATCAAGGCGGTGCCGCGCAAGCCGCTGGAATAGGTATAAATCGCCAGGATCACGAACGCGACCAAGAGCGGCAGATTGGGAATCGCGGAAAAGCCCGGCAGGGTTTGAATGCCCAGTGCCGCGATCACCACCTGCAATCCGAACAATTGCAGCGCGATATAGGGCACGGTGGCGGCGATACCGGTCAGCGCCACCGCCAGCGCCAAGCTCTTGGAGCCGAAGCGGCCACGCACGAAATCCGCAGCGGTGATGTAACCATGACGATGCGCCACCGACCAAAGCCGCGAAAAGCCCACGAACAGCAACGGATAAGCCAGCATGCCGTAAGGAATGGCGAAGAATCCGGTTGCGCCCGCGCCGAACATCAAGGCGGGCACGGCCACGAATGTATAAGCCGTATAAAGATCGCCACCCAACAAGAACCAGGTGATCAGGGTGCCGAACCTGCGCCCGCCCAAACCCCATTCGATCAATTGGGAAAGATCGCCTTTGCGCCAGCGCCCGGCCACCAAACCCAATCCGGCAACACCAGCAAACAGCAACAGGAATACCGTCAACGTGACGGGATCGGCGTGAAGCGCCATGCCCCCCAAATCCTTTTCGGTTATTTTTTTACCGGGGTCGTGGTGACGGGCCCAATGCCCACCAGTTCCAGAAGCGCATCGCCGTCCTTGGCGCCGTCAAAGTGCACGGTGTTGGCCAAATCGGTGACTACGCTGCCTGCCGGCATGGGATAGGTCTTGGAGAGATCATAGGTGTCGCTCGAGCTCACCCACCAGGTGCCGGAGATCACATAGGCGTAGCGGTCGCCGTTATGAAAATGCGGCCGGCTGAATTGCCCCGGATGCCAGCGGATCAGGATGCCATAGAGGCCGGGCTTGTCGGGATCGCCGAAGATCACCGCTTGGTCTGAAGCTGTGCCCATTTTCCATTTGACGTCCTTGGGTGGGGTGAAGGTGATGTGGCTGGGATCGGGCATGGGATAAGTGTCCGCCGCCCATACTGGAGCCGCGGCACACAGGGCCAACGCCGCCAAAGTGAGAAACCGCATCTTAAAGCCTCCCTTTTCGTCGCCCGATGCTAGGCGCAAGCGGACGCTGCGCGCAATCCGCCCGCGCTATGGGGCAAAGCCCCTTAGTGGATGTCTTCGCTACTTGAGGACCGTGAACCCGTCTTTCTCGAATATCGCCCTGGCCGCAGACGAGGAGAGATAAGCCAGAAAGCCGCGCGCGTCGGGCTTGGCATCCTTGATCAGGGCAGCGGGATAGAGAATCGGCGGATGGCTGTCGGGCGGGAATATGCCCACGATCTTGACGGCGGGCTCGGCCTTGGCGTCGGTCGCATAGACGATGCCCAGGGGCGCTTCGCCGCGGGCGACATAGGCCAGCGCCACCCGCACATCTTCGGCATTGGCCAAATGCGCCGCAACGCTGTCCCACACGCCCAACGCAGTCAGAGCGGCGCGGCCATATTTTCCCGCCGGCACGGTGTCGGGGTTGGCGATGGCAAGCCTGCCCCCCTTGAGCGCCGACAAAAGGTCGAAATGCGGCGCGATGGCGATAGAAGTGGCCGCGTCTTTGGGCGCGATCAGCACCAGCCGGTTGGCGAGGAGATTTTCGCGGCTCCCCGCCGCGATCAAACCCTTCTTGTCCAGATAATCCATCCAGTCGAGGTCGGCGGAGATGAAAATGTCGGCGCCGCCCGACGCTTCGATCTGACGCGCGAGCGTGGAGGACGCGGCAAACGACGTGACGACCGCCTTTCCGCCGTCGCGCTGATAATCGGCGGCAACCTCTTTCAGCGCATCGGCGAGCGAGGCCGCCCCGAACACAGTGACGTCTGCCGCCATGGCCGGCACGGAGGCAAGCGCCAGCAACAGGAATGCCGCCCAAAGGCGCAAGGACCGCATGGTCATCCTCCATGATACGCGCGTGATATCTTGTGGAGTATCACGTTTGGCGGATCGGCAAAACCCTTGCCCTGGCCCGGGGCGCCACGTCAGGATGGCGTCATGGCTGGCTTATTTTTGCGCATACCCATCGGCGAACAGGGCAATCTCGGCCCCGGCAAAGTGCGGCTGTTGGAGATGATCGAAGAGACCGGCTCGATCCGCGCCGCTGCCAGCAAGATGAAACTCAGCTATCGCCGCGCCTGGCTATTGCTTCAGGATCTCGAAAAAGTCTTCGGCGGCACCGTTCTGGAGCGGCGCACCGGCGGCAAGGCTGGCGGCGGCGCGGCGCTTAACAACCGTGGCCGCGAGATCGTCAAGCATTTCCGGACTGCTGAACGGCGCACCGCGCGCGCGATCAAGGCCGAGCTCGATGCGCTCAACAAATTAAAGACCTAACTCCTGCGCCCCGCCACCACCAACCCCAGTCCGGCCAGCAGCACCACGATGCCCGCGGCGGTGGGAATCCAGACCGTGTGATCTTCCTGGGAATTGATCTGCAGCGGACCGGCCTTCAGCACCGGCTTGGTCTCGGTGAAGCTGAAATGGCCGAAGAATAGGGCGCCCACGCCCAGGACAATCAGCACCGCGCCCAACAAAGTCAGGTTTTTCATATGCGCTCCTCCCAATCGTCGAGGAAACGGTGTGGCGGAACTTTAGTTCCGTGAGCCGCGCCTCCCTCGCTCCGCTCGAAGAGGGGCCAGCTTTTCTAAGGCTCGCTTTCGCTCACCAAGAAAAGCTAGGCCAACGCCCCGAGTACAAGCAAGGGGCAGCGGAAGCCAAGCTGGTTACTGTCCCACGTGCACCGCATGTAGTAGCAGCAGAGATAGAGATCTAGTCGAGCTTGGTTTCGGTGACCGTAGTTTTTTCCGTCACAATTTTTTCAACCTTGGGAGTTGCTTCAGGTGTGACCACAACAACGGCCGGCTTCGCAGGTTTCGGCTCGTCTTCCGTGACAATGATCGTGTCGCCCATATTTGCCTCCGTGGCCAAGGTTTCGGGTTATTTATTCTGTCCGGTGACAATGATGGCTTTGGGGGCTCCGCCGCTTTTATAATTGTCCCACATGAAAAATCCGACCACGGCCACTACGACCAGCACGGCACCCAAGATAAGGCCGAGAAAAGTGTAACCCCCGCTCCCGCCGCCGCTGCCGTCCTTGTTGATTACTACTGTCATGGTGATGATCCCGTTGAACTCGCAAACGCAACGAACGTTGGTCCACAAAGTTCCAAGCGCTGCAGTCGGCCTCAAATTTGGGTGCTGCGCACTCGAGGCGAGAAGACGATGGTTCCAGGCTGGCTACTGTTCCACGTGAAGCATTGTCTTCACAGAAACACGCGAGCGCACGCGAGGGGCCGTGGAGGCAACGCGAACTTTCGCGAATGATCTGGAAGGGAAAGGACGGGAGGGGAAGGGAAAGGAATTATTATATGTACGATTCGCGAAGCCGCTCCAACTCGTTTCATCCTTCGCTCACAGTGAAACTTGGGGAAGTGCGTCTACCGGAGCGCAGGATTACAACCATCTTTGATGGTCAAACATGGCCACGATGAGCGCGGGAAACAGATTTCGAGGAGCATTCAGTTCTGCAGCGCCAGCCGACGGTATGACAATGCTTCGGCGATGTGGGGCCGCATCACTGTGGGCGCGCCCGCCAGGTCGGCAATGGTGCGCGCCACTCTCAGCACACGGCTATAACCGCGCGCCGAAAGCCGCATACGGTCGGCGGCCTCGGTCAAAAGTTTGACGCCAGAAGGTTCGGGCATGGCGATTTTGTCCAGCAATTCACCTTCCGCTTCCGCGTTGGTGCGCACGGTGTGGGCGTCAAAGCGGGCGCGCTGCACATCGCGGGCACGGGCCACGCGCGCTGCCACGTCCGCGCTGCCTTCAGCCGGTGGCGGCAGCGCCAGATCGCTGGCCAGAACGCCCGCCACCTCGACATGAAGATCGATGCGGTCGAACAGGGGCCCGGAAATGCGCGGCCTGGTAATCGGCGCCGCATTTGGGCGCGCGCGAACAGGCTTGCGCCGGATCGGCGAGATAGCCGCAACGGCAGGGGTTCATCGCCGCCACCAGCTGGAACCGCGCCGGATAGCGCACATGCGCATTGGCGCGGGCGACCACCGCCTCGCCGGTTTCGATCGGCTGGCGCAAACTGTCCAGAACGCCGCGCTGAAATTCCGGCAGCTCGTCAAGAAACAAAACGCCCAGATGCGCCAGCGAGACTTCCCCTGGCCTCACTTTCAACCCGCCGCCCACCAAAGCCGCCATGGACGCGGAATGATGAGGATTGCGAAACGGCCGTTCGCGGCTGATGGCGCCGTCGGTCAATTCTCCCGCCAGCGACCGCACCATGGAAATTTCCAATGCCTCGCGCGCATCCAGCGGCGGCAAAAGACCGGGCAGGCGTTGCGCCAGCATGGATTTGCCCGCGCCGGGCGGCCGATCATCAGAAGATTATGTCCACCGGCAGCAGCGATCTCCAATGCGCGCTTAGCGCTTTCCTGCCCCTTCACGTCCCTCAAATCCGGCGCAGTCCGCGACGGTGCGGCCAGCTTGGGCTCGGGCGGACTGAGGACAGATGTACCCTTCATGTGATTGACCAAAGCAATCAAAGAGGGCGTCGCCAATATGGAAAGCTCGCCCGCCCAGGCGGCTTCTGCGCCGCAAGCAGCGGGACAGATCAAACCGCGTCCCGCTGCCGACGCGGCCAGCGCCGCCGGCAACACGCCCGCGACCGCGGTCACTTGCGCATCCAGCGACAATTCTCCCACCGCCACATAACCCGCCATCTCGCTCGCAGGCAGCACCCCCATGGCGGCCAGCAATCCCAACGCGATGGGCAGATCGTAATGCGAGCCCTCCTTGGGAAGATCGGCCGGCGCCAGATTGACGGTGATGCGCTTGAACGGCAGCGCCAGGCCGATCGCCGCCAGCGCTGCGCGCACGCGTTCCCGGCTTTCGGCCACCGCCTTGTCGGCCAAGCCGACGATATTGAATTGGCCGCCGCCGGATTCGCCCACATGCACCTGGACGTCCACTTCGCGGGCTTCGATGCCCTGGAACGCGACGGTATAAATATGCGCGACGGTCATTCAGCCCCCAACCAAGCTGAACGCTAAAGAAAAATTTTGGGACTGGCGAGTGGCGGGATTCGCCGCGCTCCGTCCTTCGCTAATTTATTCCACTCATTGATCGCGGCCGAAAGAAGGCCTGGACAGATCCAGACCTTCTCTCCGCTCGCAGAAAGCGTACCGAATTGCCCGCGCCGGTCGGCGCGGTTGGATCAGTCGCGGGGCGTCGAGGCTGCGCCAGCGACAGCGCCCGTCCCGCCACCCACGGCTGCGCCAACCGCCGCGCCGGGCGCGCACCCGATCGGAAGCGTCACCAGACACCCGATCGCCGCGCCGATGCCCGCACCCGTCGCGCCACCCGCCACGGCGCGAGCGGCGGGATCGGCATGCCAACGTCCGTCCTGCTCGTAATATCCGCGGTCATCGGAAGGGTCGGAGAGCCAGTGAATATGCTCATCCCGCTGGTGGGCGGCGTACCAATCGGAGTTGTAGTAGGTGATCGGCGCGTCGGGCCCGTAGGCATACACCCGATGTACCCGCCAGCATTCGCCGTACTGGTTGCAAGCGACATAGCTTCCTGCCACGGGCTGGGCATTGGAAACCGTGGGCGCCATCAAGGCTATGCCCGCAACAGCGAGAAACGAACTCAGTCCAAGCGCAGTGGGAAATCTCATGTGTCACCTTTCTTTGCGGCCACGCTTCGATAGCTTTTTCGGTCCGGTAATAAACGAGGTGAGAAGACGATCGTTCCAACCACGCAATGGGTACGGCCTGTCGCGCTTCGCGCTGGCCGATGTTCCATGGGGCTTCGATGCCCTGGAACGCGACGGCAAAAATTCGGACCGCGGGTCGCGACTTCGTCGTCGCAGTTCAGCGCTAATTTATTCCGCTCATGTGCGGGAAACTGACATCGAAGTCGCGCTCACCCAGCGGACCTTCGATCCCGGCGAAGGCGAGGCAGCCCTCGATGACTTCTTCCGATGTGCCCCGGCAATCCTTGGGATTGGCGATCTTGTGTTCGGCCGCCCACTGATAGCCCTCTTGATGAAGCCGGCAGTCACTGTCGCAGCGATAGCCGTGAAAGAGATATTCGCCCGGATGATCGCCGCCCATTACCGGGAGGGGCGTGTGGCCTCCGCTCTCGGAAACCGATGCGACTTGTTTGGCGGGCGCATTCGTCTTGGAATTGGGCGTGCAGGCGGCCAGAATAATCGGAACAACCAGCCCTATCACGCTCAAGACCCGGAACATGCGGTTCACTCCGGTGCGACGGTGACCTTTATTCCATCGATGGCGTCATTGCAGACGATCTGGCAGGACAGCCGCGAATTCGGCTCGACCGCCAACGCCATGTCCAGCATGTCGGTCTCTGCTTCCGAGCGCGGCGGCAATTTCTCCAGCCAATCGTCATTCACATAGACATGGCAGGTGGCGCAGGCGCAGGCGCCGCCGCATTCTGCTGCGATGTCCAAGCCGCCGTCGCGCAAAATCTCCATCACGCTCCAGCCGTCGCGACCTTCCAGCGTGTGTTCTTTTCCTTGACGGTCAATAGCAACAATCTTCACGGTCTAAACTCCCTCATCCTGAGCAGCGCGTCGGTCCCACCCTTCGACAAGCTCAGGGTGAGGATGGGACGCGCGTGCCGAAGGATCACGCGACACCCAGTTTCTTCTGCAGGCTGGACGAGGAGGTCGTGTACTGGAACCGCAGCTTCTCGTTCGGCCTGGCGATGTGAAACGCGGCCTGAGCCATCAGCGCCGCTTCATGGAAGCCCGACAATATCAGCTTCAACTTGCCTGGATAGGTGTTGATGTCGCCGATGGCGAAGATCCCCGGCGTCTGGCTTTCGAACCGGGCCGTGTCCACCGGGATCAGATTTTCATGCAGGTGGATGCCGAACTCGGCAATGGGGCCGAGCTTGATGGTAAGCCCGAAGAACGGCAGGAACGTATCGATGTCATGCCGCCATTCGCTCTTGTCGGCGCCCGCCAGGGTGACGCCGGTAAGCTTGCCGCCTTCGCCATGCAGCGCCTTGACGCTGGCGACATGGAATTTGACTTTGCCGGACGCTTCCAATTCCCGCATCTGATTGACGCTGTGCTGCGCAGCGCGAAAGCCGTCGCGGTGATGGACCAGGGTGAGGCTCTTGGCCAGGGGCGCGAGATTGATGGTCCAATCCAGGGCGGAGTCGCCGCCACCCGCGATCAGGATATTTTTTCCCCGGAAGGTTTCCATCTTGCGCACGGCATAATGAACGCCCACGCCGTCGCCGGCCTTCTCATATTGCTCGATGCCTGGAAGCGGCGGCCGCTTGGGCACGAAGCTACCGGCACCGGCGGCGACCACCAGCACGGACGCGATCAATTGCGTTTCGGCGTCGGTGGTGAGTTTCCAGCGTCCGTCAGCAAGCTTTTCCAGCCCCGTCGCCATCTCATTGAAATGGAATTGGGGGTTGAACGGCTTGACCTGCTCCAACAGACGGTTGGTCAGCTCCTGGCCGGTGACGATGGGAAGGCCCGGAATGTCATAGATCGGCTTCTCCGGATAAAGCTCGGTGCACTGGCCACCGGGCCGGTCCAGAATGTCCACCAGATGGCATTTGAGATCGAGCAGCCCCAGTTCGAACACGGCGAACAGGCCGATAGGGCCCGCGCCGATAATGACAACATCCGTCTCGATCGGCGCGCTCAAGGCTATTTCACACCTAAATCTATGTAATCGTTGAGGAATGGTCGCCCTTATATGTAAAAAGCGCTGACGCAACAACCCCTGCGCGCGCACATAATGTCACTCCCTCCGCCAATGCCTTCGGGGAAGAGTTGGGCGGGCTTCAAGGCGCCAGATAGGTCTGGATGAAAAGCGTGGATCGTCCGGGCTTCGCTTTCCAGCTTTTCGATCACGTCCCTGGCGGCCGGGGAATTGGCGGGATCGACCGGTTCGGCATGGGCGGCCAGATTGCCCATCTCAAATGCGCCCACGCCGCGCGCCGCGCCTTTGATAGAGTGCGTGACTTCCCGCCAGCGCTTGTTGTCGCGGCTGGTCAGCAAGCCGTTCAATTCGCCCACCATGCGGCCGACCTGATCGTCGAACAGACGCAGCACCTCTTCGTTCAACTGCCTCTCGCCGCCGGTGTAGCGGGCGAGATGCTCCAGATCGATGACGGCGCGTCCCATCGGCGGTTTCCGTGAAGGTGAGGAACTCTGGCCGGTCATGGCTAAAACCTCGTTAAAATCAAGGGTTAGCCTTTCCGCAAGCAAGCCTTTCCACTATCGTGGACGAGACGCTCGCCCGCGACGGCAGATGGTACGGAATTTCGAACGAAATCAACCTCTTGTGTTGGAGGCGACCCCGCCTGGGACCGATGTCCCGGGTGCGCGGGCGGAAGGCCGGCCTACGCCTAAACGCTCCGGCTCGGGCCGCTATGGGGCGGTCGCGTTTTTCTTCGTCTCGATCGGATCGGCATTCTGGGTGGGAATCTGGGGCGCCTATCTCTGGGGTTATTTCGGGCAGCAGGGACTTCTGGCGCTTCCGCTGCAGCAGATCGCTTTGTTCGCCGCCGCGATTTTGTTGCCGCCATTCCTGTTTGCTGCGATGGGGACGGCGTTCACCTTCGCCCATCGCATGGGGCATATGGCGGAAGCGTTGCAGGGCTCCGCCGAGCAGCTCTTCACCGCCGACGAACGCGCCTCCAATACCGCAGCCCGGCTGGGCCGCACCGTCCGCCGGGAGGTGGATGCGCTGAATGCCGGGCTCGATGGCGCCTTCGGACGGCTTCGCGCGCTGGAGACGGCGCTGGAAAACCAGATCGCCGCTTTGGAAGAGGCCGGCGCCCGCGCCGAAGTGCGAGGCGAAGCCATCGCCGCGCGCCTGATCCAGGAAGGCCAGCGGCTGGAATCGGTATCCGACCATCTCTACGAATCCGCGTCGCGCGCCACCGAGGCGGTGGCCGGGCGCACCGCGCAATTGAAAAGCGCCATCGAGACCGCCGAAGGGTCGCTCAAGATGGCGGCGCAGTCGCTGGACGTGCAGGCGGCGGGTTTTCGCGCGGCAGCCCATGCCGCGGCGGAAGCCCCTCATGCCGCGGCCGTCGAACTCGACAGCCAGGCCAAGAAGATCGAAGCCGTGTCGGACGCGGCCCTCGCGCGGGCTGAGTTCGTTTTGGCGCGGCAGGAAAAGCATCGCGCCGCCATGACCGACATGCTGGCCAAACTGAAAGAAGACGGCGCCACTTTCGAATCGTCTCTGTCGCAGCAGCGCGCCGGCATGGAGTCCGCCATCGGCGCCCTGGGCGGCGAGGCCAAGCGGTTCGAGATGGTGACCGGCGATGCCGAACGGCATCTGGAGCTCATCATGGCCAATGCCGCCAACCGCGCCGCGCAACTCACCGGCGCATTCGCGCGTGAGGCCGAGCGGCTGAAGGAGACGTCCGAAGCCGCCAACAGCGTGCTCACCGGTCTTGTCGCCAGCCTGCATGATGCGGGCAATGGCGCGCAGACTTTGATCGGGGAAAGCGCAGCCCAGGCCAAGCAGGATGCGCGCAGCCTGGTGGGCGAAGCGATGGCGGAATGCGAACGCCTGCTGCGCGCAGCGGGCGAGATGAGCGCCGAAGCCACTCAGATTCGTGGATTGCTGGCCCGGACCATTGAAGATGTGGAGCGGCATGTCGCGCGGCTGCCCACCGTGGCGCAAGGCGAAGCCCAACGCATCCGCCAGATGGTGCAGGCCGAGACCGATCAGATGCTCGATCTCTCTGCCCGCACGCTCTCCACCATCCATGCCCGCAACGCCCAGGGTGGCCGTGCCGCCCGTCCCGCAAGCCTTGGCGGCGCCGGTTGAACCCCCCGAGCCCGAAGGCCTCAAAGGCCTGGCGCGCAAACTCACCCAGCGGCCAAGGCGTCCGTCCGATTTGCGGGGCGGCAAGGGCGGCGAAAACAAGGGCTGGGAAATGAAGACCTTGCTCGCGGCCGCCGAAAACAGCGAGGCGGCGGGGCGCGAGCTTTCCGGCGGCACGGCGGCGGCGATGGGCGCGCTGCAAATGGCGCTGGCCGACATGGCGGTGGATCTGGATGCGATCAGCACGGAAGCCACTCCCGGAAGCGACGAATGGAAGCGCTATCTGGAGGGCGACCGCGGCGTCTTCGCGCGCAACCTGGCTGGCGTGATTGATGAGGGCGCGATCGATCGCATCACCACGCTCTATCGCGAGGATGAGAATTTCCACGCTACCGCAAACGCCTATATGAGCGAGTTCGAGGCCCTTCTGGCGCGCGCCCGCGAAGGCGACAGCGGCGGGCTTCTCACATCGTCGATTTTGTCCGCAGACACCGGCAAGATTTATCTCGCTATCGCCTATGCGCTCGGACGGCTTTAGCCGTCCTCGTTTTTCACATGGTCGCGCAGCCTAAGGAAAACCGGTACCCACTTTTCATGGCCGATGCTCCAGACGCTTATGGGCGCCTCAATCGCGCGGCGTAAAAGCCATCCATCCCGCCCTGTTCCGCCAGATGGCAAGGAAGCGTGCGCAAATCGCCCTGCGGCGTGATCCATTCGGCATGGCCGAATACCTCTTGCGATTGCACGGGAAGGCGCTCGAACTCGCGATGGCCTGAGAGAAAGGCCGCGACTTGTTCTTCGCCCTCTTCGCGTTCCAGCGAGCAGACGGCAAAGACCAGCAAGCCGCCAGGCTCGACCATGCGGGCCGCTTCTCCCAAGAGATCATAGGCGAAAGCCGCTTGCACCATCACATCGGCGGCGCCTTTGATCCAGGGAAGATCGGGATGGCGGCGGATGGTGCCAGTCGCCGTGCAAGGTGCATCCAGCAGCACCAGCGGTGCGTGGCCGGTAAAGTCGCGCACGTCGCTTTCGATCACATCCGCCTTAAGCCCCGTACGGGCCAGATTGTCGCGCACTCTTGCCGCGCGCGACAAGTCAAGCTCGACGGCAGTGACCTCGGCGCCCATCGCCGCCAATTGCAGCGTCTTTCCGCCTGGCGCGGCGCAAAGATCGATCACCCGCTTTCCCGCGACATCACCCAGCAATGCCGCCGGCAAGGTCGCCGCGGTGTCCTGCACCCACCATGCGCCTTCGGCAAATCCTGCAAGTTCTTCCACCCGGCCATGACCGGTCATCCGGCGTGTCCGCCCGAAGAGCGGCGTGCTCTCCGGATGAACCGCGTCCTCTTGTTTCAATTGAATATCCAGGGGCGCTTCGTTTGCGATGCGCTGTGGCAATGGCGCGCGCGATATCTGCGCCATATTGCGCGCACCAACGCTCCCACAGCCAGTCCGGTGTGTTCAGGCGCGGAGCATCCAGGCCATCGCGAACCGTGTCCCCTTCGCGCGCGATCCGGCGCAGCACGGCATTGATCAGGGATTTGAAATGCACGGCTTTGCTGTCGCCGGCCGCCAGATTGTTGGCTGCATCCACCGCGGCGTGGGCAGGGACTTTCAGGATCAGCAATTCGCACGCACCCAGCAGCAATATCTCCATCGCCGGTCCCGCCTTATGCGGCGCCAGCGGCTTGGGCACGAAATGGCGGATCACGGCGTCAAGCTCGCCGAAGTGGCGCAAGGTCTGGCTGGCCAGCGCGCGCGCGAACGCGGCGTCGCGGGACGGCAGATCTTTCAGCGCATCCAGCTGACGCGTCGAGCGGCCTGCGTTTTCGCAACACCTGGTTAAGAAGATGAAGCGCGGCCTTGCGCGCGGCCAGGCCTGCGCGATCGTCCGTCTTGTCCAGAGACGTCATCCCCACGGACCGGCTTCGGGCGCCGATTGCGGCGCCATCGCGCGGAGGCGGGCGATGCGTTCTGCCGTGGGCGGATGGCTCGCGAAGAGACCGCTCAACCCGCCATGCAGCGGATTGACGATGAACATGTGCGCGGTGGCGGGATTGGCGTCGGCGGGGGCATTCAAGGTCTGGCGCGCGCTCCGATCAATCTGCGCCAAGGCGTCCGCCAGCCATAGCGGCCGTCCGGTAAGCTCGGCGCCGGCACGGTCGGCTTCGAATTCGCGCGAGCGGCTGATGGCGGATTGCACCAGCATGGCGGCGATGGGTGCCAGCAGCGTGACCAGCAACACGCCGACCAGGCCCAAAGGATTGCGCCGTCCGCCCATGAGGAAGGCAAAATTCGCCAACATGCCGATGGCGCCCGCGATCACCGCGGTGATGGTCATGGTCAAGGTGTCGCGATTCCTCACATGACCCAGTTCATGGGCGATCACGCCCGCCAATTCCTCATTGTTGACCTGGTTCAGCAATCCCGAGGTGACGCAGACGGCGGCATGTTCGGGGCTTCTGCCGGTGGCGAAGGCATTGGGCTGGGGATTCTCCGCGATAAAGACCTTGGGCGTGGGCAAATGCGCCTGCGCAGCCAGCCTCTCAACGATATGCACCAGGTCCGGCGCTGCCGCCGCACCCACCTGCCGCGCGCCATACATCGACAGCAGCATCCTGTCGGAGTTCCAATACGCCATCAGGTTCATCCCGGCCGCGAGCACAAAAGCGATCACGATGCCCGGACCGCCGCCGATCAAGGCGCCCACGACCAGGAAGAGGCCGGTAAGCAGCGACATCAACAACGCGGTCTTGAACAGGTTCATTCTTGATTATCCCTATCGCGGACAGTGATGTATGCTTTGGTGGCCAAGGGTCAAGCCATGATGGACAGGCAAAAAAAAGCTTCATCTCCCGAAGAAATCGCCGCCCGCGTCGCCGAGGCGGCCAAGCGCGCCAATGAAGAGGCCGCGGTGCGCCGGGCCGCGCACAAACCGCTTCAGCTTCCCCCCGAGAAAGGCGGTCCCAAAGGGCCGGAACCCACCCGCTATGGCGATTGGGAGAAAAAGGGCCTGATATCCGACTTTTAAGTAAGCTTGATCGGGGCGCATACAAGGTCCATTTAAAAGGGGTCTACCGCCGGAAAAAGCCATGTTTATCCAGACTGAAGCCACGCCCAATCCCGCCACGCTCAAATTCCTTCCCGGCCGCACCGTGATGGGCGAAGGCGCGGTGGCCGACTTTCCCTCCTCCGAACAGGCGGGACGTTCGCCCCTGGCGCGTGCCTTGTTCGAGACCCCGGAAGTTTCGCGCGTTTTCTTCGGCGCCGACTTTATTTCCATCACCAAGCGGGATGGCGACTGGAAGCATCTGAAGCCCGCCTTGTTGGGCGTGATCATGGAGCATTTCACCCGCAACCTGCCTTTGATCGAAGGTCCGGCGGAGGAAGCGGATGAGGAGTCTTATGGAGAAGGCGATCCCGAAGTGATCTCCCAGATCAGGGAACTGATAGATACCCGTGTGCGCCCCGCGGTGGCGCAGGATGGCGGCGATATCATCTTCAAGGGCTTTAACGGCGCGACCGGCATTGTCTCGCTGCATCTTCAAGGTTCGTGCGCCGGCTGTCCTTCCTCGACCATGACGTTGCGCAACGGCATCGAGAACATGCTTCGCCATTATGTGCCTGAAGTCACCGCGGTCGAAGCGGTCTGATTTTCATTCGCTCAATTTGGAGTTTGCTATGACATCACACGCGGTCAGCGATGAAGCGCTGGATATTATTTTCCGCAACGCCCGTACCCAGAACAAATGGCAGAACAAGCCGGTCTCCAACGCCCATCTGATGGCGATCTATGATTTGATGCGCTGGGGGCCTACTTCGGCCAACATCTCGCCTGCGCGCATTCTGTTTCTCACGACGCAAGCCGCCAAGGAGCGGCTCAAGCCTTATCTGGCGCCGCTCAACCAGGACAAGACCATGACGGCTTCGGCCGTCGCCATCATCGGCATGGATTTGGATTTTGCCGAAAAGCTGCCCTATCTCTTTCCCAACAATCCCAAGATGAAGGACGTTTTCACGGCCAATGCGGAATTGACCAAAAGCGCCGCCTTCCGCAATTCGAGTCTTCAGGGCGGCTATTTCATCGTCGCGGCCCGCGCGCTGGGCCTGGATTGCGGCCCGATGTCGGGCTTCGACAATGATGGCGTGGACAAGGAATTCTTCGCCGGCACCAACATCAAGTCCAATTTCATCTGTGCTTTGGGCTATGGCGATCCGGCAGGGGTCTTTCCCCGCAATCCGCGCCTTTCCTTCGACGAAGCGTGCAAGATACTTTGAAGCTTCTCGCCGTCGATACGGCTTTGGGCGCCTGCTCGGCCGCCGTGCTTCAAGACGGCAAAATCCTCGCCCATCAATTCGAAGAGATGGCGCGCGGCCATGCCGAGGCGGTGGCCCCGATGGTGGAGCGGACGATGCGCCAAGCGAGCCTCTCCTTTGCCGCGCTCGATCGCCTTGCCGTCACCACAGGACCGGGCACCTTCACCGGCCAGCGCGTGGGCCTCGCCTTCATGCGGGGACTGCGCCTCGCCCTGCACAAGCCGTTGATCGGCGTCACCACCTTGGAGGTTATGGCCTTTGCCACGGGCGCCCCGCGCGCGGCGGCCATTCATGACGCCAAACGGGACGAGGCCTATCTGCTTTTGTGGGAGGATGGTGCGACGGTGCTTCCGCCTTCGGTGATGCCATTTGCAGACGCCCTGGCGCGCATCCGCGCCTTTGGGCCCTGCGCGCTTTGCGGCACCGGCGCGGTGGTGGCAAAGGCCGCGTTGGGCGACGAATTCCATCTCACCGATGTCCGCCAACCCGATGCCATGTGGGTGGCGAAATTGGCGATCACACGCCCTGCCCCCGAAACCGCGCCCGCGCCCTTATATCTCCGGGCGCCGGATGCGAAGCTTCCTGCCTGATGCCGCGCCTGTTCGATCCGCAAACGGACGATATTGCCGGGCTAGCCGCGCTGCATGTCACGGCCTTTCCCGATGGCTGGAGTGTCTCCTACATCCGCGATTTGCTCGCCGGTCGGGGTGTTTTCGCTTTTTCCGGTCCCAGCGGCTTCATTCTCGCCCGTGCGGCTGGGGATGAAGCGGAAATCCTCACCCTGGCGGTGGCGCCCGCCATGCGCCGGCAGGGGATCGCGCGGACCTTGATACGTAAGGCGGCCAAGCATGCCGAGGGTCTTGGGGCCGCGGCGATGTTTCTGGAAGTGGCGGCCGACAATGCGCCGGCCCTTGCGCTTTACCGCGGTCTGGGTTTTGCGCCGGTGGGCCTCAGAAAGTCCTATTATGGCGCAACAGACGCGCATGTCTTGAAAACCTTGCTGCCGCTTCCGAATTCCCCCGATTTCGCCTAAGTTTGGCTTTGCAATCGCGCAAGGGGAGCGGAAGTGACGCGGATCGAGAAACTCTGCGTCGATAAGGGGCTGCGCATGACCGAGCAGCGCCGGGTGATCGCCCGCGTCCTGTCCGGCGCCGAGGACCATCCCGACGCCGAAGAACTTTATCGCCGCGCCGCCACCATCGACCCCCATATCTCCATTGCCACGGTCTACCGCACCGTGAAGCTGTTCGAGGATGCCGGCATCCTGGAACGGCATGATTTCCGCAATGGCCGCGCGCGCTATGAGGAAGTCCCTGAGAGCCACCACGACCACCTCATCGATGTGCAATCCGGCAGCGTGATCGAATTCCGCAACGAAGAGATCGAGAAGCTTCAGCGCCGGGTCGCCGAAGAGCTGGGCTTCGAACTGGTCGATCATCGCTTGGAGCTTTACGGCGTGCCGAAAGGCAAAAAGCCCAAGCCGTGATGAATCCGTCTTTCGGACCGTGCAGCGCGCACCGGATGGGGTGATGGAAAAACTCCGCGCCGTTTTCGTGCTCACGGTTTTTCTCGCCGTCACGTTTCTCTTGATTCCCTATCAATGGTTGTTGCTGGCGTTGAAGCTGCCTGCGCGCCGCACCTTCCCGCATCGCTATCATCGCTTTGTCGCGCGGCTGTTCGGCATCCATATCCGGGTGTTGGGCACGCCCCCGGCGACAGGAACCCTGCTTCTGGCCAACCACTCCAGCTGGCTGGACATTGTGATCTTCTCCGCCGTGACGCCGCTGTCCTTTGTCGCCAAGTCGGAAGTGAACACTTGGCCGTTCTTCGGCACCCTGGCGCGGCTTCAGCGCACCGTGTTCGTGACCCGATCCAAGCGCAGCGAAACCGGTGCAGCGCGCGACGCCATCGCCGAAAGGCTGGCCCAAGGCGACGTGCTGGTGCTGTTCCCGGAAGGCACGTCCGATGACGGCAACTGCGTGTTGCCCTTCAAAAGTGCGTTGCTGAGTGCGGCGGACACAGCCTTGCATGACGGCCGGAAGGTGACGGTTCAGCCGGTCTCCACCGCCTACATCGCCCGCCATGGCATTCCCATGGGCCGCGAAAACCGGCCGCTCTATGCCTGGTATGGAGACATGGAGCTGGTGCCGCATTTGTGGGCGGCGCTGGAAGCGGGCCCTCTGGACGTAGTGGTCCAATTTCACCCGCCGCTTGCGCCCATGGACCGCAAGGAACTTGCGCGTGTGGCTTGGGATACCGTCAGAAAAGGTCAAGCGGACGCGCTGGCGGGGCTTTTTTGATGCTCCCATCTGGCTTCTTCGGGTCAAGCCCTCAGAAGCCATTTTCCCCCGCCAATGGCTTCGCCATGCGGGGGAAGAAAGCCTGTGCTTCGCATATAAATTTGAGGTATTGGACCGCCTACCCCACATGAAAAAGCTCTTCATCAAAACCTATGGCTGCCAGATGAACGCCTATGATTCGGCGCGCATGGCGGATCTGCTTGCGCCATTGGGATTTGCCGGCACCGAGGTTGCTGCCGATGCCGACATGGTGATCCTCAACACCTGTCATATCCGCGAGAAGGCGACGGAAAAGGTCTATTCCGAATTGGGCCGCATCCGTGGCTTGAAGGAAAAGAAGGAAAAAGGCGGCGGCCGCATGCTGGTGGCGGTGGCTGGCTGCACCGGGCAGGCCGAAGGCCAAGAGATCATCGCCCGCGCGCCGGTGGTGGATCTGGTGGTGGGGCCGCAATCCTATCACCGCCTGCCGGAAATGATTGCCCGCATCGCGCGCGGTGCGGGCGACCGGGTGGAGGCCGACTTTCCTGCCCTGGAGAAATTCGATGTCTTGCCGGAAGCGGTATCGGATACCGGCGTGAGCGCGTTTCTCACCGTGCAGGAAGGCTGCGATAAATTCTGCACCTTCTGCGTGGTTCCCTACACGCGCGGGCCCGAGCAATCTCGGCCCCCGGAAAAGATTCTGGCCGAGGCGCGAGCGCTGACGGCGCGGGGCGCGCGCGAAATCGTTCTGCTGGGCCAGAACGTCAATGCCTATCGCGGCACCGATAGCGACGGCTCGGTGTGGTCGCTGGCGCGGTTGATCGAAGCGCTGGCCGAGATCAAGGATGTCTCGCGCATTCGCTACACCACCAGTCATCCGCGCGACATGGGCGAGGATCTGGTCGAAGCCCATGGCGCGATCGAAAAGCTCATGCCCTTCCTGCATCTCCCGGTTCAGTCGGGATCGGACAGCGTGCTCGCCGCCATGAACCGCCAGCACACGGCCGACGATTATCGCCGCCTGATCGCCCGCATCCGCCAGAGGCGTCCGGATATCGCCTTTTCCTCGGATTTCATCGTGGGCTTTCCGGGCGAAAGCGACCAGGATTTCGAAGACACGCTGCAACTGGTCCGCGACGTGGGCTATGCCCAATGCTTCTCGTTCAAATACAGTCCGCGCCCCGGCACCCCGGCTGCCGCCGCGAAAAAGCAGATCGCGGAAAAAGTGAAGAGCGAGCGGCTGGATATTCTTCAGAGGCTGCTTCTTGCCCAGCAGGACGCTGCCAACAACGCGGCGATCGGCAAGCGTCTGGAAGTGTTGTTTGAGAAATCGGGCCGCCGGGAAGGCCAGATCGTGGGCCGGACGCCCCATCTGCAACCGGTCCATGTCGAGGCGCCAGTCTCGCTGATTGGAAATATAAGGCCCGTTCATATCGAAGCGCTGACCGCCAACAGCCTGAAAGGCCGCTTGATTTGAGCGCCCGCGCGAAATCCCCGGCCCGCAAGGGCGAACAGCTTCTGTTGGAGTTCGAGAATAACAAACTCGTGGCGGCGCTGTCGGGGCCGCACCAGAAGCATTTCGCCCGGCTGGAGCAACGGCTTTCCGTGCTCATTACCCAGCGCGGCAATCTGGTCGCGATATCGGGCGCGTCCGACGCGCGCGCACGGACGTCTGCCATCCTGCGCGCCCTTTATGCGCGGCTGGAAGCCGGCGAGAGCGTCACGCTGGCGGAAGTGGATGCGGAGATTCGCTTCACCGATCCGGAAGGAAATCGCGGCCGCGCCGCCACCGAAGGTGCCATCCGCACGGCGGGCACGCGCATCACCCGGCCCAGAAGCCCCGCCCAAAGCGCCTATCTCGATCTGATGCGCGACCATCCTCTGGTCTTCGGCATCGGTCCCGCCGGTACGGGGAAGACTTATCTCGCCGCGGCTTTCGCCGCGCATATGCTGCACCAAAGGCGGGTCGAGCGGCTGATCCTCTCGCGCCCCGCGCTGGAAGCAGGCGAACGGCTGGGCTTCCTGCCGGGCGACCTCAAGGAAAAGATCGATCCCTATCTGCGGCCCCTGTATGACGCCTTGTTCGATGTCCTGGGGGAACAGACCACGCGCCTGATGGAGCAAGGCGTGATCGAAGTGGCGCCACTGGCCTTCATGCGTGGCCGCACCTTGAGCCGCGCTTTTGTCATTTTGGACGAAGCGCAGAATACCACCCCGGCCCAGATGAAGATGATGTTGACCCGCCTGGGCGAGGACAGCCAGATGGTGGTGACCGGCGATCCGTCACAATCCGACCTGCCCGGCAATGCCGCCACAGGTCTCCATGAGGCGCTGTCCCTTCTCCAGGGCGTGGACGGCGTCGGCATCGCCCGTTTCAGCGAGAGCGATGTGGTGCGTCATGCCCTCGTCAGCCGTGTCGTCGCCGCCTATAGTGCCCAGGGCAAATGACCGCCGAAGGCATTCTGGTAGTGGTGGAAGATCCGGGCTGGCGCAAATTCCGCGGGCTGATGCCCCGGCTCAAACGCGCCGCAGCCGCGGCTGCACGCGCCGCCGGATTTCGCGGCGCCTATTCCCTGACGGTGCTGTTGTCCAGCGACCGCAAGCTCAAAGCCCTTAATCGCGCCTTTCGCGGCAAGGACAAATCCACCAACGTCCTGTCGTTTCCGGCTACGCCCAACCGCGAGGGTTATCGCGGCGATATCGCGCTGGCCTTGGGCGTAACCCGCCGCGAGGCCAAGGAAACCGGCAAGCGTTTCACCGATCACGCCAGTCACCTGGTGGTGCATGGCATATTGCATTTGGCCGGTTACGATCATGTCCGCGCGGGTCAGGCCAAGCGGATGGAAGGTTTGGAAATCGCGATCCTCGATCGTCTCGGCATCGCCAATCCTTATGAGGCGGACGCGTGAGCGAAGCGCAGAGCCATCCACCACTCTTGAAGCGCCTGATGCAGATTCTGCGCGGCGAGGATGCGTCCAGCGCCGCGATCCGCGAAAGCCTGGAAGAGGTGATCGAGGAAAGCGAGCGCAAGGAACCGGCGCTTTCCGAGCAAGAGCGCGTGATGCTCGCCAATCTCCTGGCCTTCGGCGAGTTGAAAGTGTCCGACGTGATGGTGCCGCGCGCCCAGATCATCGCCGCGGACGAAGAGATTCCCCTGGCCGAACTGGTGAGCCTGTTTCGCGAGGCCAAACATTCCCGCCTGCCAGTGTATCGCGAAAATCTCGATGACCCCACCGGCCTGGTGCATGTGAAGGACGTGCTGGGCTTGCTCGAACCCGACGGCGCCAATGGCTATCACCTGGCCCCGATCTCGATCGCCAGCGTCAAGCGGCCGATCCTTTTCGTGCCGCCCTCGATGCGAGCGCTGGATCTCTTGGTCAAGATGCAGGCGAGCCATACGCATCTGGCGCTGGTGATCGACGAATATGGGGGCACCGACGGCTTGGTTTCCATCGAGGACATCATCGAGGAAATTGTGGGCGATATCGCCGACGAGCATGACGAGGATGCCCCGGCCTTGAAGCGCGAAGACGACGGATACGTGGCCGATGCCCGGGTCGAGCTCGAGGATTTCAAGGCCGAAACCGGCATCGATCTTGCCACGCCGGAAGCCGACGAGGATGTCGATTCCCTGGGCGGGTTGGTGGCTTCGCTGGTGGGCCGGGTGCCGCAGCGCGGCGAGATCATCGCCCATCCTGGCGGTTATGAATTCGAAGTGCTGGAGGCTGATCCGCGCCGCATCAAGCGGCTTCGCATCCGGCGGCTCGAGCAATATCCTCCGGCATGACAGCGTGGCTCGAGTCTTCCGCCGCCAGGATCGGCCAGCTTGCGGGCTGGCGCCGCATTGGGTTTGCGTTCCTGACCGGCGCTGTTTCCGCGCTGGGCTTTGCCCCGGTCGAGTTTTTTCCCGCCCTGCTTCTGGGTTTCGCGTTGCTGATTCTTCTTTTTGACGGTGCGGCGGAAAGCAGGCGTCCCTGGTTGTCCGCCGGATCTTCCGGCTGGAGCTTCGCCTTTGGCCAATACCTGATCGGCTGGCATTGGATCGGCTATGCCTTCATGGTCGATCCAGGGGCGCATCTTTGGCAACTGCCTTTCGCTATCCTGCTCTTGACCGCGGGCCTGGCGCTTTATGCCGGCGTTGCATGCGCGATCGCGATGCGCTTCTGGTGCGGCGGTTATGAACGTCTTTTCATTTTTTCCGCTCTCTATGCCGCCGCTGAGTGGGTGCGAGGCCATGCCCTCACGGGTTTTCCTTGGAATCTTCCCGCATATGGCTGGGCTGCAGTTTGGCCCCTGATGCAAAGCCTGTCGTTGATCGGCGCGTATGGGCTTTCCTTTCTCACCATTCTCCTGGGCGCGTCGCTGGCGGAATTCTTCAAGCACCGGTTCGCCATGCCGCTGGCGATGGTCCTGCTGTTCTGTGGGCTCTGGGTTTATGGCGAGGCGCGGCTCGCCGACACGCCCAGCCAGAATGTTCCCAATGTCATGGTGCGCCTGGTGCAGCCGGATATTCCGCAGAACCAGAAATATGTGCGCCGTCTGGTCGTGCGCAATTGGCAAAGGCTGATTGACCTGTCTGAAAAGCCCGGAGGGGTCACGCACATCGTCTGGCCCGAAGCGGCGCCATCCTTTCTGCTCGATCGTTCGCCCGCCGCGCTGGCGGAGATCGGCACGCTGACCCGAGGCGGCCGCAGCCTGATCACGGGGGCGGCGCGCGCATCCGCGTCGGGGCGTCAATTCTATAATTCTCTTTATATTTTCGGGCCCGGCGGAAAATTGGCGGCCATATACGACAAATTCCATCTGGTGCCGTTCGGCGAATATGTGCCGTTCGCCGGATTTCTCGACCATCTCGGCATCACCAAATTGACCGCGGGCGAAACGGGCTTTTCCGCCGGCGACGGCCCGCACATTTACGCGGTTCCAGGCGCGCCCGAGGTCACGCCGCTGATTTGTTACGAGATCATTTTCCCTGGCGCAGTGACAGCAAGTCAGCGACCGGGCTGGCTGGTGAATGTGACCGATGATTCATGGTTCGGTCCTTGGGCGGGTCCGATGCAGCATTTCGTGATTGCTCGGGCCCGCGCGATTGAAGAAGGGCTTCCTGTCGCGCGCGCCGCAAACACGGGGATCTCCGCCATGATCGACCCGCTTGGCCGCGTGACCGCACGCCTTGGCCTTGATCGCATGGGCGCGATCGATGCACCGCTGCCGCGCGCGCTTTCTTCCACATTGTATGCGCGCTATGGCGATGTTCCCTTTGCGCTGCTTTTGTTGGGGGCAGTTGCATTGGGACTTATCAAGCTGGGAACCCGAAGCCGAATCTTGCGGAATTAATTTCTTTCAGTTCGATGACCGGGCCGCTAAGTTCGCGAAAAGTTATCGATGCGACCGTGACCAAGAAAGCCAATCCCATAGACGGCCAAGTCGGCAACCGCGTGCGCATAAGGCGCATGCTGATCGGCATGAGCCAGGAGAAGCTGGGGAACTTTTGGGCCTCACCTTCCAGCAGGTCCAGAAATACGAAAAGGGCATCAACCGGATTGGCGCCGGCCGTCTGTTCGAGATCGCGCGGATTTTGGATGTGCCGATCGACTTTTTCTATGATGGCGTAGGCGCGCCGTCCGATGGCTCAAGCAATGGCGGCGCCCCGGTGATGGAATTTGTTTCCTCGGGCGAAGGACTACAGCTCTCGCTGGCCTTCATGAAGATCAGGGATCCCAAAGTGCGCAAACGCGTGTTGGACCTGGTGAAAAGCCTGTCCGAAGAGGAAGAGGTCAACTCTTAACTCTTGCGCGACGCTTTTTCCGCCAGCCCCGATTGCTGCTCGCGCGCCTCGAGTTCGGCATAGACGTCTTCCGGGGTAATGCCCGCCGCCGCCCACAGCACCGACAGGTGATAAAGAACGTCGGCGCTTTCCGCCGCCAGATGGGCCTTGTCGCCGGACACGGCGGCAAGCACGGCCTCCACCGCCTCCTCGCCGAATTTTTTGGCGCATTTCTCCACCCCTTGGGATAACAGCTTGGCGGTATAGGACGCCGTCGTATCGCCCGCCGCGCGGCGCGCCGCGATGGTGGCAAAGAGGCGGTCCAGGGGATGGGTGTCGGCCATGGCCGCGCCTTTAGCATAAGGAGATAGCTAAGAGCCAGCCAGCCGGGTTAAGCACTCGGCAATCGCTGATGGCCACAATGGGGGCCATGGCCAAAGCATTGAACTCTTCGCCATCGCCATGGGCGCTGACCATCGCAGGCGGCATCTCGGCCGCCTATCTGGCCCATCTCGCCATCATGGCCCTGGCCCACCGCTGGATCACCGATGCTCATGGCGCGCCCTTTGCCACCGATTTCATCTCTTTCTGGAGCGCCGGCCATCTGGCGCTCGCAGGCGAAGCGGCGCAGGCCTATGACTGGCCGACCCTTCATGCGCTCCAGCGCGACTTGATGCATGGCGCCTCGGCCGGTTTCTTCGGCTGGGCCTATCCGCCGCTTTTCCTCCTGGTCGCTATGGTTCTGGCCGTCATGCCATATGGCGCGGCGTTTCTCTGTTGGGTCGGCGTCAGTCTTGCGCTTTATCTGACCGGCATCGTCCAGATCGCGCGGACACGCGGGGCGGCGCTGCTGGCATTCGCCGCGCCGGCAACACTGGCTTGCGCGATGGTCGGGCAAAATGGATTTTTCACCGCTGCATTGATGGCGGGCATCCTGCTGCAGCTTGAAACACGTCCCCTGCTGGCAGGGCTGTTTCTGGGGTTCCTCTCCTACAAACCGCATTTCGGTCTGCTTTTCCCCATCGCGCTCATCTTTGGCGGCTATTGGCGCGCGTTCGCCTCAGCCGCTGCCACCACTCTGACGATCCTGTTGTTCTCATGGCTCTTCGCGCCCGACAGCCTCGCCGCTTTTGCCGCGCATTTGGGCGGCATGAGCAATGACTTCCTCAGCCAGGGCCATGCCGGATTCAACAAGTTGCAAAGTCTCTATGGTCTCCTGCGGATGAGCGGCGTGGCCGACCGCACCGCATTCGCCGCACAGGGTCTGCTGTCGATCGGGATGGCGGCTTTCGTCGCCTGGCTGTGGCGCGGCCCTGCGGAATTCTCCCTCAAATGTGCGGGCCTTTGCGCCGCGACCTTGCCGGCGACGCCCTATCTCTTTCTTTATGATTTTCCTATTCTGGCGGTCGCTATTGCGTTCCTCTGGCGGGCGCGGACATTTGATCGCGTGGAAATTGTTTTGCTGGCAGCTTCCCAAATCGCCATCGCCTTGTTCGTGGTGGCGCCATCACCGGTGGGATTGGCAGGGTCTTTCCTAGTTTTTGTTGTCATCATCCGGCGATTGGGAATGCCCACCGTCAGAACAGCGCCTCTAGCGCAGCTGGCGCGACGCCTTCCGTCCGCAAGGCGCGCAGTGTGACAGCCTGATTGCGCTTGGAGAATTTTCGCCCGTCCGCATCCAGGATCAGGCGATGATGGGCATATGACGGCGCGGGAAAATCCAACAAGGCTTGCAGCAGGCGCTGCACATGGGTGGCAGGCAAAAGGTCTTCGCCCCGCGTGACCAGATTGACGCCTTGGTACGCGTCATCCACGACTACGGCAAGATGATAGGATGCGGGCATATCCTTGCGTGCGAGCACCACATCGCCGAACAAGAGCGGATCCACGGTCTGCACGTGGCCATGCTCATGGAACGTCAGCGGCCCTGCCACCGCTGCCGCTTTGGCGGCATCGAGCCTCAACGCATAAGGCGCGCCGCTCCCCATACGGGCCTGTCTCTCCGCTGGGGATAATTTTCGGCACGTGCCCGGATAAAGCGGCCCGTCGGGCCCCGTTTGCAAAAAAGCAACGTGCGGGGCTTCCGTGGCACGAGAAATTTCATCCGCGATCTCCTTGCGGGTGCAAAAGCAGGGATAGGTGAAAGGCACAAGACGATCCAGCGCCGCGCGATATGCCTCAAAGCGCGTCGATTGCCGCAGGACAGGTTCTTCCCAAGTGAGGCCCAGCCACGCCAGGTCCTCGAAGATCGCGGCGACGAATTCTTCCCGCGCCCGGTCTTTGTCCAGATCTTCGATGCGAAGCAGGAAACGCTCCCCGGCCCGCGCCGCGGTCAAAGCGGCGAAGGCGTGACCCAGATGAAGATATCCTGTCGGCGATGGCGCGAAGCGTGTAACGATCATCGCCGCAATTTAAAACATTTTCTCGATGGCAGTGCTCTCCGGTCCCCGCTTGCCGCCCGCGCAGGGCAAAGCCACCGCCTTGGTGGTGTTGCTTCATGGTTATGGCGCCGACGGCAATGATTTGATCGGCTTGGCGCCGCATTGGCAGGCGCAACTTCCCGGCGCGGCCTTTGTCGCTCCCAACGCACCGACCGGGTGCCGGGCGCGCCCTCGGGCTTCCAATGGTTTCCCATTCAGCGCCTGGACCCCCATGACATGCGGGGCGGGGTGGCGACGGCCGCCCCCCGTATCGGCCAATTCCTGGACGAAGAGCTTGCTGCGCTGGGCCTGGGGCCGGAGCGGCTGATCCTGGCCGGGTTCAGCCAGGGCGCCATGCTGGCGCTGCATCTGGGATTGCGGCGGGGCCCCGCCGCCATTGTCGGGATTTTCCGGCCTGCTGGCCGATCCTCCGCCTGCGGAAGGTCGCCAAACCGCCCATTCTTCTCACCCATGGTGATGCCGATACCGTGATTCCGGTCGGCGCGATGTTCGCCGCAGCGACGAGCCTGGGCGCGGCAGGCCTGGCGGTGCAATGGCATCTGGCCCCGGGCATGGGCCATGGCATCGACGGAGAAGGCCTTGCCATGGCGGGAAACTTCCTCGCTTTGGCTTTGGCGGGGCGCCTGAAGACGGAAGGGCCTATTTGCTGCCCGCTTTAGCGTGGCTGTCACAAGACCAAAGCACCCTGGATGAGTTGATTCTGCTGGCTTGAGGATGACCTCGAATCGCTTTTACTATGAGCCCGGCATAGAGGAGACGCTGCCTTCACAGGATTAGAGCCGTGCTGACCCCTTTGCGTTCAGCCAGCAATTGTCCGGCGCTGGTGCTCAATGCCGATTACCGGCCATTGAGCTATTACCCTCTTTCGCTCTGGTCCTGGCAGGACACGATCAAGGCCGTGTTCCTGGAGCGGGTGAATATCCTGGAAGAATATGACCGGGTGGTGCACTCGGCGCGGCTGGAAATGAAGCTGCCTTCGGTGGTGTCGCTCAAGACCTATATCAAGCCGGCGCGCCATCCTGCCTTCACCCGGTTCAATGTCTTCCTTCGCGACCGGTTCGAATGCCAATATTGCGGCGATCCCAAGGACCTCACCTTCGACCATTTGATTCCGCGCTCCGAGGCGGTCGGACCACCTGGGAAAATGTCGTCACCGCCTGCAGCCCTTGCAATCTCCTGAAGGGGGGCCGGCTGCCGTCACAGGCCGGCATGCATCCGCGCCAGCGGCCGCATCAGCCCACGGTGACCGAATTGCGCGAACGCGGCCGCAAATTTCCGCCGAATTATCTGCACGAATCCTGGGCCGACTATTTGTACTGGGACTCCGAATTGGAACCGTAAGCTCGGCCAAGACCCTCAGATTTTTTCCGACAACTTTATCGCCACCCGGCACCCGGCCTTGATGACCTCGCTCAATAAGCGATAGCCCGGCGCCTGTTCCGCGCCATGATCCAAGGCGACTTGGCGATGCTGGGCCTCGTCGGCGCGGAAATCCTCCACCGTCGCTTTCAGCTGCGGGGTCTTTGTCGTCCAGTGCCGCAATCTGCGCGGCATAATGGGCATCGATGACTTCTTCGACGGCAGCGGTGCAGGCGAAAGCCGCTTTCTCGCCCAACAGCGCGGTGCCCGCGCCCAAGGCAAATCCCGCCACGCGCCATAGCGGTTCGAGTGCCGTCGGGCGCACCTTGCGCGCATTGACCAGCCGGTCGAATTCCTTCAGGTGCCGCTGCTCCTGCTCGGCCATGTGGCGGATGGCGGCCGCGCTATTGCGCTTGCCCAGGATCGCGAGCTGGCCCTCATAGATGCGCACGGCGCCATATTCTCCCGCATGATCGACGCGGATCATGGCCTCGGTGTCGAGAGCAGCGCCCGGCGCTCTGGGTCTCGTCTTACGCGGCATGGCTTTGCCATTGGCGCGACGGGCCCGCGCCTTTCAACAGAGCGAAAGCGCCCAGGGCGGCAATCGCGAAGGAGCAAAGCGCATTGTAAGTCGCCATCGACAGGCCGAACAGCGACCAGGTGACGACATCGCATTGCACTTCCGGCGGCGGCATATTGCTGCCCACGATATAGCGATGCCCCGTGCAGGCGGCCGGACCGGGGAGGATGTGATATTCGGTCCCGGTCTGATAGGCGCCGATCAGCCCCGACAGCAGCACAAAGGCAATCGCGGTCCAGGCCAGCGTGCGCGCGGTTGATTCGCGCTTGACCAACAAGCCGCCCAAAATTCCCACGGTTGCCGCGGCGATATGGGCCCAGCGCTGCCAATGGCACATCTCGCACGGAAGAATGCCGCCGATATATTGAAAGCCCAACGCGCCCAAAAACAAGCAGGCGCCGCCCGCGCCCACCGCAATGGCGACGCGATCAGTGCGCAAAAATGGCAGAGTCGTCATGAAAGGCCTTGAACTCCAGCGCATTGCCCGAAGGGTCGAGGAAAAAGAATGTTGCCTGTTCTCCAGGCAAACCTTCGAAACGAATGCCGGGCTCGATGATAAAGGAAATTTTCCGTTTACTCAGTCTGCGCGGCCAGCGCCTTCCAATTGTTCCATGGACAGAATCACGCCGAAATGGCGCACCGGAACTTGTCGCCGTCAACATCATTATGTGCTTTGTGTCCGGCCTCGTTCAGGCTTAAATGCGCAACGATCTGATGACCGAAAAAATCGAAATCGACCCATTCATCGCTCGAGCGGCCTTCGGGACAGCCGAGCAGATCGCCATAGAAGGCGCGCGCTTCGGCAAGATCGCGCACCGGAAATGCCAGATGAAAACGTGGACGTTCTGACATGCTGAAGTTCCTTTTCCGCGTGGCAAGCCTAAAGCCAAGCCGCGCGAAAAGCGAGCCGTGGCCCCCGCGAATTGCTGGCGGTGGACGGCGCCGATGTCGCGGTTTCCGTGCGTTTCAATCCCCGGGCGCGGCGTATTATCATGCGCGTCAATCCCGCCACTGGCGAAGTCATCGTCACTGCGCCGGCGCGCGGCGGCGCCGGTCCGGCGATGGCTTTTGCGCGACGGGAAACGGAATGGATATCGCGCCAGCTGCAGGCGCGTGCCCGCAGCAGGTGGCGCTCATGCCGGGCGCGATGGTGCCCTATCTGGGCGTGAGCCATCCCATCCGCCACAGCCCGGCACGCGGGTCCCTCACCGGTCTGGACGCGAAGACGGCACCGATTCTGGTCGGCGGCCGGCTCGAACATGCGCCGCGCGCGTCTGCTGGATTTCTTCAAGCGCGAGGCGCGGGCGCTGTTCGCGGCCCGCGCCCTGGAATATGCCGCGCGGCTGGGCGCCGGCCGCCGCGCATCACGGTGCGCGACACCAAAAGCCGCTGGGGCTCCTGCAGCCACGGCGCGGTCGCTTGTCTTTTTCCTGGCGGCTGATTTTCGCGCCCGATTATCGTGCGCGACTATGTGGTGGCCCATGAAGTGGCGCATCTGAAGGAGATAAATCATTCCCAGCCTTCTGGGCGCATGTGCACAGCCTCTCGCCCGACACGGCCGCGCGCGCAAATGGCTGCGCGATCATGGCGAGATCTGCTTCGATATAACTGGCCCCCTCCGCCTCTCGCTTCGCGCGCAGCTGCTACGGGCAGCTGTCCCACGGCATGCTCTGCGCGCGGGGAGCGGACCGAGGCGCAAATTAGGTTCCGCCGAACAGGCTGTTCAGCAGACGCTCGAAGGATCTTGCGGGCTTGCCGGTCATGCGGCGCTGCCGGTGTCGGGCTTGGCGCGGCGCGTCGGCTCGGCGTCGGTTGACGCCAGCAACGAGTGTCCCACCAGCGGGCGCTGACCGGCAGGCTCTGTTCGGCATCCTCCATGAAGGCGTGGAAGATATGCGCCGGCAAGCCGCCGCCGGTGCGCCTTCTTCATCGGCGCTGGAATTGTCATTGCCGACCCACACGCCCAGTCACCAGATCGGCGGTGAAGCCGACAAACCAGGCGTCATGGAAATCCTGGGTGGTGCCGGTCTTGCCGGCGCTGGGCCGTTCGTCCAGCCGCGCCGCCTTGCCGGTGCCGCTGGTCACGGTCTCGACCATCAGCCGGTCATGGCCGCATTGTTGGCGGGCGATCATCACGGCGCAGGCCACGCGCCTTGCTCGATAGAGCATTTTCCCGGCCTGGTGTGGATCGTGAGGATGCCAAAGGGCGTCACGCCGTTGCCGCCATTGGCAAAGGCGGCATAGGCGCCGGTCAGTTCCAGCGGCGTCACGCCCGAAGTGCCCAGCGCCAGGGAGCCACTCGCGTCCAGCGGCGAGGCGATGCCCAGCCGCCGCGCGGTCCTGGCCACTTCCTTCGGCCCCACTTCGTCGGTCAGTTGCGCGGCGACGAATTGGAGGATTCCGCGAAGGCCTTGGTCAGCGTCATCGTCGCCCTGATATTCGCCTTCGAAATCCGTACGGCTTCCAGCCATGGATATCCACCGGCCCGTCATGCATGACGTCGTCGGGGCGTGCGGCCATGCTCGAAGGCGGTGAGATAGACGAATGGCTTGAAGGCGCGAGCCGGGCTGGCGCACCGCGTCGGTGGCGCGGTTGAAGCTGGACTGGGCATAGGAGCGCCCGCCCACCATGGCGCGGATGGCGCCGTCGGGCGTCATCGCCACCAGCGCCCCTGGCCGGCGTCGAAATTTCTCGCCCTCGCCGTCCAGCCCGCGTGTCCACCGCACGTTCGGCCAGGTTCTGGGTGTCAGATCGAAGCTGGTCTCGACGATCACCGGCTCGAGCGCCGCGTGCCGACAGGCCGTTCAGCTGCGCCACCACCCAATCGGCGAAATAGCCGGAATCCGGCGTGCCCGCGCTGCGATACGATGCGCGGCCGGGTCGCGGCGGCCGCGCGCGGCGTGCGCGGTCGATGAACCCGGCGTCCTGCATGGCGCCGCAGCACCAAGCTCGGCGCGCGCCAGGGATGCATCGGTATCGGCCAACGGATTGTAGCGGGCCGGCGCCTTGACGCTGCCGGCCAGCATCGCCGCCTCGGTCAGGCTCAATTCGCGCGCATGCTTGCCGAAGAATTTTTCGCTCGCCGCTTCGATGCCATAGGCGCCGGCGCCGAAATAGACGCGGTTGAGATAGAGCGTGAGGATCTGGTTCTTGGAGTAGCGCGACTCCAGATAAAGCGCCAGCATCGCTTCCTGCATCTTGCGGTCGAAGGTGCGGCTCGGGATTGAGGAACAGGTTCTTGGCCAGTTGCTGGGTCAGGGTCGAGCCGCCCTGCACCACATGGCCCGCCATCATGTTCCGCACGCTGGCGCGCGCCATGCCGATCGGGATCGAGCCCGAAATGTTCGCGGAAGCGGCGGTCCTCGATGGCGATGAAGGCGTTGGGGACGTAGGCGGGAAGGTCCTCGACTTTGACTGTGGCGCCTTGCGTCAGGCCGCGCCGCGCGATCATGCGGCCGTGATCGTCCAGAATGGTGACGTCACGCGACGGCGCCGCCACCATCAGCGTGCGCACATCCGGCAGGTCGGACAGGAAATGCGACCAGAACACCGCTCCGAAAATCACGCCCCAGGCCAACAGCATCAACAGCACAAAGGGCCAGATGCGTTTTTTGCGCGGCGCGGGCGTGTTCGTCGGGATCGCGAAAGCGCGCGGCCGCGCCGGCGGCCTTCACGGGCGTTCTGCCATTTGGGTTCAGGCGTGGCGTGCGTTCTCTCGCCATGCCCCTATGGTCGGCCGGCAAGGGTTAACGCCCGTTATAGGATGACTTCCTAGAGCGGCTGGTTCTACCTGGGAAAGTATCTCGAGGCGGGGCGCCAGCCGGTAGCCCCCGTCCTCGGTCAGCAGGATCCGGCGCTTCGCCTGGGTTTTCCTCGATTTTCTTGCGCAGCCGATAGATGTGGGTTTCCAGCGTGTGGGTGGTCACCGCGGGGTTATAGCCCCAGACTTCGTGCAGCAGGGTGTCGCGGGCCACGGTGGCGCCCGCCGCATGCAGGAATTTCAGGATATCGGTTTCCTTCTCGGTCAGCCGCACCTTGCGCGCACCCTGGACCAGCAGCTTGGCGCCGGGCCGGAACAGATAGGGCCCAATCGTCAGGGGGCTCTCGTCGCTGGCGCGCGTGCCGGCCCAGATGCGCATTGAGATGCGCCAGCAGGACGGAAAAGCGGAAGGGTTTTTCGATGTGATCGACCGCGGGCGGCGGCGGCTCGTCTCCCGACAGGAGCAGGATCGGCGCATCGAAACCGGAGGTCTTGAGGTCCCGCACCAGAAGTTCGCCGGAGCCGTCCGCCAGGCTCTGGTCGATGATGGCAAAGGCATAGCCGCCATCCCTGGCCAGGCTGCGCGCTTCCCCGCCGCTCGATGCCTCGGCCACGCATAGGATCCTTCGCGGCGCCAATTGTTCTGCCAGAGAGGCGCGCAGCACCTCATCATCGTCGACCAGAAGACGCGCTTGGGGCTGGGCATGTCGCTCCGTCCAGGCACGCCAAGGTTAGCGCGCCGCAGAAATTCCCCGAAAGGCGGCAATTTCTGCCCCGAGCCGCCCAGACCATCATCAAGTGCTCGCAATAAGGCGGTTTTATGTTGGCAGAGGATTTGCTTAGACCACGGGATGAGCGTCGAAGCCGTAAGTTCCCCCGTTGCCCCGCCTGCCCACGAACTCCCACGACCGCAAAGTCGTCCGATTGGGACTTTTCCTTCCACAATTTGCTCGACATCATCAATCCGCTGGAGCATCTGCCCATCATCGGCTCGCTTTATCGCGCCATCACCGGGACCCATATCGGCATCCCTGAGAAGATTGCCGGCGATGCGCTCTATGGCGGCTTGTGGGGCGCGGTTTCCGGTGTGGCCGACGCGGCATTCCAAGCAATTACCGGCAAGGATATTGGCGAGACAGTGCTGTCGCTGTTTCAGGGTTCGTCCCAGACCAGCCAGCTGGCCCAAGTGACGGTCACGCCCGCTGCCCAACTGCCTGCGACGGCGGCGCCGGCAGCCCAGGCAAGTCCCGACACCGCCGATGTGACGGCATTGCGGGCCTCTTTGAGCCGCCAGGGTGTGGATAGCGACCTGGTGCAGCGCGCCATCGCCGCCTATCGCAAATCCATCACCCTGCCCACCCTGGTGCCTCAAACCCCGAGTTGAGTTAAGCTCTGCTCATGGATTTGATTGTTTCGAATTCACCAGCCGGCCCGGTGGTGGACTGGGGCGCCGGCCCGCGCCGTTGTGCCGTGGGTCCGGGCGGCATCGCCCACAAACAGCGTGAAGGCGACGGCGTCACCCCCATCGGCATTTTTCCGTTCCGCCGCCTGTTCTGGCGGGCTGACCGTATCGAGCAGCCGCGCTCAATCCTTCCGGCACGTGCTTTGGAAAAGGGCGATGGCTGGTGCGATTTTCCCGCTGATCCCCATTACAACCAGCTGGTCAAACATCCCTACCCGGTGAGCGCCGAACATCTTTGGCTGGACAGTCATGTCTATGACGTGATCGTGATCATCGGTTTCAATGACGATCCGGTGGTCCCGGGCAAGGGCAGCGCGGTCTTCCTGCATCTGGCGCGCGACGGCTATCCGCATACCGCGGGCTGCGTGGCGCTGACCGAACATGATTTGCGCGCCGCGCTGGCCCAGGTCCGGCCGGGCGATCAGGTTCGCATCACCGGCTAGGCATTCGGCGGTTAAAGTTTTGGACGGGCGCCGAAGATCGCCGAGCCCACCCGCACATAGCTGGCACCGAAGCGAATTGCCATTTCAAAATCGCCGCTCATGCCCATGCTGAGTTCGGGCAGATCATTCTCCTGGGCGAGTTTGGCCAGAAACGCGAAATGGGGCGCGGCATCGTCATCGACGGGCGGGATGCACATCAGGCCCACAAGCGGCAACCCAAGCTCGCGGACATAGGCGATAAAATCCTTCGCTTCTTTCGGCATCATACCCGCTTTTTGCGGCTCTTCGCCGCTGTTCACCTGAATGAAGAGACGGGGGCATTGGCCACTCTTGTCGCGCTCGGCGGCCAACGCGTCGGCGAGCTTGACCCGGTCCAATGTTTCGATGGCGTCAAACAGGCCAACGGCATCTCTCACCTTGTTGGTCTGCAAGGGCCCGATCAGATGCAATTCCAGCCCGGGAAATCGGGCTTTCAAAGGGGGAAATTTGGCCTGGGCTTCCTGGACTCTGTTCTCGCCGAACAAACGCTGGCCCGCGTCCAAGGCCTCGAGAATGCCCTCGGTCGGGACTGTCTTGCTGACCGCGACCAGCCGTGTCTCTCTGGCGGGCGCGATCGCCGCCTTCCGCGCCGCCGCGATGCGCGCCAGAATGGCGTTGAGATTTTCCGGAATGCTCATGACGGGCGCGAAGCTAGCAAGAGACCTCAGCCGCCTCAACACGGGGTTGCTGGTTCTTTTCACTGACGATGAGCGGCTCGCCGATCCTCTCGCCGCGGCGCGCCGCTTGCCCAGGGACAGCGTGGTGATTGTGCGCGCGCGCGATGCCGGACGCCGCCGCGCGCTGGCGGAAGCACTGCGCACCAGGACCGGCGGGCTTATTCTTTTGGCCGCGGACGATCCTGCGCTGGCCGATCGCCTGCACGGGCTTCATCTGCCGGAAAAGCGCGCCCGCGAAGCGGCGCATTGGCGAGCGTTGCGGCCTCATTGGATGATCACCGTGGCGGCGCATTCGGGCCGCGGTTTGCGCATCGCGCACGCTGACGCCGCCTTCCTGTCGCCCATCTTCGCCACCAAGAGCCATGTCGGGGCGTATCCTTTGACGGCGGCCCGCGCGCGCTTGATGGCGCGCGATGCCGTGTTGCCGGTGCTGGCGTTGGGCGGCATCACCGCGCGCAACGCGCCGCTGCTCAAAGGCTTTGCCGGCATCGGCGCGATTGGCGCGTTGTCCCAGCCTTGGCCTAGACATGAAGATTGAGATGCAAGAAATCCCACATCCATGCCCAGCCGGGCCGCATCGTTGAAAAACACGCCGGATGAGCGCGCATAATTCAAACGCTGCCAGCCGCCGGTAATCTGCCAATTCTTGTTCAGCACATAGCCAAGCGACGCCTGATAGCCGTTGAGGCCAAGCTGCGGCAGGCCCACCACGCCGGCGGCACGGCCATTGCCATATTCGATGCCCGCCACCCATTGCTCATAGGTCGCCCCGGCCGAAGCGAATTGGGCGTGGGTGGTGCCGGCTTGTTCGCTTTGCGCGATGTCGAATGCGTAAGCATTGCTTTGGCGATAAGAACCGCCCAGCGAGAGAGTAAGATCGTCATTAACGGGATAATCGGCGCGCAAGCCCGCACCCAGGTCGCTCACGCCCTCTTGTCCGGGGAGTTTGTGCTCGCCTTCGCCTTCGACCAAGCCGCCATAGCCGCTCAATGCCACGGGACCGACAGTGTCGGAATAGCGCAGGCCCGCCTCCCACATGTTGCTCTGGCGATCGGGGATGGACGGCCCTTGGCTGACGAACGGGACGATTTCGCGGCTCTGGCTGGGGGTGAAGGAAAGTCCCAGCTGCACACCGAACAGCGCCGGGCTGAGATAGGTGAATTTGGCGAAATTCGAGGACGCGCCCACTTCGGTTCTCAGCGCGAACACGTCGATCGCGGCATGACGACTGGCGGGATCGCGGAAAAAAGTGGTTTGGGGATCGTCCAGCGAAATTTGAGTGTCCACCTTGGGGCCCGTTACAATCAGGTCATAGCCGGCGCCGTCGGTCAGGCCTACCTCCACCCGGCCCAGCCCGGTGCGCGCCTCGCCATATAACTTTTCCAGGAAATCGCCATTGTACCGGCCGCGCGAGAGCGGATCGCTTGCGGTCAAAGTGGCGTCGAGCCCGAGCGACAGGCCGGAATCATAGTCGCGGTGCAGCCGGGGCATAGCCTTGAGCACGCCAGACGCTGCCGGCTGGCCTTCCAAATTCCCGTCGAACACGGCCCCGCTCGCCATCCCGCCCAGTGTCAATTGGGCATCGCCCAGCGTCACGTCATAGGGTTCAAGGGTCAGGCCGCTCTCCTGGGCAGCGGCGGGAGTTCCTGCCAGCATCAGGCATAGGCCTGCCCAGGCAAACCCCGCCGCATTGCCATTTTGAAATTTCCGCCCCGCCATAAGTCCTTCTAACATAAGCCAAACCGCCTCGCCCGCGACAAGGCGCGCGCCGTTGCACCGTCGCCCCCGTGCCAGTATAAGCCGGGGCAGGCCAGGGGGTGGACGGTGACCCTGTTGGGCAACCGTCGAAGGAAACGAACCTGATGCGAATTCTGCCCGTGTTGTTGTGCGCGTTGACGCTGCCCGTGCTTGCCGCCTGCGGTGGCAATCAGACCACCACGGACATGGAGACCGGCGCGACCATCGTGGCCGGCGGCTCCGGCAAGATGACTCTGGGGGTCAATTCCTATCTCTGGCACGCCTCGCTCGACACTTTGTCCTTCATGCCGCTGGCCAGTGCCGATCCCTTTGGCGGGGTGATTATCACCGACTGGTATGTGGCGCCCAATGCGCCCAACGAGCGGCTGAAAGTCACCATCTATATCCTCGACCGCAATCTTCGCGCCGATGGCCTGAAGGTCGTCGTCTTCCGCCAGACCCGCACTGGCGCGATATGGAGCGACGCCGCGCCCAGCCCCGACACGGCGCACAAGCTTGAAGATGCAATCCTTACCCGCGCGCGTGAATTGCGTCTGGCAACTTTAAATCCCCGCGCGTAAATCTTTTTCCCAGTGTCGCGGTTTCGAAGTTCGCCACCATTGACATCTGCCTCCAGCGAACTTCGAAACCGGAACGACACTGGCATTGATAATTTGCTAGTGTCCGTCGATTCTGAAATTCGTTCGCGCGCGATATAAGGTTCAAGCGAATTTCAAAATCGGGACACTTGCGGCCTAGCCTGCTCGACCGAGGCGAGGTCCCACGCCACGAATCGAAAGGCTTAAAATGGCGCGTTACAACGCCAAGGAATCGGAAAATTACTGGCAGGCGGAATGGGACCGCCGCCGGTTGTTTGTCACGCCTGATCATGGCGACAAGCCCAAATGCTACGTCCTGGAGATGTTCCCCTATCCGTCGGGGCGCATCCACATGGGCCATGCCCGCAACTATACGATGGGCGATGTGTTGGCCCGTTTCCGCCGTGCCCAGGGTTACAGCGTGCTGCATCCGATGGGTTGGGATGCCTTCGGCCTGCCCGCCGAGAATGCCGCCCGCGATCAGGGCGTAAGCCCACGCGATTGGACGTATGAGAACATTGCCCATATGCGGGCCGAGCTGAAGCGCATGGGTCTGTCGCTGGACTGGACGCGCGAATTCGCCACCTGCGACCCGGAATATTATCACCAGCAGCAAAAACTGTTCCTGCAATTCTACCAAGCCGGCTTTGTCTATCGCGGCGAAGCCGATGTGAATTGGGATCCGGTGGACCAGACCGTGCTCGCCAATGAGCAGGTGATCGATGGACGCGGCTGGCGTTCCGGCGCGGTGGTGGAACGGCGCAAGCTGTCGCAATGGTTCTTCAAGATCACGGCGTTCGCCGAAGAACTGCTCACCGCGCTCGACACGCTGGACCGCTGGCCGGAAAAAGTCCGTATTATGCAACGGAACTGGATCGGCCGCAGCGAAGGCCTCAATTTTCAGTTCCAGCTCTCCGACGGCGAGAAGCTGGATGTCTTCACTACGCGGCCCGATACATTGTTCGGCGCCAGCTTCGTGGCCTTGTCACCGGATCATCCGCTGACCCAGGAATTGGCGAAAAGCGATCTCAAGCTGCAGGATTTCATCGCCGAATGCCGCAAAACCGGCACGGCGGAAGCGGAAATCGAAAAGGCCGATAAGCTGGGTTACGATACCGGCCTTCGGGCCGCGCATCCGTTCGATCCGAACTGGCAATTGCCGGTGATGGTGGCCAATTTTGTCTTGATGGGTTACGGCACCGGGGCGATTTTTGGCTGCCCGCGCATGATCAACGCGACCTGGATTTCGCCCGCAAATATCATCTGCCGGTGACGCCGGTGGTGGTGCCCAGTGACGCCGATGCCAAAAGCTTCGCCATCGGCAATGAGGCCTATGTCGGCCCGGGCCGCTTGGCCAACTCGCGCTTTCTCGATGGCATGACGGTGGAGCAAGCCAAGGCCGAGGTCGCGTCGCGTCTGGAAAAAGCGGGCGCGGGCAAGCGCACGGTGAATTTCCGTCTGCGCGACTGGCTGGTATCGCGCCAGCGCCCCTGGGGTTGTCCCATTCCCATGGTTCATTGCCCCAAATGCGGCGTGGTCGCGCTCAAGGAAAGCGATCTGCCGGTCTTGCTGCCGGAAAAGATCGACTTCTCCAAAAGCGGCAATCCGCTGGACCGCGATCTCAAATGGAAGACGACGACTTGCCCGTCATGCGGCGGGCCGGCCACCCGCGACACCGACACGCTGGACACGTTCGCAAACTCCTCCTGGTACTTCATCCGTTTTTGCGACAGCCACGCCAGGGAGCCGGTCAACAAAGACGCTGCGGATTACTGGCTGCCGGTGGACCAATATATCGGCGGCATCGAGCACGCGATTCTGCATCTTCTCTATGCGCGCTTCTTCACCCGGGCGATGAATCGCTTGAATTTGGTTTCGGTCCAGGAGCCCTTCGCCGGCCTCTTCACCCAGGGCATGGTTTGCCACGAGACCTATCGTGACCAAAGCGGCTGGCTCTCGCCTGATGAAATTGTGAAAGAAGGCGTCAGGGCTTTCCGCAAGGACAATCACGCGCCGGTCGAGATCGGACCGTCCGAGAAAATGTCAAAATCCAAGCGCAACGTGATCGCGCCCGAAGCCATCATCGCCGATTACGGCGCCGACACGATCCGCTGGTTCATGCTGTCGGACACGCCGCCCGAACGCGACATCGAATGGACCGATGCCGGCGCCGAAGGCTGCTGGCGGTTCGTCCAGCGCATCTGGCGTCTGGTGAGCGAGGCCGAAGGCCTGCCCGCGCCGGGCACTCGCGCAGCACCGTCCGACGACGGTTCCACATCGCTGCGGCAAGCGGCGCACAAAGCCATCGCCGCGGTGACGGAAGATCTGGGCGCGCTGCGCTTCAATCGCGCGGTGGCCCAGCTCTATATGCTGTCCAACGCCATTGCCGACGCGCCCAAGGCGGACGCGGCCACAAGGCGCGAGGCCCTGGAAACCATGGTGCTCCTGGCGGCGCCGATGATGCCGCATCTGGCGGAAGAATGCTGGCGCGCCCTGGGCCATGACCGGCTGGTGGCTGAAACCGCGTGGCCCAAGCATGATCCCGCCTTGCTCAAAACCGACAGCATCACCATTGCCGTGCAGGTAAACGGCAAATTGCGTGCGACGATGCAAATAGCGCCCGGGACAGAAAAAGAAATAGTCGAACGAAGAGCGTTGGAACTTGAGCCCGTCGTGCGCCTTTTGAACGGGAGTTCGCCCAAGAAAGTCATTTACGTCGCAAATCGGATCGTCAACATAGTGGCATGAAGCGAATATTGGTCATCATCTGCGTTTCTCTGGCCCTGGCCGGTTGCGGCTTTCATCCCATGTATGGCGGGGGAAAGCTGGGGCCGGAGCTGGCGTCGATCTATGTCGAGCCCGTCCCGGAAACGGACGGCTACGAGCTGCGCAACCAATTGATCGATCTTCTGGGCTCCGACGGGCGCGAGGCGGGCAAGGCCTATTTCCTCAAACTCACTCTCACCGAGGAATCGAACGGCGTGGCATTGCAGAACGACGCCACCATCACCCGCTACAACGATACGCTGACGGTCAGCTATGTCTTGACCGACGCCAAGGGCGCAAAGGTGACCAGCGGCAGCCAGACCAGCCTCGCTTCTTACAACGTGTCGAATGCGCCCTACTCGACGCTGGCGGTGCAGAAAAATTCCGATCGTCGCGCCGCCGAAGATCTTGCCGACCGCATCCGGATGGATTTGGGCGCCTACTTCAGCGGCCGGCGATGATCGTCAAATCTCAAGAGGCGGATCGGTTTGCCGCCAATCCGCCAAAGACGCTTCGCGTTGCCCTGGTCTATGGCCCCGATGCCGGGTTGGTGCAGGAACGGGCGGAGAAATTGCTCAAAAGCGTGGTCGCCGATCTTGCTGACCCTTTCAATGTCGCGGATTTGAGCGAGAGCACGCTGTTGTCCGATCCGGCGCGACTGGCGGATGAGGCGGCGGCGATCTCCATGATGGGCGGCAGGCGCGTGGTGAGGGTGCGCGGCGCCACCAACAATCTTTCCGGCCTGCTTGAGCAATTTCTGGAGGACCCGCCGGGCGACGCGCTGGTGGTGGTGGAAGGCGGCGATCTTTCCCGCTCCAGCGGGTTGCCCAAATTGTTCGGAGCCACCGACAAAGCCGCCGCCATCGCCTGCTATGCCGACACCGCGCGCGGCCTGGAAGATGTGGTGCGCGACACATTGAGGAGCGAGGGGTTTTCCATCGCGCCCGACGCGCTTGCCGATGCCGTGTCGCGGCTGGGCTCTGATCGGGGTGTGACCAGGCGGGAACTGGAAAAGCTGATGCTTTATGCCGAAGGCCGCAAGAGCATTGCACTGGAAGATGTGCGCGCGGTGATGGGCGATGAAGCCGAAGCCCGCGCCGAAGAGGCGTCGGACGCGGCCGGAAGCGGCGATCTTCCCGTCTCGATCTGGCGCTGGAGCGGCTTTGGACCGCCGATATTTCCGTCACCCAGGTGCTGCGAGGCGCGATGGGACATTTCCAGCGCCTGGCCCTGGTCAAGGAAAGCACCAGCCGCGGCGACAGCCTGGACGTGGCGATGAAGAAATTGCGTCCCCCCGTGCATTTCCTACGCGAGCAGTCCTTCAAGGCCCAGACCAGCCGCTGGAATGAGGAGAAACTGGCGGACGCGTTGGACATGCTGCTGGAAGCGGAAGCCTTGAGCCGCACCACCGCGGTTCCCGCGCAAGCGGTGTGCGGCCGCGCCTTGATGAACATCGCCGCCATGGTGAGGGCGCGCTGATGCTGAAGGTACGCATCATTCCCTGCCTGGATGTGAAAGACGGGCGCGTGGTCAAGGGCATCAATTTCGAGCAGCTGCGCGACGCGGGCGACCCCGTCGAGCAGGCGGTGATCTACGACGCGGCCGGCGCCGACGAACTTTGCTTTCTCGACATCACCGCCAGTCACGAAGCGCGCGGCACTTTGCTGGATGTGGTCCGGCGCACGGCGGAAGTCTGTTTCATGCCACTCACTGTGGGCGGCGGCGTGCGCACTTTGGAGGATATCCGCGCCCTCTTGCTGGCGGGCGCCGACAAAGTCTCGATCAACACCGAGGCCGTCAGGCGGCCGGAATTTCTGCGCGAAGCGGCCGAGAAATTCGGCAGCCAATGCATCGTCGCTGCCATCGACGCCAAGCAGGGCGCGCACGCGCACAACGGCCCGCCCTTCGAAGTCTTCACCCATGGCGGGCGGCGCGCCACCGGCATCGACGCCGTGGCCCATGCGAAAAAACTGGTCGAATATGGCGCCGGCGAAATTCTTCTCACCTCGATGGACCGGGACGGCACCAAATCCGGTTACGACATTCCCCTCACCCGCGCCGTAAGCGACGCGGTGCATGTGCCGGTGATCGCATCCGGGGGGGTGGGCTCGCTGGAGGATCTGGTAAAGGGTGTCACGGAAGGCCATGCCAGCGCGGTTCTGGCCGCCTCGATCTTCCATTTCGGCCAGGCCACCATAGGGGAAGCCAAAGCCGCGTTGGCCAAGGCCGGCCTGCCCGTTCGCCCTCTCTGAAAACGCCTGTCCAAGCTGTCTTGCATTGGCGGATCGTTGCCATAGATTGGCCGGCGATGGACGAGCCCAGGACTGCCACCATTCATTCGCTTTCGCGCCGCGGCCTGGGCCCGGCGCAACCGGTCAAGGCGCACCCCGCCCGCATCAATCGCTCGATGCGTCCGGAAGATGTTTTTCGTGCCACGCTGTTGGACTGTCTGGGCCAGATGACGGCGAATGTGGCGACCATTCGCGCCTCGCGTTCCGTCGAGGGCCTGCATCAATTGCGGGTGGCGCTGCGCCGGCTGGAAGTGGTCCTTGAGGCCTTCGCGGAGGAATTCCAGCAGGATTGGCTGATGGATCTGCGTGGCCGCGTCAAGAATTCTGTCAAACCGGTTGGGACCGGCTCGCGATCTGGATGTGTTTCTCACCGAGCTGCTCGACCCGCCCGCCGAAGAAAATGAAAGCGACGCCTTCCTCAGCCTCCGGGCGCGGATGGAAGAAATGCGCGACAGGGCCTGGAAAGAGGCGTCGGAGTGCGTGAGCGGCGCAGATTTCGCACTTTTCACCGAGGATGTCGCGGGCCTGGCGCATTCGCGGCTGCCCATGGCGCCGGACACCAAGCTTCCTCGCGTGGCGACGCGGTTGCTGGATCGCCAATATGGCCGCGCCTTGAAGCGGGGCCGCAAGGCCCGCAATGGCGAAGAGGCCACGCTTCATCGGTTGCGCATTGCGCTCAAGAAATTGCGCTATACCGCGGAATTTCTTGCGCCGCTCTATCCGAAGCAAAAGGTCAAGCGGTATGTGCGCGCGCTGCGCGGGCTTCAGGAGCATCTGGGCGCCCTCAACGACATCGCCCATGTGCGCGCCACCATCGCCACTCTATTGCGGGAAACCGATTCCAAACGCACGACACCCGGCGAGCGTTATGCCGCGGGCCTGGTGGCCGGCTGGTATCGCGCCCGGCGACCCCATATCGCCAAACAGGCGCTCAAGCGGTGGAAGTCGTTCCGTAAAGTCGAACCTTTCTGGGTTTAGCCGAGATCTTTTGCGTCGTGAGTTCGTCGAAGGGCTCGACCGTTGTTCCGCGACGGCCATCGCCCTTCTCCTGCACAAAATCTCTCCGGCTAAACAGAGCTGGTTCGGGCGGGTAATTCGGTATTCAGCGCGTCAATGACGGGCCTGCCCGCTTCGGTAAGACGTAAATCAAAACCTTGGACACATCCAGTTCAGGTGGCATGGGCGCGCTCATGTCCCAGCCGCTTGCCAGCGTGTAGGCGGCACGCAGCACACCCAGATGCGCCACCGCGATGGCGTCGGTCTCTTCGCGCGCCACATCGTTCAGGAAGGATTCGACGCGTTCATGCAATTCCCGGGTGGATTCGCCTCCCGGCGGGCGGAAGTCATATTTTGCTCCGGCGCGCAAAAAAGCATTCTTGCCGTCGCGCGCCAGGATTTCCGCGCGGCTCAAGCCTTCCCAGCGGCCCCAATTTTGTTCCATCAGGCGCGGGTCCAAAATGGGATCGCCGAGACCCAAGGCTTCCGCGGTCTGGCGCGCCCGCTGCATCGGACTGGCGTAAGCGCGGGCACGTTGGAAAGGATTGGGCGGCCTAAGGCCTCGCATGCGGGCAAGGCCTTCATCGCTCAAGGGAATGTCGGTATGGCCTTGGATGCGGCCTTGCGCATTCCAGCCGGTGGGCCCGTGACGCAACAAGGCAAGTCTCACACCGCCAACTCCACCATCACCGGCACATGATCGGAGGCTTTCTGCCAGCCGCGCATTTTCTTCAGGATGATGTGCGAGTGTAGCGCGTCCTTCAATCCGGGACTGAACCAGATGTGATCCAGCCGCCGGCCGCGATCCGACGCCTCCCAGTCGATGGCCCGATAACTCCACCAGGAATAGATTTTTTCGTTGGGCGGAATCACGCTCCGGGTCGCGTCGGTCCAGTCGAAAGCGGCTTGGGCTTCACCCAATAGTTTTGTTTCCACCGGCGTGTGGCTCACCACGTCCAGCAGTTGTTTGTGGCTCCAGACGTCATTTTCCAGGGGCGCCACATTGAGATCGCCCACCAGCACGACCGGTCGATTTCGCTCTGCCTTCCGGGCGGCGAAGAATTTCTCCATCGCGCCGAGGAAGTGGAGTTTGTGGGCGAACTTCTCATTTTTCCTGGGATCGGGAATGTCGCCGCCCGCCGGGACATAGAAATTGTGCAGCTCCAGGCCATTCTCGAAACTCACGCCCATATGCCTTGCGTGACCTTCGCGGCAGAAATCCTGCGCGCCGGTTTTGGCGAAGGGCAGCCGCGAGAGCACCGCCACGCCGTGATAGGCCTTTTGCCCGTGGATCGCCTGGTGGACATAGCCCAGTTTGGCGAGGGGGGCCTTGGGAAAAGTTCGTCCACCACCTTGGTCTCCTGCAGGCACAGCACATCCGGCTGGTGCTCGCGCAAAAAGCGGGTCAATAGGTGGATTCGGTGGCGCACCGAGTTGATGTTCCAAGTGGCGATTCTCACTCCACGCAACCCTTCTATGCTGCAAGTGCGTACTCGGTAAATGAAATATTATTGCGTATGATATATTGTTTTTAATTCAATGGCTTATATATGCTTGTTAACACTTTGTTATAACATATAGGCTGGAAATCATTCCCTTGAATGGCCACTCGCACCCCCTTATATCGCAGTGCAGCATAAGACCCATTTGGGTCTGATTTTGAGGGAGTTTTCCATGAGTCTTTCCAACCCCAGCGTCGCCCTTCTGGATCGCCTGACCGGCATCGCCACATTTCTAAGCGCTATCGCCATTCTGGCCACCATGGCCCTCGCCGTCTAACGACGCCAATGGCCAGCGCGCACGAGGGCTGACATCGAGCGGATCGCGCTTCCCCAGCGCGTACCGCTCGAGCCCGGCCCAAGCGATCATGGCCGCATTGTCGGTGCAGTAATTGGGGGGTGGCACGCGGATTTCGAAATCGTGATTTTCCGCCAATTGCGCCAGGGTCTCACCGATTGCCTGATTGGCGGCGACGCCGCCGGCCACCACCAGAACCGGCTTCGCTGCACCGGGAAAATCCCGGCGGAAGCGAGTCATGGCTTGGGCCGTGCGGTCGCAAAGAATATCGATGACCGCTCGCTGAAATGACGCGCATACATCGTCGATAATGACGGTGTTCTGCGTCTTGAGCTGGCGCACCGCGGTCTTCAAGCCGGAAAAGGAAAAATCCATCCCCTCACGGCCCAGCAATGGACGCGGCAAAGGGTAGGCTTTTTCTCTGCCCCGCGCCGCGTGTTTTTCCACATTCGGACCGCCGGGATAAGGAAGGCCAAGCAGCTTGGCCGTTTTGTCAAAGGCCTCGCCCACGGCGTCATCCATTGTGCTCCCGTAAAGGCGGAAGCTTCCCGCGCCTTCCACCGCCAGCAATTGGCAATGGCCGCCCGAGATCAGCAGCAGCAGGAACGGAAATGCCACCCCATGGGTGAGCCGGGCGGTCAGCGCATGCCCGGCCAGATGATTGACCGCCACCAGCGGCTTGCCGCTGGCCAGGGCCAGGGCCTTGGCGGTGGTCAGGCCCACCATCACCCCGCCGATCAGGCCCGGCCCGGCGGTGGCGGCCACGGCGTCGACCTCTTCCAGTGTCACGCCCGCATGGGCCAGCGCACGCTCGATCAATCCGTCCAGGATTTCCATATGGGCGCGGGAGGCGATTTCCGGTACCACACCGCCATAGGGGGCGTGGGCTTCGTTCTGGCTGAAGACCTCGCTGGAAAGGACTTCGCCCGGACCGGGAGGCAAGCCCCGAACCACCGCGGCGGCGGTTTCGTCGCAACTGGTTTCCAGGCCTAATATTGTCAGTCTCTTCAAGGGCGGTCCTCACGCGGGGCCTCTCTAGACCAGAATGACCACTATCGAAAGCAAGGAAAGAAACAGCTGCGAATCCTGGTGACACGGCCCATCCAAGACGGCGAAGAGATCATGCGCCGGCTCGCCCAAATGGGCCATCAGACACTACTTGTGCCGCTTTTGCGGGTGGAATTTCTCAAGGGCCCGCCCCTCGACCTGGCGGGGGTTCAAGCCGTGCTGGTCACCAGCGCCAATGGCGCCCGCGCCTTGGCGTCGCGGACTCCGAACCGGACCATTCCGGTTTTTGCCGTCGGGCCGCAAAGCGCCAGCGCGGCGCGGGAAGCCGGATTTCTCCGTGTACAGAGCGCTTATGGGGATGCCATGGACTTGGCTGCTGCCGTGCGCGGCTGGACCGACCCGGCCGCGGGGATTCTTTTGCACGCGTCCGGCGAGGATGCGGGCGACGCGCTTTGTGCACTTTTGGGTGAATGGGGCTTCCAAACCCGGCGGGAAGTCCTTTATCGCGTTGAGCAAGCCACACAGTTGCTGGAAGAGGTTGCCCAGGCGTTGCGCGCGTATGATGTCGACGCGACGTTGCTATTTTCCCCCAAAAGCGCGGCCGCCTTCGCCGCCTGCGTGGTCCGGGACCAGCTTCCCACGGACCGGGTGATCGCCATATGCATCAGCGCCAATACCGCCAAGGCGCTCAAGGGCCTTTCCTTTGCGGAAACGCGCATCGCCGCGGCGCCCAATCAGGATTCCCCTTCTGGCCTGCCTATAGTTCGGGCAATCCGCTCTCAAATAATGCGCCCTTGACCCGCCGCGCGGCCACGCCACACTGGCCGCATGCAGCAGGAGGCTTTGGCCAATATCGAAGATCTGAATACGCCGGACCCCATCATCGGTCCCGCGCGCAAGGCGTTGGCGGGCACGGACGCGCCCTACACACGCTATGCCCTTGGCGCCGCCTATGACGAGATGTTTTCACCAGCGGGCCTGCCGCGGACGCCCTATGCCGCGCTCGACCGCAGACTGACCAGTCTGCCGTTGGACGAGTTGGTCCGCCGCCAGCAGGCTTGCGAGCAAAGCTTCCTCCATCAAGGCATCACCTTCACCGTCTATAACGCCAGCCAGGCCACGGAACGGATCATTCCCACCGACCTTCTGCCGCGCATCGTCACCGCCAAGGAATGGAACCATGTCGAGCGCGGCCTGATTCAGCGCATTCGCGCCCTCAATCTTTTCCTGGGCGACATCTATGGCGATGCCGCCGTGCTGAAGGACGGGATCGTTCCGCGCGAAATGATTTTCGGCTCCAAATATTACCGCCGGGAGATGCGTGGACTTCCCGTCCCGCACGGCGCCTATGTGAATATCTGCGGCAGCGATCTGGTGCGCGACGAGGCGGGGCAGTTCCTGGTCCTGGAAGACAATCTACGCGTCCCTTCCGGTGTCTCCTACATGCTGGCCAATCGCGACGTGGTGCGGCGCGCCTTTCCCGGCATCTTCCGCAGCATGAAGGTGCGCCCCATCGAGCAATATCCCCTGGAATTGCTGGCCACGCTCAGGTCGCTGGCGCCGTTCGACCAGGACGTCTCCATCGCCGTGCTCACGCCAGGCGTGTTCAATTCGGCTTATTTCGAGCACGCCTTTCTTGCCCGCCAGATGGGCGTGGAGCTGGTCGAGGGGCGCGATCTCTTGATCAACGACAATGTGGTCTATACCCGCACGACCTCTGGGCTGAAGCGCATCGACGTCATTTATCGCCGCATCGATGACGACTTTGTCGATCCCTTGATCTTCCGCGAGGATTCCTCGCTGGGCGTATCCGGACTGTTCAATGCCTATCGTGCCGGCAATGTGATGATCGCGAATGCCTTGGGCACCGGTGTGGCCGACGACAAGGCCATCTATGCTTATGTGCCGCGGCTGATCCGCTATTATCTTGGAGAAGATCCGATATTGGGCAGTGTCGAAACTTTCCTATGCCGGGAGGAGAAATCTCTGGCTCACGTCTTGGCCAACCTCGACAAGCTGGTAGTGAAGGCGGTGGGTAAGTCCGGTGGCTATGGCATGCTGGTGGGGCCGCACGCATCCAAAGCCGAACGCGCCGCCTTTGCCGAGAAACTCAAAGCCGATCCGGAGAATTACATCGCCCAGCCCACCATCGCGCTTTCTACCGCGCCCACTTTCGTGGGGGATGGGATCGAAGCAAGGCATGTCGACCTTCGCCCTTTCATCCTAACCGGCGCCGAAACCAAACTGGTGCCGGGCGCCCTCACCCGCGTGGCACTCACGCGGGGCAGTCTGGTGGTGAATTCCTCCCAAGGCGGCGGCTCCAAGGATACCTGGGTGTTGAGCGCATAATGCTGAGCCGGGTCGCCGACAGTCTTTATTGGATGAGCCGCTACATCGAACGCGCCGAGCACACCGCGCGCGTGATCGCCGTCAAGCTGGAATCCATGATCGAGCAGACGCCCGAGGATTCGCAGGCGTCCTGGGCCCGCGTGGTCCGGGCGCTGCAAGACACATCATGGCATGACTTGCCGCAAGACGCGTCCGCCGTCACCAAACGGCTGGCCTTCGACAGGGATAATGAATCCTCCCTGATCACGTCGCTGACCTTGGCGCGCGACAATGCCCGCCAGGTGCGTGAGGCCCTGTCGAACGAGGTGTGGGGCACGCTCAACCGGCTTTTTCTGCATTTCTCCTCCGTGCAGGGCGACGCCATCTGGGTTCATGCCCCAGCCGCGCTGTTTCGCCAGGCGTTGGACGAGATGCAGGCGCTGGAAGGCGTGATCTATTCCACCCTCAGCCACAATGAAGGCTGGTACTTCCTGGAGTTGGGAAAATATATCGAGCGGGCCCAGCTTTTGGGCCGCCTGCTGGACGTTTATTTCCGCAAGGACGGCGTGCCGCCGAAATATTTCGATTGGCTGGTGCTGCTCAAATTCTGCACTGCCTTTGAACCCTACACCAAACTCTATACCGCGTCGGTCCGGCCGCAGAAGCTGGCGGAGTTTCTTCTTTTCGACGCCGAATTTCCTCATTCGGTATGTTTTTCCGTCGACCGGATGAGCGACGCGCTCGCCCATGTTGCGCCGGGAGCAGCGCCGGCGCGCCGCGCCTCGGTGGAGCGACTGGCGGGACGGCTCAAGGCGAGCGTGGATTTCGGCCAGATCGACGAATTGATGGCCGGCGAGATCGACGCCTTTCTGAGCGACATCACACGGCAATGCGAAAAGATTCACGAAGCGCTTTATGCGTCCTACATTACTTATGGTGCTGAGACGGTGCTTTAGCTTTTAACCCCCATCCGCCTTCCTCGCGGCAAGTGCTCGGAAGGCAGCTTCCCCCACCAATGGCTCCGCCATGGGGGGAAGAAAGCCTGGACCAAGACGGAAGGCCCCATGTTCTATTCCATTCGCCATGTCACTCGCTTCCGTTATACCGCGCCGGTGCGCGAGTCGGTGATGGAGCTGCGCATGCAGCCCCGGTCGGAAGGGCCCCAGACTTTGCGCTCGTTCCAGATCGCCACCAATCCCCGCGCCCAGCTCTATGCCTATACCGATCATCTGGGCAACGCCGTCTATCATTTCAATCTGCTGCGCGAGCATGAGGAATTGCGCGTCGAGGTGCAGGCGGTGGTGGAAATGGCGGGACCGCCCACACTCCCTGACCATCTCGGCGATGAGGAATGGGGGCATTATAAGCCCGACCTCTTGAGCGGCGATCATTTCGACATGCTGAGGCCGTCCCGCTTCGCGCGGTCGTCACCCGATCTTCTTACTTTCATGAGGATCGCCGACATCGAGAAGCCTCTGGGCGATCCCTTGACGGCGATGAAAACCCTGATGCGGGCGATCTATGATTTTCTTCGACTATCAAGCAGGTGTGACCGAGGTCCATTCGCCCATCGAACATGCGCTGGTCGAGCGCAGAGGCGTCTGCCAGGATTTCTCCCACATCATGATCGGGATCGCGCGGCTTTGGGGCGTGCCTACGCGTTACGTCTCGGGCTATTTGTATCATCGCGGCAACCGCGACCGGTCCGAGGCCGATGCCACCCATGCCTGGATCGAAGCGTGGCTTCCCAGCCTGGGATGGGTGGGCTTTGATCCCACCAACAATGTGATCGCGGCCGAACGGCATGTCCGCGCGGCGGTGGGCCGCGATTATGCCGATGTGCCGCCCACCCGCGGCACGTTCAAAGGGCAGGCCGACAGTGAACTTTCCATTGCCGTGGCCATCGAACCCACCCAGGCGCCGGTGCGGCACGAAGATTTCCTCAAAGTGGCGCGGCCGATGGTTGCCCCCACACCCTCCATGCCGGAGCGGCTTTATCACCAGCAGCAGCAGCAGCAGCAATAGTTCGTTGCCCCCATCTGCCTTCCCCGCGGCAAGCGGTCGGAAGACATCTTCTCCCACCAATGGCTTTGGCAAGCGGGGGAAGAAAGCCGGTGTTCGCAGGATTGGAAAACGCGCTTATTTCTTGGCGAATTCAGCCAGTTCGGCGGCGGCGCGGGGCATCAGCGCGGTCCAATCGCCGAAGCGTTCCGGCGACAATACCCGTGTCCTGGCGTACCAGGGATATTCGTCCGTCCCCAGTTGCGGCCAGGTGCGTCCGGCGGTGAGGAACCAAACTTCAGTCCCCACACTGGCCGCAGTGGCTGCCGCCGCGGTCGGCGCCGACAAGACCAGATCCAGCGAAGCCGATAAGGCGGCCGCACCATCAATGTCGTTGCGAAGGTCCAGGCCCTCTACCTGATGCAGCACGATGCCGTGCTCGGCCGCGCGGGCCATTTCCTCCTCGCAGTCGCCATATTGCAGATTGACGAAGCTGATCCCTGGCGTTTTCAGGACCGGGGCCCAGCCTTCGACGGCGGAGAAATATTTGGCGCGCTTGGCGCCCAGCATCATGGAACGCCAGCAGACGCCGACTTTCTTGCCCGGAAGCTTCGCCAGCTTCTCGCGGAATTCCGCCACCCGCGCGGCATCGGGAACGATGAAGGGCTGGTGCGGGAAATCCGCCAGCGCCTTGCGGTAGGGGGCCAAAGCCGAGGCCATGGGCGCCCACATGTCGGGTTCATTGCCGTCGGCGGCAAAGGGGATAAACCGCAGCGCCTTGTTGCCGTCCTTGTCCACCAAGGTGCGGTCGTCGTAGGCGCCCACTTCCGCGTTAGGAAAGCTGCGTTGAAAGAGCGGCACCAGGCGGGGATCGACCGCGATTTGCAATTTGCCGTCGGGTCCCAGTTCGCGGATCACGTCGGGCAAAATATTGGCGAACATGAATTCATCGCCCAATCCCTGCTCGCCCACCAGGAGCAGCTTGAGGCCTTCGATCGGCTCGCCGTTCCAGCGCGGCGCCTTGATCACGTGATGGACATAGGCCCGGAAACGCTCATTGTTGCGGATCTCATATTCGCGGAAGCCTTCCTCCAGATGTCCCGCGCCGATCAAGCAGATGCTGCGCGAATGGCGCGTCTCAAGCTTTTCGGCCGGATCGATGACGCGCTTCGATGCCTCACCGTAATTCGCCAGCGCTTCTTCCAGACGGCCCAAATGTTGGTAAGCATAGCCGAGATTGTGATAGGCGCGGGCGAAGCTGGGATTCAGCCGGATCGCTTCGTCATAGAAGACCAGGCTTTCATCGGCGCGGCCCTGCTCGGCCAACACCGTGCCCAGCGAATTCCATAAAATCGCTTCGTCCGGCATGCGGTAGATCGCGGATCTCAATGTCTCGATTCCGGCTTCGGGCCGGCCCAGATCGCACAGCACGCTGCCCAGATTGTTGTAGCCCAAAGGGGAATTGGGGCAGGCGGCGATGTAAAGTTCGAACAGCTTGGCCGCGCCTTCGGTGAGCTTCTGATTCCAGGCGGTCAATCCCAGATTGATGAGGAGCTCCGGATCGGCGGGGTCGAGCTGGAAGGCCCGTTCATAGGTGACAAGCGCCTTGTGCACATGCCCCATCCGCTCCAACCCCATGGCGAGCATATGAAAAGCCTTGGGATTGGTGTCGTCGGCCTGGACGGCCTTCAGCGCCCATTGGGTGGATTTGGCGATATCGCCCCGATGCCAGATACGGACAGCGCGTTTGATGGCGACATTGGATTTACGGCGCTGGTCTTGCGCGGCTTTCTGGTCGAACAATTCTTCCAGCCGCTGCAACGCGGCCAGCTTGGCGTCCACGCCGCTTAAAGAGTTGATGCTTTTGAGCGCTGCGGCGGCCGCCATGAGGCTGTCTCTTCATCACAAAAATCAGTCCCCATCAAAGGGCTTTATGTTTAACCTCTGGTGAACGAAAAACCATGAGACATCAGGCTTTTATTAACCTCGAGGGCCTATGGTGCGGCAGATAGGCAAGGACCCCCCGCATGCCGCTCAAACTGTCGCTGAAGCCCGGCGAAAAATTCGTGCTTAATGGCGCCGTTCTTTCCAACGGCGATAAACGCGCCAGCCTGGTCATCCAGAACAAGGCCTGCGTCCTGCGCGAAAAAGATATCCTACAGCCCAAAGACGCCAAAACACCGGCGCGGCTCGTCTATCTCGCCATCATGATGATGTATCTGGACGGCGAGACCAGCGAGGAGCCCTACAACGAATTCGCCCTGCGCATGACGGAATTCATGGGCGCGATCCAGAACCGCGCGATTCTCGCGCAATGCGTGGAAATCAGCCGCGATGTCAACCGGCGGGAATATTACAAAGCGCTGATCGCCTGCCGCAAGCTATTCGACTATGAACAGGAGCGATTGAATTATGTCCCTGAAAACGTATCACGACGTTCAGCGCGTAGTTGAAGATCCCCGCGCGACGGAATACCGCCTGTTCGGGCAGGTGACGGGCGCGCTCCTCGACGCCAAGAGCAAGAATGCCCAGGGCACGCCGCTGGTCGAAGCGGTGGATTGGAACAAACGCCTGTGGCGCACTCTGGCGGCCGACTGCATGGACAACCGCAATGCGCTGACCCAGGACGTGCGCGCCAAGATCGTCTCGCTGTCGTTGTTCGTCTCGAAATATTCCCGCAAAGTGACGCGCGAAAAGGCGCCTTTGGATCCGCTGATCCAGATCAACCGCACCATCATGCAGGGCCTGGAAGCCAAAGTCGGCTGAGCAAGGCCAAGGACTAAGGGAAAGCCGGCACGGTTTCCGCGCCGGCTTTTTCTTTGAAACTTGCGGCAAAGATTTCCCGGCCCGGCAATTCATGCCTAACGCAATGAACACAGTCGTCGATAATTCTGCAGTGAAATCAATATGTTAAAAAGTTAAGGGGCGCGGCACGGCGATTGCAATCGTCTGGCTCGGGTCATTGCCCAGGTTCGCGAGAAGCGCGCGCCCCCACCGAATTTAATGGAGAACCCCCCATGTCCTTTAGCGTCAATACCAACACCGGCGCGATGACGGCGCTGCAATACCTCAATCAGACCCAAGGTCAGCTCAATCAAGTCCAGGGCGAGATCAATTCAGGTCTGAAAGTGGCGACCGCGAAGGACAATGGTGCGATCTACGCCATTGCCCAGAATCAGCGGGGTGCCGTCGCGGGTCTGCAATCCGTGATCAACAGCTTGAACAATGGCTCTTCCTCGATCGACGTCGCCCTTTCCGCGGGCCAGTCGATTTCGGATCTGCTTATCCAGATGAAGCAACAGGCGCTTTCGGCGTCCGACAGCTCGCTCGATACCGCGAGCCGCCAGGCCCTGAATGCGAGCTTCCAGGCTTTGCTGGGCCAGATCACCACCATCGTCAACAACGCCACCTTCAATGGTTGCAACCTTGTCAATGGTTCGACCAATCAGATCACGGCGCTGGCCTCATCCGATGGTTCGCGTCATGTCACTACCATGGCGCAGAATTTGATCTCAGCGGCACGATCGTGACCATCGCCAGCACGGCTTCGATCTCGACACAGCTCAACGCGTCCGCCCTGGTCGCCACCATTCAGTCCTCGCTGACCAATGTCGACTCGGCCTTGGCCAAATTGTCGTCCGGTTCGGCGAAGTTCTCGATCCAGGCCACCTTCACCCAGAACCTGTCCGACACGCTGACCACCGGCATCGGCAATCTGGTGGACGCCAACATGGCGCAGGAAAGCGCGCAGTTGCAGTCGCTGCAGGTCAAGCAGCAGTTGGGCGTCCAGGCTTTGTCCATCGCCAACCAGGCGCCGCAGACCATCCTGTCGCTGTTCCAGAACGGCTGATCGGCGTCATCTCGACCAAATGGAAAGGGCGGCGCCTCGGCGCCGCTCTTTTTTTTGCCCCAAGCGTCGAGGTAAGATTTCGCTAGCCAAGTTTCTTCACGCAAAATTTTCCAGCAAAAGCGCGGCTTGTTTTCGGCAAAATGGAACAATTTGCCGGGTACGGCTCGGCAAATTTTGCCATCGACGCGGCAAATTCTGCCGCTCGGTATTGCCGCCCGGCAAACCTCGCCGGGCGGCTTTTTCCTGCGCCCGGCAAAATCGATGTTTAAGCAATTCTGAATCGAGGAACGGCACAACCCTTGCCATGGGTCACGCGGGCAAAACGCCCAGTGCAATTGCACCGAACCCAGAATGGAGGGACCCATGTCCTTTAGCGTCAACACCAATACCCCTGCAATGACGGCGTTGCAGTACCTCAATGACACCCAAGCTCAGTTGGCCAAGACCCAGTCCGCGATCAACAGCGGCATGACCGTGGCCTCCGCCCGTGACAACGGCGCGGTCTTCGCCATCGCCCAGAACGAACGTGCCCAGGTCGCCGGCTATACCGCGGTGACCAACTCGCTTAACAACGGCACATCCTCGATCGACGTCGCCCTGTCCGCGGGCCAGTCGATTTCGGACCTGTTGATCCAGATGAAGCAGCAGGCTCTTTCGGCGTCCGACAGCTCGCTTGATACCGCGAGCCGCCAGGCGCTGAACGCCAGTTTCCAGGCGTTGTTGGGCCAGATCACCACGATCGTGACCAACGCGACCTTCAACGGCTTCAACCTGGTCAATGGTTCGACGAACCAGATCACGGCGTTGGCGTCCGCCGATGGCACGCGCCGCCTCACCGTGGCGGCTCAGAATATGAGCCTCAGCGGCACGATCGTGACGGTTGCGACCGCCGCCTCGATCTCGACCCAGACCAGCGCGTCCACGCTGGTTGCCACGATCCAGAGCTCGCTCACCAATGTCGACTCGGCCTTGGCCAAATTGTCGGCCGGTGCGGCGAAGTTCTCGATCCAGTCGACCTTTGCCCAGAACCTGTCCAATACGCTGACGACCGGTATCGGCAATCTGGTGGACGCCAACATGGCGCAGGAAAGCGCGTCGCTGCAGGCCCTGCAGGTCAAGCAACAGCTTGGCGTTCAGGCTCTGTCGATCGCCAACCAGGCGCCGCAGACCATCCTGTCTCTCTTCCAGGGTGCCTAATACGCCCCAGGGTAATGGCGGATGCGAGCAATCGCATCCGTCCATTTCCTGGTCTTTCAAAAATCAGACGAACGCAAAACGGCGAAATCGTCGCCCCCGAGGCGTGGGGATACAATGGGTGGGCATGGGGCAGGCGGGCGATGCCGGGGGGCGTCGCCCGTCGGCCTGCTTGTATGATCCCGCTTATTGGAATGTTCGCCGGCCGATCAGGCCGCGCCCACCGAGAAACGGAAACGGCGCGGGCCCGCGTGATAAACGCCGGGCTTTCTCGTGTCGTCCAGCTCCAGCGCGGAAAGTTGAATTTGGCAGAACAATTTCTCGCCCGAGCGGCGATGGGTCAGCATTCCCAGCAAAGGCGCCGTGGCGCGGTCAACTTCTATTCTCAGCATCGTCTGGCCGTCGCCGATTTCGCTCCAGCCTTCCGTCATGCCGAAGCCGTGGCTTGACGAGACCAGGAATGAAACCGGCGCGCCATGATCCACGGTGTGGCCGGCCAGCGAATGGATCTCTCGACCTCCGCCATTGCAGGTGGCGAGAATAAGAGCGTCCCTGTCGAACGCTTCCGGCAACAGGGTGAAATGCCCCAGCCGAAGCACACCCTTGCCCCAGTCATCCCAATCGAAGATGAGGTCGAAGTCCACACGCGGATGTCCCGCGCAGAAGCGCAAATGCTTATGGATTGGGCCTTTAGCGGTGTCGATCGTGCCGGACACCAGAATATCGCCGTTGGGTTCATGCGAGATTTTCGCCTCGCACCATTCCAGATCGGTGAGCTTGTGTTCGCCGGGGGCCTCGAAAACGCTGTCACCGGTGTACCAGTCGGCGGCAAGCGCGATATCTTCGAAATGGCCATGGGGCAGGCCGCCCAGAGCGGGCAGTGATTGGCCTGCGAATTTCACGCTGGTGAGGGCAAGGCCTCGCCGCCGGTCCAGCCGCGCCTTGAGGCAGGGCGTTTCCACGTCGAAATATCTGTCCCTGATATCCACGCCGCTTGTGCTTGGCAGCGCCGGCGTTGCCCGCGCAGCCCATTTGTCTTCCGCCGCTTTCAGCCGGACGCGATAGGCGTTCCAGCGTCGGTCGGTCACATGGGTGCGGAAATCGCTCGCCCAGAGAGTGCACAATTCTTTCCAATCCGGCGTATCGCTCTCGCGCATCGCTTCGTAGATGCGCTGGCACGCGGCATTGATGGCGAGATTATCGCGCCCGGTGACCGCCCAGCGCGCCAGATTATATTTACGTTGCTTTTTCACCGGCACCGGACATTCAGCACTTTCCAGCGAAAGCCGCCGGCCCGCGCCGGGAAGGTTCATCAAGGAAAGCGCGTCCGACGGTTTTACCATGCGCGCGTCATCGGCGATGGCGCGGAAGGCCTGGCGCAACCTCAACCATTCATCATGCGACAGCGCTTCCTCGGTCTTGAAGCGCCCGGGACGGAAACCAAAAATCTCGGCGTCGCTGGCATAAAGGCAAAGCGCGCGCGGGGCCGGACCCTTCCGGTTGCGAACGAATTCCAGATAGTTCTTGAGCGGTATGTCGCCATGCACCAGCCGTTGAAGCTGCTGGAACAAGGTCGTGTTGCTCCAAATCAAGGCGATCTCGCGGCCATCGGTGCCCCGCGCGCGTTGCGGCAGGTATTGAGTTTCCGCCGGCCATTCAGGGTGGTAGGCGGCAGGGTTCTCCCAATCCATGATGATGGCGTCGTAGCCGGCATCCCGGTAGAGTCCGACCAACCCTGCCGCATAAGCCTGCTCATTGATCAACGCCAGGCGCGGCTTGACGCCCAGCAGGCGGTCGTACGCTTCATTGCCCAGGCGCAGATTTTCTTTTGTCACGCGGGCGGGGACCAAGGGGCCGATCATCTGGCTGAAGCCCGAGCCGATCAATTCGATCCTGTCCTGGGCAATCAGGTCGCGGGCGCGCGCAATCCATGCAGGATCGCGCCGGGCGATCTCTTCCAGCGTGTAGCCGGAAATCTCCATGCCGATGGGGCCCACCTCCTCGGCAAGCGCAAGCAGCGGCCAATAGCAGCGGGCGATGACGTGATCGCGGTTTTCTTCCTCTATGGAGGAAAAAGCGAGATTGAGATGAAAAAACGCGAAGACCTGCAGACTTTTCTCTGCCCCGAGACCGGTGGTGCGGAGAGGCGCGTTCATGCCGTTTCGATGCGGATCAGGGAAAGCGCATCATTGGCGGCCTTGATCGCGGCCTGTTTGGTCGCGCCCGTGGTCAGCACCATGGCGCCGGACGGACGCTTGTCGCCGGCGGGCGGTATCACATCGCCCAACCGCGCGGTGATCACCAATTCCGCGACGCCTGTGACCGTACGCGCCTCCTCGGCGCCCTTAATCGCCATGACCTTGCCGGCCTGGGGAAAAACATAGCGTTGCACCACGGGCAGAAGCCGCGTGGGGGTCATGTCGTCTTCCGTCACGGCCTCGCCCAGCGCCACTTTGATCGCGGCGCCGATAAAATCCACGCCGGTATTCAAGGGAATTTCCCGGGTGCAGAAAAACCCGCCCGAAAGCCGCGCCGCCAGCTCGATGACATAGGGCTCGCCCTGGTGAACGACAATGTCGCCTTTCACCGTACCTTCGGTGACGCCAAGCGCCGTGGCCGCGCGCGCCACCAGATCGCGCACTTTCGCCTGAATGTCTTGCGGCAAATGGCTGGGCAGATCGCCGCCATTCTCGATGAAGAATGGCGCATAGCGTTCCAGGAATTCATAATTGCGATCGGAGAAGCCCGGCGTATAGCAACGGCCCTGAGTGACCAGGCTTTCGGTCGATACCTGGGGACCGTCGAGATATTCTTCTACCATCACGCGCTGGGTCGGCGAATAGGATTGCGCCAGCGCGAAAGCCTTGGCCAGGTCTTCCACCTTGGCCACGCGCTGGACGCCGCGGCTGCCACGGCTGTCCACCGGCTTGATCACCAGATCGCGGCCCCGCTCCACGGCGATGCGCTGCAATTCCTGGGGCGTGGCCACACTTTGAAACCACGGCACGGCCACACCGGCGTCGCGAAAGCGGGTCTTCATCGCCAACTTGTCGCAAGCCAATTGCGCGACAGAAACCGGCAATCCGGGAAGTCCCAGCCGTTCCGCCACGGTCGCCGCGGTGACGGGCGCATCGGCGGCCACGCAAAGCACGCCGTCGATTTTGCGAATCTTGCGGTTATAGCGCTCGGCCGCCGCCGCGGTTTCCTCCGGTCCATAAACGTCGGCGATCAGGCAGGAATCGGCAAAGGCAAAACCGGGCGCGTTGGGATCGAGATCGGAAACGACCACGGTGTGGCCCATCTCCTTGGCGCGCCTGGCCGCGTCAGCAGCTTCGATGCCGCCGGAGACAATCAACAGGGTCTTGCCGCTTGCCATCAGAAATAGAGCCCCCCATTCACATTGAGGGTTTGCGCTGTGATGTAGGACGAAGCATCGCTGGCCAGGAACGTCACCGCGTCGCCGACTTCCTCAGGCGTGCCCATGCGTTTGAGGAGGATGTTCTCCGCGGCTTTCTGAACGCTCGCCGCCTGAAGCCCGCCCGCCGCCATCTCGGATGCGATCAACCCCGCCGAGACGACGTTGGAGCGGACGTTGTGGGGGGCGCCGAAACGCGCCAGCACCTGGGAGAGGGAGATCAATCCTGCTTTGGACGCGGCATAATGCGCGGTGCGGGGACCGCCATATTGGCCGCTCACCGATCCGATGTGGATGACCGACGCGCCCTTCGCCTCTTTCAGCAGCGGCAGGAATGTCTGCGCCACCAGAAAAGGCCCTTTGAGATTGGTGCCGACCACAAAGTCCCAGTCCGCATCCGCGATCTGGTCGAAGTCGGTGGGTTTGTTGACACCGGCATTGTTGACCAGGATGGATACGCTGCCGAAGCTCGCGGCTTCTTTTGCCGCCGCCTGAATGCTGTCCCTGTCGGTGACGTCCATGGCTATGGCCTTGGCGCGGCGACCTTTGGCGAGAATGGTCTTCACGACGCCGTCAGCTTCACTTTGACGGTCCCGATAGGTGATCACAACATCCGCACCAGCATCCGCCAGCGAAAGGGCGATGGCGCGGCCGATACCGCGGCTGCCGCCGGTCACGACTGCGTTTTTCCCCGTGAGCGAAAAACGGCTCATGGTGTTTTGCGCGCAATAACGCGCCGCGCGGCGTCGGCGATGAAGGGCGCGGAGATGCCAAAATGATGCGCCAGTTCCTCAGGTTCGCCGGAGGCGCCGAATGTGTCCCTGACGCCGATGAATTCGATCGGACAGGGCGTGGTCTGCGCCAGGGCTTCGGCGACCGCGCCACCCAGCCCGCCGTAGATATTATGATCCTCGGCAGTGACGATGGCGCCGGTTTCCTTGGCGCAGATCGAGAGAAGCGCCGTATCGATCGGTTTGATGGTGGGCATATTGACCACTCGCGCAGAGATGTCCTCCCGGGCCAGCATGTCCGCCGCCGCCAGCGCACGGGCGACCTCGACGCCGCAAGCGACCAGGGTGACATCGTTGCCGTCGCGCAGGATTTGCCCCTTGCCGATTTCGAATTTGTGGTCTTCGCCAAATAAACGGGGCGCCGGACTACGGCCGGTCCGCATATAAACCGGTCCTTGATGCTCCAGCATCGCGCGCGTGGCCAAAGCCATCTCCGTGGGATCGGCAGGCGAGATCACGGTCATGCCGGGAAGCGCGCGGAAGGCGGCGAGATCTTCCAACGCCTGGGCCGAGCCGCCGTCCGGACCCACATCCAGGCCGGGATGGCTGGCCACGATCTTGGCGTTGCGGCGGGCATAGCACAGCGAAAGCCGCGCCTGCTCGATGGCGCGCAGGCAAAATACCGCAAAGGTGGTGACGACGGGAATCAGTCCCACCGCGGCCAGGCCACCCGCGGCGGCCATCATGTTCTGCTCAGCGATGCCGAACTGCAGCAGACGCTTGGCGTGCGACTTGCGGAAGTGATGCACGCCGGTGCCGCCCGCAATGTCGGCGTCCAGAACCACCAGTTGGGGAAATTCGTCGCCCAGCGCCGAAAGCGCTTTGCCGAATGCTTCACGCAAGGAATCACTGTTGGCGATCAAAGCCGGATCAGACATCGAGCAGACCTTTGATTTCTTCGGCGTCGGCGCCTAGCGCGGTCAGCGCCTCTTGCGTCTGTTCGCGGGTGAGCTTCACGCTGCCGTGCCAGGCGGGGATATTCTCCATATAAGGCACGCCTTTGCCCTTGATCGTGTGCGCGATGATGAGGAAAGGACGCCCTTGGACGGCGCCGGCATTCTTCAATTGGGCGAGAATTTGCGAGACGTTGTGACCGTCGATTTCCGCGACCTCCCAGCCGAAAGCCCGCCACTTGGCTGCCAGCGGCTCAAGCCGCATGATTGCGTCGTTGGTATTGTCGCTCTGGAGTTTGTTGTAGTCGATCAGAACGCAGAAATTATCCAGCTTGTGATGGGCCGCCGCCATCGCGGCTTCCCAGATCTCGCCCTCTTGCAATTCGCCGTCGCCCAAAAGAGCATACACGCGGGCGGAGATGTCCTGCAGTTTGAGGCCCAAAGCCATGCCCAGCGCGACCGACATGCCCTGACCCAGCGAGCCGGTGGAAGTTTCCACCCAAGGCAGGTCCAGCACATGCGGGTGGCCCTGGAACGGGCTGTTCAATTTGCGCAGAGCCAACGACGCTTTGGCATCGCAAAAGCCATAATAGGCGCCGGCGGCATAAAGCGCCGGCGCCGCGTGTCCCTTGGAAAGAACGAAGCGATCGCGGCCGGGGTCGTTCACCGTGGCCGGCCAGACGTTCATTTCCGACCCATAAAGGCAGGCGATCAGATCGGCCGAGGACAATGCGCCGCCGGGATGGCCCGAGCCCGCATGAAAGATCGAGGCGACGGAGTGACAGCGGATGAAGCGCGCCGCGTCGCGTAGCTGGTTTTCCAGCGCAGCGGCCTCGCGCTGCGAGAGGGGAGCGAAGGGCTTGAGGTTCCGGGCCATGATGTCCTCAAGCGGCTCGCGCGGTGCGGGCGCGCGCCAGAAGATCGCCATAGGAAATGATGCGGGCATGGGGCGCCAAGCTTTTTGCCCGCTCCGCGATTTCCCCGGCGAAGGTGCGCGACATCACCACGATCACATCCACGGGTGTGGAAAGAAGCGCCTCGGGTTTGGAAAGTGGGGTGCCGTGGATGCTTTCCATGAACTGGATCAGATGGGCGTCGATCAGAAGCGCCAGCGTCTTTGGGTCGAACCCGCCGGTGAGGACCAATGCGTCGAACAGCCGTCCCGCGCCCCACAACGCGATCCGGCGTGGCGTGAGCTCCTCCAGTTCACGCGTCGCGTCTTTCAGCGCCGCGCGATTGGCGGCGCGGGTTTGGCGATAGCGCGTGATCAAACTCTCGGCATGGGCGGCCTCGGCGGGATCGGCGGCAATCGCGGTTGTGGCCGGTCCCGTCTTTCTGGCGACGAAGAGGAGATTGACCAGATCGGTGGGGTCAGGATGGGAGATGATGGTGAAGCCCGCCGCCTCGATCATGCGGCCCAGGGTTGTCTTCGAGAAATGATAGAGATGCTTGTCGATGAACCATTCTTCCAGAATGTCGTCGCCGCCGATCAATTCGATGTTGGGGGCGTCCAGCACCAGAAGACCGCCGCCCTTCAGCACACGGGCATGATCTTTCAGGGCTTGGAAGGGATCGGCGAGATGTTCGATGGTGTGGCAGCTATGGACGACGTCGAACTGTCCGTCCGGCAGGTTCGTGCGCTCGATGCGGTCTTGGATCAGGGTGGTTCGCGGGAGACCGGCGCAGCTGTCGGCATAACGCTCGTCCGGTTCGACGGCGGTGATGCGGGCGCCGGGTGCGGCGTCCAGAAAAGCGGCAACAAAGCGGCCCCGATTGGATCCCACATCCAGCAGCGCCAGCTTTTCGTTCCATTGCACATGGCGGCCAAGCGCATTCATCGCCGCCTGGGTGCGAACGAACTCGACGTCGTCTTGGCGACGAACCTCGTGCCCCCAACGGTCGGCCACGATGGCCCCTTCGGTGTCGGGTCGCTGCAGTGGTGGGTCGATGACAACTTGGAGGACCACTACTTCACGCTTCGCGAGAACCCCGAGTTCCACGACTGGTTCGCCGAGTTAGCGGCCTTTGACGTGGTGGCCAACAACGCCGATCGCAAGGCCGGCCACGTCATCTATGACGGTGAGCGCTGTTGGGACCGAATGGCCTCTGCTTCCACGAACAGGACAAACTGCGAACCGTCATTCGGGGAGTACGCGGGACTCGAAGTGGAGGGTCACCTCCTCGAGCGACTGTCGCGCTTCGCGAACGGTGAGACGGGCCACGTCGGCGACTGGCTCAATCCGATTGAACTCGCACTGGCGCAGGCGCGCGCGCACGGACTCGTGGAGAAACGCGGGCAGCTACCCGATTCCCAACGAGCATGCCTACTTGGCCGCCCTATCCGTGGCCACTGATCTAGATCCGGAGGAACGAGCCCCGTCTCACCCTCGGGCACGCCAGATGGCATCAAGCCGAGGGTGAGCATCGCACCGACGCCGAAGAATCCTGCCGCCCACCAAAACGCGACGGCGTAGCCGTGCAGCGTGGCGTGAATCAAAACGGACTTTGCCGCGCCTGAAGGAACACTGTGGTTGGCCGCTCGAGCCGTGACCGATACCGCGATGGTGTTGAGCAACGCGACGCCCATCGAGCCACCAATCTGCTGGGTCGTGTTGACGAGTGCGGACGCGGCACCGGCGTCACTGGGGCGCACGCCTGACGTTGCCGTCGCGACCGCGGGCGCGAAGATGAGCCCGAGGCCGAGCCCCGTCACGACAAGTCCCGGCAGCACGTTCGAGAAATAGTCGTTGCCCGGCGACAATCGGGTGAACAAGATCATGCCCATCATCGACAGCAACATAGCAATACGTACGAGTCGAGCAGAGGACACATAACAGT